>NC_014652.1:1701250-2337500 GCF_000166355.1 Caldicellulosiruptor hydrothermalis 108
ATAGTATCCCATTACAATTCCAAACATAGCATGTGCAGGTACTGCCATCACACCTCTTAGAACAAGAACTGAAACTGCAGCATCATATGAGGCTTGAAAAGCTTGATACACATACCCTACATTCTCTATTGCAGCAAATCCAACTGCAGAGAATACACTATAAACTATTCCGTCAAATGGCTGGTTAAAATGAGGAGTGTCAAAAGCCACTCTTAGCACAACAAGCCTTTTGAAATACTCTTCTGTAAGGCCTGCAACAATAAATGCTTCAAATGCAATAAATGAGAGTCTGCTTGAGGCAGAAATACTCCCATATGCCATTAAAAAATATTCAATTGGCACAACAATAGAGCTAATAAGTATCCCCCATACAAACGTTTTCAAAAGAAGATGAAGAGGTTCTTTTTCGAATTTGTCCCTAAAATAGATATAAAGAGCTATGAACAAAGAAGGAGCTATGCTCAAAATAATCAGTTTATAAAGCGTCACAGCAATTTACCTCCATTTGTCACCTTGAGTTTATTTATCGCTATTTCTAATGTAGTGAAATAAAAAAAGCTGCGCATACCCAGCAAGTTCTCCAAACGACTTTATAAACTGCCTCAGCTGTTTTATATTTTCAATTCCATAATATTCTCTCAAGGCACGCTTCACCCACACATCCACAGGGAACACATCATACTTTTGCAATGAGTAAAGCAATATACAATTAGCAACCTTGTCTCCTATTCCTTTTACCGTTTTTAAAATCTTCCTTGCTTCATCAGAACTCAAAGACTCAAGACTTTCAAAGTCTATTTTACCTTCATCTAATTTAGCAATTGCATCTTTGATATACTCCGCTCTATAACCTAACCCTAAGCGTTTTAATTCTTCTGTTGAGATCTTTTTTAAATCCTCAATTTCTGGAAATGTCCAAGAAGAAAATCCTCTGTATTCTATTTTTTCCCCATAAGCCTGGCAAAGTCTTTCCACCAGAATTTGAATTCTTTTTATGTTGTTATTCTGAGATATAATAAAAGAAATCATACATTCAAAAGGTTCTTGATTTAAAAGTCTCATCCCTCTGTACTTCTCAACTGCTTTTTTCAAAATCTCATCATGCTCAGAAAGCTCTTTCAAAATCAAATCATAGTCTTTGTCCAAGTCAAAATACCAGTAAAAAAATTTTTTAAACTCGTCAGGTGAACAGTTGTATATATCAAAAGTATTGTTATCCTGCGGATATACTAAAACTATTTTTCTATTTACAACTCCTATGTATCCACATTCTGCCTTTTTCCATCTAAAACATTGCCCGCTAAAAAATGTTGCGTCAAAATTAATCTCTACTCCACTTATGCGAAGAAAATCAGTATACTCTTTTATGTTCAAAAAAATTCATTCCTTTCCAACTATTTATGTTGTAAAACAAAAAGAGCCAACTTATTCTTGGCTCTATTTTTAATTATAAGAATACAGCATTTTTTATGCTTTATCAATATTTTTTTGATAATTCACAATTCCCTTTGCAATTGCTAACGCAATTTGAGTCTGGTAATTTTGATTATTTAGCATCTTTTCTTCTTCAGGATTGCTCAAAAAACCGCACTCTATTAAGATTGCAGGCATTTTGGTAGCTCTCAGCACAAAAAAGTCTGCAAATTTAACTCCGCGATTTATGGTTTTAATTGACTCAACTATGCTTTTTTGTACCTCAATGGCCAGCAAAAATCCTCTCTGGCTGGTTTTGTAATAAAAAGTCTCTACACCTCTTGCAGATTCATTTTTACTGCTGTTGCAATGAATGCTGACAAAAATGTCCACTAAATTCTTGTTTGCTATATCACACCTTGCTTTTAAGTCCTCTTTAACACCTTTTTCTCCCCACGGCAAAATATCAGAGTCTCTTGTCAAAATCACTTTGGCACTTGTTCCATCTTCCAAGATGAATTTTAACTTCTTAGCAATTGCAAGTGTTATATCTTTTTCTCTGGTGTTGTTTTTCCCTATTGCTCCGGGGTCTTTCGCGCCATGACCTGGGTCTACACATACTTTCATCCTTTTCACCTCCTCAAAATCAGTGTATTCCAAATTCCGCATATTTGTGAAATTCAAAAAAAACGCTCAGAAATAAAAAAGTAGCTGCTATTTTGAGCAAAATAGCAGCTACTTTCTCCAAAATATCAATTGGATTTGTTCAAATCTCAATTTTTTTTAAAATTACTTTCTATTTTTATCTTAAATTTTGTAATATTTTTCTTATAAATTCTTCATTTGACTTTGTTTGGGAAAGCATACTTATAATTCTCTCTGTGGTTTCTGCTGTTCCAAAGTTAGAAAGTGCTCTTCTGATAGCATCAACAGCTGCTTTTTCTTCTTCAGACAGCAAAAGTTCTTCTCTTCGCGTCCCTGACTTGTTTATATCAATAGCTGGGAATATTCGTTTTTCAGAAAGTTTTCTGTCAAGGTGCAACTCCATGTTGCCAGTACCCTTGAACTCTTCAAATATAACATCATCCATTCGTGACCCTGTTTCAATCAATGCTGTTGCAAGGATAGTAAGACTACCACCTTCTTTAAGGTTTCTTGCAGCACCAAAAAACTTTTTAGGTTTGTGAAGAGCGTTCGGGTCAAGACCGCCAGAAAGTGTTCTGCCAGAAGGTGGTTCAACCAAGTTATAAGCACGTGCAAGCCTTGTCAAACTATCCAGCAATATGACAACATCTCTTTTACACTCAACAAGTCTCATAGCCCTTTCTAAAACCATTTCAGCAACTTTTATGTGGTGTTCCGGAGTTTCATCAAATGTTGAGTAATGTATCTCTGCTTTTATTGAGTCTTGCATATCAGTGACCTCTTCAGGTCTTTCATCGATGAGCAGTACAATCAAATGCAAATCATCATAGTTTGTCAGAATACTATTTGCTATCTTCTTTAATAGTGTAGTTTTACCTGCTTTTGGTGGTGCTACAATTAATCCTCTCTGGCCTCTTCCAATTGGCGCAATAAGGTCTATGAGTCTTACCGCTAAATCCTTAGGCTCATTTTTATTTTCCAAAATTATTCTTTTGTTTGGGAAAATAGGGGTAAGGTCTTCAAAAGGAGTGCGTTTTGCAACTTCTTCTGGTTTCATATCGTTGACGCTCTGAACATACAAAAGTCCTGCAAACTTCTCATTTTCTTTTGGAAGTCTAATGGGACCTCTAATTTTATCTCCGGTTTTGAGATTGAATTTTCTGATTTGAGATGGCGAAACATATATGTCGTTGGGGCCAGGAACAAACGAATCATCGCGCAAAAATCCGTAACCGCCACCGCCACCAGGCTCATAAATTATCTCCAAAACTCCTTCTCCTATACCGCCTATCTCCACTTTACCTTCAAGTTCTTTCAATTCTGGTGGAATTTCTATCTGCATCTTATCCTCTCTTTTTTCTTCTTTTTTAGGTTTTAACTCTATTACTTTACTCTCTTCTTTTTTCTCCTCATTCAAACTAACATCTGTTGGCATTTCAGTTTTTTCTTCTTCTTTTTGTATGTGCTCCGACAAAGACTGCTCTTTTATGTTATCTTCTTCTTTATTTTCCATTTCACTTGGTTTTGCCTCTTCCTTCTCTTCAGTCTCTTCAAGCTTTGATTCTTGCTCCTCGCTCTTTAATTCAAAAGTCTGCTGAACTTCTGCAGTTTCTGATTTCTTCTTTCTTCCTCTTCTACCTTTTTCTTTTTTACCTATGCCCTCAAGAACTGTCGCATCTTCTTCCGAACTTCCCAGAAAATTTTTAATAGCTTCCATCAATTCACCTTTTTTGAGCAGAGAATATTTTTGAATACCCAGACTTTTTGCTATTTCTCTAAGTTCAATAATAGACTTTCCCTTTAAAAACTCATCAAGTGACCCAGGCACTCTTTTCCCTCCTTGTCTACTGACTTCTCATTTCTTGTACTTATATTCTATTAACTTCTGTCTGGGGAAGTTAATTGCAAGAGATGACGTTTAACCTGACACCTTTTATTTTAAAAGTCCAACACTACTTTGTCAATAGTGACATTGTTGATTAAAGACAATGTTTCTATTTACAATGATCAGAATGAGAAAATAAAAAATCAGAGTTAGGCAGTAAAATTTTACCTAACTCTGTTCTTGACTCTTTATATACTTAACATAGACAAAATCCTTGATGTAAGCTCATCATCATTCAGATACATCCGAGCAACCTTTTGTTCCATTGCCTTTTTTGCAACTGCTAAAGCCACCTCAAAGGCTACTTTCTTGTCAAAAGGCTTTGGAATTACATAATCTTCTGAAAGTTCTTCCTCTGCAACCTTAGCTATAGCCTCTGCAGCTGCTATCTTCATCTCATCTGTTATCCTTGTTGCCATGACATCAAGCGCTCCTCTAAAAATACCTGGAAATGCCAGCACGTTATTGACTTGGTTATTAAAATCAGACCTTCCTGTGCAAACAATCCTTGCTCCTGCCCTTTTTGCAATATCTGGCATAATCTCTGGTATCGGATTTGCCATTGCCATCACAATTGCATCATTTGACATCTTTTTGATATCATCTTCATCCAGAACATTTGCAACAGAAAGACCAATAAATACATCAGCACCTTCAATTGCTCTGTGTAGCGAACCTTTTATTCCTTCTTTGTTAGTAATTTTTGCTATTTCTTCTTTGTACTTATTCATATCTTCTTCTCTTCCTTCATATATGGTCCCGTGCTTATCACAAACAACAATATTTTTTGCTCCATACTTTAATAAAAGCTTTGCAGTTGCAATTCCGGCAGCACCAGCACCGTTTATGACTATTTTTACATCTGATATTCTTTTCCCTACAATTTTGAAAGAATTTATCAAAGCAGCCAGTGCTACCACAGCAGTTCCATGCTGGTCGTCATGAAACACAGGAATATCAAGACTTTCTATTAGCTTTTGTTCAATCTCAAAGCATGCTGGTGCACCTATATCCTCTAAGTTTATCCCTCCAAAAGATGTTTCAATAAGCTTTACTGTCTTTACAATCTCATCAACATCCTTTGAAGCTATGCATATGGGGAATGCATCAACTCCGCCAAACTGTTTAAACAAAATTGCCTTGCCTTCCATAACAGGCAAAGAGGCATCCACACCAATGTCTCCCAAACCCAAAACAGCTGTACCATTTGTTACCACTGCAACCCAGTTGGATTTAGATGTATACTCATACACAAGAGATTTATTCTTTGCGATCTCTCTGCAAGGTTCTGCAACACCGGGTGTATAATATATGCTAAGGTCATACTGATTATTTACACAAACTTTGCTTTTGAGGGCAATCTTTCCTTTGTGTTGTCTGTGAAGCTGTAAAGCAAGCGTTTTTATATCCATTTTTTATTTTCTCCTCTCACGCTCTTTTTGTGCGTGCAAATTTTGATTTTTTAGCTATCAAACTGTTCTTTCAACTTCTTAATAAATTCAGCTATAAACTTTTCTTTTCCCATCTCAGTTGGAAAATAGTATCTTCTGCCAACAAGCTCATCAGGTAGATACTGTTGAGAAACCCAGTGATTTTTATAGTCATGAGGATACAAGTACCCAATGCCATGTCCGAGCTTTTCTTCTCCCTGTGTTGCCATTCTAAGGTGCATAGGAATACTTTTTATACTCACATTTTTAGCATCTTCTAACGCCCTTTCAATTGCCAAATATGCAGAGTTGCTTTTTGGAGCACATGCAAGATAGATCGTCGCCTCAGACAAAATAATTCTTGCTTCAGGCATTCCCACAAATTCACATGCCATTGCTGCAGAAACTGCGATTGTGAGCGCCATCGGGTCTGCCAAACCAATGTCTTCTGCTGCCAATATTATAAGTCTTCTTGCGATAAACTTTATATCCTCTCCACTGTCAAGCATCTTTGCCAAGTAAAACAGTGCTGCATCCGGGTCAGACCCTCTTACACTTTTTATAAACGCAGAAATGGTGTCGTAGTGCATATCTCCTGTAGCATCGTACAATGCTGTTTTCCTATTTGAAAGATTTATGACAGATTCCTGGGAAATATAAATCTTGCCGTCGTCTTGAGCTTGAGAAGAATACACTACAGCTTCTAAGATGTTTAAAGCAACCCTTGCATCTCCACCTGAGAGCTTTGCTATTAGCTTTTTAGCATCATCTTCTATTTGGATATTCAGCTCACCAAGTCCATTTTCTTTATCCGAAATTGCTCTTTCAATAATCTTTAATATATCTTCCTCTTTAAGTGGAAAAAGCTCAAATACCAAAGACCTTGACACAAGCGCTTTATTGACTTCATAAAAAGGATTTTCGGTTGTTGCCCCAATCAAGATTATTATTCCTTCTTCTACAGAAGGCAAAAGTGCATCCTGCTGAAGTTTGTTAAACCTGTGTATCTCGTCAATAAAGAGAATTGTCTTTCTACCTGTTTGAGAAAACTCAATCTTGGCTTCTTCTATAATCTTCTTTATATCGTTTACACCTGCAATTGTAGCATTTATGGTTTTGAAAGTCTTGCCTGTAGCGTTAGCAATCACATGTGCAATTGTAGTTTTCCCAGTCCCAGGCGGCCCATAGAGAATTATTGAAGTAAGTCTATCATTCTTAATCAGGTTATAAAGAGGTTTGCCCGGGCTTAAAATATGCTCCTGTCCTATAATTTCCTCAAGGCGTTTGGGTCTGAGCTTGTAAGCAAGAGGTGATTCTTTTTTCAACCTCTTTTCACCAAGATATTGGAAAAAGTCCATTTTAATTCACCTTAAGCTTATTCATCAAATTCTTTATACAAAGGATGTTTTTCGCAAAGAGCTTTCACCCTGCTCAAAATATTCTCTTTGGTATCAGAATTTGTCAAAGCATCATGGATGATATCTGCAACCTCAATCATATCCTCTTCTTTAAACCCTCGGGTTGTAACAGCCGGCGTCCCAAGTCTTATCCCGCTTGTTATCATTGGACTTTGGGTATCAAAAGGAATTGCGTTTTTGTTACATGTTATATTGTGCTCATCCAATATCTTTTCAGCATCTTTCCCTGTAATGCCTTTATTTCTCAAATCTACCAACATTAAATGATTATCAGTTCCACCACTCACAAGTCTGAATCCTCTTTCAATAAGTCTTGTACTCAGAGCCTTTGCATTTTTCAATATTTGAACCTGGTAGTTTTTGAACTCTTCTGTCATAGCTTCTTTGAGAGCAACAGCTTTTGCAGCTATTACATGTTCAAGCGGTCCACCTTGAATGCCAGGGAAAATGGTCTTATCAATTAATTTTGCATACTTCTCTTTGCAAAGAATAAGGCCACCACGTGGACCTCTGAGCGTTTTGTGTGTTGTGGTTGTAACAAAATCAGCATATTCAACAGGTGATGGATGAAGCCCTGCAGCAACAAGCCCAGCAATGTGAGCCATATCTACCATCAAATAAGCTCCCACTTCATCAGCTATCTCTCTGAACTTTTTAAAATCGATTACTCTCGGATACGCCGATGCGCCTGCCAAGATAAGTTTTGGTCTGTGCTCCTTTGCAAGTTTTAAAACTTCATCATAGTTAATTGTTTCTGTCTCAGGGTCAACTCCATATGAAACAATATTGTAAAGTTTTCCTGAAAAGTTCACAGGGCTGCCATGAGTCAGATGTCCACCATGCGAAAGATTCATTCCAAGGATAGTATCGCCCGGATTTAATACCGCAAAATACACAGCCATGTTTGCCTGTGCACCTGAGTGCGGCTGAACATTAGCATGTTCAGCTCCAAACAGCTTTTTAGCTCTCTCAATTGCTATAGATTCAACAACATCGATATATTCGCATCCACCATAATATCTTCTTCCTGGATATCCTTCTGCATATTTATTTGTCAAAGGTGAACCCATTGCTGCCATTACTGCGCTTGAAACAAAGTTCTCAGATGCAATAAGCTCAATTTTATTCTGCTGTCTTTTAAGCTCGCTCTTTATTGCCTCAGCTATTTCTGGGTCAGTGCCTTTCACTAAATCGTAAAAGTACATTTTCATCTCCCTTTCCGAATGTTTTGTTGCAAAGATATTCGAACGTTCATACTTTATGATTATACATCAATTTTTTCTTTGTGTATATTATATTTTAGCCCAATTTTAAAAGTCAACCATTTGAACATATTTGTGCACAAAGTTTAATGTTCACACACAACAACAAATACTATATAATCTTACTGTGAAAAATCAAGAAGATGGAGGCTATCTACTAAAAATGATGAGCTCGAAACAACTTATAGAGATTGCGCTCTTAGCAGGTGAGATAATGCTTACAAACGGTGCTGAAACGCACAGAGTGGAAGATACAATGGTTAGAATATGCTCAAAAGGAAAATTAAAGTTTGCCGAAAGTTTTGTAATACCAACTGTAATTGTAGCAACAGTTGCAGATGAAAATAATAATCTCGTTACTGTCTCAAAAAGAATTAAAAGTAGAACAATTGATCTTAATAAAATCTCACTTGTAAATCAGTTTTCCCGCGATTTTCAAATCCATGATTACACTTACGATCAAGCAATTGAAATCTTGAATAAGATTAAAAATAAAAAAGGATATGCTTCCTATTTGCTACCATTTGCAGCAGCACTTGTGTGTTGTTTTTCCACAATTTTGTTTGGAGGGAAACTTAGAGATGCAATTTCAGCTTTTTTTGTAGGTTTTGTCACTCAAACCATTTTGAATTTTATGAATTCCAAAAACTTTTCTTATTTTATCTCTTACATCATTGGAGGAGCTATAACTGCTTTGATAGCTATCATTACAGTAAATCTCAATATAGGTATTCATTTAGATAAAATAATCATTGGTTCTGTAATGATAATGACACCAGGTGTTGCAATTACTAACGCAATAAGAGACACTATTGCAGGTGATCTTTTATCCGGGGTTGCAAGAGGAGTTGAAGCTTTTTTAATAGCTGTGTTCATTGCAACAGGAGCCGGTATTGCGCTCAGTCTTTTTAGATAAATCTCAAAAGGAGGAAAAAATGTTGGAAAGAAGTTTGGTGTTTCAGCTAACTTCAGCGTTTATTGTAAGTTTTTCTTTTGCCATTCTTACAAACTCACCACGCAAAAGTCTGCTGTACTGTGGAATAAATGGAATGTGCGGCTGGCTTGTCAATTTATTGCTGCTGCGATTTGGATTTTCTCAAATTTTATCCGTTTTCTTCGCAGCGCTTGTCATAAATGTGCTGTCAGAAATATTTGCAAGATTTCTCAAAAATCCTGTGCCAATTTTTCTTATCCCGGGATTGATACCACTTGTGCCAGGAGCTGGCATGTATAATACAATGACAGCACTTCTCAAAAGCCAGTTTGAACTTGCTATCAAAACAGGTATGCAAACTCTGCTGATTGCAGGTTCAATTGCAGTGGCAATAATGCTTGTCACATCATTTAACTGGGTGTTCTCAGCTCTCAATAAAAAGTAAAGTAAAAACAAAAGAAAGCATAAGCCACTTGCAAATGGTTTATGCTTTCTTTTATTTTGCTTTTCTTGAGTATGTTACGTTCAGTGCTTCTTTTCGTGAAAGTGAAAGTCTGCCAAGCTTGTCAATCCCTATTACCTTTACAAGCACCAAATCTCCAACTTTTACAACTTCGTCTACAGATTTTAATCTTCTCTCATCTAACTGAGATATATGCACAAGTCCTTCTTTGCCAGGATATATTTCAACAAATGCTCCATAAGATGCAGTTCTTGTCACCTTGCCAAGGAAAAATTGCCCAACCTCAATCTCGCGACCGATTCCCTCAATCATGCTTATTGCCCTGTTACCAGAGATATCATCAGGTGCTGCAACAAATATTCTTCCATCGGGTTCTATATCAATCTTTACGTTTGTCTCTGCGATGATTTTATTTATCATCTTTCCACCTGGTCCAATTATGTCTCGAATCTTTTCAGGGTCAACTGTAGTTTTGAATATCTTTGGAGCATAAGGTGAAAGCTCGCTTCTTGGCTTGTCAATTACAGTTTGCATAAAATCTAAAATCTTCAGTCGTGCTTCTCTTGCCTGATAGAGTGCCTTTTCGATAATTTCTCTTGTAAGTCCATGGATTTTTATGTCAAGCTGAATGGCAGTAATACCTTCTCTGGTTCCTGCTACCTTAAAGTCCATATCTCCAAAGAAGTCTTCTATACCTTGAATGTCAGTAAGTAAAATAAAACTGCCGTCGTCTTTTGTAATAAGGCCGATAGAAATTCCTGCAACAGGCGCTTTGATTGGCACACCGGCATCCATAAGCGCAAGAGTACTGCCGCATACACTTGCCTGTGACGTTGAACCGTTAGATGTCAAAACTTCAGATACAAGTCGAATGGTGTAAGGGAATTCATCTTCCGAAGGAATGACAGGTTCAAGTGCCCTTTCAGCTAATGCCCCATGTCCTATCTCTCTTCTTCCCGGACCTCTTACAGGTTTTGATTCACCTGTAGAAAATGGTGGGAAGTTATAATGATGCATATACCTTTTTGCCTCTTCTTCTTCAAGACCGTCTAAAAACTGCATCTCACCTTTTGTACCAAGAGTTGCAACTGTCAAAACCTGAGTGTAACCTCTTTTGAACAGCGCAGAACCATGTGTTCTTGGCAAAATACCAACCTCAGCATAAAGAGGTCTTATCTCGTCAAATTTTCTGCCATCAGGGCGTTTTCCTTCCTCTGCAACCATCTTTCTGACAATCTCTTTTTCAAGGTTATAAAGCGCATCATCCACAAGTAAAAGAGTTTCTTCTGTCTCACCTTCGAAAGCCTTGAACACTTCTTCTTTGAGCTCATCAAGCTTCTTATCCCTCTCAATCTTGTCGGGTATCTGCACATACTGATAAACCTTGTCATATGCAATCTCACGTACCTTTTGTTTTATCTCTTCAGGCACAATCCTCTTTTGATATTCCATCTTAGGTTTTCCAACTTCTCTTACTATTCCTTCTATGAACTCAACAATCTTCTTTATCTCTTCCTGTGCTGTCATGATAGCCTCAAGCATTATATCTTCAGGAACTTCTTTCGCACCAGCTTCTATCATCATCACCCTGTCTTTTGTCCCCGACACAACAAGATGAAGTTTGCTCACTTCTCTTTCCTTAGCCGTAGGGTTTATGACAATTTTACCATCCACATACCCGACAAGCACAGAACCAGTCGGTCCTTCAAATGGTATATCAGAGATTGACAGTGCAACAGATGAACCAAGCATTGCGAGAACATCCGGTGGATTGTCAGGGTCAACTGACAGTACTGTAGCTATAACAGAGACATCATGATAAAAATCCTTTGGGAAAAGCGGTCTTATAGGTCTGTCTATTAGCCTTGCAGAAAGAATTGCTTTCTCGGACGGTTTACCTTCTCTTTTTATAAATCCACCTGGAATTTTACCAACAGAGTACAGCCTCTCTTCATAGTCAACTGTAAGAGGGAAAAAGTTTATACCTTTTCTGGGCTTTTCAGAAGCACATGCAGTGACAAGCACAGCTGTGTCACCATATCTTGCAAGCACAGCCCCGTTTGCCAAAAGAGCGTATTTTCCAATCTCAAAGCTGAGCTCTCTTCCAGCAAGTTCCATTTTATAAATTTTACTCTCCAATCCCTACCACCTCTTTCTAAAATAATGGAGCGGAATAATACCGCTCCACTTATTCTGCCAATTATTTTCTCAGTCCTAACTTTTCTATAAGCTCACGATACCTGTTGATGTCATACTCTTTGAGGTAATTGAGAAGTTTCCTTCTCTGACCTACCATCTTCAAAAGGCCTCTTCTTGAATGGAAATCCTTTTTGTGAACCTGAAGGTGTTCGTTGAGCCTGTTAATTCTTTCTGTCAAAAGCGCAATCTGTACCTCTGGCGAACCCGTATCAGATTCATGAAGCTGATACTTTTTGATGATTTCTTCCTTCTGCTGTTTTGTGAGCATCTTTTTACACCTCCCTTTCCTCCAAAAATGCCTGAATCTTTGTCAAAGGCTGGGAGCATCCTCTGACAATGACTCAGGTTAGCACATAGCATATTGTAGCAAAAATCTTCGCTTATGTCTATATACTTGCTTTTCAAAATAAAGCTTTTACGTACTCAACATCTTGCGCTATTTGGTTTTTAAGTTCATCTATATTTGAAAATTTTTTCTCTTCACGCACAAAATCGATAAATTCTATTTTAACTCGCTTGCCATACATGTCCTTATCAACACCCAATACGTGTGTCTCTATCTTTATATTTTCTGAGGCTGAAACAGTGGGGTTTGTGCCCACATTGGTTATGGAAAGATACCTCTTATCATCAATAATTGTATTTGTGACATATACACCTTTCCTTGGTACTACCTTTTCTTTATCAAATTTTATGTTAATGGTTGGAAAACCCATCTTTTTCCCCAACCTGTTACCTCTTTTTACAGTACCACTAATGAAAAAGTGAAAGCCAAGCATGCAATTTGCAAGTTTTATGTTCCCCTCAAGTATTAACCTTCGGATAAGCGTGCTGCTCACAACATGCTCTTGGTACATCACCGGGTCAATCACTATACACTTTCGACCAAACTGGTGAAGTTTTTCACACAGATACTTGCTATCTCCCTCTGCCATGTATCCGAACGTAAAGTCATACCCTACAACTACCACTGATACATTTAACTTATCAATTAGAATTTCCTCAATAAACCTATCTTTATCCATCTGCATTATCTTTTTATTAAATTCTATAAAATACACATCATCTATGCCATAATTTCTGAAAAATTCTAATCTTTCCTCGTTTGTAAGTATATACTTTGTATCAAAACCAAGAAGGTTGTCAGGATGATTTTTAAAAGTAAAAACAACTTTCTTTCTACCCCTGGAATTTGCATCTAAAACCTCAAACAGCCTTTTATGACCTATATGAAAGCCGTCAAAAAATCCAAGGGCAACAGCTGGGCTATCGTGTCTTTTTTCTACAATCTCATAAACATTCATCTGCAGTTTCCACCTTTAAAATATATTTGAATACATCCTTTTCTCTTTTGTATATAAAGACAACCTTATCAACCCAAATTTTATAAAAGTCTGCAAATACAGTGTCAATATCTATAATATCTTCTATATCCTGGTTTACAAGTGGATTCCCATTTAAAATCTTCTTATATGTTTTTCTGCCTACTTTTATCTCATTTTTAAATAGTCTGCACACAGGAATTATACTTTCTGTCCTAATATCACTAAGTAACACTGCATCTTTTAAATCAAAAAATCCACTTCTTATCCTTCTTAGCTCAGAAAGCAAACCTACAGTAGAAAGACTTTCTGCAATCTTTTCAGCTAAACTTCTTATATACGTTCCATGGCTACACTGAACTTTAAATTCAAGATACGGATATGAAAAGTTGATTATCTCTATATTATATATGATACTCTTCACCTTTGGAATTTCAATATTTATTCCTTTTCGTGCATACTCATAGAGTTTTTTACCCCTCAGCTTCTTTGCAGAAAAAATTGGAACATCAAGCTCAATTTCTCCTTTTAAATTTTTAAAACATTCTTCTATCTCTTTTTCTTCAACAATCAAATTATTTTTTTCTTTGATTTTACCAGTTATATCAAGTGTATCTGTCCTTATACCAAACTGCATTGTTGCTATATATGTTTTTTTTTGGCTTGTAAAGAAAGAAGAAAGCTTTGTAGCCTCCCCCAGCAAAATGACCAAAAGGCCAGTTGCAAACGGGTCGAGTGTTCCTGCATGCCCAGCTTTCACATTGAAGACTTTCCTGACAAATTCAACAACATCATGTGAGGTAATACCTACTGGTTTGTCAACAAGCAAAACTCCATTCATCTCAGATCACTTTTTAATCTTTTTAGTAGGTTTTCCTTTACAGCATCTAAAGAAGCATTTCTACTTGAAAACCCAGCTGCCCTGACATGTCCGCCTCCGCCAAATTCCTTGGCAACCTGGGCACAGTCAATATAGTATTTCGACCTCAAACTCACCTTTATTTTGTCTTCTTCCTCAATAAATATTGCAGCTACTTCAACATCTTCAATGTTTCTTGCAAAATTTATAATGTTTTCTGTCTCATCTCGTGACGCACCATTTTTCTTTAGCATCTCTCTTGTCACTGTCAAAAAAGCAATCTTGTTTCCCTCAAAAAGCTCTAACGTCTGCAAAACATCTTTCAAAAGATTGAACTTTGAAAGGCTCATCTCATCAAATACCTTGTTGATGATATACACAAAGTCAATCCCAGTATTTATTAAATCACCTGCAATCTGATGGGTTATTGAAGTAGTGTTTGAATATTTAAATCCTCCTGTGTCGGTAAAAATACTTGTGTAAAGACAGGTTGCAATTTCTTTGTCATTGTCAATACCCATAAGTTTGACAATCTGGTATATAATTTCACCTGTTGCAGCAGAGGAAGAATTTATATAAAACAGATCTCCTATCCCTTCGCTTGTCACATGGTGGTCTATATTTATTAGCTTTGAATAACAATTTTCAATGTTTTCAATTCCTGTCCTCTCAAGCTCACCTGTATCAAGTAGGATAAGAATATCAAATTTTTCGTCAATTTTGTCTACCACCTCTATTTTTTCTGCCGCAGGTAAAAACCTCAAATTCTTTGGAACATTATTCTTTAGAAACATTCTTGCATCTTTACCTTTTCTTTTAAGTGCCATATAAAGTGCAAGCATTGAACCGATGCAATCCCCATCAGGATTCTCGTGCGAGACAATAGCAATCGAATTTGATTCTAAAAGCTGCTGAATAATCTTGCTCTCTATCAATTTTCTTCTTCACCTTCACTTTCCTCAATGTTTTCATCTTCTTTTGAAATATTTAGTTGATTCAAAATCTGGGAAATTCGTGCACCATACTCAATTGAGTCGTCCAGCTCAAATGTTATCTCTGGAGTAAATCTCAAGCTTATCCTTCTTGATATTTCTCTTCGAATATAAGGTTTTGCATTTTCTAACGCTTTCATTGTAGTTTCAACCTTTTCTTTATCCTTGTCAAATATGCTAACATAAACCTTTGCATGTCTCAAATCCTTGCTCATGTTCACCTTTACAATGCTTATAAGCTCTGCACAAAGGCGAGGATCTTTGAGATCATGTTGAATTATATCGCTCAGTTCCTTTTTTATCTCTTCAGAAACTCTGTCTGACCTTTCAAATTGCATATTCTGATCCCCTCACCTTTTTATAATTTAGTTTTCCACTTTCTGCATTTCATATGCTTCCACAATATCCCCTTCTTTTATATCGTTAAACTTCTCAAAGGTCATACCACATTCATACCCAGCTGCAACTTCTCTGACATCATCTTTAAATCGCTTGAGAGACGCAAGTTTTCCTTCATATACAACAACACCGTCACGAATAATTCGCGCGTTTGCTGTCCTTGTTATCTTGCCGTCCAGAACATAACATCCTGCAATTGTGCCAACTGCAGATGATTTGAATATCTGCCTTACTTCTGCATGTCCTATTACTACTTCTTTATAGACAGGCTCAAGTAGTCCTTTCATAGCAGCTTCAATGTCATTTATTACATCATAGATTATCCTATACATCCTCACATCAACCTTTTCTTTTTCAGCAAGTGACATTGCACCAACCTCTGGTCTGACATTAAATCCTATTATAATAGCATCAGATGCGGAAGCCAAGGTGACATCTGACTCAGTAATTGCACCAACAGCGGCATGTATGACCTTGACAGTAACCTTGTCGTTTGAAAGTCTTTCAACAGCAGATTTTAAGGCTTCCACCGACCCTTGAACATCAGCTTTTATAATAACCCTTAACTCTTTCAACTGGCCTTTTTGAATTCTTTCAAAAAGCTCATCAAGGGATATCTTTGTGCTTTGCATCTTTTCTTCTTTGAGCTTTTCCTGCCTTATCTGTGCAACCGTCTTTGCTGTCTTTTCATCTTTCACACATACAAGCTCGTCACCTGCAATGGGCACGTCTTCAAGTCCCAAAATCTCAACAGGCATGGAAGGCCCTGCTTCCTTTATTCTCTGACCTTTGTCGTCCATCATTGCCCGAATTCTTCCCCAAGTGTTTCCAACAACAACATAATCCCCTACTTTTAATGTCCCTTTCTGAATCAATACTGTTGCAACAGGTCCTCTACCTTTGTCAAGTTTTGCTTCAATTACTCTGCCGCGTGCAGGTCTGTTTGGATTTGCTTTGAGCTCCATAAGGTCTGCAACAAGCAAAATCATTTCAAGCAGATGGTCAATACCTATCTTTTTCTTTGCAGAGACATTTACAAAGACTGTGTCTCCACCCCACTCCTCTGGAATAAGTCCATATTCTGATAGCTGCTGCTTTACTCTTTCAGGGTTTGCCTCTGGTTTATCAATCTTGTTTATTGCAACTATGATAGTAACATTTGCTGCTTTCGCATGATTGATAGCTTCTATTGTCTGTGGCATAACACCATCATCAGCTGCAACTACAAGCACTGCTATATCAGTAACTTGTGCACCTCTTGCTCTCATCGCAGTAAACGCTTCATGTCCAGGCGTGTCTAAAAATGTTATCTTCCTGCCGTTTACCTCAACAACAGATGCACCAATGTGCTGTGTAATTCCACCCGCTTCTTTTTCTGTCACATTAGTTTTTCTTATAGCATCAAGTAAAGATGTCTTTCCATGGTCAACGTGACCCATTACAACCACAACAGGCGGTCGTGGAACAAGGCTTTCTGGCGGGTCTTCCTGATCTTCCAAAAGAATCTCTTCTTCAGTCTTTACAATCTCCTTTTCCACTTTAAACCCATAATCTTCGGCTATTAAAGATGCAACATCAAAATCTATCTCCTGGTTGATATTTGCCATCACACCAAGCATTATAAGCTTTTTGATAATCTCTGGCGCAGGTTTTCCTATCAAGTTTGCAAACTCGCCAACCACAATCTTTTCTGGTATCTTTATTACCTCTTCTTTTTTCTCCTCTTGAGCTGGCTTTGTCTGTAGTTTCAAAACCTCTTTTTGCTCTTTTGACTTCTTCTTTAGTTTTTCTTTTCTACCGCGTCTGACATGCTTTTCCTGCAAGTATTCTTCTTCCAAAAGAGCATCTTCGACTTCTCTGTCAACCTTTTCAAGTTCTTCTCTATCCAATATCACTTCTTCATGATGTTCTTCTTCAATTGCAAAAGCCTGTTTTCTGTGTTTTGGAGCCTTTTCCTGCTTCTGTTTTGCTTGAGCCTTATCCTGAAACTTCTTCTCTATTTTCTGCTCCTTTGCAACCTCGTACTTTGGCTTGGAAACCTGTTTCTTCTCAACTTCCTGCTTGAGTTCAATCTCTACAGTTTTTCTACTTTCTTGCACTGCTGTTTTGTCTCTTGCCTCAGACTTTGCTGCTTTATCTTCTTTTTTATATCTCTCATCTTTCTGTCTTTCATCTCGCAGCTGTCTGCTTCTTTCTTTTTCTTCTACCTTTCTTTCATGACGAGGCCTTTCATCAAACTTTCGTGGTTTTCTGTCTTCTGGTTTTTGCCTCTTTTCTTGCATCTGTTGTTCCTTTGAAACAGTTTTTCTTTCTGCTCTTCTTTCAGCTTGTTGTTTGTCCTTCTCTTGCAAAATATATTCAAGTACAAGATTTATATCATTTTCTTCAAGAGCACTCATATGATTTTTGTGCTCAATGTTCAACTTGTTAAGTACATCCATTAAATCTTTATTTTGCATGTCAAGAAGCTTTGCAAATTCATATATCCTAAGCTTATTAGTCATTCCCACACCTCCGCATCAAAGCTTTTTACTGCTAATCTTTTAAAAATTCTTCAAGCTTTTCGTAAAAATCTTTTGGAATATTCACTTTTAGCGATTTTTCTAATCCTTTTTTCTTCATAGCAAGTTTTAAACACTCTAAATTTTTGCAAATATATGCTCCTCTTCCTGGCATTTTCTGTTTTGAGTCAATAAAAACTCCTTTATCTGTTTTGGCAATTCTCAAAAGCTCTTTTTTTGGTTTTATGCACATACAACCGACACATTTTCTATAAGGAATATACTCTTGCACATTTTCACCCCAATCAATCTTTACCCTTTATGTCTATTTTCCAACCAGTCAGTTTTGCTGCAAGCCGAGCGTTTTGTCCACCCTTGCCAATCGCAAGAGACAATTGGCTGTTTGGAACAAGGACAAACGCCTTTTTCTCAATTAAATTTAAATCAATATGGACAACCTCCGCAGGGCTGAGAGCATTCTTTATAAATTCACCAATGTCACTGCTCCACTTTACAATGTCAATCTTCTCACCATTCAAGTGCTTTAGTACATTCTGAATTCGTATCCCCTTTTCACCTATACAAGCTCCAACAGGGTCAACCTTCAAGCTGTTAGAATAAACTGCTACCTTTGACCTTGAACCTGCCTCTCTTGCAATTGCTTTTATTTCAATTATACCCTCTTGTATTTCAGGCACCTCATTCTCCATAAGTCTTTTTATCAAATTTGGATGAGTCCTTGAAAGATAAACAATAGGCTCTTTTTCTTTGGGCGGAATTCTAACCTCAGTAATATAAAACTTCATCATTACTCCTGGTTTGTATTCCTCCCCGGGTATCTGTTCCTCCATAGGAAGGATTGCTTCAACTTTTCCACCCTCAATCTCTACAATAACGTTTTTCTTATCAATTCTTTGTACAACACCCGTCACTATATTGTCAACTTTTGAAGAATAATCTTCGAAGATTATGCTTCTTCTTTTTTCTCGTATCTTTCCTATAACTGTCTGCCTGACTGTCATTGCTGCCTTTCTGCTAAACTGGGAAATGGGAACTTCTATCGCTACAATATCCCCAACTTTATACCGCTTATCAATTTTTTGTGCATCCTCGAGTGAAATTTCGCTTTTTCTATCTTTTACATTCTCGACAACTTTTCTGTACTCATAAATTTTTACACTTCCCTTTTCTGGGTCAATGGAAACTTTAACGTTAGAAAGATTTTTGTCTTTTATTCCTTTTACCTGCTTATAAGCTGTCAAAAGAGCTGATTCTAAAACTGAGTATACGTAATCTTTTTCTATCTTATATTCTCTTTCAAGCTCATCAATTGCCGAAAATAGCTCCTGAAAATCAAGAGTTTGCTCTTTTTTTGGCATTTTTTTAAATCCCCCTTTTCATTCTTTAGTTAAAATCTTATTGCAAGCTTTACCTTCTTTATATTTTCAACAGGTATATCTATCTTCTCTTTATCCACAATCAAAACTAAGGATTTTTCATTCTTCTCCACAAGCTCTCCTGTAATCTTTGTACGGTTTAAAAAAGGCTGATTCAAAAACACATCAACAACTCTTCCTCTGTTTCTCACAAAATCCCTGTCAGTGACAAGGGGTCTGTCAACACCCGGTGATGAGACTTCTAAATAATAGCTAAATGGAATAGGGTCAACAATGTCAAGCTTTTCAGAAAGTTCTTCACTGACAAGCTGGCAATCATCTATTGTAATCCCACCGGGTTTGTCTATATATACCCTCAAAAAATAACTTTTACCTTCTTTTTTAAATTCTATATCCACCAAGTCAAAGCCATACCTTTCTAAAATAGGTTTTACAAGCTCTTCCACTTTCTTTGTTATCTTTGACATGAGAAATACCCTTCTCCCTTCGATTAAAGCTTTTTACTACCTAAAACTCCATAAACAATATTAAAGAGTGGGGGATACCCACTCTCATGCTAATTCACTTTATGTCAGCACCTCTGATTATAAATATTATACCACCTTAATTTTATTTTAACAAGAAGCGCAAAAATTATTACCTCAAACTCTGGACCTTACTTCTCAAAATTTCAATAGATTTTGAAACATCACCACTGTCAAATACATATGAACCTGCAACTATCACGTTTGCACCTGCGTTTACACAATCAACAATTGTCTCTTCATTAATACCACCGTCAACTTCTATCTCAAACGAAAGTCCTTCCTTTTCTCTAAGGTTTGCCAACATTTCAATCTTTTTTAGAGTATATGGTATAAACTTTTGCCCTCCATATCCGGGATTTACGGTCATAACTAAAACCATATCAACAATGCCAAGAACATTTTCTATCATGTATACAGGCGTTGCAGGATTTAGCGCAACACTTGCTTTTTTGCCAAAACTTTTTATTTTGCTGATGAGGGCATCTAAGTGGTATGTTGCCTCTGCGTGGACTGTAATATTGTCAGCTCCGCTTTGGACAAATTTTTCAATATGCTTTTCAGGATGTAAAACCATTAGATGTACATCAAAAAAAAGTGTTGAGTTCTTTCTGAGACTGCTCACCACGGGAGCACCAATTGTGATATTGTCCACAAAGTTTCCGTCCATAACATCTATATGGACTAAATCAGCTTTAGCCAACTCAAGTTTTTTAAGTTCATTTTTCAAATCTGCAAAATCAGAAGATAAAATAGATGGTGCAATCTTTATCTGCAACTTTTAATCCTCTCCTTTAATCATACTCTTTTTGCGCAGGAAGTTGCATAAATATCTGTTTGTACCTCTCATACCTTTCAAAATTTATTTTTCTCTCAGTCACTGCAGCTTTCACCATACAGTCAGGTTCAAATATGTGGTTGCACCCTGGAAATCTGCACCCTTCAAAATCATAAAATTCTGGGTAATAATATTTGAGCTCATGTCTTAAAAGTCCCATTATCTCAATTGAACTAAAACCTGGCGTGTCTGCAATATAGGTATCCTCCCCCGCACGTAAAAGTTCTACAACCCTTGTTGTGTGTCTTCCTCTTTCAATCTTTTTTGAAATTTCACCCACTTTCAAATTAGCTCCCGGAATTAGACAGTTAAGTATAGAACTTTTTCCAACACCAGATTGACCAGCAAAAACTGAAATCCTTCCTTGAATATAATCTTTGAGTTTATCAATACCTTCTCCAGTCTTTGCAGACACACCTATCACGTCAAACACACTGTACTGTTGTTTTATCATCTCAAATGTCTTTTCATCATCCAAATCAATTTTATTTACACAAATCACAGGCTTTACTTTTTCTTTTAACACATTCACTAAAAGTTTATCCAGTGCGATTAAAGATACCTCTGGCGAAACTGACGCAACCACTACAATGGCAATATCCACATTTGCAATTGGTGGTCGGATAAGCTGATTTTTTCTTGGCAGAATCTTATCGATAACATATGAACCTTTGCTTTTCTCCACAATAACAACATTGTCGCCTACAAGCGGAGTGATATCATCCTTTCTAAAAACTCCTCGTGCTCTGCATTCATATACATTTCCATCATGATCATATACATAATAAAATCCAGCAATTAGTTTGCCAATCACTCCATTTATCTGCATAGCTATTCCACCGTCTCCTCTGTTGATAATTGGTCGTTTATATACATCCTAATTGTAGATGGTCCAGTGATAGGAATTTTAACTTGCAAAGGAGTTTCTTCTTTTTTTACTATTCTATCAAATACAATGCTCTCATTTCCATTTGAGCTAACTACTATTTTTACATTCGCTTCTTCTAAATCAGAAGGTAAAATTACCGTCTTTATAATTATCTTAGTGGTACTTTTTGGCTCAACCTTTTTAGTCACAATTAAATCAACAGTACTTCCTTTTACAACCTGCTGCCCGTAAGATGGTGATTGACTGATAACAATATCAGACTCTCTGTCTGCGACCTCTTTATAAGTAACGTTCCCGACGTTAAGTCCGTTTTTTTGTAAAACATCCTTAGCATCAACTATATTCATTCCTGTAACGTCTGGAACTACTACTTTTTCTATTTTTGGACCTAAGCTTACAGTCAAAATTACAGTACCATTTTTTTCTATGAGCTGGTTTGCAGAAGGCTGCTGCTCAATAACTGTGTCCACTGGCTTGTCAGAATAATCTTTCTTTATCTCAACACTCAAACCACTGTTATCAAGCTCTATCTGAGCATCTTTGATATTGAGCCCAACCACATCAGGTACTTTGACCATTTCTGGTCCTTTGCTAACTATTAGCTTGACAGTAGTATCTTTTTTTACTTTGATACCTGCAGCAGGGTCTTGATTGATGACTGTTCCTTTTTCAGCCGGGTCGTTTTGCTCTTCAATGGTATATGTTAGCCCCAGCTCATCAAGTTTTGCCTTTGCATCATCAATTGAAAAGCCTACAAGGTCTGGCATTGTTATATTATCTTCTTGATAAGTCAAGCTTTTCCCAATAGCATTATAAAATATTAGCCACCCTATTGCAACAATAATAAGGGCAGTTAAAATTCCTGCTACCACATAAATCCAATCTTTTCTTTTTTCTTTTGACTCTTTTTTGGGGTCTACTGAGGTATTATCCGATTTTATCTTTTCAAGCTGAAACTGTTTGGTAGCAGCATTTTCATGCGACTCTATCTTGACAAAATCACCCTCTGGTTCAATGAGCGAATTTTTCAAATCTTGAATCATCTCACTGGCTGATTGATACCTCAGCAAAATATCTTTTTGCATTGCCTTTAAGATTATTGCTTCTAAGCTTTTTGGTATATTGGGATTATAAAGTGTAGGTTTTATTGGCTGTTCTTGCAGGTGTTTTAGCGCAATAGAAATCGGAGTATCTCCATCAAATGGCAAAACTCCCGTCACCATTTCATAAAGTACAACTCCAAGAGAGTACAGGTCAGACCTGTTATCTACATATCCTCCTCTTGCCTGTTCTGGCGAAAAATAATGGACAGAACCAATGGTGAGATTTGTGTTTATAATGGTGCCTGTTGAAACTGCTCGTGCAATGCCAAAATCTGTTACTTTGACAATTCCATTTTCATCAATCAAGATATTTTGAGGTTTTATATCCCTGTGCACAATGCCTTTTTTGTGGGCATGGTCCAAAGCTCTCAAAACCTGTATAGCAATGGTTGTTGCATCTTTTGGGCTGAGCCTGCCCGTTTCTTTCATAAACTCTTTTAGAGTTTTGCCATTTACATATTCCATAACTATGTAGTACATCCCGTCCTGCTCACCAACATCATAGATTGATACAATGTTGGGATGCGAAAGAGATGCTGCTGCCAGCGCTTCTGTTCTGAACCGTTGCAAAAATTCCTCGTCTGTTGCAAATTCCGACCTTAAAACTTTTATGGCAACATATCTATTCAAAACTGCATCTTTGGCTTTGTATACAACCGACATTCCACCGCTTCCTAACTTCTCTTCAACTTTATATCTGTTGCCTATTACAAAATCATCCATGCGGCATCATCACCCTCACCACGTCTTTTATTCTTTATACCAAAAGATAGATAACAGTTATATTGTCAATTCCGCCTGCTTCAAGAGCTTTTTCTATTAATCTTTTCCCTATTTCATCAAAATTATTTTCCTTGAATATCTTGTGTATGTAGGTCTCAAAAACCATGTTGGTAAGTCCATCTGTACACAGCAAAAAGCAGTAATCCTTGCCTTCCTCTCGTGCAAGCTCGTAAATATCAACTTCCAGCTCTTCTTCAATGCCCACCGCTCTTGTTATAACGTTTTTCTTGGGATGGGTATAAATTTCCTCTTTTGTAATTTTTCCATCTTTGAACATTTCATAAACCAGAGAATGGTCCTCTGTAATTTGTCTAATTTCATTGCTATCTACAATGTAGACTCTTGAGTCTCCGATGTTGCTCACAAGTATCTTATCTTTATAGCAAAATAGTCCTGCTAAGGTAGTGCCCATTCCATAAAAAAGGGGATTTTTTATCTGATGGTTTATAATTTTTTGGTTTGCATACCTGTAAGCTTCTTTTATGGTCTCTTTCAGAGAATATTCTAACATTTTCTGATTCAATAAAATATAGTCAAGTACATACTGGCAGGCAAGGCTGCTTGCCACCTCACCTGCACTGTGTCCACCCATCCCGTCAGCAATTAAGAAAACATTCAATCCATCTTCCCCTTTGTAAACAATATAATAATCCTCATTGTTTGCCCTTACATTTCCTTTTTCTGTGAGAGCAACGTATCTCACGCATTTCATCTCCTACTTTTCAGTAATGTTAAAATACCGTCTTCTCAGCTGTCCACATGCTGCAGATATACTACTGCCAAGCTCTCTTCTGATTGTAACTTGAATCTGATATGATCTTAAGGTTTCAAAAAATGTTTTTATTTTTTCCTTGGAAGGTCTTTTAAATCCCTTCTCTTCAACAGGGTTTACAGGAATCAAGTTTACATGTACAAGCTTACCTTTTAACATCTTGCCAAGCTCTTGAGCACATTCAATAGAATCATTTACCCCATCTATCAGAGCGTACTCAAAGGTGACTCTTCTGTTGGTCCTTTGAATATAGTAATCAACTGCTTTCATGATATCTTCAATAGGATATTTCTTGTTTATCGGAACAAGCTTGTCTCTCAGACTATTATTTGGGGCATGCAGAGATATTGCAAGGTTTACTTGTTTTGGAAAATCACAGAGCCTATAAATCCCTTCAACTATGCCAACTGTGGAAATGGTGATATGCCTTGCCCCTATGTTCTTCCCCTCTTTTGAGTTTATTATCTCAATAAACTTAAACACATTTTCAATGTTGTCAAATGGCTCGCCACTTCCCATCAGAACAACATTTGTTATTCTTTTGCCTGTAAAGTTTTCTGCATTGATTATCTGGTCAACCATCTCACCTGGCGTAAGGTTTCTGACAAATCCGCCTATGGCAGAAGCACAAAACCTACAGTTCATTCTGCATCCAACTTGTGTTGAGACGCATATTGCATTCCCATACCGATAAGGCAAAAACACGCTTTCAACTCCATTTTTATCGCAAAGTTCAAACAGAAATTTTATACTCTCTCCATCACTTTGATGCTGTAAAATCTGTAAAGAGTTTATCAAAAACTCATCATCAATCTTTTTTCGAAGTTCAAGGGGAAGATTTGTAAATTGCATTACATCAGTAGCATTTTTCTTGTAAAGCCACTCAAAAACCTGGGTCGCTCTAAAAGGCTTTTCACCAACACTTTCAAGCCATTTTCTGAGCTCATCTATTGTTAAGTCCTTTATAAGCCTTTTCATATTCCTTATCTTTCGCCCTCTTTTCTCAGTTTTGAAATAAAAAATCCATCACAATTAAACTCATCAGGGAAAATGGTTATTTGGGATACCAATGAAAAATCTCTGTGCTTGTCTAAAAACTTTAAAACTGTCTCTTCATTTTCTTTTCTTGACAGAGTGCATGTAGAATAAAAAAGAAGTCCTCCTTTTTTTAAATAGCCTGCGGCATTGTCAAGTATTCTTACCTGCAGCTCATGAAGATTCTCAACATCCTGATAACTTTTATTCCATTTTATATCAGGCTTTTTTCTGATTGCGCCAAAACCAGTACATGGAAGGTCGGCAATCACAATATCAAATTTTTCGGCAAAATCAGGGTTAAAAACCTCAGCGTCACTTTTTGCAACAATGATATTATCAAAACCAAGACGCAAAATGTTTTCTCGCAAAATATCAAGCTTATGTTCGTTTATATCACATGCAACAACAAACCCATCTATAACCTCTGCGCAGTTAAAAGTCTTTCCACCTGGTGCGGCACACAGGTCTATCACTTTCTTTGCTCTTTTAAAATCTTCTTGGTTAAACTTTACAACAAGAGAGGATGCTAAATCCTGAAAATAGAAATAGCCTTCCTTATAAAGTTCTGTTTCCTTTATGTTACCCTTCAAAACATGGATTATTTCATTGTTATGAGAATTAATCTCATACTTAAATCCGTTTTTTTCAAGCTCCTGTGTTAATGTACTTACATCGGTTTTTTTAGTATTTATCTTTATACTCTGAGGAGGTTTCGTATTTAAAAACTCCAAAATTTTTAAAGTTTTTTCAAGTCCATAACTTTCTTCTAAATAATCTATTAAAAATCTGGGATAAGAAAGCTTTATTGAGATATAACTTTTATAGTCCACATCCTTAATTCTTTCCAATGACTCTTCTATTTGGTTTTTGTTTCTGATTATATTTCTCAAAATTGCATTTACAAAAGCCTTTAAATGTGGACTTATTTTGCTTGCAATCTCACATGCCTCGTTCACTGTTGCATACTCTGGAATCTTTTCAAGAAAAAGAAGTTCGTATGTGGCAACTCTTAAAATGTTTAATATCCTTTTATCCTTTACTCCTTTTTTAGCAACAAAATTAATATAGTACTCAATAAGGCTTTTGTATCTCAAAACACCATGAACAAGCTCAACAAACAAAGCCCTGTCCTTTTCATTTTTTAACTTTTGATGGAATTTCTCCATCAAAGAGTCCATGCCAGAAAACTTTTTCTTTTCAACCTCAAACAGTAGAAGAAAAGCAGCTTCTCTCGTATTAATCTTTAATCATCCCTTCTTCGTTGGACTAAACTAAGATAGTACAAAAGCTGGAGTATAGCAACAGATACCGCGGCAACATATGTCATAGCAGCCGCTCCAAGCACTTTCTTTATTGCTATTTCCTCATCAGGAAGGATAACCCCTGCTACTTTTAACGCATCCACAGCTCTTTTGCTTGCATTTAATTCAACAGGCAGTGTAATTAAGGTAAACATAACTGCCAAGCTGAAAAGCAAGATTCCAAGGTTTATGAATATATCTCCATTTTTTAGCAAAAGGCCTATCAAAATGAGCGGAAAAGCCAAATTTGATCCTATATTCACAACAGGTACCATGGCAGTTCTAAGAGCAAGCCACGGATATTTTTGGTAGTGCTGAATGGCATGCCCTGCCTCATGTGCAGCAACTCCAACTGCAGCAACAGAATTGGAATCAAAAACACCTTGTGATAGTCTGAGCACTCTAAATCGCGGGTCGTAATGGTCTGTCAAAAGTCCCGGTACATATTCTACTCTGACATCATAAATACCGTTGGACCACAGTATATTTTTGGCAACCTCGGCACCTGTCAGCCCTGAAAATGTTCTGACTCTGGAATACTTTGAAAAAACCATCTGGACCCTCATTTGAGCTATAAGAGATATCAAAAATGCAGGAATAGCAAACACAAGATACAAAGGGTCAAAATAGTAAAACACTTTTCATCCTCTCCTCTGAAATTAGGCTAAAACATCTCCTCTTTTTATTTTATACCCATTGACAAAGTCTCTTGCACCAATCTTTTTCCCACCCTCAAGCTGAAGAAGTTTAAGTCTTATCAGTCCATCTCTAACTTTTATTATAATGCTGCTGTCATCTATCTCAACTACAGTACCATTTGGTCTACTATCAAAAATATTGTCCTGAACAATTTCCATGTCGTGAATCTTCAAAAGTTTTTCTTTAAAAGTTGTAAAAATCCCTGGCCACATCTTAAGAGCTCTGAATCTGTTATAAATTTCCTTTGCACACATATCCCAGTCAATCTTTCCTTCTTCCTTTTTGATAGGTGGTGCATATGTTGCTCTGCTGTGATCCTGTTTTACAGGAGTTATACTCTCAATATTCTTCAGAACCTCAATTAAAAGCTGGCTACCCGCTTCTGAAAGTTTTTTTGAAAGTGTTAAAATGTCATCATCATTTTCAATTTTAACTTCTTTCTGAAGAAGAATATCTCCTGTGTCTAATCCCTCGTCCATTTTCATAATGGTAATACCTGTATATTCCTTGCCATCCATAAGTACTCTTTGAATTGGTGCAGCTCCTCTGTACTCTGGTAAAAGGGAAGCATGAACATTTATGCAGCCATACTTGGGTATCTCAAGCACTTCTTTGGGAAGAATTTTCCCATATGCAACAACTACGATTGTATCAGGATTTATCTCTTTTAGAAGTTCAAAAAACTCCTCGTTATTCTTTAGCTTTTCTGGTTGAACAACTTCTATTCCAACCTTTTGAGCAAACTCCTTGACAGCTGGTGCTGTCAATATTCTTTTTCTCCCAACAGGTTTGTCAGGTTGGGTCACAACAAGTTTTAAATTGACAAAAGGCTCTTGAATCAGTTTTTGCAAAATATCAACTGCAAAATCTGGTGTTCCCATAAACACAATGTCCAATTCACTTTCCCCTTTCTAAAACCCAAGCAATTTATTCTAAATCCATCTTATCGCCTCTTGAGCGCCTTTGCTCGATCTCCTCTTCAGATACAAATCGTATAACCTTGTCAACAAACAAAATACCATCAAGATGATCTATCTCATGACACACAGCCCTTGCTAAAAGCCCCTCTGCTTCAAGTCTAAACTCATTTCCAAACCTATCCTGAGCTTTTACTACCACTTTCTGTGGTCTTTCCACCTCACCCCACACATTTGGAACAGAAAGACAGCCCTCTACATCCACAGCACTTCCTTCTACTTGTTCTATTTCGGGATTGACAAGTTCAATTGCTCCTTCTCCTATATCAATCACAACCGCCCTTTTGAGTACTCCCACCTGGGGCGCTGCAAGACCAATGCCGTTTGCTTCATACATGGTGTCTTTCATATCGTCAAGAAGCTGATGAAGTCGCTGGTCAAATTTCTCAACAACCTTAGATTTTTTGCGTAGTATCTCATCTTCATATGTTCTTATCTTTCTCAGTGCCATTTGTCTAAATTTAAACCCTCCTGTTTTTTAAAGTGTATCCAAAGGATTTACGTCGATGATAAGCGACGCGTTACTATAATTATATCTTTCTTTGATTAGATTTGCTATACTAATCATCTGCCCAGCTCTTTTGAACTTTACCAATATGTGATACCTGTACTGGTTTTCTATTTTAAAGATAGGATTTTCACTTGGACCATAAATCTTCATGTCATTTTCCATTTCATACTCCCTGAGCAAAGCATATACATGCTCTATTCCTCTCTTTGCCATATTCTGTTCCCTTGCTACTGTAACAAAGTTGACTACATAAGAATACGGTGGATATTCCATCATTTTTCTCAGTTTCATTTCCTGGGCATAAAAGCTTTCATAGTCGTGCTTTGAAGCAAACACAATGCTGTAATCTTCAGGGTTAAAAGTCTGAATTATAACTTTTCCTGGCTTTTCCCTGCCAGACCTTCCTGCAACCTGTGTAAGCAGTTGAAAGGTTCTTTCTCTACTCCTGAAATCTGGCATGTTCAAAAGAATATCTGCATCTATCACACCCACCAAGGTCAAGTCAGGAAAGTGCAAACCTTTTGCAATCATCTGTGTACCAACAAGAATATCTGCCTCTTTTTCCCTGAACTTTTTCACAATCTGTTCTGTCGCATCTTTTCTTGAAGTTGTATCACTGTCCATACGCAAAACCCTCGCATCTTTAAAGTACGCTTTTATCTCTTCCTCTATCTTCTGGGTGCCACTACCATATTGTCTGACATACCTGCTGTTACATTTTGCACACACACCTCTATATTCCTCTTTATACCCGCAATAGTGACATCTCAAATACCCTTCTTTGTGGTATGTAAGTGAAATACTGCAATTTTTGCACATATAAACATAACCGCACTCACGGCATATAACAATTGGAGAATAACCTCTCCTGTTTAAAAAAAGGAGAACCTGCTCCCCTTTTTTCAAGTTGTTCTCTATTTCACTAAGTAAAAGCCTGCTAAAAATGGACTTGTTACCTTCTAAGATTTCTTTTTTCATATCAACAATCAAAACTTCTGGCAGATTCTTATTTATTCTATTTTTCAACGTACAAAGAAAATATCTTCCTTTTTGTGCATAAAAATAATGCTCAATAGATGGAGTTGCAGAGCCAAGTATAATGGGTATATTATTTATTTTAGCCCTCATCTGGGCAACCTCAACAGCATTTATCCGCGGCGATTTTTCAGATTTATAGCTTGGTTCATGCTCTTCATCGACAATTATAAGACCAAGGTTCTTGACAGGGGCAAAAACTGCTGATCGCGGACCAATCACCACAACCGCCTCTTTGTTTCTGGCAGCAAGCCAACTATTTAGCCTGTCTAGACTTTTCATTTTGCTGTGATATACTAAAACCTTGTTGCCTATTCTACTTTGAACATTTTCTATCATCTGTGGTGTGAGTGAGATTTCTGGGACCATGAAAATTACACTTTTGCCTTTTTCAATTGCATATTGTATCGCTCTTATATAAACCTCTGTTTTCCCACTCCCTGTGACTCCAAATAAAAGAATATTATTGTATCCTCCTTCATCAAAAGCAGAGATTATACTATTTAGGGCTTTGTGCTGTTCTTCAGTTAAATTATAATTAGGTTCTACCAGCGGCAGATTTTTCTCAGCATTTTCTCTTGTATCAAAATTCTTTAAATCAAACTCCAAAAGCCCTTCCAAAAAGAGCTTCATTATTTTTTCTTTGTTCTCTTTCACAAGCTTTGAATTTACGCTCACCGGTTTTTTCAAAATACTTTCATACAACTTTTTTAAATCATCATCCAAGTTCCTATTTTCTTCATGCTTTTTTGCACAGATATTATATATCTGTTTGCTGCTCACAAAAGGAGGTATAACAAGCGACAAAGCCTCACCCAAATTCAACGCATAGTAATTTTTCATTGAAAAAGCAAGTTCTATCTGTTCCTTTGAAACAATTGAAAACTTATCAATTACAGCAAGCACGCTCTTTAACTTATTTTCCTCTATATCAGTAGTTTGCTTTATCCCAACAACAAGCCCTTCCACAATTCTATTTGAAACTCCAAAGCTTACATACACTCTTTTCCCTATCTCAATGCTATTTTCAAGATGTGTTGGTACCAAATAATCAAACACCTTATCAACATTGGCGTCCTGGTAGTTGATACAAACCTGAGCTATCATCTTAAAACTCAAACTCCATCCATTAAAAATTATTACCTCTGCTACATTTTGCAGAGGTAAGTCACTACATGGTCGAAAATCCTTTTAGCAACTTCACTTTTGCTCATTTTTGGAAGATTTTCTACCTTTTCTTTTGATATGAGTGTTACAATGTTTGTATCAACATCAAAACCTGCTCCCTCTTCAAGCACATTGTTTGCAACAATCAAATCAGCATTTTTTTCTTCTAATTTCTTTTGAGAGTTCTCTAAAACATTCTCTGTCTCTGCTGAAAACCCCACAATTATTTGACCCGGTTTTTTATTCTCTCCCACAAACTTTAAAATATCTGGATTTTTAATAAGCTCAATAACCAGTTCATCCGTGTTTTCTTTTTTAATCTTGGTTTCGTTTGTAGTTTTAGGTCTATAATCAGCCACAGCTGCAGAAAAGATTAGTATATCGTACTGCTCGTAAATCTCTTTTACCTTCTGATACATCTGAGAAGCTGTTTGCACGTGTATAATTTCTATGTCAGCATAGGTGTTGATACTCACTGGACCGGAGACGACTGTAACTTGAGCTCCTCTTTTGTATGCCTCTTCAGCTATGGCATAACCCATTTTGCCAGATGATCTGTTTGAAATAAACCTGATGGGGTCTAAATATTCCCTTGTAGGTCCTGCAGTAATGAGAACTTTCTTTCCTGCCAAGTCTTGACTGCAAAGAAGCTTTTCTATCTCAATCAATATCTTTTGATTTTCTGGATATCTTCCCTTGCCATACACACCGCAAGCCAAAAACCCTGATTCGGGTTCCACAAAGTTTATCCCAACCGATTTTAGCTTGTGAATATTTTGCTTCACAATGGCATTTTCGAACATGTTTGAATTCATTGCAGGCACAATCAGCACAGATTTGTCAAATGCTAAAAAGGTTGTGGAAAGCAAATCATCTGCAATACCATTTGCAAACTTTCCAATTATGTTTGCAGTAGCAGGAGCCACCACAAGAATATCTGCCCATGTTGTAAGAGAGATATGTTCTATATCGTAGAAATATTCGCTTTCAAAAGTATCTGTATAAACCTTGTTCTGAGAAAGAGTTTGCAGTGTCAAAGGAGTTATAAACTTTTGGGCATTTTTGGTCATTATTATCTTTACATTTGCTTCATTTTTCTTTAAAAGTCTTATAAGCTCGCATACCTTGTATGCTGCTATCCCACCGCATACTCCTATTAATATGTTTTTATTTTTTAATCTCATTCTTTTTCACCGGCTTTACGTACTTGTAAGAAATCTTCCCAGAAGCAACTTCATTTACTGCCATTGTAACATACTTGTCAGAGTTAAAATTGGTAATGTCAACCTTTTTTTGTGCCTGCTGAAGAAGTTGTCTTGCTCTTTTTGCAACAAGTACAGAAAGTGTGTATTTATTGTCCACATACTTTAAAAGCTCGTCAAGCCCTGGTCGCAAAAGCATTCTTCATTCACTCCTTCAAAAAACTTTGTATATCAAATCTCCTACTCTTTAGTTTTTCAACTTCAATAATCTTTTGTATCTTTTCAGCAGCATCATCCACATTGTCATTTATAACACAATAGTCATATTCTGGCACAAGTTTTATCTCGTTCTTGGCAATCTCAAGCCTTGCTCTTATCTCATCTTCCGACTCAGTGCCTCTTTTTACAAGTCTTTTGTAAAGCTCTTCTATGGATGGTGGCAGTAAAAATATCAGTACTGCATCCGAAAATACTTTTTTAATCTGAAGTGCCCCTTTTGTCTCAATCTCCAAAATTACATCATAGCCTTTTTCCAATGCTTCAAAGACAAAGTCTTTGGGCGTACCATAATAGTTATTGTTATATTCAGCATATTCTAAAAATCTTTCATTTTTAATCTCTTCTTCAAATTGCTCGCGCGATACAAAAAAATAATTCACACCCTCTTTTTCTCCCGGTCGTGGCTTTCTTGTGGTCTTGGAGATAGAAAGCTTAATATTTGTATTTTTCTCAAGAAGCCTTCCAACAACTGTACCCTTTCCAGTTCCTGCAGGCCCTGAAATGACAATCAAAAGACCTTCTCTCATTTTTTGTCATCCTCATCCTCAACTTCAATGTCTTCTTCTTCAAACTCTTCTTCAGGTTCTATAATTCTGTGTGCTACCGTCTCTGGCTGAACAGAAGAAAGTATTACATAGTCAGCGTCAGTTATTATTACCGCTCTTGTTCTTCTGCCATATGTGGCATCAATCAGCATACCTCTTTCTCTTGCTTCCTGGATTATTCTTTTTATAGGTGCTGAATCAGGACTGACTATTGCTATCAGCCTGTTTGCTGAAACTATGTTACCAAATCCTATATTAATCAGTTTTATATTACCGCTATTGCTCAAAACAAACTCACCTCTATTCAATATTTTGAACTTGTTCACGGATTTTTTCAAGCTCATCTTTAAGACTTACAACACATTGGGAGATTTCAAAAATAGTAGACTTAGCGCCAATTGTATTTGTCTCTCTGTTCATCTCTTGAACTATAAAGTCAAGTTTTTTGCCTATACTTCCTCCAGCTTCTAAACACTCAGTAAACTGACTTATATGACTTTTTAGCCTCACAAGCTCTTCTGTTATATCGCTTTTGTCAGCAAACAGAGTTATCTCCAGCATAAGTCTGTTTTCGTCAATGTTTTTTAATTCCAAGTACTCACTTACCCGTTTGTAAAGTTTTTCTCTATAATTTTCAACCAAATCCTTTGAATACTCTTCTATTCTACTCGCCAAAGCTTTAATGGTTTCTAATCTCATCAGAATATCCTTTTTAAGATTTTCACCTTCTGTTTTTCTCATTTTATCTAAATTTCGAAGTGCCTCTTCAATACAATCCAAAAGCTCAGATTTAACAGTACTGATGTCAAGTTCTTCAGTCTCAATCACAAGGGCATCTGGAAGTTTTATAAAAGTCGAAAGGCTAAAATCGTCCTGAATTTCTGAAAAGTTTTCCCTAACCCTATTTATTGCTTCCAAGTATTGCTTCATTATCCCTATGTTGGGAATAATCCTGTAGTCTTTTTCGCTGAAGCTTTTAAAGTTAATGTATATATCAACCTTCCCGCGGCAAATATATTGCGAAACCACATTTTTTATCTCATTTTCAAATTTGATAAATTCTTTAGGCATCTTCAAGTTTATTTCCAAATATCTGTGGTTTACACTTCTTATGTCCACGCTGTACTCTCTCTCATTTATTATTCTTTTACATCCACCGTAGCCTGTCATACTTTTAATCATGATAATGCAACCAATCCTTTCAATGTTATTGTAAAAAAATCTTTATTCGAAGAAAAATAAAAACTCCTACTTGACTACTATCTATTTTAAAGTATTTTTACCCATAAAATCAAGAAAGGGTTATAATATTAGTTGAAGTAAAATATACTTTTGAAAAGCAAGGTGAAGTTAAAAATGATAATAGGCCTTGATGTTGGTGGTACAACCATCGACACAGTGGCAATAGAAAATGGAAAAGTTGTTGCATTTAAAAAATTCGAACGTGGTAGAAGTTTAATAGACTCTGCATTAGAAAGTTTAAACCAGTTTATATCTAAAGAGATGATTTCGAACCTTGAAAGAATAACACTCAGCACAACCGTCACCACTAACGCAATAGTTCAAAATAATTTAGATAAGGTTGGAATGATAATAGAAAACGGTATTGGAGCAAACCCTGAATTTTTAATGTGCGGCGATATGAATTTTTTTGCAGATGGATATATAAATAACAGAGGTATAGAGATAAACCCAGTAAATATCGAAAGCGTAAAGAGCGCTTTGCAAAGCTTTAAACAAGAAGGTATAGAAAACTTGGGCATTGTTGGCAAGTTCTCTGTTCGAAATCCACAGCATGAACTTAGTGTATTTAAGGCAGCTAAAGAATACAACTTTAAATTTGTGTCAGTTGGCTATAAACTTTCTGGCAAACTCAATTTTCCAAGAAGAGTTTTTTCCACATACCTCAATTGTGCAGTCTATAGTACATTTAATATGTTCTACAAGAGTATTTTAACATTTTCACAGGAAAGAAAAATTCCTCTTGAAAAGATATTTATTCAAAAGCCAGATGGTGGAATTGTAAACTTACAAAATATCGAAAGCTTTCCGATATTCTCTATTCTTTCAGGTCCAGCTGCATCTGCTCAAGGCGGATTTGTCTTATCTAATTTTGCAAAAAATGCAATCATAATTGACATTGGTGGAACAACAACTGACATTGCGTTCTTGTCAAACGGCAATCTTGTTCTTGAACCATATGGAGCAAAAATCGGAAAGTATCCTACATTGGTAAGAGCAATATATTCACGATCTGTGGGGCTGGGGGCAGAAAGTATTGTTAAAATAGTAGATGATACAGTTAAAATAGGACCAGAAACAAAAAGATGGTATGAAAAAGGCAAAAATGAGTTTATTACTTTTTACGATGTTCTTCAATTTTCAAATTCTTGTCATGAAAGTCCTATAAATGCTGGTTTAAAATCTTTATCTTCTCAGCTGAATATGAGCCAAGAAAACTTTTGTAAATTGGTGATAAGTAGGGCAGTCTCGATGATAGAAGAAAAAATCAAAGAGGGAATTGAGTACATCAATAATCTTCCAGTTTATACCATAAATAAGCTATTGTACGGAGAGAAATTCGCACCTCAGAAGATAATTCTAATTGGTGGACCGGCAGAACTTTTAAAACCTCATTTAGAGAACGAGCTTAAAATAAAAGTTGAAGTCCCGAAACATTACATGGTTGCAAACGCAATTGGTTGTGCGATTGGCTCAATCTCAAAAGAGTACAACTTAGTTGCAGACACTATCCAGGGCAAGATGGTAATCCCAGAGCTAAATATATATCAAAGTATTCCTGCAGATTTTACTATTGACCAGGCAAAGAAGGTTTTAATTGAAAAGGTCTTAGAGTGCAGAGAAGCTAAAAATCAAGACGATGTAGAGATTGTGGATGAAAGTTCTTTTAACATGATAAGAAGTTTTAAATTCTGCGGGAGAATGATTAGAATTAAAGCTCAGTTAAAACCCAAGCTTTTAAATTTGAGAGATTGATTTTTTGGGGAGTGAAACAAGATGTTAAAAGCAAAAAATAGTTTAGGGCTCATACTCTTTCCTGCCTTTGACTGGAGAATTTCTCCAACGCATCCTGAAAGAGAAGAAAGACTTTTGTATACAATTGACCAGATAGAAGAAGAGGGGCTTTTTGACTATGAAAATATAAAAATTTACAATCCCGAAATGATTGAGTCAAAATATATAGAGATGACCCATTTTTGCATCCCCGCTATTTCTTCAATTGTTACCGTATCTCACAAGATAGCTGCAGGCTCAGCAATAACTATTGCTAAAAAGGTTCTGTCAAAAGAAGTGGAAAAAGGATTTGCTCTCATCCGACCACCCGGCCATCATGCACACAGAATAACATATGGCGACAGAGGATTTTGTATTATAAACAATGAGGCGATAATGGTGGAATATCTAAGAAAAGAATATAAAATTAAAAAGATAGCAATAATAGACACTGACTGTCATCACGGTGATGGAACGCAGGATATCTTTTGGAACGACAAAGATGTCTTGTTTATTTCTCTGCACCAAGATGGCACAACCCTATATCCCGGCACGGGTTTTACTGACGAAATGGGGGGACCATCAGCAATTGGTTATACTTTGAATCTGCCTTTGCCACCCTATACTTCTGATGAAGGATTTTTGTACTGCTTAGACAATCTTATCATTCCTGTTTTAGAAGAATTCAAGCCTGATATCATAATAAACTCAGCAGGGCAGGACAACCATTATTCTGACCCACTGACAAACATGAACTTTTCTGCTCAAGGGTATGCAAAACTTACAGAAAAGCTAAGTCCAAATATTTCTGTTTTAGAAGGCGGGTATTCTATTGAAAGTGCTCTTCCTTACGTCAATTTGGGTATAATATTTGCATTTGCGGGTATTGATTATTCGAACATAAAAGAACCTGACTACAATCCTGAAAGACTTAAACAGTCTCAAAGAACAACTGATTACATCAAACGGCTTTGTGAACATGTATACAGTATATGGAAATCAAAGGAAGAAAGAGAATACAACATCAAAATGGCAAATCAAGATTATTATGTCAGAAAAAAATCTATTTATTATGACACAATGGGATTCAGAGAAAATCAGCTTGAAAAAATAAAGATCTGCAAAAAATGCTCAGGTCTAATATTAATAGACTCCCTTTGTTTGGGATATAGGGTTTTAGCCATAGTAATTCCACACGACGCATGTAATGACTGCGAAAATGAAGGTCACAAGCTCTTTGAAAATACTGAGGTTGGAGACTATTCTCATATACTTTTGCAGGATAAAAAGAGTTTTGAGTTTTTTAGAAAGCCATTATAAAAATTTTTATGTTTTTTGTTTTACATTAAAAGATACTTTTGCTTTCTCTCTTTTAATTTTTCACCATTTATGAGCACCAAGCTGCCCTGCTTGAATTTTAGTTTTTTGGCTAAATATTCGCACTTAATCTTCAAAAGATAAAAAACATTGGCTTGAACATCTTCAAAGTCATCCACAGTCTCAAAGTTTGCCTGCCCTTTTGAAATAATCACATCAGCAGTAGATATAAGATTTTTGACTTGCTCAGAAACAAAGTCTTTTGGGACTCCCAAAAGCCCTGCTCCGCTCTCAACAACATTTGCTATTCTGCTCATAGAAACTTCCTCTGCATCTTCTTTTGTGGCATCGTTGAGAACAGGTCCAGACTTTACAATGTAATAAACATTTTTCCCCATTTCTCTCAAGATTTCTACCAATACCTTATCAAACACAATCTCACCTGCATTGTCACCGACAATCACTACATCTTTTGCCTTCTCAATCTTTTCCTTTAAAAGAGGATAGTCATCAATCCAAAATCCAAAATCAAACGCGTGTTCCAATTCCTTATCAATATCAAAATCTCTCTGAATCCCCAAGTCAATAACATTGCCTGCAACAGAAACTTTCAACGCTTCATAAAGAGGATCATCAGCTGTTTCGACTTTTTCTTTCACTCTTGGATACAGTTCAAGTGCCAATTTGTTCGAGGATTTTTTCGCTTCATAATATGGGTCTGGATTATTTATAAACTCATATGTCTTTAGCAATACAAGTGAAGAGTTATACGCTGGTGAGGCAGAAGGCTCCAAAGTTTTTACGAAATCCATAAGATTATAGAGCACTTCTATCTTTTTTTCATCGGGAACTTTTATCATCTCCATACATGAAACTGCCTGTTTTAGGTAGCAGTGAATGCAATCAACAAGGCTCTTCAATTTAAAGCTCACTCCTTTGGAAGTTAAATTCTTTAGCCAAGCTACAAAATAAAGTATTAATAACTCTTGATTTGTTGTCAAGAAGAATATTATAATTGTATATGTCACACACGCTCCATTAGCTCAGTGGCAGAGCAGTCGATTCGTAATCGACCGGTCGGGGGTTCGAATCCCCCATGGAGCTCCAAAAATATTAGAAAATCAAGATATTTCGTCTTATAACGTATCATAAAATTTTATAGAATTTTGCATTATGGATTAGCAAGAAATTTGCAAAGCTGAAAAACAAGCGAGGCGGAGGGTATGTTGGACGAATAAAAAATAAAAACGATTTTTGGACATGATCAAGGCAATCTTTATACACTATTAAGTAAGCTCTATCTGTATGTGGGTTATAGTTAAAATCTTTTAAAGTTTGTTTGTAATCTTTAATATCCATATCAACACTCTCCTCAAAATTAATTAAATATAGTATTCTCCATTTTTTAATTTTCTTTCAAAAACAATACAATTCCATAATAAATACAAAAAGAGTAAATATCGCCCAAAAAACCTTCTACAACTTTTTGACACTACCCTTTTATATGTTTATCATCTTTGGTCCCCCTGGTTCCACCAACATATTGTCAATATATATCCACCTAACGAAGTGATTAAAAGACACACATAGCTTAAAATATTCAATTCTCTCCTAAGTTCTTCACCTGCCATTCCAGAATAAATTGCTGGAATGGTCCACGGGAAATATTGACCAAATCCAAGGTAGGGTGCAAAATTTGCCAATAATAATACCATTATTAGAAAACCAAGTGGTGCCAAATATCCTCGTGCTCGTAAAGCAAAAAACGAAATTGGTGTTCCGAGACTTATCACCATGCTTACTACCACAAAATATTTCTTAACAATTGATAATATGATATCATAATCCCATCTGGGTAATTTTAAAATTAAGCCAACAACAAAGCTTAAAATTAAATCTGAAATTGCCAGCATAACACACAACAAAAGATAGACAATATATTTAGAGTTTAAGATAACAGAGCGGGAAATAGGTAAAGAGAGCAAATCTCTATAAGTATTATCTGAGTATTCTCTACCAAAAACAAAACTTGCAACAAACCCAAATGCAATTATTCCAACCAACCCAGTTCCTTGAGTAAGAAAGGTACCAAGATACGAAACCCAATCTACGGGTATGGAAAGCGTTGAAGTTTTTATTCTTAAAATACTTGATTCTGGAATCAAATTGGGATTTTCTATGAAGTACATTATAACACCACCCATTATGGGTACTAAAGCGTAGACCATAAAAACTATCCACACAATTATCGATCTCTTAAGTTTTTTTAATTCAACAATAGTTGCTATTAAAATATCTGCCATTATTCATTCCTCCTTGTATAATTATTTTTAGCCTTTTGCAAAAACGCTCAAGATGAGCGTTATCAAGCTTTACATAGAATCAAAAAAGACTGGTCACCCTCCTCATAATTGTAGTAAAATATGATTATATAAAACAAATTTTCTACTATGAGGAGGGTTCCAAAATGTTCAACACCAAACCTAAACAACTTTCTTTCATAGACCTATTCTCCCACCTAAAGGCTTCGGCTCTCTACAAGCCTGAAAGCCTCTTGGGCTTGTTCAATAAATTCATTGACTTGTCACATTATATACCTTCTTCTTTCTACAATGCCTACTACAAATATTTCGGTAAGCATAGATACTTTTCTTTAGAATCTATGCTTTGTTGCTTCCTCGTCCAAAAATTGCTCAAACTCAATACTTTAACTCAGCTTCGTGCTGTCTTACTCAACTCATTCGAACTTCGCTCATTTTGTAATCTTCATGGCAATGTCCCTTCTATCTCTACTCTCTCTCGCTTTAGAAAAATATTTGCAAGTGAAATCCATAAACTTTTTCAAAATATCTCTATCCATGCACATAATATTTCCATCCAACAATGCCCTCAAGATTCTTCAATCTTAATCTTCGACACAACAGGTATTGTCCCAAAGGTTCGTGAAAACAATCCTAAATTCATTCATCTACTGCTGAAAAATACCTCAAAAGCTAACCCTGAACTTCCCTCTGAAAAAGTCTACTCTCTCGTTTATTCTTCTTTGCCTAAAACTGCTAACGCTAATTCTAACATCCGTCTTATGTTTGTAAATGGCCATTTCTGCTGGGCTTTAAAATTTGCAGTCATTGCCAACGCTCTCGGTATCCCTTTAGCTTTAGTACCTCTGTTTAACTATGATTCCCCTTCCTCTGACCCACAAGAAGCAAAAGCTATCTCCGACTCTAAAGGTTTAATTCCTTCGCTCGAAACTTTATTCTCTTATATCCCCAAAAATTTCTCCACTTTCATCGCCGACAGTGCTTTGGATTCCCACAACATATACTCCACTTTAAAAAATACCTTTAACTTCTCCAAAATCGTTATTCCACTAAATACAAGAGCTTCTAAAAATACTACACCTACATCAGACCCCAATATCGTTATTTCTGAAGATGGTATCCCTATCTGCAAAAAGTTCAACAAACCTTTTAAACCCGAAGGCAAATGTCAGGGTAAAAATCGCTCTTTGCGCCTTAAATGGACTTGCCCTATGTCACAATACAAAGATGGCAAACGCATCTGCTCTTGCCCTCAGCCTTGTACTACCTCTAAATCGGGTAGAATGTTCTATACATACCCAGATAACTTTCGCTCTTTCCCAGGTATCAACAGAAATTCACAAGAGTTTTTTGACCTCTACAAAAAACGTGTCGCTGTAGAGCAGACTATTTACCACCTGAAATCCTACATGGGCTCTGATACTATCTCTACTTATGACCATATTTCTATTTTCTCTGATTTCTTGCTATCTGCCATTACTTTCTCGCTCTTGTTTATTCTCGCTCACAATATCAAACTCTATTGCTCTAAATTGACTATCAAAAAACTTAACAAGCTCAAAAAACTTATCGCTTAATACTACTATTTTTTAAATCTATTTCTTACAAAAAATTTCTGGTTTTGTTTTTACTTAACCTTCTAAAACAAGGAGTTAAGAAGGCTTAGGATATTATTGTCTTTTTTGAAGTTGTTAATTTTTGTCATATGTTTGTTGCTGATTATTTTTGTTGGTATTGATAATATTTGGTTTTCACTTCTCTTTTCTTTTTGTATCTTGATTGTATTTCATGTTAGTATTGGTGCCTTTTACCTTCAATCACCACCTATTTTGCAAACGCCTATAATTATTTTCGTAAGACACATCAAAAAAATTCCAATAAAATAACAACCAAAGTTTCGGTTAACATAAGATTTTAAGACGCATCGACTAAAATAACATTTCTAATCCATCCTCTTTGAGAGGAAAGCAGCGCAAAATCACTTCTCGCTGCTTGTGGCTTCTAATCTTTAGCCACTTTTTAAACACTATCTTTAACGCTGGCCTCTTGCCAGCCTTGCTAACTTTGATATAATTCTTTCTATCTGGGCATGGAATTTAATGTCCTTACCCCCCTGGGTGCGGATTTTTAAATCCCGCTTACCCGCAAACGAGACTATTATTCCATTCCAGGTAAGTCTAAACTATTTGGCTGGTTGAGGCCAGCTTAAAACCTAATTAAAGCTGGTTCCTCGTATCACTTGCAAGGTTGTATACTTACCTTCGCTCGGAATGGAAAACTCATGCCCTAATTCAATTTTAAAACTACTTACGAGGAGGTCTTACGCCATGAACTTAAAACCTATTGCCGGGATTGATGTCTCTAAATATTTCAGCGAAATGGTGGTTATCTCTCCTACAAATGAAATAATCGCTCGCTTGACTATCCATCACAACAATCCCTCTGACTTTGATAGGGCTATCGAAATCCTTAAAAAAGTTGAAGAGGATTTCGCGGCTCGCCCTACCATCGTCATGGAAGCCACAGGGCATTACCACAAAATCCTCTCCCGCTTCTTTACTTCTAATGGCTGGGATGTTGCAATTATCAACCCCATCCAATCTAATTCTATCAAAAATGCGGGAGTTAGAAAAGTAAAAAATGATAAAATTGATGCCCTGTGGATTGCCTTAACTTTCAGACTTACTAACTCTACTACAGCACAACCTTCATCTGAAATCCTTGACTGCTTGAAAAACCTATGCCGTCAGTATTACAACCTCAGCGATGAGTTAACCTCTTACAAATATAGACTTACTTCTGTCGTCGACCAAATTATGCTCAATTTCAAAGAGGTCTTCCCTGACATTTGCTCTAAAACATCTTTGGCTATACTTGAAAACTACCCCACTCCAAACGATATCTTGGGCGCTGACACCGAAAAACTTATTTCCATCATTCAGCAAACTTCTAAAAAAAGCTACCAATGGGCTAAAGAAAAATACGAACTACTCATTGCAAAAGCTAAAGAATTTAAGTCTTTTTCTATCTCCAACTTGGCAAATGTTACTATGCTTAAAGTCTATATTAACATGGTCTTAACTTTACAGCAAAACATCGACAAAATTTTTGAATCCATAAATCAACTTGTTCAGCAGTCTTCACAGACTCAGCCTTCTATATCCGAAAATATTAACCTTCTTCAATCTATCCCCGGCATAGGTTTTCTATCCGCTGCAACTATCCTTGCTGAAATAGGTGATTTCGAAAAATTTTCAAAACCCAATAAACTTGTTGCCTTCTTTGGCATTGATCCTTCCGTAAATCAATCCGGGCAATTTGTCGGCACAAAAAACAAAATGTCTAAACGTGGCTCTAAAATCTTGCGAAGAATCTTATTTACAATTGCTCTTGCTAATATCAGAACCAAAAGAGATTCTAAGCCTTGTAATCCTGTGCTATTCGAATACTATCAGAAAAAATGCCAACAAAAGCCTAAAAAAGTTGCATTAGGCGCTGTTATGAGAAAAATTATTTGTATCATCTTTGCTGTTATGCGTGATAAAAAACCTTTTGAACTTAGAACTCCTGAGGAACATATTCGAAGATGCTTTAATAACACTGCTGTTTATTGCGTATAAATAGTTGTTTTATTAATGAAACATTAGTTAACCATAATATGTGCTCAGCCTCCATATGTTATGTCAACTTCTAATGGATGGCTTACCTTCTTATACCCTTTTAAAAGAATTTTCTACCATAAAATGTTATCAAAAATTTTTTAAAAAACTCTTGACTTTAATTAGCTGGTCTCGTTTCTTATGTTTCTGATAAAGAAAGATTCTAAATCCTCTTCAAAAGGATAGAGTTTATACGGAGGCAAGCCATTATTTGTTAGGAACTTACATATTTCGTCAGATCTACTTAATGCTCTCTCATCTAAAATTTCAATTTCATTTTTGGTGTTTATAGACGGTACCCATCCTTTTTGCTTTAATAGTTCTATAGCTTTATAATTATCTTTTGTAGAAATCACTAATCTCTTTTTGAGTTGCTTTTCTAATTGCACAGATGTTAGTTCTTTTACAAGTTTTCCCCTATGAATAATTCCTATTTTTGTTGCTATCTTTGCAAGCTCGGCAAGAATATGACTTGAAACAAAAATTGTAGTTCCATTTTGAGAAAGCTCTCTCAGCATTTCTCTTACTTCAATTATCCCAATAGGATCTAATCCATTTAGCGGTTCGTCCAAAATTAGCAATTTAGGTTTATGGATTAACGCCTTTGCAAGTCCTAACCTTTGTAAGTTACCAAGTGATAAATTTTTTGCAAGTATATTCTGATACTCATTAAGTTTCAATTTTTCTATAATGTTATCTATAAGTGTCTTTTCTTTAAGTTTCCTTAACATAAAAAATAATTCCAGATTTTCTCTAACAGTAAGATTAGGGTAAGCATATGTGGATTCTACTATGTATCCTATATCATTCCACTGCTCAAAACCTTTAGCTATATCCTTTCCAAACAAAAATACTTTTCCATCAGTTGGTTTCATCATTCTAAGCAACATTCGTATTGTTGTAGTTTTTCCAGCACCATTCAAGCCTACAAATCCGTAAATTTCTCCCTCTTCTATCTCAATATTAATTTTATTAACAGCTATAAAACTTTTGAATTTTTTACTTAAATCTTCTGTGATTATTACTTTCATTTCTATCTCCTCCAAAAACATATTGCCTAATGAGTTGTGTGTATTTATCATACTTCCTCTTTTATTTGATTTTCTCAAAACTCATAAGATTTGAGATAGTTTCTCAATAAAAAAGATATTCAAAAATCTTTAACATCAATACTTTGTATCCCTTGTGTTTTTGTGTTCTCGTATTTTTGAAATTTTATCACAAGGAAATATCTCTCTATCTCTCCCATAGATATTTTTTCTTATAATAGTTACATTCTTCTATGCAACAACTTCATCGAAAAAAAAAGACATATTTAGCTCACTCACCTATTCAATTTCTTTTAAATAAAGCCATAAACATACGGGACAACATGGCATAAATATCCTCTTAACCACGGTATATTTTCTACCGTTAAATAATTCAATAATTTGTTATGTCTGATAAAGGTATATTTTAGCCCAATCCTCTTTTTAGATCCAAATCTTTAAAACCATCATCTACGGTTTTAGAAAAACCATCTTTTCTTTCATACTTAATTGGTTCACCATTTTCATCAAACAGAAAAATTCTTATATACTTTTTTATACTTTCTTGTGGAGTAATATTATCATTTGTATTTTTATAATCAATCATAATAAAAACCTCCCCTAATAAAATGTAATACTACTTATATATTCTCCAAAAATGTAAGCTGTCCCTTTTAATTCCCATTAAAAATTTTTTCTTTACCCTTCTTTTTATGATTTAGATACATTATTTTTATTTTCTTACATAATTTCAACATAGCACATTAATACTTATGGCATTATAAAAGTTAAAAAAAACTATTCTTAAAATTTCTGATATAAAGTTTTTACACCTGTAATTAACACATGTTATAATACAGCTATAGAAGGAGAAGGTGAACTTGAAACCAAAGGAATTAATAAAAAATACTCAAAAAAGATGGATGGTATGAAGTTAGACAGAAAGGAAGTTAGATAATGGCAGATAAATACATTTTCCCAGCTATTTTTGAACCGAGTGAAAACGGTGGATATCGTGTTACTTTCCCCGATTTACCTGGATGCATAACAGAAGGCAAAACACTTGAAGAAGCTTTATATATGGCTAAAGATGCTTTGGAATTACATTTATATGGCTTAGAAGAAGACAACGAGGAAATCCCTGAACCTACTCCACCTGAAAAGTTAGATATTCCAAAAGGTGCTTTTGTTGTTCCAATTGTTGTTTATATGCCACCAGTGAGAGAAGAAATGGCAAACAAAAGTGTAAATAAGACTGTAACCTTACCAAGGTGGTTAAATAAAGCTGCCGAAGAAGCTCATATTAATTTTTCTCAAGTTTTACAGCAAGCCTTAAAAGAAAAGCTCGGTATAAAAGACCGTAATTAGAAGGACTGACTTCTCATTTTTTTTTAAAAGCCATTAATTCTTGGCTTCTCAAACAGATAACTGAGTTTCATTACTTTAGCTTTGTTTATTCCTCGGCAAAAAGGAAAAGAAAGTAAATTTGTTAGTTTTTACAACACCTCTTTGATTAGGGCAAAATCTATTTCAAGGTCTTCAAAGATACAAACCTTGACCTTGTCACTGAAGGTGTAAACTTCTGGCGGCAGATAATCTTCATTGTCTTTGAGTCTGTATACCAAAATTGTTTGGTTGTTTGGATTTACAATCCAATATTCTTTGACTTTAAACTGTGTGTAAAGATTGAGTTTTCGGATATAATCATGTGAAAAATTGCTCTCTGATACAACCTCAATTATCATCTCAGGAGCTCCAACACAGCCTCTTTCAGTAGTAAGTTTTTTCTTATCACATATGATTGATATATCAGGCTGGACAACATTTGTTGCTTTGCTCTCATCCTGCCCTTCCTCTACAAGGACAACATCAAACGGAGCTGTGTATAACTTGCAGGACTTATTAGAAGATTTGAGATAATTTTTTATCAATGTTGCAAGCTCTATTACAATTTCCTGGTGTACCCTTGACGGTACAGGGCCCATATCATAAATAACACCATCAATAAGCTCTACCCTTGCGTCTTCAGGCAGCTCAAGGTAATCTGCATAGGTATAAACCTTAGGTATCCTTGCTTCCATTTAAATCACCTTTTTCTTAGATTTTGTTCATAAGATTTAAATCATTTATCAGCTCTACTTTCCATAATGGAATTACATATCTTAAAATATTCTATCACATTGTAAAAAGTTTGTCTTCATCTTCACCTACTCAAAATACTCTAAAAACAAAAACCGCCATCTTATTTGAATTTACAACACAGATGGCGGTAAATCTTTTAAAAGTTATTTTTTGTGGTTTAACGCAACCAGAACACATGCGTTATAAATTGGAACTATACTATTCTTCTCACATAGCTCAACAAGCTCACTGCTTTCGGCTCCTGGCTGAAACCAAACATACTTTACTCCTATTTTGGCTGCCTGTTCAATATATGATTTTCCTCTTTTTGGTGCAACAACCATACTCACACAATCTATTCTCTGATTTAAATCCAACAACGTCTTGTATACCTTGTCATCCTCAATCTCATCATACAAAGGATTTATAGCAAACACATTGTAGCCTTTCTCTTTGAGCTTTTTGTAGACCATGTATCCATATTTTTGCTTGTTTGGTGTTGCACCAACCACAGCCCAGTTTTTAAAACTCAACGCTGACGCAATAGCTTCTGAATTCATATCTTTCCACCTCATTTTCTGCTCATAATAAAGTTATAAACCACATCCAGCCTGCTATCGTCAAATTCAAACGTGTCTTTCCCAATTGAAATCAAAAGTTTATTACCCACAACATTCATCCTCAGGTCCTCACCGTACTTGTCTTTATACATTTTCTTAAGGCTGAGCATAAACTGCTTCACATTTTCTTTTCTGTACTCAAACAAGAACTCATCAACAGCATCAACAATATCGTATTCTTTCACAACCACCGGGTCACGCAAAACACCTTCTCCTCTTATTTCAACAAAGTTTGACTTCCTGTCAAATATAATCTTGAACTCGTTCGCCTTTGTCTCATACATAAGCTCTTTAAACCCTTCTGAAACATTATAGGTAATAACAGAGAAGAATCTATCCGACGGATATATTATCCGGGAAATATCGACGCAGGCTTCAATAATATTATCTATCAAATAAGTATCCAACTTTTCTGCTAAAGCTGCCTCTTTAAATTTTATTGCAAACTCATTATAATCTTTGTAGGGAATATTAGTGAATTTGTCTTTTTCAAGCTCTTTCAAGTCTTCTACGAAAAAGTAAGCAAAACCTGCGTTGCCGTTTTCAATGTCGTATTCCTCAAAGGAGTAGCCCATAACTAAAGCGTACCTTTTCATGGCTCTCCCCTCCATTCAAAAAACATTTCTTATATATTATATACCACTCAAACGCACATTTGTATTAAAAAATTTTTAAAAAATATTTTCAATCTTGAGTAAAATCATCTCCCTGACATGACGAATATAAAACTTGAGAAGACTTATCTCGCTGAGCAAAAGAGTTCTGTCTTGTTCCAAAAGATATTCTTTTATTTTTGTGAGCTCTTCGTCTATCTTATCTATTTCTTGGTGCTCAATTAGCATCGCCCAGCTTTTTTTGTATTCACCCCACTTTTTTACTATATCAAGGTAATTTGAATTTGCAAACTTGTAGTCGTTTTTAATAACATTTTCATACAATCCAGACAGGTCACTTTCAATCTTGTCAGCAGCACCTAATATTATATGCGTTGAAATTAGCATAAGTACAATTACTAAAATGAGAAAACCTGCAACTGTAGCCCATACCTTCACTTGTTTTTTCCCTCCTTTTTTTGAACAAACCAGTTGCCCTCAGGATCAATGCAGGCAAAAAAAACATCCTGTACGCTATCTATTCCTCTTTTTTTAATCTCTGTGAGCACCTGCTCCAATGTTAAATTGGCATATTTCAAAGACTCTTCTTTTATCTTGCCATCGACAATTACACTTATAGGAATTCCTTCATACTTTGTTGGTATCCCTAAATCAGCAGGAGTAACATATCTTTTTTGAGACTTCGGAATCACAGAGATATCTCCATCAGTCTCCAGTATAGCGTATTCTATATCATGAATATTGAAAAATCCTTTTATTCTCAGCTGTTCCATAAGGTCATTCAAGCTATACTGCGTTTTCCTTAGTGCATCTTCTAAGATTTTTCCTTTTGCTATCAAAATGGTAGGGCTTCCACACACAAGTCTTTTTATAAAATCAGATTTCAAGCTTCCAAATGTGATTAACGTTTGCAAAAATAAAAGGGTTAAAATAGGAATGATACCGTTTATGAGAGGTACACCTGTGTTTTGCATTGGAACAGCCGCAAGCTCAGAAATCATTATTGTAATGACAAGTTCAAACGGCTGAAGTTCGCCCATCTGTCTTTTCCCCATAAGTCTCATAACCAACACAACCAATACATACAAGATTAACGTTCTAATAAAAATGGTTATAACCATAAAAATACCCCTTTCTTTGGAATTTCTATTTGCTATCTTTTCCAAAGAGAAGGGGTTTTATTCTCAATTTTATTTTTTGCGTTTTCTGTACATTGCTTTCCTGTTCCATTTCTTGCTGGGTCTGCAAAATCCAATTGTAATCAGATATTTCTTAAAAAGTTGGGGTTTTGAAGCAAAATAATCTTCGCTTTTACTTCTTTCAATCCACTTTATCAGATAGAAGATTTTTCTTTTTTCTACTCCTTCATAGATTAAAAACCTCATCCTTCTTTTTAAATGTATGTTATTACTATATTCCAGGATTATTCCAAATATCTTGTAAGCACTTTTTAACTCATGAGAATTTAAAAGGTGAAAAAATAGAGAAACAATAAGCTCAAAAATCCCTGTTAAATACTTATCTTCATTTTTTATTTGTGATAAAATCCTGAGGGCTTCATCATTTGCGAATATAGGTTCTAAAAGATTATAGTTAAACTGAAAAGGGTAACTCTTAAGAAACTCCTTCAAAATTAAAAGTTTTTCACCGACTTTTTCTTTATTGTTCTCCTGTAAATCTCTTTTCAAACCTTTTAATAGTGCATTGAGAAAATTGATGGGATAGCTGTTTTTATACAACTTCAAAAAACAGACAATGACTATGACTATGTCTGCGACAGAAAGCACAATAGAAAAGTTTATTCCTTTTATTATCCACTTGTATGAAACTCCTATTGTATTTACTACCGACAGCATGAACATAATATGCAAAGTTGTAAGCAGCATAGTCAAAACAAGCATATCGTTTAAACAGAGATAAAATATAAAAGAGCAAACCTTTTGAGAATATTTTGCTCTGAGAACTCTCAGCACAAATGAAACGGTAATTGCCACTCCAAAATAAACAAATATCTGCAGAGCAAAAAGCCATGTAAGTAATCTATTTGCACTGAGTTTGTCGTACGAAACTGTGGTTGGAGACAACAAATAAATAACTCCAACAAGCAAAATAGAGGAAAGCAGCTGCTTCCCCCTACCTGTCTTAATCTTCTTTATCATTTTACTTTCAGCCTCTCAAATCAAATATGCGTTTTGTCTTCTTTTCGCTTCGAGGAAGTTCACCTATCCTGCACAAAATGACCTCAGGCGATACTCCTATCTTATTTTTAAACTCATGAGAGATTAACTCTTTCATCTCAGAAGTAAAATATTCATCTTTAACCTCAACCTTTAATGTAAGTTTATCCCTGTAATCAATCCTCTCTATAATCACTTGATATTCACTTCCAACACCATCTACATCCTTCAAAAATGTGTCTATCTGAGCAGGGAAGATATTAACACCTTTGACCTTTATCATATCATCAGTTCTACCAACAATCCTGTCAATACGTGGATACTTAGAACCACAGCTGCACTCACCCGGAATTTTTCGTGTGATGTCTCTTGTTCTGTATCTTATAAGAGGAGCACCTTCTTTTTTCAAGGTGGTAATGACAAGTTCACCAAACTCTCCATCAGGAACATTTTCTCCTGTTTGAGGGTCAATTATTTCAAAATACAGAAAATCGTCAAAATAATGAAGACCTGTATGTTTTTTGCAATCTATCGCAATTCCCGGTCCGTAAATCTCTGTTAGCCCATAAATATCAAAACTCTCTATACCCAGATACTCCTCAATAGTTTTTCGCTGTTTTTCTCCCCATCTCTCAGATCCAAATATTCCAACTCTCAAATGTACCTTGTCTTTTAACCCTCTTTTAACTACCTCTTCAGCAAGCAAAAGCCCATAAGATGAAGTTGCAACAATGACTGTTGATTTTAAATCCACCATCATCTGAAGCTGTTTTTCTGTATTTCCTGGCCCCATAGGAATTGTCATTGCACCCAGAAACTCAGCACCAAGCTGAAACCCAATACCTGCTGTCCACAGCCCGTAGCCAGGAGTTATCTGGACTCTGTCCAGCTCTGTGACACCTGCCAACTGATAACATCTTTTCATCATTTCTTTCCAGTCATCAACATCTTTTCGAGTGTAAGGAATGATTACTGGCATTCCGGTTGTACCTGATGAAGAGTGGATTCTCACAACCTTTTTCTCATCTACAGACATAAGCCCTAAGGGATAGGCATCTCTTAATTCTTCCTTTGTTGTAAATGGAAGTTTTTTGATATCATCTAAATCCTGTATCTCACTAAGTTTTACCCCTGTTTCTTTGAATTTTTTTTGATAAAAGGGGCTGTTTTTAAAGACATTTTCAAGCTGGCTCAAGAAAAGTTCATTGACATTTTCTCTCATCTCAACACTTTCCATAATCTCTTCTCCTCTCTTCTTTTCTCTTCTTAATTTGATTGCTAATATATAAGATTTTAATATCTTTCATAAATCTTTTCAACCAGAATTTTATTCATTTCGTACATCTTAGGGCTCAAAACCTGCTTTAAAGCTATCAAAATCTCTTCTTTTGAAAAAGGCAAAATTTCTTCTTTACATATCAAAGTAAGCATTGTAATATTTTCTGCCTTTGGCATATTCAATTTAAAAGCAATGTCATGGGCATTTATTATATTCAATTTTGGAAAGTTTTCCTCAAAAAATCTGAGTATTTGTTGCTTTTTTAAATCTGAATTTTTGGGTCTTACAAACCTGTCATTTAAAACAATTAAAGAATCTTTATTAACTTTGTTAACATTTCTTGCAGCTTCACTCATCTCAAGTCCAATTAAAATGTCAGCTTTACCATCTGGTACGATTGGTCCTACATCATCTCCTGCCCTGATATAACTCACAACAGAACCGCCTCTTTGGCTCATTCCAATGTTTTCAGCTGATTTTACATCAAAACCCTTGTTCATGAAAAGTTGACAGACCACCCTTGAAAGCAGGATATTCCCCTGTCCACCTATTCCCGCTATTATAATATCATTCATTTTACCATCACCTTTTCAATTGCAGAATACCGACAAAAATTCTTGCAAAGTCCGCAGCTATTACACAAAGCTGAATCTATAAAGATATTACCATTTTCATCCTCATCTATTGCTGGACAACCTGTTACTTTCAAACACACTCTACACTTCAAACAGTTCTGATTTATTTTAAAGTAACTTTCTCTTGATTTTAGGTTGGCACATTCTCTTCGAAAGACTATAACACCAAGTTGGTCGTTATTTAAAAATTCTCTTACTTTGTCTACATTTTCTGTGAAATCTGAGTAAGGGTCAATCACCAAAATTTTTTCAATACCTATTCCTTTTACAAGACTTTCAATGCTTACTTTTCTCCCTTCTTCCCCATAAATCTTCTTTCCAGTCCCAGGATGAGGCTGAAACCCTGTCATGCCAGTTGTCAGATTGTCCAAAATGCATACGGTTATATTGTGCCTATTGTAGTAGCTATTTACAAGGCCTGTAATACCGCTGTGAAAAAAGGTTGAATCTCCTATAAAGGCAATGACCTTTTTTGAACCATCTGCAATTTTAAAACCTTGCGCCATTGTAATGCTTGCTCCCATGCAAAGGCAAGTGTCTGTTGTTGAAATGGGTTTAGCAAACCCAAGTGTGTAGCAGCCAATATCCCCTGTGAAGATTACATCTTGGCCCTTAGCTGCATATTTTACAATCAAAAAAGAGCTTCTGTGAGGACAGCCAGCACAAAGTTGTGCCTGCCTTTTTGGAATTTGCAAAACATCCCCAAATGTATTTTTCTTTAAAAATCGCTTGTCAGAAAGTACCTTGTAAAAAATGTCCCTTACCTTGTCAACATCAAGTTCACCTGCAAACTGAACATAACTATTTCGTTTTCCGTATATAGGAATAAATTTTCCATTTTCAAAAAGTATAAGTTTAACTTCTTCTTCCAAAACAGGGTCAAGCTCTTCGATGAATATTAGCATTTCTTTATCCTTTGCAAATTCCAATATAAATCCTTCATCTAAGGGATGTGCAACTGTAATCTTTAAGATTGAAAACAAATCTTCAAAACCTTTTATGGCTTCTTTGACATAAAAATATGAAACCCCACCTGTTACAATTCCTATTTTTCCTCTACCTTCAATTCTGTTGTAAGCAGAAAGCTCTTTTTTCATGTCCTGAAGTTTTTGTTCAAGTTCCATATGTTTTATGTACGAAAGTGCCGGTAAAATAACCCAGTCTGGCTTTTTCTCGAACCCTTTTATCTTCCTTTTTTCTCTTTTTAACTCAAACTCAATTGACTGGTTGGAATGACAAACTCTTGTTGTCATCCGAAAAAGCACAGGTATCTTGTACTTTTCTGAAATCTCAAAAGCAGGTTTTATGAGCTCAAATGCTTCTTCTGGAGAAGAAGGATCAAAAACTGGCAAGTTGCAAAATCTTGCAAAGTTTCGTGTGTCCTGTTCTGTCTGAGAGGAATGAGGTCCAGGGTCATCTGCCACAAACACTATAAGTCCGCCTTCTACACCTACAACCGAAAGCGATAAAAGAGGGTCTGCCGCAACGTTCAAACCAACTTGTTTCATTGTAGCCACAGTTCTTGCGCCTGCAAGGCTCGCACCTGCTGCTATCTCAAGTGCTACTTTTTCGTTTGTCGACCATTCCACATAAAAGTCATCATCATGAAAGTTTTTCAACGTTTCTATGACCTCTGTTGAAGGCGTACCTGGATATCCAACGGCAACATTTACACCATTTATAAAAAGAGAATATGCTACAGCTTCGTTGCCCATCAAGACTTTTTTCATAATTTTATTTATCACCCTCTCTAATATATAAAGTTGACTTGTACTTTATTATACAGTAATTTTTGTTCAATTTAAAATTATTTTTAAGATTAAAACTATATTCATTTGTAAAAAATACTAAGTAGAATATTTTACTCAAAGGTGAAAACGATGAAAGATGACCTTCATATAAACAAACGCAGATTTGCTCATTTTAAAAACCTTGTTGAAAATTATACCAGAACCAAACGTCATCTTGAAGAGTATGGTGAGATTTTGCCATACGAAAAGATTCAACAGGTCATTCAAAAGCAAAGACGAAGAGAAGAGCAAATAGAAAATATTCAGAAAGCAATACTAAACGAACATGACAGGGAAGATGAAGTCAGAAATTTAGTTAAAAACTATCTCTATACAGAAGGGTATTTAAAATATTACAGAGATAAGTTGCCAAAACATATCTTGAATAACATGTTAAAAAAACAGGCATTTAGAAAAATCCAGCTGGAAAATTTAATAAAAAAGGTTGACGAAGAAAAGTAAAGAATAAGCCTGCAAAGAATTATCAAAACTAATTATAGAAATATTTAAAAAAGGAGCTGAAACAAGATGAAGGCAACGGGAATAGTTAGAAGAATTGACGATTTGGGAAGAGTTGTAATCCCGAAAGAAATAAGAAGAACTCTTAAAATCAGAGAAGGTGACCCGCTTGAAATATATACCGATAACGAAGGTGAGGTTATCTTAAAGAAATATTCACCAATTGGTGAAATGGGGGCATTTGCTAAAGAATATGCTGAAACTCTTCATCAGGTGAGTGGTCATATCATAATTATCACTGATAGAGATAGAGTAATAGCTGTTGCAGGTGCTTCTAAAAAGGATTATATGGATAAGCCTTTGAGTCAAGAATTGGAAAGAGTCATGGATGAAAATTCTATCATTGTTGTGAAATCTGAAAACGATATGAGCAGCATACCAATTGTAGAAGGTGATACCACAAGATATACAGCTCAGATTGTAAGTCCTATACTTTCTGAAGGCAGCGTAATCGGCAGTGTGATTATGTGTTCAACTCAGCCGAATGTTGTAATGGGTGATTCAGAGTACAAGCTTGTTCAAGCTGCAACATCTTTTTTCGGAAAACAGCTTGAACAGTAGTTGTTTTTGACAAAATTTTAAGGTTAAACTGTAGGTTTTTAAACCTACAGTTTTTTTTAATAAAATATTGGAGTATAATAAACTGTGTAAAAAAAAATTAATTTACTACAACGTAAACAATGCAACATGTTGGGGGTCATTAGATGTTCAAATTAAACGCAGACTTGACATCAGACAATTCACTGCGCAAAAGTCTCAATTTTGTAATACTTGGCATCACATTTGGCATAGTTTTTTTCAATGTAACAACAGGGTCACCAGTTGCCGGATTTGCAAAGGCAATAGGATTTGGCGATCTGATGTATGGTGTGATGCTTGCACTGCCAGTGCTTGGTGGTGTGGCACAAGTTTTTGCCTCTTATTTTCTTGAAAAATCAAAAAAAAGAAAGCTCATATTTTTAATAAGCGGATTTCTTCACAGACTACCATGGGCATTGATTGCCATTTTGCCACTGATTTTAGGAAAAGGCTCGTATATTCTGCTATTTTTCTTGATATTATTGATGACAATATCTTCGATTTCTAACTCGTTCACAAACGTTTCTTTCTGGTCGTGGATAAATGACTTGGTTCCAATGCACATAAGAGGCAGGTTCTTTTCAAGAAGAGCAACAATTTCCACCATGGTTGGAATGCTCAGCGGACTTGCCATTGGTAAATTTCTGGATATGTACAATAGTCTTTTAGGATTTTCTATAGTTTTTGTGTTTGCAGCCTTAATGGGAATGCTTGATATAGCTTGTTTCTTCTTTGTAAAAGATATTCCTATGAAGGTTCAAGAACAACAAACCGATTTGAAAAAGATGTTTGTTTCTACTCTTAAAAACCATCACTTTAAAAAATTTATGGTCTTTTTTGTAATCTGGAACTTTGGTCTTAGCATTGCAGGTCCATATTTTAATATGTACATGATAAAAGACCTCCAGATGAGTTATTTTGACATTATTCTTCTGACACAGATTGTAAGCAACATTGTAACCATACTCACATTACCATACATAGGAAGAGTGGTAGACAAAATAGGTAATAGACCTATGCTCCTTTTTGCAGCAAGTCTTTTGTCGTTGTTGCCTATTGTGTGGTGTTTCACTAATGAAAACAATTACAAGTATTTAGTAGCCATAATAAGCATATTTGCGGGTCTGTTATGGCCTATAATTGATATGAGCAACAACAACTTAATCTTGAAGTTATCCGACCAGACTCAAACATCTATGTACGTTGGTGTTATAAACATGTTCAATGCAATATTTGGAACAGCTATTCCAATTGTACTTGGAGGCTATCTTATAGAAGATATCGCACCGTACATTGTTACCTTTTTCAAAAATTACATGCATTTTGACATAGCCACATACCATGTCGCATTTTTTGTATCAGGCTTTTTGAGATTTTTAGCTGTGATTTATCTTAAAAAGAACGTAAAGGAACCTGGTGCAAAGAGCCTCAAGAATGTTATCAAAAGTAAAATAAAAAGAGCGTAAAAAACATACAAAATGCAAAAATGCCCAAAGCTTCATTTTGCTTTGGGCATTTTTTGAATTATCTTTTTTTGATTGTGCGACCAGGTCTGTAAGCCGAGTTCTGTCGAGAACGGCTATTTCTCTGTGGGTCTGATGTTGCCATCAGACCTCTTGCGACCAACCCGGGAACGCAGCGGGCCACTGCATTGTTCCCCTATTTGGTCTTGCTCCGGGTGGGGTTTGCACAGCCAGTCAGTCGCCTGACTGCTGGTGAGCTCTTACCTCACCTTTTCACCCTTACCATCCATGCAAAAATGGACGGCGGTTCTTTTCTGTTGCACTTTCCTTGGAGTCGCCTCCACTGGGTGTTACCCAGCACCCTGCCCTGTGGAGCTCGGACTTTCCTCACAAGGGAAACTACCCTTGCGCAGCCGTTCGACCTGCTCGCATATTCTATTATAAATCTTATTTAAATTATGTCAACTGCTACTTTTCTCTGTTTATCAAATAATTGGTAAGTTCTATAAGAAGTTCTGAATTGTCATACTTTTTTATCACATCTATGGCTTTCTGAGAATAATGTTCAACAAGCTGCTGTGCTTTTTCCAAACCATAAAAGGTTACAAAGGTATTCTTCTTTTCCTTTATATCCTTTCCTATGCTCTTGCCCACTTTTTTACTGTCACCGATAACATCCAAAACATCATCTCTTATTTGAAAGGCAAGACCAAGATTTTTCCCGTATTCCTCCAAGTCAGATACAACATCATCTTCTGCGCCTGCTACAAGAGCTCCGCATACACACGATGCCTGAATCAATCTTGAGGTTTTCTTCAAGTGCATCTCAAACAAAAGCTCTTCACTTTTAATATCCTGTCCAGAGTTTGTTATATCAATAACCTGACCGCCTATCATACCTTCGACGCCAGATGCCCAGAAAAGGTATTTAGCTGCTTTTATCAAGTTTTCTCTGCAACCATAGCGCAATATCCAGTCCATGCAAACTTCTGCTGCTAAATTTAAAAGCGCATCCCCTGCAAGAATGGCTATCGCTTCGCCAAACACAACATGATTTGTAGGTTTCCCCCTGCGCAAAACATCATTGTCCATTGCTGGCAGATCATCATGAATGAGAGAATAAGTGTGAATAAGCTCTATTGCAGATGCTATATCCAAAATCTTTTCGTCTACTATTTGGTCTTTTGAAACCATCTGATATGAAAGCAAACACAGCAAAGGTCTCAACCTTTTTCCTCCTGCAAAAACGCTGTATCGCATAGCCTGATATATTATTTCTGGAGACCTTTCTTTTAAAATTTTTTCTAAATGCTCTTCTACTTTTTTCTGTGAAAGGTTTATATATTCCTCTAATTCCCTGCTTATCATTCTTTCTGCCCTAAGCCTCCATAAATATCATTGGTAATGTCATCTTGAATGTATTCTCCATTTAGTTTTTCAATTAACACTACTCTCTTTTCCACGCTGCGGAGTATATCATTGCAAACCTTTGTAAGCCTAATTCCCTCTTCGTAAAGCTTTATAGCCTCCTCAAGAGAAAGATTACCATCTTCCAAGCTCTTTACAATCTCCTCTAATCTTTTCATCGCATCTTCAAATTTTATATCTTTTTGCAGTTCACACATCACTTTCAGCTCCTTCTTGCTTGAAAAACACCTTAGATTTTATTATACCATCTGAAAGCTGAGTAACTATCTCATCTCCATTACTTACCTGCGAAATGGTAGTCAAAATCTTAGAATTATGTAATGTTATAGAATACCCCCTCTTTAAAACATTCAGGGGATTTAGGGCAATTAACTTTTCCAGATTGACCTTATATGCAAACTCTTTTTGCTGAAAAATCTTCTTGAAAGCTTCCCCAAGCCTTCTGCTACAGTTATCAAAATTTGTTCTCGCAACCAAAAGCCTTGATTCAGGATTCAAATCAGCCAATCTTTTTTCAAAATTCTTCAAATTTCTATGAGCTTCATGGAGCTTTCTACTAATTGCAAAAGAAAGCTTGTGGCAATACAAATCAATATCCTGTGCACGTTTTGCAACGGTATTTGCTGGCGAATTTTGGTATAATTTATATTGAAGTATTCCTACTTTCTCTTTGACCGTATTAAATGTCTTCTCCATTGCACTTTTCATTCTCTTTTGATATTCACTTAGTTTCTCCAGTGCCTGTTTCTGGAAACTCACCACCATTTCGCCGGCATTGGTGGGAGTTATAGCCCTCATGTCCGCAACAAAATCACTTAAAACATAGTCCCTCTCATGCCCTACCGCTGATATAACAGGAATTTTAGATTCAAATATCTTTCTTACTACCATCTCACTGTTGAACGCCATTAAATCTTCAAATGCGCCGCCACCACGTCCAACAATAATAACCTCAACAGGCTCTGCCGTGTTGAAATATTCTATTCCCTCGCAAATCTCATATGGAGCGTTTTGTCCCTGAACTGAGCAGCTGTAAATATATACCTGAATGTTTTCAAATCGGGTATAAATTGTATTAAGAATGTCCCTGATTGCTGCGCCATTTTTTGAAGTGACTATTCCCACTTTTTTAGGATAACGTGGAATTTCTTTTTTGTACTTTGAATCAAAAAGTCCTTCCTGTCTTAGCTTTTCTTCAAGTTGTTTTAATTTTACAAACAGCTCTCCAAGTCCTATATCAGTGATTTCGCTTACCTTTAGCTCAATTATCCCTTCTTTTTCATAAAAAATGACATTGCCCTTTACAAGCACTTTTGAGCCATGCTTTATCTCTACACTTTTATCAAACCAAAAAAATACGCATTTTATCTTTGCATCATATTCTAAATCCTTCAGCTCAAAATAAAGATGCTCGCCTGAAACTGAAGGTTTTATAACTTCACCTTTTAGGTATATGTTTTTCAAAAGCACATCCATTTCAACTTTCTTTTTTAAATAGCTTGTAAGTTCATAAACACTCCATTCTTTCTTAGAAACTATATTGCTTATCATCATGATTTCTGGCCTCTTTTCACCTCATTTGCAGCAATCCTGCCAAGTATACCGTTCACAAAGCTTGGCGCCTTTTCTATCCCAAATATACTTGCCATATCAACAGCCTCGTCAATTGCAACAGAAACAGGCACTTCCTCTTCAAACAAAAGCTCATACACAGCCATCCTCATAAGTTCAAGCTCAACCATTGGAAGTCTGCTAAGTGGCCAATCTTTTGAGTACTTTTCAATAAGGTTATCTATTCTCTGCTGGTTTTGAATAACTCCTTTTAATAATCTTTCAAGATACTTCTCATCTATGTCCTTGAAATCTTCATCTTGATTTAATTCTCTAAACTTTTTGTAAAATTCTATTATGTCTTGCGTATCATCTTCAAATCTGTAAGCATACAAAATCTTCATACAGAGTTCTCTTGTCTTCCTTCTTCTGTGCATTTTTCTTCATTTTCAACCCCTTTTTTACCATGGTAAGTGTTTGTCTAAAAACTCAATTAGTTTTTTCTTTTCAAAATATCGTCCGCCTATAAATATTCCAACCGCTATGCAAATGAATATAAACAGTGTTTTAAAAAAACCAAAAATAAGCACAAATATTGCAAATACAAGACCAATCAGCCCGCCTATTACTTCTCCTAAATGTTTTACTAAAAATTCCTTCAACAAATCCATTTTAACACCCCTACCTCAAATGAGTAATAGGTACTTGCGGGGCAACCATATCCTTCACGTGAAAGTTAATAGCTTTAACAGGGATTCCTATTGCCACTTCCACATGACTCTTTATAGCATTTTGAACCTCTTTTGTCAACTCAGGCACATTGACATCATTTGTGACAATTGCGTCAATGTAATATATAACACCACTTTCGTCAAACTCTATCTCAATCGAAGCATCTTTTATTCCTTTTATATCCTTTACTGCATTGTACCCTGCAGACTCAAATGTCTTTGGTGAGATTAAGAGATTTCCAAACTCGTTTGTGTGAATTATCCCAAGCCTTGCTTTTTTCTTCTTAACACCAATAAACATTACTGAAAACCCCATTACTATCAGAAGTAGCGGTATGATGGCATATATGGGTGTGTTCATATAATTATATACCGCAGCCTGAACTGTATCTACGTCAAAGATGTTGAGTGGAAGCAAAATAGCAATTACCGAAAAAAATATTACAATTAACGTAAATATGGTCAAAAGTATTCTCTCGCCGATTTTCATTTGCATCTTTCCTCCTCACAAAAATGAGAGTAAATCTCTGCTGTTCAGAGATTTACTCTGCCACCTCTTCTTTTTGCTCTTCTTTCTCAAACTTTATTCCCTGAACATGTATGTTGACTTCAACAACTTTCAAGCCTGTCATGCTCTCAACAGCATTCTTTACTCTCTCCTGAATCTCCCATGCGACCTCTGGAATTCTGACACCATACTCTACTGTTATGTAGATATCAATTGCTGCTTCTTTTTCTCCAACTTGAACTTTTACACCTTTTGCCAAGTTCTTTTTACCCAGAGCTTCTGTAATATTGCCTGTCCAAGAGCCAACCATTGATGCAACGCCTTTTACTTCGGAGGCTGCAACAGCTGCAATTATAGCCACAACTTCTTCTGCAATCTTTACAACCCCACCCATTGTTTCGCCAATAGTGTTTTCTGACATTTTAAAATACCTCCTCAATCTTTAATAAGAATTTTCATTCTATGTTATATATTATACCCTATACTTTTTTGTTTTAACAACATCAGTTAATTTAATTTGAGTTTTTACTTTGAGATACTCTTATCTTGTTAAAATCTACCTTGAACACGTTCATTATCACATTTTGAACCTGAATTAGCTCTCTCTTTTCAAGCTTCTTTTGTACCACAACATATATTGTATCATCTGTATAAAACACTGCACTCTCTCCCAAACCCTTGGAACTTAGAACATTTTCGCATGTCATTTCCTTGTTGCTGATATCAATAATTTTAGCTATCTTCTCATCAACCTTTTTCTGAACATTTGCATCAGCTTGGTCATTTAAAAGAGACTTTAAAAGGTTGATTTCTTTAGAGCGTTCTATTTCTCTTTTTAGCTTCATTTCATCAATTGTACCTTCTTCAGCATCGCTTTCACTTTTGTGTACAGTCGGATTACTTACTTCAATTACAGAAGGGTTTATCTTCTTTTTATTTCCAAGCTCCACTCTTGAATTTATAATTCCTGCTACTATAAGTAAGATGACAAGCGAGATTGTCATCAGCTGTCTTTTGCTGTATACTTTTACAAATATCTTCTTGTTCACTTAACAAACACCTCCACTTTATCAGGAGTTATACCAAGCACAGTTGATGCAGCCTTAACAAGTCCTATATATATCCTCTTATCCCTTGCTCCTTTGGAGACTATAGCCACTCCTCTGACTTTTGGGTATATCTTTTTCACCACAAAAGGTTTTGATTCACCTTGCTGCTGCAGAACCACCACTTTGCTATCTATCTCTTCTTCAGAAATGGTTGTATTTTGGTTTTGTTTTTCACTTCGCCTGTTCTCTCTTGTTTCAGTAGCAAGCACGTATTCATAGCAGTCGTCAAAAGTTATCATCACTGAAACATCTCCTGTTGGGTCTATTTCCTTTAATATATCCTCAAGTTTTTTCTCAATTAGCTGTTCATACTGCTGCCCATCCTCTTGAATTTCTTGTTGTTTTATAGTAGCACTTGTCTGTTTTGAAGATGTAGAAAAGTTTGCAGAAACTACAAGAAGAAATATTCCACATACGCCCAAAAAAATAATCAAATCTTTGTTTTTCATAACATTTTCAAGTAAATCTTTTATCTTTCTCAAATCGGCCATTTTTCTTCACCTCAGCTTTTGGAAATAGATTTTATCTTTGCGCACATGATACTTGTTTGAAATTATCTCAACCACCTTACCATCATACTCACCTTCAATTTTTATCTCATCAACCTTACCAAAATCAGGTGAATCCATATTTTCATAGATGTGCATTTCAACAATCTGTATCTCTTTCCCACATATATCTCTTACATTATCCTCAATATCATCTTTCAATTTGCTTTTATACTCTTGTACAAGAGCTTCTCTGTAGATGTCTTGAGAGTAAATTCCCTGCTGGTTAAATTCACTCTCTATCCTCTGTAGACTTTTATGAAACTCAAACTTTAAAAAATCAGAGTTTTCGACAATGGGCGCTATTAATACCATGCTTACTGTCAGTCCCAGAAAAATATTTATGTATTTTCTGTAGCTTTCATTTACTAAGTTTTCAATTAAAATTGCAATTATTACTATATAAAATAGAGAGAGGGCAATCTCGTTGAGAATCTCCTGCATACTCTCACCTTCCAACCTGAAGCAAAAAGAGGGATGAGGAAAACGCAACAACAAACATACACAAAGCTGCAAATGCTATTGCAAAAATCAAAATGAGTACATCGGCATAGTCATCCAAAAACTGAGCAAGCTTTGCATCCCCAACCAAACCCACAAAAATAGCTGCTATTCTTAAAACAACAAATACAGCTAAAATCTTTAAAAGCGAAATTCCAATCCCTACAAGCAAAACTATTAAACCCACCACACCCAGAGAATTTTTTACTATAGCAAGGCTTGTAGCAAGAGTGTCCGCAGCATCGGATAATATCTTCCCTACAAACGGCACAAAATTGCCAACGCTGTATTTTATTGATTTTGTAATTAAGCTGTCCACTGTAACATTCGCAACACTTTCGACAGACACAATAGCAACAAACACAACAATCCCAATCACTATACACCACATCAACGCAGTTTTACAGAAACCCAGAACCCTTCTCAATCCCAATCTTCCACTATCAATATTCGATAAAATACTGAGAAGTATGTAAGTGTACGCAAAGGGCGAGATGATGTTTTTCAAAAATTCAGACGAAAAGACAATAGCAAACATTATCTTTGGGCTCATTGCAGCCGCATATGTTGGATATCCCATAGAAGCTATCAGAGAAACAAAAAGAGGAAAAAATACTTCAGCAAAATTGCACGCATTTTGAACTGTCTGCTGGGCATCTAAAAGAACATCTTTTAAATTTTGAAGTACAATCAAAACCTCTGTAAAGAAAAAAGCCAAAAACGTTACATTTGCAACCGACTGATTCTTAAGACCTGTTTGAACGCTTGCAATGAGTATATATAATAGGGCTATAATAAGTATCAAACTTATTTGACGAAAAGTAGAAAAAACCTGTCCCAATATTTTTTCCTTCAAAACATTTACCATATCCAGCTTTGCTTTTTTTTGTTCTACAATGCTTTCCAGATAACTACTTATATCTTTTTCAGTGTAGTCATTTAAAATTTGTTTCGTTTTTTTGATGTATTCTTGCGAAATCTGGGATGCTTGGCAACATTCAAGTGCTACTATGAAAAATACAAGTATACACACTGAAACTAAAGTCTTTTGTCTCATCATTCATTCCTCTTATCTTAAAAATTTGGTAATCAAATCAAATAGGCTCATTATTAAAGGAAGTGATAAAAATAAGATTATAACTTTTGCTGCAAATTCCACCTTTTCAGCAATTGCACTCTCACCGCTGTCTTTACACACGCTTGCTGTATACTCTGAGATTAGTGCAATACCAGTCATTTTTATTAACGTCTTTACATAACCGTTTGCAAATGAAACTCTGTTGCTCATTTCAAAAATCTTCTCAACAACATACACAAGCTTATCAATCAGCATCAAAAAAATGAGTATTCCAACAATGACCGCCACAGCAAGTCCAATCTCTTTTTGAGTTCTTTTTAATATACTCGCAACAAAAATTGAGACCAAGCAAAGCACAATTATATTTAATATTTCCATTTTTTGTGGACCCTCAGCAACTCAGTAAAGATTGAAAACTGATTTAACAGTATCAAAAAACCTTCTTATGAGGTCAATTATAAGAAAAAGTACAATTATAACTCCTACAAGGGTTGTCATCATGGCAAGTTCTTCCTTTTCAGCTTTTATAAGCACCTGATTTACAAGGTACAGGATTATACCTATTACTGCTATCTTGAAAATCAAATCTATTCCATTCATCAATTCTTACACCTCAACCCACTTATAGAAGTAATATGCAGATAGACACTCCACAAAAAATCCCAAGTACAGCAAACATTTTGCTATTTTTTTTGTACTTAAGCTTGTAAATATCGTAGTATTCTCTAAGTTCTCTAATTCCTTCATCCAAAACCTTTTCTATCTCGCTTATAGAATAAAAAGCTATGACATTAAAAAGACTTATAAGAAGGCTATGAAGATTCTCATTAAGTTGATAAATATTTTTAACATCACTTTGGTTTTTCCCTATGGATAAAAAGTAGTATTCAATTACTTGATTAAATTTACTTTCCTCTTTGAGCTTGAAATTTTCCAAAATCTCGGCAAACGTCAGACGTGCTGCAATTACATTTGCTTTTGCATATGTAAAAAACACTATCATATGGTTTACAATCTTTACCTGCTGCCACAACTTCAAGGTTTGATAGTACCCAATCATGCAAGATGAAAAAATAATCAAAACCGAACCAATTACCTTAATCACCATTTCTCTCTTCACCCAATGACAGTATTTTTTCAATGGTCCCGGGACCGTTTCGAAAACTTAAGACAATCACCTTTTCAAAAACACCCTGATTGATTATCTTTCTTGAAAACTCTCTCATATAGATGTCTTTTACCGATTCTGCGTGCATTGTAGCAATTATTTTCACACCCATCTTTGATGCTTCACAAACTGCCAAATAATCAGAAGGCGACCCAAGCTCATCCATCGCAATTATCTGAGGATTTAAACTTCTCACAGCCATTAAAATCCCTCTTAGCTTATCCACTCCGTCCAATACAAAGGTTCTGATACCAATCTCCCTTCTGTCATTATCTACCGCGCAAATCTCAGACCTTTCATCAATTACCACCACTCTAAATCCTCTTCCTGCCAAAATTCCTTCACCAGAGCTTAAGATTCTTATAATGTTCCTGAGAAGTGTAGTTTTCCCACAGCCAGGGGGGGAGATTATGAGAGTGTTATAGATACTATTAAGATTTTCTTTTACTATATTTTTTAAGATTTTTTCGGGTTCTATTCTAACTGCTTTAGACACTCTTATATTAAGCCCACTGATTGAGCTGACAAAACCCTGTTTGCTTCCATTTTCAAAGGTGAATTTTCCGGCAACTCCAATTCTGTGCCCACCGTCAACTGTAAAATATCCCTGGAGTATGTTTTTTTCGTATGTAAACAGAGAGTTGTTTGTCAGCCTGCTTATACATTTGTTTAAAATCTCTTTTGTAATTATCAAACTGTCAAAGACATATTCCCTTTTACCAATGACAATTAGTGGACAGTTCAAGTTTATTTTTATCTCACAAATTTCATGAAGGCTTTTTTCAAATGCCATTTTGATTGTATAAACAATCTCAGCAGGAAGTTTGCCAAGGAGTTTTTCAACTTCTGTATTTACACTTAAAGCTGCCATTAAGACCTCACATTCCTTTTTTCATTTGTTCTATATTAAATTATTATTATGTTACCTTGAAGATTATGAGAAAAAAATAAGAGCTGCAAATTTTGATTACTTGCAGCTCTTAAAAAGTGTGTACAAATCTTTATTTACTCTTCCAGCGTAAAGTTTATCCTCTCAATAGAAACTGCTTTTCCGCTGTTGTTGTCCACTTCAAACACAATTCCGTTGAACTGAGCTTTACCTTTGGCAACCTCAAATCTGACAGGAAGAAGGGTTGTGAATTTTTGAATTACAATATCCTTGTCGACACCCAAAACAGAGTCATACGGCCCTGTCATACCAATATCTGTTATATAAGCTGTACCGTTTGGAAGTATTTTTTCATCTGCTGTTTGCACATGTGTGTGAGTCCCATATACGCAAGAAACACGACCATCAACATAAAATCCAAGGGCTATTTTTTCTGATGTGGCCTCTGCATGAAAATCAACAATGATTATTGGACATTCTATTTTTTTCAAAATCTCATCAATTTTCCTAAAAGGACAGTCCAAATTTTCCATAAATACTCTGCCACACAAGTTAATAACTGTAAATTTTACATTATTTTTTTCAAACACATTATATCCTCTGCCCGGAGTAGTACCCTCGGGATAATTTGCAGGTCTTATTATCCTGGTCTCATTTTCTATGAAAGAAAAAATCTCTTTATTTGCCCACACATGGTTTCCCATTGTCATAACATCAATTCCTATAGAAAAAAGCTCATCAGCAACCTTTTTGGTAAGTCCATTACCGCCCGCAGCATTCTCACAGTTAGCAATCACAACGTCTATCTTGTAGTTTTCCTTGAGTTTAGAGAGGGTGCTCTTTAGAATGTTTCTCCCCGGTCTTCCAACAACGTCTCCTATAGCTAAAAATCTCATTCCATACCTCCAGATATTTTCCAGAATAAATTTATAAAAAGCGTGTCTTGTTCAAAGCTTTTAAAAGCCATGAACAAAACACGCTTTTTTTCTCATTTTGCATATTCAACTGCTCGAACTTCTCTGATTACGTTTACCTTTATCTGACCTGGATAATCAAGTTCACTTTCAATTCTCTTTACTATCTCTCTTGCCATTATAACAATATCATCGTCACTCACATGGTCAGGCTTTACCATTATTCTTATCTCTCTTCCTGCCTGAATTGCATAAGCCTTTTCAACACCATCAAAAGAATTCGCAATCTCTTCAAGTTTCTGAAGTCTTTTGATATAAGACTCAAGAGATTCTCTTCGAGCTCCTGGTCGTGCCGCTGAAACAGAGTCAGCAGCCTGAATTAACACATTGTAAATTGACCTTGTTTCCATCTCACCGTGATGCCCACCAATCGCTTCAAGGACATCCGGGTTTGTCTCCTTGTATTTTTTAGCAAGCTCATAACCAATCAGGGCATGTGACCCTTCCATTTCATGGTCAACTGCTTTGCCAATGTCATGAAGCAGACCTGCACGCTTTGCAACACTCTGGTCAAGACCGAGCTCTGCTGCCATGATACCTGCTATATTTGCTACCTCAATAGAATGTGCAAGAACATTTTGACCATAGCTTGTTCTGTACTTAAGTTTTCCTATGAGCTTAATGAGTTCTGGATGCAAGTTGTGAATCCCAAGCTCAAATACAACCCTTTCTCCTTCTTCTCGAATCTTATTCTCAACCTCTCGTTTTGCTTTTTCGTACATTTCTTCAATTCGCGCAGGATGTATTCGCCCATCTAAAATGAGCTTTTCTAACGTGAGTTTTGCTATCTCACGCCTTATCGGGTCAAACCCTGATAATATTACTGCCTCGGGTGTGTCGTCAATTATAAGGTCAATTCCTGTAACAGTCTCAAATGTCTTTATGTTTCTTCCTTCTCTACCTATGATTCTACCTTTCATTTCGTCATTTGGCAGTGTAACAACAGATACAGTGTTTTCTGCAACATAGTCTGACGAATAGCGCTGGATAGCAGTAGCAATAATTTCTCTGGCTTTTTTGTCAGCCTCTTCTTTTGCTTGCTGTTCAAGCTCTTTTATCATGAGTGCAACATCATGTTTGACATCCTGCTCAACACTCTTGAGTATAATTTGTTTTGCTTCTTCCTGAGTGAGCCCAGAAATTCTTTGCAGCTCTTCCTGCTCTTTTTGTTTTAAAAGTTCAATCTCCTCTTGAAGTTTTTGAATATCTTTCAGCTTCTGATTGAGCTGCTCTTCTTTTTCTTCTACAGAAGCCATCTTTTTGTCAAGCATCTCTTCTTTTTGGATAAGTCTTCTTTCGAACCTCTGGAGCTCTGCTCTTCGTTCTCTTACCTCTCTGTCAAATTCGCTCCTTGCTCTGTGTATCTCTTCTTTTGCAAGGAGTGTTGCCTCCTTTTTGTATGCCTCGGCCTGTTTTTTGGCCTCCTCAACAATTCTTTGGGCTTCTTGTTCAGCACTTTTTATGGTCTTTTCTGCAATCTTCTTTCTATATAAATAGCCCAAGAAAAAGGCAACCATTGATGCTACCAAAACAATTGCTCCAATAATTACAAACTTCAATGTCTCACTAATCTTTTGCACCTCCTTTGTGTTGAATAAGTTAAAATTAAATTATAAAAAAACTGCTTCAATTAAATTTTATTACTTTTTGCATACAGTGTCAACAATGGCGTCTTCTCAATAATCTAAGAATTCTCTAATTTTTTCAACCACTGTATTGTAGTCATATCCTCTTGCCACAAACCACTTAATAACCTTTAAAATCTCTTTGCTATCCTCTTTACTTACTCTCCTTAACTTCTTTTGCAAAAGCTTTACAAGAATTTCTTTATCATTTTCAGACTTTAAATTTAGCTTTGAAATTGTGGATGATTTGAACCCATTTTTCCGCAAAAGCTGTAATATCTCAAAGCTTGACTTTTTCTTTTGATACTTATTTACAAGCCTTTTTGCAGCTTCCAGCTCATCAATGTATCCGCTATTAACAAAATAAGCTACCGCTTTCAAAGCAGTAGCCGAATCATACCCGCGGGAAAGCAAATACTTGTAATACCCATATTCAGATTTGAGAGGATATTTTTGAATGTACCCTACAAGCATCTTTTTAGCACTTTTGAGACTGCTCTCAAATAAAACCTCTTCCAATTCTTTTTGATCTATCTCATCTTTTGCATACAATCTTTTTTCAAGATAGACCTCTCTGTCAATCTCAACTTCTTTGCCATCGTCAAAAACAAGCAAAGCTCTGTTCCCAACTATCTTTTTATCCAATATCCTCATTAATTTCACCACTCAACAGCAAATCCTCATCAGAAATCTCTGCTGTTGTCTTTATTTTCTCAAATGCAAGGTTTGCATTCTGCCTTATCTTTTCAATTATCTCCTGCATTATATCAGGATTTTCTTTCAAAAACTGTTTTGCGTTTTCTCTGCCCTGCCCAATCTTCTGACCGTTGTAGGTATACCACGCCCCACTCTTTTGAATAACATCGATGTTAACTGCAACATCTAAAACATTTCCTTCTTTTGAGATTCCTTCTCCATAAATCAAATCAAACTCAGCCTCTTTAAACGGTGGCGCAACTTTATTCTTCACAACCTTAACCTTTACCTTGCTGCCTATCGGTTGGCCTTGAGACTTGATAATCTCACCTTTTCTAACTTCTAATCTGACAGATGCATAGAACTTAAGCGCTCTACCACCTGGTGTTGTCTCAGGATTGCCAAACATTACCCCAACCTTTTCACGAAGCTGGTTTATAAATATGACTGTGGTCTTTGTCTTGCTTGTAATACCGGCAAGCTTTCTGAGCGCCTGTGACATGAGCCTTGCCTGAAGCCCAACATGCGCTTCTCCCATCTCACCATCAATCTCTGCCTGAGGCACAAGCGCTGCAACAGAGTCAATTACAATAACATCTATTGCATTACTTCTAACAAGCGCCTCCACAATCTCCAAAGCCTGCTCTCCGCTGTCTGGCTGAGACACAATAAGATTGTTTATGTCAACACCAAGTTTTTTAGCATAAAATGGGTCAAGCGCATGCTCAGCGTCAATAAATGCTGCCTCACCACCCATTTTCTGTGCCTCTGCAATTATATGAAGCGCAATAGTGGTCTTACCAGATGACTCTGCACCATAAATCTCTACAATCCTGCCTCGCGGAACTCCTCCAACGCCAAGCGCAATGTCCAACGAGAGCGCACCTGTAGGTATAACATCAATATTTTCTTTTGCCATCTCGCCAAGCTTCATTATAGCGCCTTTCCCGTAAGCCTTCTCAATTTCCATAATAACCTTGTCTAAAGCTTTTTTCTTATCTAAGTTTTCCATTTTTAACCCCCATCTTTTCGAACATATGTTTAGAATTATTATATACTTTTGCTTCTAATTTTTCAATAATCAATTATCTTTTTTCTCAAAATGTTGAGGGCAGCCTTTGAAGTCATCTCTTTTATCCTTAATCTGTCACCTGAAAACCTGAATTCAAAACTCTCAACATTATCTTTTGTTGCAATACCAATATATACAAGCCCTACAGGTTTTGTTTCACTTCCACCGCCTGGCCCTGCAATTCCTGTCACAGACAAAGCAATGTGGGCAAGCGAATTTGAAAGTGCTCCCTGTGCCATATACCTTGCTGTCTGATGGCTAACTGCCCCGTGCTCTTTCAACACTTGCTCTGGAACACCAAGCAGTTTCATCTTGGCCTCATTTGAATATACTATAAACCCTCTGTCAAATACTTCGGATGCGCCTGGCACATTGGTAAGCTTGTTACAGATAAGCCCTCCCGTGCACGACTCGGCAACGCTAACCTTTAACTTCTTTTCTGTAAGCAAGCCTATCACAACTTCTTCCAGCAGCTGTCTGTCAACACCATAAATATACTCTCCTAAACGCTCTCTTATCTTGTCTTCCATTGATTGAAGAAGTGATTTTGCACTGTCTTCACTCTCTTTTTTTGTTGTAATTCTCAGCTCAACTTCAAACGGCTTTGCATAAAGAGCCATCGTTGGGTCTGTCTGAGAGAGGATTAAATCCTTCAGAGCCTCTTCAATAGAAGACTCACCTATTCCAATAAACTTTAACACTCTTGAGTAAATCTTTTGTTTTGAAAACTTCTCTAAATAAGGCAAGACTTCTTCTTCAAACATCGGCTGCATCTCAAAAGGAGGTCCAGGAAGCAAAATTGCAATCTTGCCGTCTTTTTCAATGATAAGTCCAGGTGCTGTACCATTTTTGTTGTGAAGAACTTTTGCACCTTCGGGAACATATGCCTGTTTTTTGTTAATCTGAGGCATCTTTACCTGCCTGCGTTCAAAAAAACTTTCAATTCTTCTTAATATATCTTCATCCAGCACAAGGGTCAAACCAAAATAATCTGCTACTGCTTCTTTTGTAATGTCATCAGATGTTGGACCAAGCCCTCCTGTAAAAATCAATATGTCAGACCTTTTTGTGGCTATATCAATTGCCATTTTGAGCCTTTCCATATTATCCCCAACAGTTGTCTGAAAATAAAGGTCAATACCAAGCTCGGCCAATTTTTGAGCAAGATATTGACTATTTGTGTTCAAAATCTGACCAAGCAACAGTTCTGTACCCACACAGATTATTTCAGCCACCATAAATTTTCGCCTCACTTTTTTGTAAAATCTATCACTTTCCAGTTTGCTTTTATATAATCAAAACCTGAATAAATTGTAAGTATTACTGCCACGTACAACATTATCTTATCAAGAGGAAACCCCAGAAGAACAAAAGGATAGTTGTCAAGCAAAAGAAGCACAACTGCCACAATCTGGCTTATTGTTTTCAGTTTTCCCCACACATTTGCAGAAATAACTACACCTTCAGCCGCTGCAACCATCCTAAGGCCAGTTACCACAAATTCTCTTCCAATTATAATCATGGCAACCCAAGACGAAATTTTTCGCAGCTCCACTAAACACACAAGTGCTGCGGTTATCAACAACTTGTCTGCAAGAGGGTCCAAGAATTTACCAAAATTTGTTACAATTTTTCTTGACCTTGCAATATATCCATCTAAGCTATCAGTAATTGCAGCAACTATAAATACAGCCGCTGCTACCACCTTTGAATATGGAATACTACTGTAAAGCAAGAAGAACATAAATGCAGGTATCAACAATATTCTCACAGTTGTTAAAATATTGGCGATATTCATCAAATTATCTCTCCTACCAAATCATACTCAAACGCATCAAGTATCTTTACCTTGACAAACTTGCCAGCTGTCAGTTTCTTTTGAGAAAACACCAAAACTTTTCCGTCAACTTCTGGTGCTTCAAACTGGCTCCTTCCAATATAAAAGTTGTTTTTATCTTTTGCCTCTATAACAACTTCGTATTCTCTGCCAACTCGCTTTTTGTTCTGCCTTTTAGAAATTTTTCTCTGAATATTCAAAACCTTTTCATATCTTCTTTGTTTCACCTCATCGTCAACCTGAGGAAGCTGCGAAGCAAGCGTCCCTTCCTCTTGAGAATACATAAAAGCACCAAGCCTGTCAAACTCAGCCCACTTTAAAAAGCTGCAGAGCTCTTCAAACTCCTCATCAGTTTCTGTAGGGAACCCAACCAAAACTGTTGTTCTTATAATAACCTCATCAAAGCTTCTTCTTATCTTCTCTATCAGCCTTTTTATACCTTCTTTTGTTGTTTTTCTGTTCATGAGTTTTAATATTCTATCATTTATATGCTGAATTGGAATGTCAAAATAGTTAACTATTTTAGAAGAAGATTTTACCACCTCAATAAGATTTTCATCCACATCCTCAGGGTAAGAGTACAAAAATCTTATCCACTTGATTTTTTCAATCTTTTCAAGCTCTTCAAGCAAAGCATGTAACATCTTTTTGCCATATAGGTCTGTGCCATACTTTGTAGTATCCTGAGCTGTGAGGACAATTTCCTGGTATCCTTTTTCTGCTAATTCTTTTGCTTCCTTTACTATATCTTCAATGGGTCTGCTTGTATACTTGCCTCTAATAAGTGGTATGGAGCAATAAGAGCATCTGTTGTTGCACCCTTCTGCTATCTTTATGTAGGCATAGTAACTGGGTGTAGCAATCACTCTTGGCATTGAACTGTAGTATACAAACGAAGAAGTATCATCGAACACTTTTATCTTCTGCTTACCTTCATACAAATCTTTTATTACCTCAGGCAGTTTTAACATTTCTTTCACGCCAAGTATTGCATCAACCTCTGGCATCTGCTCTAATATCTCATCTTTATACCTCTGTGTCAAACACCCTGTCACTATCAAAAATTTGCATTTTTTGTTCTTATATTCAGCCATATCTAATATGGTATCTATGGATTCCTGTTTTGCATCGTTTATAAAACCACATGTGTTTACAACAATTACATCAGCATCCTCTGCATGTGAGGTTATCTCAAACCCTGCTTTGACACATGCGCCCATCATTATTTCACTGTCAACAAGGTTTTTGTTGCACCCCAGTGAGACAAATCCAACCTTTATCAATTCTTGGCACTCCTTTTTTACACCAGATTGTTTTGAAGCATGGTAGCAAAAAGTGTATTTTTCATAAGCATAGCAACTGTCATTGGCCCAACACCACCGGGAACAGGTGTAATAAACGATGCCACTTTTTCTACAGTTTCAAAGTCAACATCACCAACAAGTTTCTGGGTAGCGCCGTCCCTATTTATTCCAACGTCAATAACAACTGCTCCTTCTTTTACCATATCAGATGTGACAAACCTTGGCTTTCCAACTGCAGCAACAAGGATATCTGCCTGTTTGCAAATCTCTTTTAAATCTTTTGTATATGAATGACAAATGGTAACTGTTGCGTTTTCTCTCAAAAGAAGCAAAGCCAAGGGCTTCCCAACAATATTGCTTCTTCCTATCACAACAGCATGTTTTCCTTTTATCTCTATATTTTCTCTTTTCAAAAGCTCAATAATCCCAAATGGCGTGCACGGTTTGATTGCTCTTTCAAACTCTATGCCAGTTGCAACCATTCCAACATTGAGCGGATGAAATCCGTCAACATCCTTGTGTGGAAGGATTTTTGTGCAAATCCTTTTCTCATCAAGTCCATTTGGCAGCGGAAGCTGAACCAATATGCCGTTTATTTTCTCATCCCTGTTCAGTCTGTCAATCAAGCTCTCAAGCTCTTCTTGAGTTGTGTCTTTGCTCAGGGCAAACTCCACAGAATTTATTCCAACCTCGCCACATGCTTTTTTCTTGGAATTCACATAACTTCTGGATGCCGGGTCATCTCCCACAATCACAACAGCCAACGTTGGCTCTATTCCTCTTTGTTTTAGTTTTTCAACCTCAATCTTTACTTCATTTTTTATTTCTTGCGCTATCTTTTTTCCGTCTATTATCTTTGCTGACACTTTTATTACCTCCATCTTTTGGTTTTGGTGGAATTAAGCAGTCTTTGCCATATCCTATCAAATCTTCTCTTTTTGCTATCTTCAAAGCCTCATAAACCAAATCATAATTTTTTGGATTGTTAAAGTGCAAAAGGGCTCTTTGCATCATCTTTTCTTTTAACGTCTTTGGAACATAGACCTTTTCTAAGGTAAACGGGTCCAATTCGGTGTAATACATTGTAGTTGATACAGTTCCGGGTGTTGGATAAAAGTCCTGAACTTGCTCTGGTACAAACCCATTTCTTTTTAGAAACACTGCAAGCTCAATTGCATCTTCAAGCTTTGTCCCAGGATGCCCTGACATAAGATAAGGAATGATAAACTGTTTTTTATTCAGTTTTTTATTTGTATCAAAATATTCTTTTACAAATTTCTCATACACCTCTTTCGGAGGCTTACCCATATATTTTAACACATTATTGGAGATATGTTCAGGTGCTATTTTTAACTGGCCAGAAATATGGTGCATGCAGAGTTTTTCCAAAAACTTTCTGTAGTTTTTGTCAAGTAAAAGGTAGTCATATCTTATTCCCGACCTTATAAATACCTTCTTCACACCTTTTATCTTTCTTATCTTCTCTAAAAGTTCAAAATATTCGCCGTGGTCAACCTCCAAATTTTTGCACGGCTGAGGAAAAAGACACTGCCTATTTTTGCAAGCACCTCTTTCAAGCTGAAGACTACACGCAGGATTTCTGAAATTTGCAGTAGGTCCACCAACATCGTGAATATATCCCTTAAAATCGGGAAGTTTCGTTAGTTTTTTTACTTCCTCTAAGATTGACTTCGGGCTCCTTTTTTGAATGATCCTTCCCTGATGAAAGTGAAGAGCACAGAAATTACAGCCTCCAAAGCACCCTCTGTGAGATACAATGCTGAACTTGACCTCTTCCAGTGCTTTTATACCGCCTTCTTTTTCATAAATGGGATGATAGTTTCGCTCATACGGCAGAGAATAAACATAGTCCATCTCTTCCACTGTCAAAGGCTTTGCTGGCGGATTTTGAACCACATATAAATTTTTATGTGGCTGGACAATTATCTTTCCTGTGTACGGGTTTTGTTCCCTGTACTGAATAGCAAAAGCACGGGCGTACGCCACCTTGTCTTCTTTCACTTTTTCATAGCTGTCAATGATGATGAAGTCTTTTCCCTCAAGATGCTGAATATCCTTTGCAACATAACACGTCCCTTGAACATTTCTTATCTCTTTTATGTTCTCTCCTTTTTTGAGCCTCGGTAGAATCTCAAACAATGGCTTTTCGCCCATTCCGTATATCAAAAGGTCAGCACTGCTGTCTATCAATATCGAGGCTCTCACCTTATCAGACCAATAATCATAATGAGCAAACCTTCGCAAAGAAGCCTCTATACCGCCAATTATGATGGGAATATCACCATACTCTTTTCTTATTAAATTACAATACACAATTGTTGCTCTGTTTGGTCTTTTTCCCCTTTTCATACCAGGCGAATAATAATCCTGGCTTCGTGGCTTTTTAAATGAAGTGTAATGTGCAACCATAGAGTCAAGATTACCACTTGATACCAAAAAAGCAATTCTCGGTCTTCCCAGCACTGTGATGCTTTTTGAATCTCTCCAATCGGGTTGAGGAATTATTCCAATTCTAAAACCATAATCTTCTATTATTCGTGATATTATTGCATGGCCAAAAGATGGATGGTCAACATACGCATCTCCACACACAAATACAAAGTCAAGCTCGTCCCATCCACGCTTTTTCATATCTTCCTTGCAAATAGGTAAAAAAGCCATTCTACTTTCTCACTCCATATTCATAAGCATTTCGTCAAACTGTTCTTTAGTTATTAAAACCTGGCGTTTGCCGGTAGAATCCATCTTGCTAATTATTCCTCTTTCCTCCATCTGGTCAATTAGCCTTGCCGCCCTTGAATAACCAATTCTGAGTTTTCTTTGTAAAAATGAGGTTGAAACATTCTGCGCTTCCACCACAAGCTGAATAGCCTTGATCAAAAGCTCATCAGCCTTATCATCTTTAACATCTAAAACCTTGCTGTTTATCTCTTCAATCACTTCCTGATTGTACTCATTGTTAAAGTTCTGTTTTAAAAACTCCACAATCTTCTCAACTTCACTTTCAGAAACGTACGCACCTTGAACTCTCAGAGGTTTCGCCAAACCTATTGGAAGATATAGCATATCACCTCTTCCCAAAAGCTTTTCAGCACCCGCCTGGTCTAAAATTGTACGTGAGTCAACTTGGGATGATACAGCAAAGGCTATTCGCGACGGAATATTTGCTTTTATAAGACCAGTGATGACATCTACAGAAGGTCTTTGCGTTGCAACAACAAGATGCATACCCGCTGCTCGTGCCATCTGTGCAAGCCTGCAGATACTATCTTCAACCTCGGCAGGTGATACCATCATAAGATCGGCAAGTTCATCTATAATAATTACAATATATGGAAGTTTTTCTTGTCCATTTTCCTCACACCACTTATTATAGCCAACAACATCTCTTACTCCCGCTTGAGCAAAAAGCTTGTATCTATTTGTCATCTCCCCTACTGCCCAGGCAAGTGCGTTTGCAGCTTTTTTGGCATCTGTCACAACAGGTATCAAAAGATGAGGTATACCATTGTAAAGACTCAGCTCAACAACCTTTGGGTCAATTAAAATCAGTTTTACCTCATCAGGCATGCACCTGTAAAGAATGCTAATTATAAGTGAATTTATACACACACTCTTACCTGATCCTGTTGCACCTGCAATCAAAAGGTGAGGCATTTTTGTTATATCTGCTATCACAGGACTTCCTGCAACGTCTTTTCCTATGGCAAATGGTATCTTGTACTGCAGTGTATAAAAATCTGGACTTTCAATCAGCTCTCTTATATAAACAGGTTTTGGTTCTTTGTTTGGAATTTCTATCCCTATTGCAGACTTGTTTGGAATTGGTGCCTCAATTCTAACAGATGGTGCTGCCAGTGCAAGCGCAATGTCATCAGAAAGATTGACAATTCTGCTGACCTTTACCCCCTGTCCCGGCTGCAGCTCATATCTTGTAATTGTGGGTCCCACACTCACTTCCGTCACCTGAGCTTCAATACCAAAGTTTTTTAACGTCTCTTCCAGCTTTCTTATGTTTTCATTTATATCTTTTCTTGAAACCTGCAAGTTATCATTTTGTTCTTTAAGATAGTCAATGGGAGGATACAAGTATTGACTGCTTGATTGTAATGTTTGCTTTTTGGCTACAACCTTATTACTTTCCTTAGATTTTTTGGGTATATTTACAATGACCTCTTCACTTTTTTTTTCTTCTTCTATATCAGCATCAAGATTGAAGTTGTAAAACCCATTGCTTTTTATCTTTATATCCTCTTCAGTCTCTTCTACCCTTTTTTCATTTTGCTGGTTATTTTTAAGCTTTCTCTGTTTTAAAAAATCCCTTATCGAAAAGCTGAAAACAATCATACTCATGATTATAAGCGTGGAAAAACAAATAATGAGCGTGCCTGTAAAACCAAACAACGATACAAAAGGGTATGTAATGGCAGAACCAAAAACACCAAATCCCTTGAAATTCAAACCATCAAAGTATGCATCTTTTAAAACCTTTATAAATGAACCAGAAGTTTTTATATTTGCTTGAATAAAGGTGGTAAAAATCATGAATATAAGAAGTATATAGGTAAATACAATTATATCCCTTTTGTCAAACACCCTTGGCCTTCTTAAAATTGAATCAAGCGATACATAGAGCATGAAAGCAAGGATTAAGAAAACACCTACTCCAAAACATCCTAGCAAGGTTTTCTTGACAAAATCGCCAACTATTCCTACTTTATCTGTTGAGACTGAAAAAACAAGAAATAGAAAGACAAAAAATAAAAAAGTCCCGTACACCTCGGCGTTTAATCTGTCAAAAACCTCTTTTTTTATTTTATATCTCTTCTTTTTCGAAACCGCCTTTGCTCTCATAAATCCCTTCACTTCTTCTGTGCTTATTTTTCTAAGAATATTATAGCCTTTTTCCAAAAAAATAAAACCCCCAAAATATCTATTTGCGGGGGTCTTCATCATTTTTTGTCCCGGGGCAAAGCAAAAGTGGCTGAATTTGCTTGCCAGATACTGCTTCAATTATTGTAGGAATGAGAAGAGTGTATTCTGCAACAAGTGAATTTGGCTTTGCCAAAGGGTCATCCTGTCTAAAAGGAACAAAGTAGATATTTTTTGTGTTAAGAAGAATGGCAATATTTTTGCAGTTAAGACCAAGTGCATCGTTTGTAGATATCGCAACAACCACCGGTCTTTGATTTCTAAGGTGCGCTTTTGCGCACATAACAGGAGTTTCATCAACAATTCCATTTGCAAGCTTGGCGATAAAGTTCCCTGTTGCAGGTGCAACAACCAGTACATCAAACAGTTTTTTAGGACCGACAGGTTCTGCTTCTACAATATTTGTTATTGGCGGGTTTCCACAAATAGAAACTATTCTCTTCACAACTTCGTCCGCTTTTCCATAGCGTGTATCGGTTGTCTGTACTTTTTCACTGAATATTGGTGTTATGATTGCACCTTGTTTTTTGAGTTCTTCAATCACAGGTATTATTTGGTCAAATGTACAGAACGACCCTGTAATAGCAAACCCTATTTTTAGATTCTCAAAGCTCACTCTATCACCCCCCAGATTTCTTCCAGCAAACTCAACAGCACTTCAGATATATATTTGGCAGCTGTAACTGGTGCCACCTTGCCAGGAAGAGAAAGCGCATGTACCACTTCAATACCCTTTTCCCTTGCATATTCAAAGTCTACTCCACCCGGTTTTGAGGCAAGGTCAATTACAAGAGTATCGGCTCTTATCCTATCTATCACTCCTTTTGTAACAACCACAGCAGGAATGGTATTAATAATCAAATCCATTTTATTTACATACTCTGCTATATCACAGAGGCGGACCGGTAGAAAACCAAATGCTTTGCACCATGTAAGATCTGAGCTTTTCCTTGAAGCCACATATATGTTTGCTTCAAATCCTCTCAAGACCTTCGTAAGGACTTTGCCTATTCTTCCATATCCAAGAATTAAGATGTTCGAAGAGTGAAGGGTAATTGGCATCTTCTCAATTGCAATCATCAAACACCCTTCAACAGTAGGAATTGCGTTTAGTATTGCAAGCTCTTCTTTTTCGTATAGGTCAAAAATTTTTATATTTTTCTCTCTGCAAAGAGTTTTTATATTTTCAGAAATTACACTTGCAATAAGGACAATCTCTTTGCCAGATAACCTTTCTATTAAACTTTGTATCTCTATTGACTGCTGTGAAAGAGGTGCAAATATATACTTTCCATCCTGTGTGAAGGGAATTGGTCCTATTACTACCTTAGACTTTTCAATAACTTCATCCAAACTTTTTGCAAAGTTTATATTTGGACTATTGAACACTTTGCCTTTATCTGTTGCCCAGAGCAAAACATCAAATCCTTTATCAGCTAAGCTTTCCGCCAAAATCAAAATCCTCTGATCCCCACCAATAACACCTATATGTTTTTCCATCATTACCCCTCTTTTTTCGTTCTTGCTGCAAAGCTAATATAATCTATGTTTTAAGTTCAAAAAAGGTGCTTGGACAAAAAAATAAAAGCCACATTTAGTGGCTTTCTATCTCTTTCAACCTTTTTTAAAATGCATCTTTGATAAGATTTATTTTGGTCACATCATTTTTGCCATCTATAAATATCTCCACAACATCAAATCTGTACAAATACTTATCTTGCGAAAGATGGTATGCAATGAAATACTCAGCAACCCTTTTTATGTGAAGCTGTTTTTTGAAGTTGACAGATTCTGAAGGCAAACCAAATTTCAAACTTTTCCTTGTTTTTACCTCAACAAATACAATCGTATTCCCTTCTTTTGCTATTATGTCAATTTCACCAAGCCTGCATCGAAAGTTGGTTCTCAAAATCTCGTAGCCCTGTTTTTTTAAAAAATCAACCGCCAAATCCTCACCAAATCTTCCCACCTGTTTTAAATTCATCTTTTACTTTTCCCCGTTCCTATTAATTTTATCAAGATATCCAATAAAAACTAATATCTGCGCAACAACCTCGTACAAGTCCTCCGGAATATACTCCTGAAGCTCTAAATTAAACAGCTTTTCTGCCACGTTTTGGTCTTCATATACAGGAATGTCTTCCTGTTTTGCCTTTTCAACAATCTTTTCTGCAACATAACCTTTTCCTTTCGCAACAACTTTCGGTGCTATGTCTTCAAGATCATACTTTATAGCCACAGCTTTTTTTACCTTTTTCTTATTCATTATCTCACACCTTCAAATCAAGCCTGCTTAAAGTATTATCAAATATTAAATAGTCAACTGCAAGAGAAGAATTAGAAGTGTTATCAATTCTGTACTCAATATCAAGTTTATACCCATTTTCTTTTAAAAACTCTAAGAGCTTCTGCTGGTTTTCTCTTATCAAATTCAAAGTTGACAGCCTTTCACAAACTATGATTGATTTGAAACTACCGTGGAAAACCTTTTTAACATAAATACCTATTGTCCCAATGTTCTGGGTTGCCAATTTTAGCATAATGGAATTTGCTTTGAAGTTTGAAACTCCCTTCTTTTTGTTAACAAAAACTGAAATTTCATATTGGTGATTATCAAGCTCATACTTGAGATTAAAAATATTCATGTAAAAGGTATCAAAATCAAGTGTGGTTTGCTGACTTTGATTTGAGTTTATCTTCTCCAGAAACTGAAACACCTTTTGTTCAGAAAACTCTTTGTGAAAGTCAGCTATCTTGAAAAGCAAAAATTCCTCTTTTTTATTCAAAGTAATATCTTGAATTTTAACTGCTTCTTTATTTTGAAATCTTTCAAAAATCTCTTTAATCTTCTCCACAAACCTTATAAATTCACTTTTTTCTTTTATAAATTCCTCTTTTGATAAAGGCTTTTTAGAAAAAATCAAGCCCAAAAAAGCAAATAAGTCATTTTCATTATCTATTTTAATATCAAAGTTTCCTATATGATCATTTAACATACTTTTAAAAAAATCCTTCATGAAATTCTTCTGAGGAACAAAAATCAATCCTTTCCCTTTTTCGAATACCACTATAAAACTCTCACTTTTGTAGTCAGAAAATTTCAGCTTTTCCAATATCCCATTTTCATTTTGACTTCCCAAAAAAACCTCTTTTTTAAATTCAAAGGTTTTATCAGACAACTTCAAAAAGACATTTTCATCCTTTTCAATTTCCAAAGAAGCAACAAACATTTTTTCTTTCTCTGCAAACTCCAAAAACTCAGCTGATAACTTTTCTTCGGGAATAGTAAAAATCTCTTCTTTTGCATTTTGTGCAAGGTCAAACACGTTATTTAACTTCACAGCATCGAGGGTTTTAAATAAAGTCTCTTCTTGTAGTTTATCTTCAAAGTAAGATATACTATTAAAATTTTCTTGTTTAGAAACAACGTCCATTATCTTGAATGTAAGCTTGCCATCTTTCCAAACAGGATTTGCAAGACGCATCTTGTCACCTGGATTGAAAGAAAATGAGGAGCTATTTTGAGCTAAAATTGTCTTTGAACCTACATTCAGAATAAGCCTATCTCCTTCAACCCCGACAACCTGAGCATCAAATTCTTTTTCTTGATTGTCAAAAAGGTTAAGTATCTCTTTTATGTTATTTTGTTTTAAGAAGGTTATGAGATTATTTATATAATTCATACTTTTTCACCTTAAAAAGAAAGAATATTTTTTAAAAACGAAATCCTGTGAATTTCGCATGGACCATATTTTTGCAAAATCTCTATGTGCTCTTTTGTGCCATATCCTTTGTGTTTTTCAAATTTATAGAGTGGGTACTTTGAAGAAATCTCTACTATATATCTATCCCTTGAAACCTTTGCTAAGATGGACGCACAGGCAATTGAGTAGGATTTTCTGTCACCTTTTATGATAGCCCTTTGATTAAAGCCCAGGTTCGGAATTTCATAGCCATCCACTAACACTATGTCGGGCTCAATTTTTAAGTTTTCAATAGCATTTTTCATGGCCAAAAAAGTTGCATTGTTTATGTTTATCTCATCTATGATTTTGCTATCCACCATCGCAACAGAATACGCTATACTCTCTTTTATTATCTCTTCAAAGAGTTTTTCTCTCTTTTTAGGAGTCAGCTTTTTTGAGTCTCTCACACCTTCAATTATCCTTTTTCTGTCCATTACAACTGCTGCAGCAAAAACAGGTCCTGCCAAAGGTCCTCTTCCTGCCTCATCAACCCCGCAAATAAATCTGTAACCTTCATTCAAAAGCTTTTCTTCTATTTCAAAATAGTTTTCATCTTCCGACAACCTCATCAAGTGTTATCCTCCCAATCTTTCCTTTTCTTAAATCGTCTAAAAACATTGTTGCTGCTTTAAGAGTATCAATCCTGCCCTCTTTGAGTATACATCCTCTTTTTTTGCCAATTTCTATTAAGTACTCTTCCTCCGAAAGGGTGGAAAAATCAATTGAATACTTTTGGTTAAGCAGCTGGCAATATTTTTTCTTTATCATCCCAATTGTTTTCTTTGCAACAAGTTCTTTGTTAAAGAGCTCCTCTTTAATACTGCCTATCGCACAAAGCTTTAAAGCAACAGTGTCATCTTCAAGCTTTGGTACAAGTATTCCGGGGGTGTCGAGCATCTCAAAATAGTCGTTGATTTTTATCCACTGTTTTGCCCTTGTAACACCAGGCTTATCACCTGTTCTGGCCTTGGCTGAGTTTGTTATCTTGTTTATAAGCGTCGACTTTCCGACATTTGGTATGCCAAGCACACCAAATCTTATAATCTTCTTTCTTCCTTTTTGTTTTGCCTCTTCAATCTTGTCTTTTAATAAATTTTCGGCTATTTTCAATATATTCTTTACGTTTGTACCTTTCAAAGAATCAATACACACAGCAACCTGGTTATTTTCCTGAAAATACTTTACAAATTCTTGGTTTTTTGTTTCGTCGGCTAAATCTGATTTGTTCAGAACATAGATTTTAGGCTTATCTTTTATCAAAGCTTCGAGCTGTTCGTTTCTGGAACTCAAAGGTGCTCTTGCATCAAGCAAAATTAGATACAAATCAATATACTTGTTTAGCTCTAAAATTTCTCTTTTCGCCTTTTGCATATGGCCAGGATACCACTGAACGATCAAAGCAAAAATCCTCCTCTTTTTGTTGTAAATATAAAAAAGAGACTAAGCTTTTTTAAGCATTAGTCTCTTCGGTATTGTTATTCTCTTTATTGTTTGGCTGCTGAACAAGCTCTTTAATCTTTGCAGCCTTACCTATCTTTTCTCTGATATAATAGAGTTTTGCTCTTCTTACTTTACCTCTTCTTATAACTTCAATCTTCTCAAGCCTTGGTGAGTGAAGAGGGAATACTCTTTCAACACCAATACCATATGAAATTCTTCTGACTGTGAAAGTTTCCGAAAGCCCTTTTCCTCTTCTTTTTATGACAAGCCCTTCGAAAGCTTGCACTCTTTCTCTTCCACCTTCAATAACCTTAAAGTAAACTCTTACTGTGTCACCAGGTTTGAAATCAGGAATATCTTTTCTTAGCATTTCGCTTTCAATCTCTCTGATTATATCCATCTTCCACTTTCCCTCCTTCCAGCAATAAGGATGTTCTTGCAAACCGTGTTTGCAGAGGACCATGTACTTTATTTACAAGAAAAAAGCCCAAAAATGAACATGTGTAATTATAACACAATTTTTTGCATCTCACAATATTTTATTAAAAATTCTCTGTCTTCGTCGGTCAGCTCAAAACCTTTGAGCAAATCAGGTCTGTTTTTTATTGTTTTCAGTAAGCTCTGATACCTTCTCCACTTTCTTATTTTTTTATGGTCTCCGCACAAAAGTATCTCAGGAACTTTTTTGCCTCTGAACTCAAGCGGTCTTGTATACTGCGGATATTCCAAAAGCCCTGTTGAAAAACTCTCTTCTTGAGCTGACTTTTCTTCAATGACACCCTTTACAAGCCGCGAAACTGAGTCAATCACCACAAGTGCAGCATACTCTCCTCCAGTTAAAACATAGTCTCCTATAGAAATCTCATCTGTCACAATCATGTCAATTACTCTCTGGTCAATTCCTTCATAGTGCCCACATATTATTACAATCTCTTTTTCTTTTGACAGCTGCTCTGCATACCGCTGAGTGTATGTTTTGCCTTGAGGTGTAAGATAAATAACTCTGTGAGGTTTGGCTGGTTTTATACTCTCATATGCATCAATTATTGGCTGGGCAGTCATAACCATTCCAAATCCGCCGCCGTATGGATAGTCATCTGTCCTCTTGTGCTTATCAAGTGTAAAATCTCGTATATTAATTGCCTCTATCTTTATCAGCCCTTTTTGCTGAGCTCTTTTTAAGATGCTGTAGTTTGTTGCAGACAAAATCACTTCTGGAAATAAAGTTAGAACTTTGAATACCATCTTTAATCCAACAACCCTTCAACAACCTTTATTTTCATATATCCCTCTTCGATATTAACCTCCTTTACAATCTCTTTCAAGGCAGGAATCAGTATGTCTTTCTTTCCTATATAGCTGTCGCAAATGTAAACATCGTTGCTGCCAGTTTTTAAAACATCCTTTATTCTACCCAGTTTTCTGCCGTCTAAATCATACACTTCAAGCCCAATAATATCGCATATAAAATAAGTGTCCTTTGGCAGTTTTTTGGCTCTTTCTCTTTCTATCACTATATACCTGTTTTTCAGCTTTTGTGCTTCATCTATGCTGGAAATTTCTTTGAACTTGATTATCACAATATTATCTTTTACTCTATATCTTTCAATTGTGAGCTTTGTTGAAAGGTTGTCTTCCAAAAGAACATATTCAAGCTCAGAAAACCTGTCAACCTCATCTGTAAGAGGTATTACCTTAACTTCACCTTTGAGTCCAAAAGTATTTACAATCTTGCCTACCTGGAGGTACTTATACATAGTCTACCTCCTTTTTAAAAAAGAGTTAGGCAAGATACGCCTAACTCTTTTATTGTAAAATCTCAACTATAACTCTCTTGTTGTCTTTGTTTGCTGCAGCTCTGACAACTGTTCTTATAGCTCTTGCTATTCTTCCCTGCTTGCCAATGACCTTTCCCATATCTTCAGGAGCAACTTTGAGCTCAATAATTACTGACTGCTCACCGTGGATTTCGCTAACCTTTACTTGGTCTGGATTGTCAACAAGAGATTTTGCTATGACTTCAACTAAATCTTTTAGCATGACAAGCTACCCCTCCTTCTACATATGTTTTATTCAATTACGCCAGCTTTTTTAAGTAGAATTTTAACTGTATCTGTTGGCTGAGCACCGTATGATAACCATTTTTTTGCCTTTTCAACATCAACTTTGATGTCAGCAGGATTCTTCAAAGGATTGTAATAGCCAATTTCGTCAATTGTTTTTCCATCTCTCGGTGTGCGTGAATCTGCAACAACAATTCTATAAAAAGGATTGTTCTTTGCACCCATTCTTTTGAGTCTTATTCTTACTGCCACTCACAATCACCTCCTCTTTTAAATTTTTTGATGTATTACATGAAAGGAAATTTAAATTTTCCTTTCTTAGCAAAGTTAGGATTTGAAAATTGCTTCATCATCCTTTTCATGTCTTCAAACTGTTTCAAAAGCCTGTTTACATCTTGAACAGTGGTGCCTGACCCCATCGCAATTCGTCTTTTTCTGCTGGAATTAATAATGCTTGGATCTTGGCGTTCTTCTTTTGTCATGGAATTTATGATTGCTTCTATTTTTTTAAGTTCCTTCTCGCCAGCATCAAAATCCACATCACCCTTTAATTTAATGCCGGGTATCATGGAAATAATCTGAGATAAAGGTCCCATCTTCTTTATTTGCTTTAGCTGGTCTAAAAAGTCTTCAAGAGTAAACTGCATGCTTCTGAGCTTTTTTTCAAGCTCCTCAGCCTTTTTCTGGTCAATAGCTTCCTGAGCTTTCTCTATTAAAGTCAAAATATCTCCCATTCCAAGTATCCTTGATGCCATCCTGTCGGGATGAAAAGCCTCTAAATCTTCCATCTTCTCACCAACACCGGCAAACTTTATTGGTTTGCCAGTTATAGCTTTGACAGAAAGAGCAGCTCCTCCTCGCGTATCACCGTCAAGTTTTGTCATAATAATTCCATCTATGCCAAGCTGCTCATTGAAAGCTGTAGCAACATTCACAGCATCTTGTCCTGTCATGGCATCTAATACCAGCAAAATTTCTGTCGGCTTTATTGCATTTTTGATACTAACCAGCTCGTCCATAAGTTCTTGATTTATATGAAGTCTTCCTGCAGTGTCAACAATGGCAACATCGCACCTGCTTGCCTTTGCAAACTCAATGCCTTCCTTTGCTATCTTAACAGCATCTTTGCTGTTGTAGTCTGCAAAACATTTTACCCCTACTTTTTGTGCTACAACTTCTAATTGCTTTATTGCAGCAGGTCTGTATATATCACAGGCAACAAGCAAAGGGTTTTTGCCCTGCTTTTTTAAAAGCCCGGCAAGCTTTCCAGCTGTGGTGGTCTTACCAGAACCTTGAAGACCAACCATCATATAGATGGAAAATCCGCTTGGTGAAAATGTAAGTTTTGTGTCACTTCCGCCCAAAAGCCTTACCATCTCGTCGTACACAATTTTTATCACCTGCTGAGCAGGCGTGAGGCTCTCTAAAACTTCTTCTCCCACAGCCTTTTGTGTCACAGTGTTGATAAAATCTTTTACCACTTTGTAGTTTACATCAGCCTCTAAAAGGGCAAGTTTCACTTCTTTCATAGCGTCTTTGATATCCTTTTCTGTGAGCTTGCCCTTACCTCTCAGTCTTTTGAAAACATCCTGTAACTTTTCAGAAAGACTACTAAACATCTTCTTGCCACTCCTGAATACTATTTATTATACTCATAATCTCTTCATCTTTATATCTCTCGTATATTCTCCTTAGTTTCTGTAGGACCTCTTCAATTATGCTCCTGTTCTTATAGTACTTGTCTGCCAGTTTCAGCTTTGCCTCGTACCTTTTCAAGGCTATTTCTGCTTTTCTAAATGCATCAAAAACACCCTGCCGTGATATGCCAAGTTCTTTTGATATCTCTCCCAAGGTTAAATCTTCATTTACATACAGCTCTATAATCTTTTTTTGTCTTTCGGTCAAAAAGTCCTTATAAAAATCGTAAAGAAGGCTCAAATATACCTTATTTTCTTGCTGCATTTTTAATTTCATCTCTCTGTAAAGTTTAAAAACTTGACACTATTATATGATAATAAATCTGAAGTGTTTTGTCAAAAATTTTTGAGGACTATGTTAAAATCCAAACTCCCCTAACAGCATTTTTGTGTTATAATACAATCTGTTATAAACTAATAAAATAAACAACTTATAATGCTAAACCAAAACGCAACTTAGCATGAAAGGAGTAAAAAGATGGTAAGAGTCAGATTTGCACCAAGTCCGACCGGTCAGCTTCACATAGGCGGTGCAAGGACAGCACTTTTTAACTATCTATTTGCCAAAAAACACAATGGAAAATTTATCTTACGTATAGAAGACACTGATCTTGAGAGGTCAAGAAAAGAGTGGGCAGAAGGTATTATGAAAAGCTTAAAGTGGCTTGGAATTGAATGGGATGAAGGTCCTGATGTTGGCGGTGAATTTGGACCGTACTTTCAATCTCAGAGAAAGGAAATTTATCTTGAGTACATTCAAAAACTTTTAGAAGAAGGAAAGGCTTATTACTGTTTTTGTACACAGGAAGAGATAGAAAGAGAAAGAGAAATTGCAAGGCAGCAAAAGATACCGTACAAGTACAGCAAAAAGTGCAGGAACATCAGTTTAGAAGAAGCAAAAAAGAGAATCGAAAACGGTGAAAAGGCAGTTGTTAGAATAAAAGCACCGGTAGAAGGAACAACAGTTGTGCATGATATCATTCGTGGAGATGTTGAATTTTCAAATGACCAGTTAGATGACTTTATAATCTTAAAGTCTGATGGAAATCCAACATACAACTTTGTTTGTGTAATTGATGATTATCTTATGAAAATATCGCATGTTATAAGGGCTGAAGAGCATCTTTCGAACACCCCAAAACAGCTAATAATATATGAAGCCTTAAATATTCAGCCGCCGCAGTTTGCACATGTTCCCATGATTCTGGCACCTGACAGAAGCAAGCTGAGCAAAAGACACGGTGCAACTTCAGTTGAAGAGTTTTTCGAAAATGGATACTTAAAAGAAGCAATTGTCAATTACCTTTTGCTCCTTGGCTGGTCACCTGGCGAAGACAGAACCATTATCTCCCTTGAGGAAGCTATACAGAAGTTTGAACTTGAAAAGGTTTCAAAAAATGCAGCTATTTATGATATAAACAAGCTTACTTGGATAAACGGGTACTACCTTAAAGAAATAGATCTTGATGATTTGTATGAGAGAATGAAATATTTTTATTCCAAAAAAGGAATTGATATATCAAGCTTTGATAAAGAATATGTAAAATCTGTTTTAAAGCTTGTGCGCGAAAAAGTCAAAACACTTGTTGAAGTAGTTAGTGCAAGCACTTACTTTTTTGATTCCAATTATGAATATGAACAAAAGGGTGTGGAAAAATATTTTACGGCTGATAACCTAAAATGCCTTCAACTTCTTCTTGATGATTTAAAAAATGTACAACCTTTTTCAGCAGAAGAAATTGAAAAACTTGTGAGGTCAAAAGCTGAAGAATTTAATACAAAAGCTGCAAATCTTATTCATACAATAAGGATGTGCATAAGCGGAAGAACTGTAACACCTGGTCTTTTCGAGATGATGGAAGTACTTGGAAAAGATGAGGTTATCCGCAGGATAGAAAAAACTTTGAAGATATTTGCATAAAAAACAAAAAGGGTTGGAAAGAAGGATAAAGCCGTCTTCCAACCCTTTTTATTTTTCAGTTTCTCTTTAGTCCTCTTCATAGCCATGAGGGTGCTTTGAGTGCCACTTCCAAGCAGTAGAGATTATAATATCGAGACTGTTGTACTTTTGCTGCCATCCAAGAAGCTTTTGAGCCTTCTGAGATGATGCAACCAAGATTGAAGGATCGCCTGCTCGTCTTGGTCCAATTTCATATGGGATTTTCTTGCCAACAACTTCGCTTGCCTTTTCGATTACTTCCATTACAGAAAATCCCATCCCATTTCCCAGATTAAATATCCCACTTTTATCGTACTTCTCCAAATACTCCATAGCCTTTAGATGCGCATCGCAAAGGTCAACAACATGGATGTAGTCCCTTATACAAGTGCCATCTTTTGTATTGTAATCATTGCCATATACAATAACCTTTTCACGAATACCAAGCGCTGTTTGAAGCACTATTGGAATAAGGTGTGTCTCAGGATTGTGGTCTTCTCCAATAATCCCGTCGGGGTGGCTACCCGCAACGTTGAAATACCTCAGTGACACAAATTTTAGCCCATAGGCAATATCCATCCATTTTAGCATCTTTTCAATTGCAAGTTTTGTCTCACCATAAGGATTTGTAGGCTGGGTTTTGTCCTCTTCAAGTATAGGGATGTTTTCTGGTTCTCCATAGACGGCAGCTGTTGAAGAAAACACAAGTTTTTTTACATTGTGTTTTATCATTGTGTCAACAAGGTTGAGAGTACCATAAACGTTGTTGTAGTAATACTTTATAGGATTCTGAACGCTCTCTCCCACCAAAGAAGACGCAGCAAAATGGATAACTGCCGAGATGTCATTTTCAGCAAATACTTTTTCCAAAAATTCTTTGTCTTTGAGGTCACCACAATAAAACTTTCCGCCCAAAACGGCTTTCTTGTGACCTTTTTCAAGGTTGTCAATAACGACAACATCATATCCCTTTTCAAGCAAAAGCCAAACCATATGGCTTCCAATATACCCTGCTCCACCTGTAACCAAAATCATCTTTGTATCAATCCTCTCTTTATAAAAGAATTTTTAAATTTCTATCTCCCTTGCGCCATCGTCAATCTCAAATGTGTAAAAATCTGCTTTGAGACCTGTCTTTGCACAATAGTTTTCCCCTACTTTTCTTACAAACTCTTCTATAGCATCCTTATGAACAATTGAAACTGTGCAACCACCAAAACCAGCACCTGTCATTCGTGTACCAATTACACCTTCTATTTTTAGAGCTTCATCAAAAAGTGTATCAAGCTCAAGTCCTGTTACCTCATAGTCGCCTCTTAGCGATATATGAGATTGTATCATAAGCTTGCCAAAACCTTCAAGCTCTCCCTTCTGCAAAACATCAATGGATTTTAAAACTCTGTCGTTTTCGTACACAACATGTCTCACTCTTTTTAGGATTATTTCGTCATCAATTAAATCTTTGTACTTTTCAAACGTCTCAACGTCAAGCTCGCCAAGGCACGAAATGTTAAGTTCCTTTTTCAAAAGTTCAAGCCCTTTTTCGCACTGAGACCTTCTTTCATTGTATTTTGATTCTGCAAGACTTCTTTTCTTGTTAGTGTTGCTGATGACAATCTTGTAATCACCAAGTTTTAAAGGTACATACCTGTACTCCATAGTGCGTGTGTTGAGAAAAATGGCATGGTCTTTTTTCCCAAGACTTGAAGCAAACTGATCCATAATACCACAGTTTACCCCAACAAACCTGTTCTCAGCCCTCTGACATATAAAGCTAAGTTCAACCTTGTCAATTGGCTTGTTATTGAATAGGGAGTAAACTGCAATTCCAGTTGCACACTCAATTGCAGCAGATGATGAAAGCCCTGCTCCGTGCGGTACAGTGTCGTGAAAGAGCATGTCAAGACCTCCAACTTCATATCCTGCCTCTTTCAGCTCTTTTACCACACCAAGTTGATAGTTCCCCCACCTGATATTTTTATACTCATCAATCTTATCGATGTCTGCTTCAACAAGCTCTTTTAGGTCTGTTGCATACAAGCAAATTTTTTTGTCGTTTCTTTTTCGAGCAAGAACGGTGGTACCAACATTGAGTGCCGCAGGGAAAACATACCCACCGTTGTAGTCTGTGTGCTCACCGATTAGGTTTACTCTCCCACTTGAGAAAAAACATCTGATAGGCTCTTTATTTTCGCCATACACATCTTTGAACATCTTCAAAAGTTCTTCAATCTTCATTTACTGCTTCCTCCTTGCATCTTTTGCATAAATCTTTTATAAGCCTGTCTCAGCTCTTCTGCCTTTTCCTCGGGTGAGGTGGTGTTACACGGTGCCCATGCCCCTGTTTCACTCGACGCATTGAACTTTTGCTTATCTTTTGACCGCATAGGCGGGTAAAACTCTACATGAAAATGATAAAATCTAGAATAATCCTCATCGACATTGACAGGAAGCTGATGCATACACATCATGTACGGGAACTGATAGTCAAAAAGACTGTCCAAAGTTCCTGTTGTTTCTTTTAATATCTTTGCAAAGCTGTCTTTTTCTTCTTCTGTAAGGTCAGCAATCGTCCCCACATGTCGTTTTGGAGATATAAACACACCATAAGGATATTCAGTAAAGAAAGGCAGGTATGTTACAAAATGGTCATTTTCTATGATTATTCTCTTTTTAAACTCCATCTCTTCTCTGTCAATCCTGCAGATTAAACACTCACCATGCTGCTCATAGTGCATCTTAGCACTTTCAAGTTCACGTAAGATTTTTAGTGGTATCCATGAATATCCATATATCTGACCATGTGGATGCGGCATTGTGACACCCACTACCTCGCCTCTGTTTTCAAAGATGAATATAAACTTTATGTTTTTATCTTTCTTTAGAGTTTCAAATCTCTCAACCCACAGGTCCACAAGCTTTCTTATATGAGAGACCTCAAGCTCGGGCAGTGTTATCGTGTGATTTGGAGAGTATAAAATCACCTCACATTTTCCATATGCGGGTGCAACCTTATAAAAAGACGTAGCAACATCATCTGGTTGTGGTGGATTTTGCATTAAAGCTGGAAAATCGTTATCATACTCCAAAACATCATAACTTTCTGGAACTTTGCCAGAGCCAGGACAAAACGGGCACCAGTCTTTGGGCATCTGAGGTCTTTCCTGTCTGTGCGATGCAATCATTACCCAGTCACGCAAAAGAGGATTCCATCTGAGTTCTGCCATTTTTTCTCCCCCACATCAAATAAAATTTTTTCTCCTTTCTTCCTAATTTTCATTCTAAAAAAAAAGAAGTGCAATTTGAATGCACTTCTTTTCTATGTATTAGCATTTTTTTTAGATGTATCGTAAATATATTTATCTTTCTTGTAATTCATTGGAGACACTCCATACTTTCTTTTAAACAATCTGCTAAAATAGTTCTGGTCTTCTATTCCTACCATCTTTGAGATTTCTCCAATCGGAAGGTCTGTTGTTTCTATGAGCTCTTTTGATTTTTTGAGCCTTATATTAATGAGGTATTCCTTGAATGTCACACCAAGCTGCTTTTTAAAAAGATAACTCAAGTAAGTTGGTGACAAGTACACCATTTTAGCCAAATCGTCAAGTGTTATCTCTTCCATATAATGATTTTTGATATATTCAATTATCCTTTCAATTGACGAAAGAGAAGAAATTCTTATCATCTCTGAGTCTATAATGTATTTTGCCACTATGTGCATCATATCAAGTACACTTTTTAGTTTTTCCTGGTCAATGAAGGTAAGCTTGAAAAAGCTCTCTCTTGCTCTTTGTATATCAACTGGCTGACCGTCTAATTTTTTTGCAATTTGTTCCCACATCTTTTCTGATGGCGGCTCTAAAAGAATCTGACCAATAAAAAGTGAACCTATATAGCTTGTGTTGAAAAACAGGGGAATAACAGCCTCAATAAGCCCCATGTGACATCTGTAAACATGTATACCCTTTTTCTTTTGAGCAGTCTGTGCACCGTTCAAATCAGATTCCCTGCACGCTTCACCATTTTTGTAATAGTTTTTCATGATGGTGCAGAACTCGCACGTGCCTTTCTTTTTATTCTCAACCCATTTGTTGTCAGCTGTCAAAAAGTTTGCTGAGATTCCTGTGATGTAAGAAAAGTTGTCTAAAACCGAAATCAAATCGTCATACTTGATAATCTCTTTAAAATCCATATCCTTTTTACACCCTCTATAATCTTAATCAATACAGACCACTTTGATACCATTTTGCATGAAAATATCTGCTGTGATGCCACTTCCTTCAGCCAGTTTTCCTGAAAAGCTTCCATCATAGATTTTGCCACAGCCACAAGAAGGACTTTTAGACTTTAAAAATGCAATTTGTGCACCGAAAAACCTTGCAAGCTTTAAAGCTTCATACGCACCTTTATAAAAATTATCGGTAAAATCCCTACCTGTTATATCTATAACCCTGCCATCTTTTATCTCACAGGGATTTCGTGGTGTTGGAAGTCCACCAAGCTGTTCAGGACAAATGGGAATAAGAATGTACTCATTTTTCAATCTTTCAACAACTTCTTCTCTCAAATTGTTTGTCCCATCATATTTTGTGTTAAGACCTATAAGGCAGCTGCTAATAAGTGCATACCTCATTTTTTACCCTTCTCCTGCAATATTGCCTCTTCCATAAACTTAATTATGGCATACTGGACCTGCTTTACTCCCATGCCAGACTTGGCAGAAAATTGGTAAAACAGTTCCTTTTCAATCCCCAGTTCTTTTGAAATAAGCTCTGTATTTTTTGCAAGTTCATTATTCGAAAGTTTATCACACTTTGTTAGTACAATCATAATGGGAATTTCTTTTTTGTCAAAAAAGCCAAGCATAATTTTATCATCTTCTGTGGGAAGATGTCTTGAATCTAAAAGCAAAACAGAAAGTTTTAGCTCCTGCCTTTCAAGCAGGTACTCCTCAATCATTGTTCTCCATCTTCGTTTTTCCTCTTTTGAAACCTCAGCATAACCATAACCTGGAAGATCCACAACCCTGAACTTGTTGTCTATATTGAAAAAATTGATTGTTCGGGTTTTACCCGGGGTTGACCCAACCTTTGCAAGCTTGTCTTTGAACACGGCATTTATAAAAGAAGATTTCCCCACGTTTGACCTTCCGCATATGCACATCTCTGGCATTTTAATCGGCGGATAGTCTTCTTTTTTCACAGCAACCTTTTCAAGCCTTGCATTGGAAAGATTGATTTTCAAATTAGCTTTCACCCCCTTTACTTTACAATTGCAATATCAAATACCTCATCAATTGTCTTTACAAATATAAAGTTCATATCTTTCTTCACATAGTCTTCAAGTTCATCCACATCCTTTTTGTTTTCAAAAGGCAGGATTACATTTTTAATACCCATTCTTTTTGCTGCTAAAACCTTCTCTTTTACCCCGCCAATTGGAAGTACCCTGCCGCTTAAAGTAATCTCACCTGTCATGGCAATATCGTATCTAACCTTTCTCTGTGACAGTGCCGAAACCATTGCAGTTGCCATTGTCACTCCGGCAGACGGCCCATCTTTTGGAATAGCACCTTCTGGAACATGAATGTGAATATCACACTCTTTATAAAAGTTTTCGTCAATCCCAAGATCCTTTGCCCTTGACCTTATAATGCTCACTGCAGCCTTTGCTGACTCTTTCATGACATCTCCAAGCTGGCCTGTGAGCTCCAATTTGCCACTCCCTGGCATCACAAGCGCTTCGACATAGAGTGTCTCACCGCCAAAAGGTGTCCATGCAAGGCCTGTTACAATTCCAACCCTGTCTTGTTCAATCAGCTCATCTCTTCTGTACTTTCGCACACCTAAATACTTTTCCAAATTTTTTTGAGTGACTCTTACCATTTTCTTGTTTTCTTCTAAAATCTCTTTGGCAACTCGTCGGCAAAGCCTTGCAATTTCTCTTTCTAAGTTTCTAACACCAGATTCACGCGTGTAGAATGTTATTATATCCCTAATAGCTTCTGTTTCACATCTTAGCTGAGATTTTTTGAGCCCGTTTTGTTCCATCTGCTTGGGCAAAAGATACCTTCTTGCAATCTCAAGCTTTTCTTCTTCAGTATAACCTGTAATCTCAATCACTTCAAGCCTGTCAAGTAAAGGTCTTGGGATTGTCTCAAGTGTGTTTGCTGTTGCAATAAACATTACCTCAGATAAATCAAACGGAATTTCAATATAATGGTCTCGGAACGCAAAGTTCTGTTCACTGTCCAAGACCTCTAAAAGCGCAGATGCAGGGTCACCTCTAAAATCGTGCGACATCTTGTCAATCTCATCCAAAAGTATAAGAGGGTTTTTTGTTTTTGCCTGACGAAGAGCATAAATAATTCTTCCTGGCATTGCTCCAACGTAGGTTTTCCTGTGTCCTCGTATCTCTGCTTCATCACGAAGACCACCAAGTGAAATTCTTACATAATTTCTGTTAAGTGCACGTGCTATCGACTTTGCAATTGATGTCTTCCCAACACCAGGTGGCCCCACCAGACACAAAATAGGTCCTTTCATGTCGTTTTTTAGTTTCCTTACAGCAATATACTCAAGTATCCTTTCTTTTACTTTTGTAAGCCCATAGTGGTCTTCATCAAGCACCTTTTTGACCACATTTATATCAATTTTCTCATCACTTCTTACATTCCATGGAAGGTCAACAATCCAGTCGAGGTACGTTCTTATAACCCCAACCTCGGGCGAGTTTGGCGGCAATTTCTCAAGCCTGTCTATTTCTTTGAACACCTTTTGAAGACTTTCTTCACTCAATCCTATCTTCTTTATCTGTTCTCTATATTCCTGGGCTTCAGAAAAAAGACTGTCTTTTTCCCCAAGTTCGCTCTGGATTGCCTTTAGTTGTTCTCTCAGATAATACTCTTTTTGTGTTTTATCAATCTGTTTTTTCACCTTGATAGCAATTTTTCTTTCAATTTCAATTATCTCTTTTTCCTTTAGTATCATCTCATATAGCTTTGCAAGTCTTTCTTTCAAGTCAACCTTCTCAAGTAAAAGCTGTTTATCTTCAAGCTTGACAACAACATTTGCGGCTATAACATCTGCAAGCTGGTCAGGGCTTTGAATTGTAGTGACAGACAAAATAGCATCAGGGGGAATTTTGTTTGTAAGTCTTGCAAACTCTTCAAATGCTCCAACCACATTTCTTATTAGTGCCTCTAATTCAGGGTCATCTTCTAACTTAATTTCATTTTCTTTATACTCTTCGACCTCAACCAAAAAATATGGGTCTGTTGATAAATATCTTATTACCCGTGCTCTGTAAAGACCTTCAACAAGTATCCTTGAAGTCTCGCTTGGCAGTTTTAACATCTGCTTTACCTTTGCAACTGTGCCAAATTGATACATATCATCCGGTGTTGGTTCTTCTTGTTTTGGATCTTTTTGAGAAAGAAGCAAAACAAGCTGGTCGTTTTCCATAGCTTGTTCTAATGCCTTAAGGGAAATCTGTCTTCCAACATCAAAGTGAAGCATCATGTATGGAAAAACCACAAGCCCACGCAGAGGAATCACTGGTATTGTTCTTGTAGATACTGTGCTGCTCAAATTTTATCTGCCTCCGTTTTTATAATTTTACTTCTGGGTGTATAATTATATTAAAAACTCTTCAAAGGAGCTAATTGCTAAGATGGAAAACTTGATAGACAAACTCATTCAAAATCCTATTATACCAGCTATAAGAGACAAAGCAATACTTGAATATGCAATAAATTCTGAGTGCAAAATCATTTTTCTTCTTCACTCTTCTATTTTAACCATAAAAGATGAAATTAATATGATAAAACAGAAAAACAAAATAGTTTTCGTCCACATAGACCTAATTGAAGGTGTGGGAAAAGACGAAAAAGGGATTGAGTTTGTGATAAACTGCGGTGCTGATGGTATTATATCAACAAGGCAAAACTTAATCAACCATGCTGCTTCTCTTTCTATACCTTGCGTTCAAAGAATATTTTTGATAGACTCACAGTCCATAACATCCGGTCTTAAGATAATTGAAAACTCTAAGCCAACACTAATTGAGGTATTGCCAGGTGTAATACCAAAAGCAATACAAAGGCTGGCTGTCTCAACCTCAGTCCCGATCATTGCAGGCGGGATGATTGAGACAAAAGAAGAGGTAATCCAGGCTCTGTCATCAGGAGCTGTAGCAATCTCAACAAGCAAACCTACCCTCTTTTCAATCATATGATGAGTCTTTTTTGCCAACCCTTCTTGTTGCAATAACATCAGCACCAGTATCAAGAATATTTTTCACAATCACACTTCCTATCTCAACTGGTGCTAATACTTCTATGCCTTTTAAGATTGAGATAGCTTCAAAAATCTTCTCCTTAGGAATAGGTAGGTTAGTTCGAACAGGCACAAAATCTATCTCACCATTTTTAACATGGACTGTGGTTGTAAGAATTCTTTTAGGGTTTATAAACTCTTCTTTTGCCCACTCAAGCCCTCTTTTGCACCCAAATCCGGCAAACTCAAAAGTATCACCTTGTGCCTTTTTTTTAATCGTGCAGCCTCTCGGACAAAGAATGCATGTGACTTTACTTTTCTGCATCTTGGCTTCTTCTCTCCTTTTTAGTCTTTAAATGTTTTGCAATCTTATCACAATATCATTAGAAAAATCCAGCTGAGAGAGAATCTTTTGTGAAATTTCTATACTCTCCATCTCACCAGGTGTTAGAATGCTTTTTTTGATCTCAATAAGAATTTTGCCTGCATTGGAAATAGTCACAATAGCATCTTTATAGAAATTATCTACCCTAAATCTGAGAACAAAGGGCTGGACAAAGTTCTTGTTTAGCTTTTGCGGCACAACATATCTTATACCCTCTTTTGCCATTATATTTATATGAATGTTATTTTCAAAAAGCTCAGGGTGCTGAGAATATATTGCAGCATACCTTCCTGCTGTCTGTGCCTCTAATGTAACATTGTCAACAAGGTCATGAACATGAAGAACATTTCCACAGGCAAATATACCTTTTTGCGAGGTTGAAAATGTATTGTCAACAACTGGACCTCCTGTTCTCATATCAAGAACAACTCCAGCTTTTTTACTCAGTTCATTTTCAGGTATCAGCCCCACAGAAAATAGCACAGTGTCGCATTCGATAAACCTTTCTGTTGACGGAATTTCTTGCAGCTGAGAGTCCACCTTTGCAATTGTAACACCTTCAACTCTATACTTTCCGTGAATTTTGACAAGTTTGTGAGATAAAAGAAGAGGTATCCCAAAATCATCTAAGCATTGAACAATGTTTCTTCTTAGCCCTGTAGAGTAGGGCATTATCTCCACCACTGCCTTTACCTCTATCCCTTCTAAAGTAAGACGTCTTGCCATGATAAGACCTATATCCCCAGACCCAACAATTACCGCTTTTTTGCCAATCCTGTACCCTTCAATGTTTATAAACCTCTGAGCCTGACCTGCTGTGAAAATCCCCGCAGGTCTTGTTCCAGGTGTTATTATAGCACCTCTTGTTCTTTCTCTACATCCCATTGCAAGCACAATTGAATCTGCTTTTATCCTCTTAAGCCCTTTTTTATTGACAGCTACTATTTCCTTTTCTGGAGTTATGTCTATCACATGAGTTTCGGTAAGATACTCTATCCGATTTTCTACTACCTGCTCAACAAATCTGTGGGCATACTCAGGCCCTGTTAGTTCTTCCTTGAAATAGTGAAGTCCAAAGCCAGGATGAATACACTGGTTTAAAATCCCTCCTAAAAACTTGTCTCTCTCTATGATCAGCACTTTTTTATCATCCAAGCTCTTAAAACTTTCTAAAGCAGCCGCAAGCCCGGCTGGCCCACCACCTATGACAACTACTTTATATTTTTCCATCTCAGTCTTCCCACCTTTTCTCGGTCAGAATATAAGAGTTTTTCCCAAACTTTGTTATTTGAGTTTTGTCAATTTTTAGCTCCCTTGAAAGTATATCCATCACACGAGGTAGACAAAAACCGCCCTGGCACCTTCCCATCCCAGCTCTTATTCTTCTTTTGATGCTATCTAACGTCTTTGCCCCTCTTTTTATTGCCTCAACTATCTCATATTCAGACACAAGCTCACACCTGCACACAATGTTTCCAAAGCTCGGATGAAGTTTTATCATCTCCTCTCTTTCTTCATCAGAAAGTTCTGAAAACCTTTTTATATCTTTTCTATAAGGATTAAAATTAAGATTTCTTTTCGCGTTTAGCTTATCGCTAACCAGTTCAGCGATATACTTTCCTATTGCCAACGATGCGGTAAGACCTGGTGATTCAATTCCCGCAACGTTTATAAAGTTTTTGACATCTTCGTCTTCTTCAATGATAAAGTCATGAGTATCCGGTGTTGCTCTGATTCCCGAAAAGATTGTTATTACATCTCTCTTGCTCAGGCTTGGCAATACTTTCCTTGCCTTTTCAAATACCTCATCAAGCCCTTCTTGGGTTGTAGCTGTGTCATCCTTGCTATCTATATACTCAGAGTTTGGTCCAACAAGTACATTTCCATCTACAGTCGGGGTTACTAAGATTCCTTTTCCTTTTTCTGTGGGCACCTGAAAAATGACTCTGGCAACCGGCATTTTCTGTGGTTTGTCTAAGATGTAGTACTGTCCCCGTCTCGGATATATTTTGAAAAGCCTTGCTCCTGCCATTTTACTTATTTCATCTGCATGCACTCCTGCACAGTTTATTAAAACCTTGGTTTTTACAAAGCGGCTGTCCGCTGAATGAACCACAAAATAGTCTCCATCTTTTTCTATTTTGCAGACTTCAAAGCTGAATATCACATCTGCTCCATTTTGAATAGCATTTTCAAAAAGGGCGACTGTTAATTTATACGGATTTGTAATTCCAGAGTATGGAGCAAAAAGTGCTGCTTTTATGTTTCTGCTCAAATTCGGCTCATTTTCAAAAACCCACTCTTGACTTTTTATCTCAAGTCCTTTAACACCATTTCTTTTCCCTCTTTGCAAAAGTTCTTCCAATACATTTATCTCATAATCATCAAACGCAACCACAAGCGAACCAATCATCTTATACTCAACATCAAGTTCATTGCAAATATCTGCAAATATATTGTTCCCCTCAACATTGAATCTTGCCTTTTTGGTTCCCTCAATTGGGTCATAACCTGCGTGCACTATTCCAGAGTTTGCTTTGGACGCACCTTCTGCAACATCTTCCATCTTCTCAAGGCTACATACCTTTAATCTGTAACGTGTTAGCTCTCTTAAAATTGACATGCCAACAACTCCTGCTCCTATTACAGCAACATCATAAATTCTGCTCATATTATCACCCTTTTCAAAATATGGTAAATAAAAAGCCTGCAAATAGCCCCTTTTTGAAAGAAGCTATTTGCAGGCTCTCCACATCTCTTGCCAAGCTTTATTTTAAGACAATTCAATCAAAAAATCAATAAAAATTTTCAAAGACCCATTACAAACTCTATGTCTGGTCCATGCTGGTCAGAACATTATCAAAATAGTTTATATTGCACCTTTTCCCGTCCCAGTGAATACAGACTTCACAGCTTATATCACCTTTGTGAGAGTAACCACCATCGTTAAACTCTGGGCAGAGTTTGGCAACTGCTCTTTGCTGTTCCTTGCTTGCCATGTTTTTTATCACCCCTGGCTTGGTCTTAAAATACTTTCTATAATAAATAACTTTTCCTGTGAAGATGGTCTTTTATACGTCTTTAACACAAAATATGTGCTATAATTTATCTTAAAGCACAAATAGTATAGTACTGTGAAGGAGGCCTTGAAAATGAGCAAATTTTTCATGCCAACAAAGGTCATATTTGAAAAAGATGGTGTTTTGAAGAATAAAGACCTTTTCAAGCTTGGCAAAAGAGCCTTCATTGTGACATCTCCATCTTCTCTGATGAACGGCTCCTTAGAAGATGTAACAACTGTATTAAAGGAACTTTCAATTGAATATTCAATATACAGCAAAATCGCTCAAAATCCAAGCGTAGAACAGATAGATGAAGTTTCAAAATTGGCAAGAGAGTTTTCCCCAGACTTTATAATTGGAATTGGTGGAGGTTCTCCTCTTGACTCATCAAAGGCAGTGGCAGTGCTGTGTGCTGAAAAAAATCTAAAAGCTCAGGACCTTTTTGACTCAAAATTTGAAAAGTGCTTACCTATAGTTGCAATTCCAACAACATGTGGTACAGGAAGTGAAGTTACGCCATACTCAATCTTGACTTTGAAAACCATTGAAAACAAGAAAAGTTTTGCTTCAGAATTGATTTTCCCTAAACTGGCAATTGTTGATTATAAATATCTTCTAACATTGCCCTTTAATGTTATTGTAAATACCCTTTTTGACGCTCTTTCGCATGTTATTGAAGGATACCTTTCAAAAGCATCTGACAACATAATTGAAGCTTATACAAAAAAAGCTTTGAGTCTGTTTGCAAGTTCAAAAGATAATATAAAAGAAAACGCTCTAAAAGAAACTGACCTTGAAAAGTTTGCATGGATATCATTGATTGGGGGAATAATTATTGCACAAACAGGTACTTTAATTGTTCATCCTTTAGGGTACAACCTTACTTATTACCATGACATCCCACACGGAAGAGCCAATGCAATCTTACTTTCAAGCTTTTTGAGGCTTGAGAGCAAATATTTAAAAGAAGAAGTAAACTTTGCTTTAAACAACATGGGCTTTGAAAGCATAGATGAGTTTTCTGAGTTTGTAAGATTTTTTGTTAAAGACTCTATTCCAAAATTGCCAAGTGACAGGATAGAATATTATGCAAAAAGAGCACTTGAGTCTAAAAATGTAGCAAACTTAAGACATGCAATCTCGCTTGATGAAATGATAGATGTTTTGAAATCTTCGGTTGAGTAGTCAAAAATAAATTCATAGTTATACAATCGACTTACAGGGGTATAATATAATCAAGGAAATTGTTCTTGTAAAGGAGATGTTCGAATGGCAAAGCTACTGTATATAAAGGCTAATCCAAAGAGCGACCAAAGTTCAAGAACATTTATAATCTCGGAACATTTTATAAAGGTATACAAAGAATTTCATCCAAATGACCAGATTATTACTTTAGACCTTTACAAAGAAGGAATTCATTTTCTTTCTCAAGAGGACATCAACGATATCTTCGCTCCAAAGACTGAGGCATCAAAGCATCATCCTATTTTGAAGTATGCCTATCAGTTTGCTGATGCTGACAAGTATGTGTTTGCAGCACCTATGTGGAATTTGGGCATTCCTGCAATTCTCAAGGCATATATAGACTATATCACAGTCTCTGGAATAACCTTTAAATACACAGAACAAGGGGCTGTGGGACTTCTTCGTGGTAAAAAAGCAGTTCATATCATGGCAACAGGCGGTGAATACAAAACACCACCATTTTCGGACTTTGAGATGGCAAACAGGTACCTGAAAACAATTTTGGGTTTTATGGGAGTTGAGGATTTTCAGACAATAACAGCTCAGCGGCTTGACATCGTAGGTGAGGATGTAGAAAAGATTATCTCAAATGCGTTGAAAGAGGCTGAGGAGATAGCAAAAAGATTTTAAAAAGAAAATTTTGGGGACAGATTAAAACAGGGGCTGTCAAAAAAAGATAATTTGATAGCCCCTTTCTTGCAATACAAAGTGTTTGTTTATTTAATACTTTGATACAGTAATTAGATTTAACATTATTTTTATTTCCCATATGAAACTGTCATCCTTGTTATAAAAGTATTCTTTTTTTCAAATATCTTTCGCACCTTTTTCTCTCTTAAATCATATTCAAAAACAGCGCTTGGATAAGCTTCAATCCCTTCACCAAACATCATTCTCTTTACATTTTTAGGAATACCGATAAACCAGAGTTTTTTCCCATCATTGCTTAAATAACCCTCTATCGGAGAGGCAAACTCCTCAACAGGTGTATCTTTTATTTTTTTTAGCATACTTTCAGTTAGTATTGGCACTATTACTTTTGACTTTAGATCTAACTTGTATATGCCCGTTTCTCCCTTTTTTCTGGTAGAGTTTAGATAAATATTGGTTGCACTAAAAGTAATAATATTACTCTTTGGTACAAAACCTAAAGCTCCAATTGATCCTGCTTTGAGTTCAGTAATTTTCGTATATTTTTGATTTTTTAAATCAATGATGTAAAAAGTATGTTTTATTGAATCAACAGAGGAATTATCCTCATACATCTTTTTCTCATCCATAGATGAATAAGAGACAGTCAAAATATGATTACTATCAACCACTTCAATGCTATCAAATACCATATCAGAATTTATAGGTTTTACCATTTGAGCTTTTTTCTTTTCAACATCAAAAATCCATATTCTTGGTATTGGAGAACTCAATCCAACTCTTGATACACATATTTTCAAAGGTTTTTCACTGAGAATTTCAATATCTATTTCTCCAGCTTGATCATTAGTAACTTGGAATACTTTCTGATTTTTTAAATTCTTCACAAACAACTCCCAAGGCCCAGTTCCAATTGCATCATCGTACGCAAGCCATTCCTCATTTGTAGAAATATCTCCAAAGGTCATGACTTCCCTGTTTTTAAGAATTAGTTCTTCCTTTTTCTTTTTAGGTATAACCTTCCACATATGAGTCTTTCCATTTTTATCATATACTGAGACAAGTAACTTTTCCACTACCTCTTCTTTGCTGGCTATCCCTGTATTGTAAATTCCTAAAGATAAGGATAGTAGCAACAAAATTGCTACTATCCTTATTACTTCTATTTTTAACTTTGAATAGGCCATTCTATTTTCCCCCTAAAAATTCCTTTGCTTGGATTATGAATTTTTGAAAATGCTGTTTTTACCATATCCAATATTCTAGCTTGCACATATGGACCTCTATCTAATATTTTTACTATTGTGCTTTTGCCATTTTCAAGACTGGTTACCTTTACCCTTGTCCAAAATTCAATTGTCTTATGTGCAGCACTTTCGCTATCCAATATAGCTCCTGCTGCTCCTTTTTTCCTTCACCATTATACCATGAAATATAACCTGTTTCTGTATTCAACTTTGTAACATCTTGTTGTAAAATGTTATTACTATTTTCACCATTGCTTGCTTTATTTTCTATTTTTTCTGATTTACTATCATTAGTTTTGATTTCATCTGAATTTACTTCCTTTAAGTCAATCTTCAAAGGCTCTTCTTGACCTCCCATTTTATTTCGCATCCCTTCATGAGCGCCCATTAAAAAAGTTGATGCCGCTGTAAACTAAAATCTTCTAAGTTATATAAACAGCTTACAATATAAACAGGTCACTATATTTTTCTATATCCTCTGGTTTACTTCTCTATTTGCATAAAAACCGTCTTATTTATAAAAGTTTATCTGCATATTGCTATGTTTGCTAAAATTTCCTTTAGCAAATTCACCTTAATTTTACATTATTAATTTTCAACCTGTCAAACTCGTTTTTTAAAGCCAATTTTAAGCAATTTTTAGTTATTAGCTCTCTCTTTCATTAAATTTCATAAATTTATTGCATTTTTCTATAATATAAAGATGTTTCACTTAATTATTCTATCATAACTGTTATAAAAAAATGATCAGGCCATTAATTAACATAAAAACTCTATTTTGAAATCACATCATAACTTACAATGCCGCCTTTTATCTGAAATAGTAGTTCAAATTTTTTATTTTTTAGTCTATAAATATTGGTGTCAAAAATCTTATTCGGAACAAATGAATAGTATTTTCTGTCGATAAAATAAATTGTTTTATCATTTTTATATATAGGCCAGTAAATATTTATGTCTTTTGGTACATTATTAACAATTTCCAATTTCCCAGTATTCAGGTCAACAATTACTGGTTTAGACCTAAAAGGTTCTATAATGGGAGAATAATCACCAAATTCTCTGTATTCTGGTTCACCCTGTGTAAACATATATTTATCACTTGAAACAAAACATCCTGGAGAGTTGCACAACCCTGTATTTGAACCAAATTCTTTTACTAATCCGCTTTTTAAATTTATAGCCGTTAGATATCTATAAGGTGGAGTTCCCGATGAAGAAGTGCTAATTACAACCCACTTATTTTCTTTGCTTATAGCAGTAGAATATATCAATCTACGATCTACTGTTAATGGTAAATTACCCATTTTTTTAGAGAGAATCTTTTTCTTTTGATTATTTTGTAAATCAATTAAAACAAGCAAGGTTGCTATGAAGCGTCTGCTACATACTTCTCCACATACTACGTATCTGCTATCGTCTGAAAGAACTGGCCACCAGAAATTACCTTCTGCTATACGTTCTAACACAAATGATAATTTATTTTTTTTCTCCTGTTCACCATTAACTCTTAATATATAAAGTGCTTTTTTAGTAGATATCACAAATTCCTCTTTTTCCTTGTTTACATTAATAAACTCAATCCCCTCATTTAGTTTTTGCTTATACACTTCTTTCCCAGTTTTATAATCAACCAGTATCAATTCTTTGAGATTTTGTGTATAAGCTACAAAATTTTTCCCCCATGCAAAAAATCGACGTGGTTCAAATGTAAATTCGCTATTAGTCTCAATATCTAACGGTTTAAATTTAAATAACAATTTATCATTTCCTCTGCTGTCAACTACTCTCCCCTCAAATTCACTCTCATACACACTATGCGGTTTTTTGTTAATTGACACTTTTACATATCCTATTTTATCGATATCTGCTTGAATAAAGTATGTATACAAGAATCCAAATAAAACTATCACAAATAATAGCAGCCCAATTAAAAGAACTTTTTTGAAATTAACTTTAGTATTTGACTTCACGGTTGACATCCCTTCTTTTATAAATCTTTTTTCAATAAATTGTTGAATAAATGTCATATTTTTATCTTCAAATTGATAATCCTTTTAATTTACTACAAAAATATCTGTTTTTGTGTTTTAATAAAACTAATACTTGCCATCCTCCTTGGCGCTTGATGTTTTTCTACAATCTTTAAACCCTACCTCAAGGAGGATGGCTTTTTATATAACAACCTTTATTATCCTTCTATTAACTTTGTTTTATTTAATTACCCACTGATTTAATTAAAATACCTTTAATTTGCTACAAAAGGACATTTGTATGCTCCATAAATACCTTCTACCTCAGATTTACTTCTAGCACGATGGATAACTCTATCATAACCACCCTTTGTGCTCTCATATACTATATAGTTGTTATCAGCATCTTTTTTATAAAATAGCATAACATGATCACTATTACATAAAACATCTCCTTTTTGCAAAGCATTGTAATTGATTTGACTGCGATATTTCATTATATCATAAGTACTCCATCTATCATATATTCCCCAGCATTTACTAACAAAACCTGAACAGTCAACACCAGCTGTGCCTCCCACGTAATAATGGTCTTTAGTGTGCACATTTCCAGCTGCATAACCTTCATTAATTTTCTGATCAAACTCTGAAAGAGAGTGTGCTCCACCCCAACAGTATGGCACTTGATAGTAATAAGTATTATATGATGTTATAAAACTTGGTCTTTGCCACCAATTAGGATTTGCTGCTTTTGAACCATCATAATTCTGTTTTGAACAATACCATTTGTGATTATTGTATTGGTAAGCAACAGACATTATTTGATCTCTCGTTAGACTTGAAGTACTTATACTTGAATTAATTATATTAGAACCACTTAGACTATTTATACTGTCTTGAGTCTTTCCATCAAATTGTATAACATTGTTTTTGTTATCTATATAATTATCTTCTACCCCTAATGATTCTTTATATTTGATATATTGCTCACTTGTCATCCATGAATTAACTTTCAATACATATACATTCTTTTCACACGGCAACAATATAAAAATATCACCGCCTTAATCACTTACCGTGAAATTTTTGTTTTTTACTTCGAAGTTTTTCTATCAGCCTTTTTAAAGATTCTTTTCTAAAATCAAAAGAGTCTTTAAAAATGTCTAATCTGTGACCATTAATTATAACAACATCATTATTTATCCATTTAACATCAGCTTTATCTTCTGGGTAGTTCCAGTATATGTTTCTAATTTTTAAGCCATTTTTATAACATAGCTCTCCTCTAACTCCATATGCTGTTGTTGCACCACCATTGATTAAGTAAAATTTAATTTTATATTTCCCATCAGGGGATAAAGATTCCTTTAAAAATTCGCCATGCGGAAGCATGTTTATATCAAAAAATCGCCAGTAGACAAATAAAGAAAATAATAATATAAGCATTAATATTGTCTTCAGTAATTTGATTAATATTCTTTTAAAAGAACTATTGTTTACTTTAGCTGAATTATTAGATTTATAAACCTTGCTCATACCATGATATCCCTTTCCTAATTGCTTCTTGATCTTTCGGATCATCAAAATAGCTATTATAGTAAGAAATATCCCATGTTCCAGATAATATTTGAACAAGTCCAGCAGCTGCACATAAAATTTCTGGTGGAAGAGGTAATGATCTACCCGTATATCCATAATTAATATTACCAATATCTTCTCCATAGACATATTCTACTTTGCCATTAACAATTATTTTGTACAATTTATTCCAGCCATATATTAGTTTGTAATCCCAATCACCACCTTCTCTTACTTTAGATGTCCAATATGCAACTTTTGCAGAATATGCTAAGGCAGCATTTCCATTTGTATATATGAATATTGATAAATAAATATTGTTCAATTCATTTACATTGTTTCTGCATATGTTTAGCAAATTTACGTACGGTGGCTCATCTGGATCACGCTGAATAATAATTGAATTTTTATTACTTTTTACACTTTCGTTTTTTGGTTGGCTATTTGTAGAAAGATGTATACTAAAGTCATCCTTTAAATCTACAATTCTTCCTTGATAGCTAAGTTAAGGTATTTTATGCATTCTTTATATTTTAATATTAAATTATTGTCTTCAACTATCTCTTTTATTGATTCCTTGGCATTAATAGTTCCATCATCATTAATCTTTAAATAATTTTTGGGACTTTTTAGCACGAGACTATTAATGTTGAGCAAACTTTCTATCAATTTACTATCTTGTAATGTATAGTTGCCGATTAAGTTATATTCTTCATCTTCAGCATATGATAAAGAAAAGTTAAATACATTAAATATAAATACAAAAATCGTCATGATACCTAAAAAAACTAACTTCTTTTTACTGCTTTTCATATTCCCATTCCTTCTACCTATTTTATTTTGCTTCCCTTCATGGGCACTCATGAGAGGTTGATGTCGTTGTAAGTTAAAATCTTTTAAGTACGGAGAAATAAATAAACAAATAATGGTGACGAACATGAACATGTTGCAATATTTTCTCTTTTATATTTCCTGGTATACAATCCTATTTGCATATAAACTATCTTATTTACGAGAGGCAATATGCAAATTGCTATATTTATTAATATTCTCCTTGGCATTTTCACCTCAATTTTACTTTATTAATTTTCATTTTGTCAATCTCGTTTTTTTAAAGTTAATTTTATACAAATTTAAGCTATTATCTCTTTCTTTCTTTTAATATCTCTAAATTTCTTAAATTTTCTCTTGTTTTTGTAAACAAAAAGCAGCCCCTTTAATTTTTTAGTAAAAAACTTTGTTATTTTATATCATCAATTTTATACTCTTTTATTCCACTATCACTTCTAATCTGAATAGAATTATCAGTAAACGTAATTGCTCCCGTTTCTTTATCCCACTTTACCCTTTTATTAATTACAATCCTTTCATCTTTAACTTTGCCTATATTAAGCTTCACTTCATCTTCAGCATTTATATCTTTCGTGTAGAATGCAATATTATTATTTTCAGAAATATAAGGACCTTTTAGGATACTTTCACTATCAGACGTTTCAAAAATGACTTGGTCATTTTTATAAATCTTTTCTCTGCCTTTCAGATTTGAAAAGTGTGGCTGTGGCAAAGCATAATAAATATTTTCTTTCCGGCTATCCCAAACAAATCCTATCCCATAATACTCTTTTATTACTTGTAATTTGTTTGCATCAAGCAAGCAATAAACATCCAAGCTTGGGTTAACATGAGCGTAAAATCCAATCATACTATTGTTGAGCCATTCTAAATTATTTACAGATGAAAAAGTTATATTTTCTAAATGAATTTTCTTTATTTCTTTTGTTTTGAGTTCTAAAATACCTACACTTTCATTGTTTATGTCAGAAATATAATAGGCAACCCTTGTTTTATCTGGCGATAATACTGGAAAAGATTTTTTGTCACTGTCAGTTGTCATTTTCTCATCGTTAAAATAAATCTGATTATCTTGAATTGTTATACTTCCTTCCCGTGGAAACATACCTTTGACGTATTTTTCTCCTTCCTTAAATCCATTAAGAAAATCTCCCTTAACTAAAATACCAATTGCAGCCACAACCAAAAACCCTACTGATAAAACTAAAATAATTGCTTTACTTTTCATAAAATTCTCTCCTCGCATCTTATTTTGCATCCCTTCATGGACGCCCATGAAAGGTTGATGCCGATACAAGTTGAAATTTCTCGAAATTAAAATAAATATTTTCTTTTTTATATTTCCTGGTATACAATCCTATTTGCATATAAACTATCTCATTTACGAGAGGCAATATGCAGATTGCTATATTTACTAATATTCTCCTTGACATTTTCACCTCAATTTTACTTTATTAATTTTCATCCTGTCAAACTGTTTTTTTTAGTTAATTTTATGCAATTTTTATCTATTATCTCCCTCTTTCTTTTAATATCTCTAAATTTTAGCCTTTTGCAAAAACGCTCAAGATGAGCGTTATCAAGCTTTACATAGAATCAAAAAAGACTGGTCACCCTCCTCATAATTGTAGTAAAATATGATTATATAAAACAAATTTTCTACTATGAGGAGGGTTCCAAAATGTTCAACACCAAACCTAAACAACTTTCTTTCATAGACCTATTCTCCCACCTAAAGGCTTCGGCTCTCTACAAGCCTGAAAGCCTCTTGGGCTTGTTCAATAAATTCATTGACTTGTCACATTATATACCTTCTTCTTTCTACAATGCCTACTACAAATATTTCGGTAAGCATAGATACTTCTCTTTAGAATCTATGCTTTGTTGCTTCCTCGTCCAAAAATTGCTCAAACTCAATACTTTAACTCAGCTTCGTGCTGTCTTACTCAACTCATTCGAACTTCGCTCATTTTGTAATCTTCATGGCAATGTCCCTTCTATCTCTACTCTCTCTCGCTTTAGAAAAATATTTGCAAGTGAAATCCATAAACTTTTTCAAAATATCTCTATCCATGCACATAATATTTCCATCCAACAATGCCCTCAAGATTCTTCAATCTTAATCTTCGACACAACAGGTATTGTCCCAAAGGTTCGTGAAAACAATCCTAAATTCATTCATCTACTGCTGAAAAATACCTCAAAAGCTAACCCTGAACTTCCCTCTGAAAAAGTCTACTCTCTCGTTTATTCTTCTTTGCCTAAAACTGCTAACGCTAATTCTAACATCCGTCTTATGTTTGTAAATGGCCATTTCTGCTGGGCTTTAAAATTTGCAGTCATTACCAACGCTCTCGGTATCCCTTTAGCTTTAGTACCTCTGTTTAACTATGATTCCCCTTCCTCTGACCCACAAGAAGCAAAAGCTATCTCCGACTCTAAAGGTTTAATTCCTTCGCTCGAAACTTTATTCTCTTATATCCCCAAAAATTTCTCCACTTTCATCGCCGACAGTGCTTTGGATTCCCACAACATATACTCCACTTTAAAAAATACCTTTAACTTCTCCAAAATCGTTATTCCACTAAATACAAGAGCTTCTAAAAATACTACACCTACATCAGACCCCAATATCGTTATTTCTGAAGATGGTATCCCTATCTGCAAAAAGTTCAACAAACCTTTTAAACCCGAAGGCAAATGTCAGGGTAAAAATCGCTCTTTGCGCCTTAAATGGACTTGCCCTATGTCACAATACAAAGATGGCAAACGCATCTGCTCTTGCCCTCAGCCTTGTACTACCTCTAAATCGGGTAGAATGTTCTATACATACCCAGATAACTTTCGCTCTTTCCCAGGTATCAACAGAAATTCACAAGAGTTTTTTGACCTCTACAAAAAACGTGTCGCTGTAGAGCAGACTATTTACCACCTGAAATCCTACATGGGCTCTGATACTATCTCTACTTATGACCATATTTCTATTTTCTCTGATTTCTTGCTATCTGCCATTACTTTCTCGCTCTTGTTTATTCTCGCTCACAATATCAAACTCTATTGCTCTAAATTGACTATCAAAAAACTTAACAAGCTCAAAAAACTTATCGCTTAATACTACTATTTTTTAAATCTATTTCTTACAAAAAATTTCTGGTTTTGTTTTTACTTAACCTTCTAAAACAAGGAGTTAAGAAGGCTTAGGATATTATTGTCTTTTTTGAAGTTGTTAATTTTTGTCATATGTTTGTTGCTGATTATTTTTGTTGGTATTGATAATATTTGGTTTTCACTTCTCTTTTCTTTTTGTATCTTGATTGTATTTCATGTTAGTATTGGTGCCTTTTACCTTCAATCACCACCTATTTTGCAAACGCCTATTAATATCTCTAAATTTCTTAAATTTTCTCATGTTTTTTGCAAATAAAAAGCTGCCCCCTTCTCTGGAGGCAGCTTTCAAATTTTTTCGAAGTTCCTTTTATATTATATCCCTTTTTATTCTCATCAAAGTATTGTACAAAAATGGAAGCAGAAAAAATGCAAGCAGAACAAGACCTATCACAACACACACTGAAACCTGCATAAGCGTTAAAATCCCAGATGGTAGCATTGCCGCAAATGTGCCGGCTAAGATTATAGCAGCTGAGGTTACAACATGCCCTATATTTGCCGAGGTAAGCCTGAGCGCCTCGTTTATCTCTAAGTCTTTATATTCATAAAACCTTATCAGCAAAAATACACTGTACTCTATACCCAAAGCTAAGAACACAACAAAGTGAAAAATGGCACTGCCTAGTTGAGTGCTTCGTATTTGAAAATACCTTTGAAAATCATCTCTGTTATAGAGAGTGCAAGGTAGTAATATCATTGATAAATTTTTGAAATTTTATTTTTGCGGTTGTTTTATTTAAGACTTCGTCATCTATATTATATTTTGACAATAATACTTTATCTAGTTCGTAACTTTCAGCAAATTTATATAGAAGACTCTCATCTTTTATATAATTTATCAAGTAATTATATAAAACCTCACATACTTTCATTATATACCCTTCTCCTTCTAAAATAAAATTTAATTGAAATCAATTTGATAAATTTTATTAAAATATCTCAATAAGTTCCTTTCATGAGTAACCATAATAATAGTAGTGTTTGGATCTTCTAGCAGACTGGAAATAACTTTTTTCCCCTCTTCATCTAAATTTGCAGTTACTTCGTCAAACAAATAAAATTGCCTCCCTTTGAGCATTGCTCTTCCAAGAGAAATTCGTTGTTTTTGCCCACCTGATAAATAAATTCCATTATCACCCGCACGTTTGTCTTTTATTTCTTCCAACATTAGTTTTTTCATAACGCTCTCTAAAGTATTTATTTCTTTGTTGAATTTCACCATCTTGATATTATCTTCCACTGAAAAGTTAAATATAAATGGCTGTTGAGAACAATACCCAATACTTTCTCTTAAACTCTCTAAATTTATTTCCTTGAGTTCAATCCCATTAATGTAAATTTCACCTTCATAGTCCTCATAGAAACCTAAAAGAATTTTTAAAAAAGTAGTCTTTCCAGACCCATTTTCACCTATTATTGCTACTTTATCTCCTTTTTTTATGTCAAGAGAAATATTCTTGAAAATATAATCTTTATCAAACCTATATCCTATATTTTTTATCTCTACAATTTCTATATCCTTTGTTAGTACTTTTCCTCCATATCTTTCTGGAGAGTTTATTAAATCTAATATCCTCTTTGAGAATATTTTAAGTTTATAAAACTGGTTAATCGTATTAATGATGTAATTTATCATTCCCTTTATCAAAATTGAATATCCAGTTATTTTTATAAAATCTCCCAAGGAAATTTTATTTCTTAACATAAAATAACTGCCCAAAATATACATAAATAGCATTGAAATCTGAGAGAAAGTATCATCCATTGTCTTTAAAATAACTGAAGTTTTGATCTTCTCTTTTACATACTTTTCAATAAAGTCTTGGTAGCACTTTTTTATCATTTCCTCTATTTCCTTTTCTAATGAATGAACTTTAATATACAAAAAACTTTGAACAACTTGATTTTCTAATTCTCTTAATTCATCTTTCCTCTCCTGACCATATTTTGTAATTCTCTGGTTTTGTTTTTTTGTGATTAGAGGAACTATTATAGGAAGTAAAACTAATATAAAAGATAATATTGAATAAAAAATTTCTATTTTTATCATTACATATAGTACGTAAAGTATGAATATACAAGAAAACAAAATTTCAACAACATCCAAAATTGCAAATCTAAATAATCTTATATCATCATTAAATCTTGTCAGCACTTCACCAACTGTCAATTTATTTAATTTCAAAAGCTTTTGACACAAAAATTTTTTGTAGATATTAGTATCGTGTAGGACTACTACCTTCCCAAATAATAAAGCTCTATATATAGAAGATATGCACGGCAAAACAAAAATAACAATACACAGAATAAATAGAAGATTAATTATGTTGTTTTTCAATAAATAAAAATCTCTTTTTAATGCTGCATCCATATAAACTCCTAATTTTGATACCAAATATATGTCTACAATATTTTGTAGAGAAAAAATAATTATATCACACAACAATACATACCAATATTTAACCAAAAAATCCTTAACTAATCTATTTTTTTCTTTAATCACCATAAAAAACTACCTCGCTGTTAATAAATTTCAGCAATTTCGTTTACTGATTGGTTTTCGATTCTCCAAATTTTATTTACACAACTTGCCAATTCAATATTATGTGAAACAATTATTATTGTTTTTTCACTTTTACAAAGAATATCTTTCAAAATTTCTATACTTTTAGTATCAAGATAATTAGTCGGTTCATCAATTATTAAGATTGAAGACTTTTTCAACAACCCTCTTATTATTGATATTTTCTGTTTTTGCCCATCTGAAAGTTGATTAATTTTTTTTGATAAAATATCATCCAAACCAAACAAGTGCAGTAAACTTCTTTTTCTATCTTCCAAATTGTCTTGAATCATCATATTAAGGTTATTATCTATATCCTGTGTAAAGAAAGTAAAATTTTGAGGAATAAATGAAATGTGTTTACTGAAACTCTTAAAATCTACTTTTGAAAGTGGTACACCATTAATAAGAATATCACCTTTAAAAGATTCATAAAGTCCCATTATAAGCTTCAAAAGAGTAGTTTTTCCACTTCCATTAGAACCCATAATCAATATTTTATCTCCTTTGTTGATACGAAAATTTATTTTGTTGAAGATACTCTTAGAATTTTCATAGGAAAACGAAACATTTTTAAACACAATATTTTCAATTTCATTTATTTGTATCATATTCCCATATTGATCTTCTATATCAAAATTTAGTATTTCACTAATTCTTTCAAAAGAACTTTTTTCAACCCTCAAATTTTGAAAACCTTTTGCTGCTACTTTAAAATTATCAATTACAATAGGAAAAAGTGATATGAACACTACAACCAAATCAGGAGTTATTAATTTTTTATATAAAAATAAACCTAACATGATATATATTCCAAATTTTGCTATATTGTTGCATAAGTTGTAAAGTATATCTTCAATTGATCCTACTTTTTCCATTTCATTTGCACATTTTTTGCTGACTTCTTCCAAGGAAAGAAATCTTAAAGAGGCCCATTCATAAAGATTATATGCTTTTATTACTTCAATTCCTTCAAAAGACTGTTTAATAAAACCTGTTAACTCATCATCTGCACGATGACTTTTTTCAACTATTTTATTCATATATTTTATTGTAAAAAACAGCGGAAATATAGGTAAAATCCAAAGACCAAAAAAAATAACTGAAAGAGAAAAATTTTTTAGACCCAAAAAAATAAAATAACCTGCTAAACATATTAAGGCTGAAAAAACTGAAGAATAATGAACATAAAAACACTTTACTATATCATTAAAGTCCTGCTCTAATCTATTTAAAATCTCACCTTGTCCATATTTTTCTATTAATGAATATTTGTTATTCAAAAACAACATAAATAACTTTTTCTTTAGTTCAATAATTCTATTCTCTTTAAAAAATTCAATTAACAATGAAAAAAATAATTTGCCAGAAATAATAATAAGATAAATTAAAAGAAAGGTAACTACATTACATATAAAAACCTCCATATCTTTTTGGATAGCTAATGAAAATAATTTAGCAAAGGTATTAGAAATATATATGTTTATGATACCCTCAATTAAATTTATAAAAACAATGAAAATAGTAGGTAATAACAATACTATTCTTACATAGTATTTAAAATTCATCCTTTTGCACCCTTTCCCAATAAATATAAGCTTATTCAATAATTCTATTCTGTATTGTTATATAAATTATCTAACAACCAATTACATGTTACTTTTGAATTAATCACTTTTTCTTCTAAATTTCAATCTGGCAAAAGTAATCTGTAATAGGTACATTTATTGATTTACAATAAGTAATTGAAGTAGTACTGTTTTGATCTAAAAATACTTTTAAATACTGATTTTCATAATTATATACTAAGCAAGAAAGAATTAACTCCTTTCCTCTTTGCACTATTATTCTAAATTTATTGTTTTCGAAATGATATAGTTCCGGTATATATGCAACATTCAAAGTTTTATTGTAATTCTTTAATTTTGAAACGAATTCATTGTAATTATTTTGTATTTTAAAATTTGTTTTTATATCTATTAAGAAAGTTCTCACATTATTTTGCATTACATCTTTATAGTTTTGTAAATTTATCAAATCTATTAATTAAATTAACATCATCACACCTTACAATTAAATCTACTACTGGCAATTAATATCGTTTAATGACAATTTGATCATAATTTTCTCTCATAAGACAAGTAGCTATTGTCACATTTTTAAAGTTCAATTCTTTTAAGGGCTTTAAAGCATTTATTGCTTTTTCAAAAAATCCATCACCTCTAATCTTATTATGAATTTCTTTAGGAACATCAATACTAATTTGAAACACAGAAAAATTTATATTTTGTATTTCCTTTTAGTATATCCTTTGTGAGTAAAAAACCATTAGTACTGATTAATATTTCCATATTTTGTAGTATGCATATTGTAATATCTCTACTATATCTTCTCTTGCAAACGGTTCTCCACCTGTGAAAAAGATTTTCTTTACCAAAATTCATCACTATAAACATCTATTAGCTTTTTAATTTTCCCGAGTAGTCAACTCATTATAAAATGGTTCGCCTGAGTTGCCATAGCAGTGTTTGCATAATGCATTGCATCGTTTAGTCACCCTTATTGAAGCTGCAAGTATAGGTATATCACCTAATAACTCTTTAATTCCAATAGTCCCATATTTCAATAGTTGTTTTATTTAAAGCAATCCTATTACTAAATAAATATCCATTTTAAACACTCTGTAGTCCATATTTATTTGCTTATAAATAGGCATCTAAACATTCCCCATCTTAATCTACATTTCTATATATCCTTTCAAAAAATAACAAAACAAAAACTGCTAAACCCGAAATTAAAATAAATGCAGCACTTACAAACAAGCCATATGAAATACCTAAAACCTTTATAAAGTAACCAATTCCAATACCTGCTAAAATTTCGCCACTAGCCTCTGCAAATTGAAAAAATGATAATGCAGTAGCCCTTATTTCAGAATTTATATATCTATTTAGATAACTTTGAAGATAAGGCCTAAGAAGAACTTCTAGTATAAAAAAAAGTATTAAACATAAATATGAAATAATATTTAACTTTACAAAGACAGCAATAGTTACTATCATAAACATTGAAATTTTTAGACAACCAATTATTAACAACTCATTCTTTTTAGGACTATCCAATTTGTTTTGTAAAAGCATAAACATAAGACTAAAAATAGCACTGATTATATATATATTACTTATCAAGAAAATATTAAATTTTTTAAATTTAAGAAATGTTTGATAAAATCTTTCTATGCCATCTAATCCTATTGCGAATAAAAATACTGCTAATGACAATAAAAATAAACTTTTAGTTGAAATAATATAACAAATAGATAATTTAATCTTATTTATCATTGACTCGTTGCTATTTGAATTATAAGATTCTTGTAACGATTCAGGTACAAAAAAATAAGTTATCAAAGCTGCAATAATATATAATATTGCCGATACTATAAATGGTAGGATGGCATTTATTTTGTACATAAAGGTTATAAAAACTGCTCCAATAATACTTCCTGTAATAAAAACAATGTACATTTTTCTAATCTCAATCTCAAATTTATCGCTTTTCCCTTTCAGAATTAAATAATCAGCTAACCATGCTTCTAATGCTCCAGATTCAAAGGAATCTGCTAATCCCATTATTAATACAGAAAATAGGAACATATAAAATGTATTTCCTAATGAAAATAAGAAAAAAGCAATAAAATTTAAAAGAGCTGATAAAAACAATGAAACTTTTCTACCATATCTATCTGCAAATGCCCCAAAAGGAATTTCTGTAACAAACCTAATTGTTTCTAAGACACTACCCAATATTCCGATAGCAAATAATGAAACTTTTAAATTTGACATATGTAAAATCCAAATAGGAAAAAATAAACCTTTTGCAGTCCCTTTAATTAAAACAGTAATAAAATAAGCTAACATAAAAATCCCTCACCTTTTTTTGTAGTTGGCAAGTCACTAAATAGTGACTTGCCACTAAATATCTAAACTTTGTGACCACCCATTACTACTGAACCTCTAACGACTCCTTGATTTAGTTTCCTCAGTCACAATTCATCTAAAATCAACAAGTCCACATTGACGTATTTTTTTAGTTTCTGCTGATATGAATTACCTGCTCTTGAAATGTATAAATCTTTAAGCATCCTATTTACTGTTGTAACCAGTACCCTATAGACCAATGACACAGCTTTTAATTCTAACGCTATTGCAAGATGAGTCTTTCCTGTTTCCGGTAGCCCTATTGATACCCACATTCTCTTCTGTTCAATATCTTTGATTACTTTCCTCACAGTTTTTCTATCAATGCCCAGCATTCTGGCTATCTGGCTTTTGTTGCATTCCTGTTTGTATAATGTATGAATTGTAATATGCATTGCTATTGTCAGCATCCCTTCGTTTTCTTCTTCTGTAGTTTTTATATACCCTATTCTACACTACAGAAGGTATTTTTGGAATTGCCAGGTGGAGAATTTTTTGTATCATTTCTGATGATTTTATTTTATCATTAACACTTTTACTCCAAATATCTTCAAATTTCTTCAATTTTTTTCGCTTTCTCACAATAAAAAAGCTACCTCATTTTTGGAAGCAGATACTTGCTATTATCGGATTTATTAGCTTCTTCCAAACGTTTGAATTAACTTGTTATTATCTTTTCTACATTTATCCTTTTAAGTATCACTAAACCAACAATAAATACACCCCAACATAACAATATAAGTCCAGCTTTTAAAACTTGAATTGATATATTACTCGAAAATGCCAATTTAGGAATATATGAAAATAAGAAAACAAGTGAAAATTTTACTCCACTTATCAATACGCTGTTTTTCGTAGTGAGACTGACCGAATAAATTATGAATATACATCCTAATGAAAACACAAAAACAGTGAGAATAACAAAAAGAAATAAATAAATGTTATTCAAATGACTTTTTAATAAAATAAAGGTAACCCATATGAAAACAATTATTGAGCTTGTAATTAAAGCTGGAATAACTTTTGATAAAAATATCAATGTATTACTTAAAGGTGATGTAAAATATCTATGATAAACATAACTACTCTTGTCCTTATCGAAATTAATGGTTGTTATAAATACAATTGAATATGAAATAGTTATTACAACACACAATGTATAAAATAAGCTTATCGAAGGTTTATCTTTTAAATAATTTAAAAATTGTTCAAAATTCTTAAGCGCATACCACACCGCAATGTTTAAAATTAGTAATAATATAATTGCATTTTTAATGTAATTTTTGACTTCTAATTTTATTATTTTAAAAAACATTTTAACTAACCCTCCCTTCTATAAATTTTGCATATAAATCTTCTAATTTTTCTATCATCTGATAATTCTTTGGTTTAATCTTTAGAAACATTTTCTCATCAAAAACATATAATTTGCTGTTTTTCACTCTATAGGTTTGAAATTCAGGATAATCTCCTTCTACCAAATAAAACTTTTCTGAAACAGGTATTTCGAAAATTGTTTCACCGCTTTTTATAAATCCAATTCTATCACTAATTTCCTGTACCTCATATAAATTGTGAGAAACAAAAAGTACAGTTTTACCTCTCTTTTTTAAATCAAGCAACAGCTTTTTAAAAACTACTTGAATTTCCGGATCTAACCCAGATGTAGGTTCATCCAGAATAAGTATTTTAGGATCATGTATTAAAGCACCAATTAAAGAAATTTTTCTCTTTGTTCCTTTTGAAAGTTGCTTGAATTTTTTACGAAAATCTTCCCTTTTTAAGTCTAACATTTCAACATAATCATATATTCTATGTTCATCTACTCCAAACAAATAACACATATGCTTCAAATTATCTATAACAGACCACTCTAAATTATAAGTTTCTATTTCAAACATAAGCCCTATTTCTTTAAAATGTTTTTTCGAAAGTTCTTCACCAAAAATTTTTATCTCTCCATCATCCTTTTTAAGTAGCCCTAACAAAGTATAAATTGTAGTAGTTTTACCAGCTCCATTTGGCCCCAATAAACTATAAATTTCTCCTTCATAAATGTTTAGGTTTATTTCTTTGAGAATCAGCTTACCATTGATGCTCTTTTTTAATTTTTTAATCTCTATTGCTTTCATTTTAAATTTTGTTACCCCCCAATTTCTTATTTTTTCTTTATTTTTGCTATTATTTTGTTTATTGTTGCAATATATGTAAATTATATTATCTTCCATAAAACATAATAAGTTGCAAAATATAAACCTATTATTACTATTGTACCACCTTCTATCCCATTCATCTCGATCACAGCAGATAAAAGCCAGATAGAAAATATTATATAGGAATTTGCCACATAGTTAGAAAGCTTTCTCAAAATAAAATTATTAGGATTTCTTATGAAAAGAGATTTTAAACCTCTTATTATTAACACTAAACCATATAACATACCTATTGTTAACAGATATTTATTAAAATTTTTATGAGCTATATAAGTAAAAGATATTAACAGTGCTGAAACCCCTATTATTATATCAACAATCCATAACTTATCTCTGTTTGAATTTGTGTAATAAAAAGCTTTTTTTATGATGCTTTTTCCTCTCAAAATCATGTAAGCAAATCTTAAATAACCATAAAAACCTAAAATAAAGTATATGTATATATAATATTTCATCATTTTCATCTTCCCTTTCGATATACATTTTTGTATAATTTCTCAATCCATCTAAATCTTGCTATTGAAATAAACAATTTCGTTTCTGTTACTGTTATTATTGATTGTAATCATTCAAAAAAAATTAAAAAATGTTACTATCATTAGTACTATACCAGGCACATTTCACTTTATCTATAAAACCTTTCTCAAAAAGCTTTCTAACACGCAATGGACAAGGAATACAAAAATTTAGAAAGCTGCATTCATTGCAAATCTCTTTTTGAGCACTATTAAGATTTGCCCACTTGCTTAATTTTTCTTTCCAAAATTCAAAAAATAATAAGGGTGAATATGGTTCTATTTTACCATAATATCTTTTTAGGATCAGCCATTACACATGGACGCACGTAAAATTGAGGATCTATAACAATATATTTCCAACTTACTCCACAATTTCTATTAATATATTCTCTATTAAATTCCTTAAGTTGAATATATGGAATAATATGTCCATATTTTTCTTTAACATATTTATCTTCTTCAGAAAGTCTTACTATATCTTCATATTGCCAAATATAATCACATGCTTTTCCAAAAGGAAGTATTGGACTATATGAAAATGCGTTAACCCCAATTTTCGGACACAAAGAGGTTGATGCTGTATATTAGCATACATAATAGTTAATTGGCATATATTTTTATAAACTGATAATATATCCTAATTAGCTTGTTCAATTTGTTTTCTTTAATTGTAATTATTATTAATTCGTAAATAAATTGCTATATTGCTTATTTGTAATATTCTGCTTGAATTTTATTACAATATTTTCATTATGTCAAACCCGTTTTTTTTAGCTTATTATCAGCCATTTTTACCTATAAAACCATCTCTTTCTTCATATATCTTTAAATTTCTCTAATTTTCTTTCATTGCCTCACAATAAAAAAAGCTGCCCCCTTTCTTGGAAGCAGCTTCCTAATTTTTTCAAAGATGCTTCTTAGATTACATCCCTTTTTATCCTCATCAAACTATTATACAAAAACGGCAGAAGGAAAAACGCAAGCAAAACAAGGCCTATCACAACGCAGATTGAAACCTGCATAAGCGTTAAAATCCCTGATGGCAGCATTGCCGCAAATGTGCCGGCTAAAATTATCACCGCTGATGTTACAACATGCCCAATGTTTGCTGAGGTAAGCTTGAGCGCTTCTGAAAGCTCTAAATTTCTATATTCGTAAAACCTTATCAGTAAAAATACGCTGTAGTCTATACCCAGAGCTAAGAACACAACAAAGGTGAAAAATGGCACTGCCCAGTTGAGTGCTTCATACTTGAAAATACCTTTGAAAATCATCTCTGTTATAGAGAGTGCAAGGTAGTAGTCTACAAAAACTATTATTACCATTGCCGCAGCATTGAAAATTGACCTTGAGATAAGGAACATTAAAATCAAAATGCTTATTATCATTATAAGTCTCAAAGACTTGAAATCCTTAAAATAAATGCTTCTCAAATCATTGTTGCTTGATGATATTCCTCCAACGCCAACTGCGGTAAATTTTGTGTCTACAAACTCTAAAGTGTTTTTCAAAACTTTTTCTACACTGTCAACAATATCGATTGCTTTGTTTGTATATGGGTTTGTGTCAAGTATAAGAATAATCTTGGTAATCGTTCTGCTTTTATCCATGTAAGAATCCAAAGCCTTTTTAAAACTGCTGCTTTTGAGAGCCTCTGGTGGAACATAGAAGATGTTTGTTGTTTTGTACCCTTCAAAGTAGCTTTTAAAGCTTTGCAAAGAATTTGCCATTTTATTTAGAGCACTTGAGATTTGCAAAAGTCCAGATTTCAAACTTGAAAGTCCAGTTTGAAGCTCATCTACCTTTTTTAAAATTTGATCTTTTTGACTGCCAAACTCTTTTAGTTTTGAATACATTAGCTGTGTGCCTGAGATAAGCTGTTTTTGTCCGTTGTCAATTTGCACATACCCATCCACAATTTTGCCCTGGGCTGTGGCAAGCTTTTCTGAAGCAGCTGAAATAGCATCTATTGAAGATGAAATGAGCCTCAAAGCCTTATCGGCCTCAGACATTTTACCTGAAATCTTTTCATATTCAGAAGAAAACTCTTTTACTTTTGAGATTAGCATGTTGCTCTCATTTTCAATTCTTGAGACAATCTCTGCAGCCATAAGATAGTTAATATCCTTAGAAAGTTCTGGGTACTTGTTTGAAAGTGCTTTTAAATTTTGATTTACAGCCTTGATACTCGTTACAAGAAGTTCAACCTGGTTAAAATCAAACCCTTCTATCTTTTGCTTTACACCATTTATAGACTTTGTATACTGGCTGTAAAACTCTTTAAACCCTTTAGATAGCTGACTGCTACCTTTAGAAAGCTCAGCAAGTCCGCTGTAAACCTTTTTTGAACCATCCAAGCCCTTCTCAAAACCATCATTTAACTTCTCAAGAGCTGTCTTTACATTGTAAAGTCCATTTTCAAGCTGAGAAAGACCCGAAATTAGCTTTTGCACATCAAATTCTTCCGCAGATACGTTCAAGTTTTTATTTATTTTTTCAATTGCCGCATTTACCTTCAAAAGCCCATCCTTCAGACTGTCAACTCCTTTTATGACTGTATCAGCCTGCTTTGATAAAGTAAATTCTTCTATAACTTTTCCTTGCGGCCTTGTTACAGAGTAGACCTCTTTTATACCTTTTTGCCTACTCAAAATGTCAGATATCTTTTCAATGCTTGAAAGCGAATCTGATGTTGCTAAGTTACTATCAGACTTTAAATAAATTGTCACAGGAAATGTCTTTCCCACACTAAAGTTTTGAGAAATAAGGTTAAACCCTTTTACCGACTTATACTTTTCCGAAAGCTCATTTAAAGTGTTAAACGACAAATCACCACGGACTGAAAGAAGAAAAGGTATACAAAGTATCGCTACAGTTGTCAATACAACATACGGATATTTGGTTGAAAGATGAGCAGCACTCTCCCACAGCCTGCTATAAGTGTGTTTTATCTCTTTATTAAACGGCCAGAGAAGGTTTTTCCCAAATATTTTTAGCACTGCTGGAACCAAGGTCAAAAGCACAAGCAAGAGCACAAGTACGCTTATTGCAATTGCTGTCATTGCCTTGAAAAAGTTAAATGTCGCTGCCGCAAAAGCTGAAAATCCTGCAAATACTGTAAGACAGCTAAATATAACCGTTTTCCCTGCTGTTTTGTAAGTTGTCAAAATTGCATCGTCAACATTTTTGCCGTTTGCAAGCTCTTCTCTGAACCTTGAAATTATAAGCAAGTTGTAGTCTGTGCCAATTCCAAAAAGGGATACAACAATGAATGTCCTTGTAAATGTGCTTATTGGAAAATTAAATTTGTCTGCAAGATGTCCAACAATGCTAAGAGAGACCAAAAATGATACACCTACAGTTAAAATAGATACAATAGGAGTTACAGGTGAGCGGAAAACAAGCACCAGCACTATGATGATAAATAAAATAGTGATAGCATCTGTTTTTCTCACACCGTCTTGAGATGCCTTGATAAAATCCTGTGTTATCAAATCCCCACCTGTGAGGTAAACCTCAAGATTTCGAGGCTTTTCAAATGAATCTATGAGTTCATAAATCTCATCTCTTATTTCAATAATTTCCTTTTTTGACTTGTCGACATGGAGACTTGCAAGTATTACCTTGTTGTTTGAGGAAACATAATAGCTTTTAAGTTCAGGATTTTTAAAATGGGTTGAGATGTCAAGAATATGGTACTTTTCTTTTTGGCTGTCAAGAGCATCAATTATTCTTCTTACAGCAGCAATATCATCATTTGAAAAGCCATTTTTGCTATAGAACACAACTGCCACTGTCGAAAGTTTTTTGTCTTTAGAGTACCCTTGATACTCCTTTTCAATTGCTGCCGCAACCTGAGACGGGTAATTTTCACCAATCTTTGGTTCACCTTTTAAACGAACTATCTTGTTTATATCCGGCATTGTGATGATAAAAGCAAGTGTCACAACTGCCCATACAATCACGTTCAGCCAAGGACGCCTTATAACTGATTTCACACACCTCACCTCTTCTGAGTTTTTACACAGCCTATTTTATCATATATATTGACCAAGAGTCAATTTAATGCCTAAAAAAAATAGCCTTTGTGAAGGATTTGCCCTCACAAAAGCTTTATCTTTACAAATTTAAGTTTTCCTACCTGAAGCACATCTCCGTCTTTAAATTCTATGTCAAGCTCAGAAACCTTTTGCCCGTTCAGTTTTACTCCACCGCTTTTAATAAGTCTCATACCCTCGCTTGTAGAGGAGCAAAGTTTATTTTCTACCATAAACCTTGGAAGATAAACCTTCACATTTGCAAGCTCAACCTCTGGAATATCATCTGGAACATCTTTTTTCTGAAACACTCTTATGAACTCCTCTTCGGCCTTTAGAGCTGCCTCTTCGCCATGGTAAAGCTTTACAATCTCTCTTGCAAGTCTCATCTTTGCATCTCTTGGATGCAAAGTTCCTTCTTCAAGCTTTCTTTTTATCTCTTCAATCTCCTCAGGTTCTAAATCGGTTGTTAGTTCATAGTACGAAATCATAATCTCATCAGGGATTGACATCACTTTCCCATACATTACATTGGGCGGTTCATTTATTCCAATATAGTTTCCAAGGCTCTTGCTCATCTTGTTAACACCATCTGTACCAACTAATATTGGCATCAAAAGCGCAACTTGGATTGTTTTGCATCCATACTCCTTTTGCAGCGTCCTTCCCATCAATATATTGAATTTTTGCTCGGTTGCGCCAAGCTCAACATCGGCCTCTATAACAACAGAGTCATACCCCTGCATAAGCGGGTAGAAAAACTCATGTATTGAGAGTGGCAAGTTCTTTTCCATTCTCTGCCTAAATGTCTCTCTTTCAAGCATTCTTGCAACTGTGTATTTTGATGCAAGGTTTATTACATCCAAAAAGTTCATGGGTTCAAGCCATTCACTGTTATGTCTTATTGTGGTCTTTTGCGGGTCAAGAATCTTTAAAACCTGCTGTTTGAATGGCTCTGCATTTTTTTGGACCTCTTCTTTTGTAAGCTGTTTTCTTGTCTCAGATTTCCCTGTCGGGTCACCAATCATTGCCGTAAAATCACCAATTATCAATATTATGTTATGTCCTAAATCCTGAAGCTGTTTAAGTTTCCTTAAAACAACAGCATGCCCAAGATGAACGTCTGGCACGTTCGGGTCAAGGCCAAGTTTTATGTTTAAGGGTCTATCCTGCTTTAGTTTTTCAACAAGCTCCTCTTCTGTAATTATCTCAGCAGCACCTTTCTTAAAAACCTTTAATTGATGTTCGATATCCATTTTGACGCTTCTTCCCCTTTCCGTAGTTTTTCAAATTCCAAATTTTTCTCTTACCATTTTAACAATCAAACCTACTTCTTCTACCTTCAAAAGGTATATAAGCCCTGCATATATTCCCATTCCAAGCAAAATACTTGCCGAGGTATAAATGGCAAAGTATTTAAATGGCATTGTTAAATAAATAAATTTTTGTTTAAATGCATATACAAAGACACCCATTACCAAGCTTGCAACAAGCGCCTTTACAAACACACCTGCAATCCTTTTCCAGCCAATTGAACCAAGTTTTTTCCTAAGAGAAATAAACAACAAAACTGCTGCAATGTAGTTCGCCGAAGCAAATGCCATAGCAGCACCGGTGTGCTTGAACTTATGAATAAATATTATGTCAAGTATAATATTACAAACAATAGCAATAACACCGTTTTTTACAGCTGTTTTTGAATCCTTCAAAACATACAAAGTCCTGTTTAACATATCCCTAAGACCAAGGCCTACAAAACCCAAACAGTAAAACATAAGTGGTGAGGCTGTCAGCAAGGTAGACTCAATGGTAAAATTTCCTCGCTGGTAAATGAGTCTTGTTATCTCCTTTGATAGAATTATTCCACCTATGGCAAACGGCATCATTATCAGAATAATTGAGTTTACAGCAGAGACAAAGAACTTTCTAAAATTCTCTTTATCTCCTTTTGCCTGCAGATTAGAGAGGGTTGAAAAAGCTAAAACAGAAATTGAGGATGAAAAAACTCCAACCACCACATCGTTCAGCTTCCCTGCATATGCAACAGCCGCAACAGCACCGGTTGACGTCCCTGTCAGAAGGTATCTGTCAATGAATGTGTAAAGCTGAGCCATGCTACTGCTTATGAAAACCGGGAAAGAAAATTTTATCATCTTTTTTATGTTTTCATCCTTCAGCCCGACCACAGGATAAAATTTAAAGCCATATTTCTTTGAATTATTAAGCTGGTAAACCAAACTCCAAAAATACCCGACAACAAATCCTACCGCCACTATATATATATCAAATTTCTTGAACGGTTCAAAGTATGACAAAAATATTGCGATAAAAATTGAGAGATTAAAAGGAATGCTTGATAGTACCGGCTTTGTAAAGTTCCCGTTTGCCTGCAAAAAGCCCTGAAGTATGTTTGCTGAACTTGTAAATATTATCATAAAGATTGTGATTTTCAAAATTCTTGACGCATACATTATCTGGAGTTCTTTACTTTGGTGCACTTGAAGTTGAATTAGCTGTTTTGAGAAGATAAAGCCAAAGATTGCAACAATGCTTGATGCAAGAAGCAATGTATTTATCACACTGTTTGTAAATTTTATTCCCTCATCCTCGCCTTTTTTTTCACGTATATCTGTGTAAAACGGTATAAATGAGGTTGAAAAAGCAGCAAAAATAGAAGCAAAAAGGATGTTCGGAAGCTGCAGTGCAAGGGGGAAAGCATCTGCCTTTACGCTTGTACCAAACCTTGCACCAAATGCTACCTCTCTTATGAATCCTATCAGTTTTGTAAAGACTGTTACAACAAAAAGCTGCAATGCTATTTTTGTTGCCTTTTTATACTGCAATTCTTGTCCTTCCTTTCATGGCTTTAAAAAAATTTCTAAATACTCTCTTTCAAAAACTTCTCTATGCTCTTTATCTCTTTTACAAGAGCCTCTTCATCAATTGTAAAAAGCTTCCCATCCATGTAAAGGATCTGACCATCCACTATTGTAGCATACACATTCGAAGGATTGCTACTGTAAACAACATTAGAAATTGGATTATAACATGGCAGCATGTTAAAATCATTTGCTTTCAGCAGCACTATATCAGCGCAAAAACCTTCGTGAAGAACACCCGTGTTGTAGATACCTGCTGCCATGGCTGCATTTACTGTTGCCATCTTTAGAATCTGTTCTGCCTTCAAAATATCTGATAACCTGTACATTCCCTTTTCAAGCAAAGAGGCAATGTGCATCTCTTCAAGCATATTCAAGTTGTTGTTGCTTGCTGCCGAATCTGTACCAATGGCAACATTTACACCAGACTTTATCATATTTTGCACAGGTGCAAAGCCATTGCCAAGCTTGAGATTGCTTGTCGGGTTGTAAACACAAGATACATTTTTCTCTGCCATAATTTCGATATCCTCATCATCGACATACACGCAGTGTGCTGCTATACAAATTGTATCAAAAAGCCCTGCCCGACTACAAAGTTTTACAGGTGACATGTCATGTTTTTCGTAACACTCATTGACTTCATTTTCTGACTCACTAAGATGTATCATCACCCCTGTTTTAAACTCCTGTGCAAGCTGTGCAACCTTTTCTAAAAGCACATATGAACATGTATAAATGGAATGTGGGCCGAAAAATACTTTTATCTTGTCACTTGAATAATTATAAATCAGCTCTTTTGTCTCATCAAGCCTAATATCCTCTTTTTCATCTGTCTGAAGCCCTCGTGATAAAACTGCCTTTATACCTGCTTGCTGCACAGCCTTAGCAGTCATATCTTCATGAAAATACATGTCAAAAAACATTGTTGTGCCGTTTTTGAGCATCTCTGCAATACCAAGAAGAGAAGAAAAATAAATCATCTCTTTTGTGAGCTTTTCTTCTGCCGGGAAAATCTTTTCAAATAACCACTCATACAAAGGCAAATCGTCCGCAAAAGAACGCAAAATTGTCTGACCGCAGTGTGTATGTGCATTTATAAGTCCCGGTATGGCTATTAAATCTTTTCCTTCAATGACTTTAACAGAACTTTGCTCATAAATAGATAGCTCTATATTTTCTGCTATCCTTGCAATCCTGCCACTCTTGATAAGAATATCACCCTTTAGAACCTCATTTTGTGCATTACAAGTAATAATTGTAGCATTTTTAATTAATATATCCATTTTACTTACACTTCCCAACTTTTAAGGTATTTTTCCTGCTCAGGTGTGAGCTTGTCTATTTCAATCCCAAGGGACCTTAATTTAACTTCGGCAACAAATTTGTCAATCTCCTCTGGAACATTATATACTTTCTTTTCCAATTGTTTATGATTTTGGACAACGTATATACTTGACAGTGCTTGAATAGCAAATGACATATCCATAATCTCAATTGGGTGCCCATCTGCTGCGGCAAGGTTGACAAGCCTTCCCTCTGCTATTACAAAAACCTCTTTGCCATTTTCAAGAACATATCCCTGGATATTCTTTCTTGCTTCGTACTTTTTGACTGCCTTTTTCTCAAGCGTAGCTATATCAATCTCAACATTAAAATGCCCACTATTACACAAGATTGCTCCATCTTTCATTTGCAAAATATGTTCATACCTTATTACATCCTTGCACCCTGTTACAGTAACAAATATATCCCCAATCTTTGCAGCATCTTGCATCTTCATTACCTCAAATCCGTCCATGTATGCTTCTAAAGCCTTGATTGGGTCAACCTCGCTAACTATCACTTTTGCACCAAGCCCTTTAGCTCTTTTTGCAATTCCCTTGCCGCAAAAACCATATCCCGCAACAACCACATACTTGCCTGCAACTGTTATATTCGTGGTTCTCATTATCCCATCCCAAGTAGACTGACCAGTTCCAATACGATTGTCAAAAAGATGTTTGCAAAAAGCATTGTTGACTGCAATCATAGGGAATTTGAGTTTTCCTTCCCTTTCAAGCGCTCTGAGCCTTATTACACCTGTTGTTGTCTCTTCACAGCCACCAATTATTCTGCTCGCCAAATCTTGATGCTTTGTGTGAAGAAGATATGTCAAATCTCCTCCGTCGTCAATTATAAGGTCTATATCATTTTCAAGAGTTTTCTCAAGATGATTAAAATATTCGGATGTATCCACACCTCTTATCGCAAATACTTCAATGCCCTCATGAACAAGAGCGCTTGCAACATCATCCTGAGTAGATAAAGGATTCGATCCTGTGACAAAAACATTGCTACCTAAGTCTTTCAAAAGCAGAGCAAGGTTTGCTGTCTTTGCCTCAAGATGAACAGAAATTGCTATGTTCAAGCCTTTAAGCGGTTTTTTGTCTTCATATTCTTTTCTTATCTGATTTAAGATAGGCATAAACCTTCTTGCCCAGTTAATTTTTTTGAGCCCATCTTCCCACAAAGAATAATCTTTGATAATTGACAATAGCATCACACCCTTTTTCGATTCATAGTTATTTTACTTATCTATTTTTCTCCAAATCTTTGAACTTTGTATGTTTGTCCAAGAAAAGGAGCTCAATTGTGCCAGTAGGTCCATTTCTGTGCTTTGCAATTATAAGCTCTGCTATGTGTTTTTTATCGGTGTCAGGATTGTAATACTCATCCCTGTACAAAAACGCAACAATGTCAGCATCCTGCTCAATAGCCCCACTTTCACGAAGGTCAGAGAGAATTGGTCTGTGGTCAGCCCTTGTTTCAGGTGCACGGGACAGCTGTGAAAGAGCAAGCACTGGAACATTGAGCTCTCTTGCCAAGGCTTTTAATGACCTTGAAATCTCGGCAATCTCCTGTTGTTTGCTTTCAAACCTACCGCGAGCAGTCATAAGCTGCAAATAGTCAACCATCACAAGACCAAGACCTTTTTCTTTGAGCTTGAGCCTTCTACACTTTGCCCTCATCTCGCTAACTGTTATGGCAGGTGTATCGTCAATATAAATTGGAGCATTTGACAAAAGTGCCAAAGCCTTTGCAAACTTTTTCCACTCTTCATCCTCTAAGTTGCCAGTTCTAAGCTTATGGCTGTCTATCATTGCTTCTGAGCAAATCATACGGGTTACAAGCTGTTCTTTTGACATCTCAAGACTGAAAATAGCAACAGGCACACCTGCTCTCAAAGCTGCGTGCTGGACAATATTTAGCGCAAAACTTGTCTTGCCCATTGCAGGTCTTGCTGCAATAAGTATCAGGTCTGATGGCTGAAGACCTGCTGTCATTCTGTCAAACTCAGCAAATCCTGTGGGCACACCTATGATATGTGATTTTCTGAGATACAGTTCCTCTATCTTGTTGTATGTTTCAATTAATATCTCTTTTAAATGAGAAAAATCTTTTGAATTTTTGTGAGAAATCACATTGAAGATTGTCTTTTCAGCAAAATCAACAATGTCTTCAACTCTTTCTGTCTGGCTCTTGCACTTTTCAATAATCTTCATTGAAGAGTTTATGAGTTTTCGCAAAAGAGACTTTTCTTCAACAATCTTTGCATAATATGTAGCATTTGCAGTTGTCGGAGTATTTATCACAAGGTTTGTCAGATACTCACTTCCTCCAACTGCATCAAATGTTCCTCTCTCTCTCAGTCTTTCAGCCACAGTTATGACATCTACCGGCTTGCCCTCTTCAAAAAGGTCCATAATAGCAGCAAAAATCTCTTTAAGCTGTGGTGTTGCAAAATCCTCTTCTGTCAAAATCTCAGTAACATCAGAAATTACCTCGCGGCTCAAAAGCATTGCCCCCACAACCGCTTCTTCTGCTTCGCGGCTTTCGGGTATTCTTTCTTGATTTTGAACAATGTCGGGCTCCATCTTTCTCTCACTTCCTCATAACAATCAGCTTGCTGTCACATGAACTTTAAGCTTTGCCACAACTCCCTGATATAGTCTAATAACAACATCATAGCTCCCAATAAGCTTTATTGGGTCGTCAAGTTCTATTTTCTTCTTGTCAATGTCAAACCCAAGCTGCTTTTTTATCTCTTCGGCAATCTCTTTGTTTGTTATAGAACCAAAAAGTTTTCCATTTTCACCTGCTTTTGCTTTTATAATAATCTGACTCTTTTCAAGCTTACTTGCCAAATTCTTTGCAGCTTGCAGCTCTTTTTCCTTCTTTTTTTGTTCAGCCTCTTTCTTTTCTTTTATATGCTTTTCTAAACCTTCTGTTGCAGGCACTGCAAGTTTTCGTGGAATCAAATAGTTTCTGGCATACCCATCGTTTACTTCAACTACTGAATCTTTCTTTCCAAGTCCTTTTACATCCTGTAAAAGCACAACCTTCATGTTAGAATACCCACTCCTTTTTGCTTTAATTAGAAGTTTCTGTTTTCATTAATATACTCTTGGATGGCTTTTAAAAGAACCTCTTTTGCATCTTCAATGCTTCTATTTTCAAGTCTTGCTCCTGCTGTTTCTAAGTGACCTCCACCACCAATTTTTTCTAATATAACCTGAACATTTATCTTGCCATTTGACCGACCGCTTATTAGCACACTGTTTTCTATTTTGCACACAACAAATGAAGCGTCAATCCCTTTTATGTTCAAAAGCTCATCTGCCACCTTTGCTATTATAACATTATCCCGGCACACTTGTGAATAATCAACCACAAGGGCGATATTATCATATACAATTTGCAAATTGGAAATGAGCTGACTTTTTAAAATGTAGCTTTCCAAGTCTTCTTTCAAGTATTCTTTAATAGCTTCCGGCATTGCATCATTTTCTCTAAGATATGTTGCAACCTCAAAAGTCCTTACACCAACATTTTTTGTAAATCCTCTTGTGTCAATCATTATACCCGCTAAAAGTATCTCTGCCTCAAATTTTTTCAGCTTTATCCCTTCATAGCTCAAAAGCTCTGCAACAAGTTCAGATACAGATGAAGCGTATGTTTCTGAATAGCAAATGAGAGCCTGTTCTATCCAGTCGGCAGGTCTTCTATGATGGTCAATTACGATTATCTTTTCAAACTCCAAAATCATCTGCGGCATATCGATGTAACTTGCTCTTTGAGTGTCTACCACAAACAAAAGAGAGGTTTTTGTTTTCATCTTCAAAGCTTTCTGCTGGTCAATTATTATATTCTGGTATTGAGGGTCATCAAGTAGCATCTGAAGAAAGTTTTTAATTGTAGGATTGTAGGAATTAATTACAATGTACACTTCCTTGCCCAAATTTAGGCACAACTTGCTCAAACCCACAGCTGCACCCAAACAGTCAAGGTCAAAGTACTGATGACCAATAATAAATATCTTATCAGAATGTTTCACAATCTCTTTTATTGTCTGTGCCATAACACGTGAGCGCACTTTTGAGCGTTTTTCATGTTCTTTTGTTTTACCACCAAAAAATTCAAACTTGCCGCCGTAGAATATTACAAACTGGTCACCGCCACGGCTTAGCGCCATGTCAAGAGCCGTTTTTGCATCCTTTTGTGCCTGGAATATAGAATCTTGCCTTATACCTATACCGCAGCTTATGGTAGGAATTATCTTATTGTACAGATTCACTTCCTTTATCTGCTCTAAAATATTAAATCTTCTTTCCTGCATCTTGTAAAAGGCTTCTTTATTGCATATAAAAAAGTACTTGTCCCGTTCATACTTCATTAAAAACACATCTGACCTTATTTGATTGTAAAACCAATCAGTAATACGTTTCTCTATCTCAGAAACAATAGAAGATTTAGATACCTCCGGTGCTGAATTCAGAACATCTTCATAGTTGTCAATGGTCAAATAACCAAAAACAACATTTTGTATTTCATATTTCTTTTGAAGAAGAACAAAATCAGTAACATCAACAAAGTAAAACAGGTTCAAAAACCTCTTTTCGTTTTTGCCTTCCTCTACCTCAACAATGGTTATCAAAACATCAAAAAAATTACCTTCATACTCAAATTTCTCAACCTTGCTTTTCCCTTCTAAAACGGCTGAATAAAGATCAGGAAGCTCATCTTTGAGATTTTTGCCTATCAATTTCTTGTTCTTTACTGTATTTAGGAATTTGTGATTGTACCATATTATATCCCCATTGTACTCTGAAATAAGAATTGGAAATGGAAACTTCAAGAGTGTATCTTTTGATGCTGTGTCTATGTTAAGAGTGAGAGTTTCTATATATTCTAAAAGCTGTTTGTTCTTTTTTCTGTTGAGCCTCAAATTGTAAATGGCAAGCAGAACAATCAGTGAAAGACAAATCAAGCCAATCTTGATATCAAAATATAGAATTATAAAATCAAAAAGTAAAGAAAGTATAAAACCTGCTTGCGACACAGAAAAATCAAATCTAAAGTGAGACTTTTTATCTTTCACAATTCCACCCTCTTTGGTTTGCGTTTTTTAAAATCAAATATAAGGTCCAGAAAACCTATAAATATCATTAAAATTAAAAATTGCATACTGAATATGATCAAAACTGCAAAAAGCCAGCCTCTAATAAAAGGCGAAAAAATCTTCTCGGCTATCACTGCATATATCAAAGAAAGTGCTTGAATAAATAAAAGCCACGAAAGAATTATTGTCATGTTGCTCACAACAACATAAAGTGCATTTATGCTTGTCAAAAATAGAGAAAGAATAAAGAATACCACAACTCCAACCGTCACTTCTTTGGGCATAAATAGCTTTGAAAAAGGTAAAAATTCCTTTTGAATTCCAACTTTGTTTGCTACAAATTTAGTAATATAATATCCCACAAGTGCTAATGTGATTGCCTCAACAATTACAAATCCAGGCATCAAAAGTTTCAAAAATTCGACCAGCTTGTCTGAGAGCTTGTCATCACCAACCATTTTAAAATAACCTTCAAACATGTCTTTTAAAATAGAGAGAAGCTGAGCAATTATATCTATCTTATAAAGAATCTTTATAGCTTTTATAACAAGCACCTGGTAGAGCAAAAATCCAGCGGTGAACGTTGCAAAATCCATAACAATAGTTCTTGAAACGCGCAAAAGCAAAAATACGCATATGGGCAAGATAAATGTAATCAAGAGAAAAAGCAAATTAATTGGAGATTTACCAATAATCATAATAATCAGAGCAGAAATGGCATATGATATAGCCATCCTTTTTACAAAATTCTCTTTTACTGCTACAACATAAAGAGGAAAACCTACCAAAGCCAAAATGGGATTAAACTGAAGTAAAAACAAAACCATCTGAAAAACTCCAGTAACTATTGATATAAGCCCTTCTTTTAGCAATTTATTGTTCATACTCCATCCACATCCATCCACTAATTTTTATTATCCGAATCTGGACAAACAACAGAATAAGAGCCTAAAAGCTTAAAAAATGTAGATTTTCGTTGAACCACCTTTAGCGCATCACTCACATCTTCATCATCCACAAACCCTTCTATATCAACAAAAAACACATACTCACCAAGATTAGTCTTTGCCGGTCGTGATTCTATCTTTGTCAAATTCAAATCATAAAGATTAAAAATAGCTAAAATTTTATAAAGACTTCCTGGCTTGTCATAGGTTGAAAAGATAATTGAAGTCTTGTTTTTCTCTCCCTTTTCAAAGTTAGGATTCTTGCTTATAACAAAAAATCTGGTGTAATTATTGTCGTGGTTTATTGGTCCAGCCAAAACTTTGAGGTTATTCTGCTGTGCTGCAAATAAAGAACAGATTGCAGCGTCCACCTCACCGCCTGCGCACATCCTTGCAGCATATGAGGTACTGCTAACCTGTATCAATTTTGCTTCTTTGAAATTCTTTCTCAAATAGTCATGGCACTGAGAAAACGCCTGCGGGTGTGAGGCAATTGTTAAAATTTGTTTTGTCTCTTCTCTTGCGCAAAGATAATGTTCTACCTTCAAAACTATTTCTTTTACTATATAAACCTTAGATTTTAAAAGATAATCAAGGGTTGTTGAGACACTTCCTTCAATGGAGTTTTCAACAGGAACAACTCCAAAATCAGCCCTCTCTTCTTCAATGGTCTCAAACACATCATCTATTGTGTCGCATGCTACAAGATTTTTCTCTTGTTCTTCTGCGAAAAACCTATTTGCAGCTTCATATGAATATGAGCCAATGGGACCTAAATATGCAATCTTCACCTTTTCACCTCATAACCTGCTTTTTATATATTTTAACATTGATTGAGAAAGTATAAAAGACAAATATATCAAAAAGGCTCCCCGCCTAAAACCTATATAAACCTTTCAGGCAGAGAGCCTTTTGTTTTTGCTATATATTAATACCGCTTATTTTTCACCACAAAGCTCTAAAAGTCTTTCCCATCTTCTGTCAACTTCCTGCTGAATCTGCTCAATCAAATGTTCATTTCCTTTTTTGAACAGGTGTCTGAACCTTCCTTGAGTCTTTAAAAACTCAACAACAGGAAGCTTTTCTTTTGGCTTGTATGTGAGTCTGTACTGACCATTTACAACCTCATAAAGCGGCCAGAAACATGTATCAACCGCAAGCTTTGAAATTTCAATGAGCTTAGAAGTCTCATATCTCCAACCTCTTGGACACGGAGCCAAAACATTTAAAAATGCTGGTCCATCTGTGTAAAGAGCCTTTTCAGCCTTTTCAATTAAGTCTTTGAGGTTTGGTGTGATGAAAGCTGTCTGTGCAACATACGGAATTCCATGCGCAACCATGACTTCTGTTAAATCCTTTCTCCACTGCATCTTACCTGGAAGCACTTTTCCCTGTGGAGATGTTGTTGTATCAGCGTAAAGTGGTGTAGCAGAAGATCTCTGGATACCTGTGTTCATATAAGCACCGTTGTCATAGCAGACATATACCATGTTGTGTCCTCTTTCCATTGCACCAGAGAGAGACTGAAGACCAATATCGTATGTTCCACCGTCGCCGCCAAACGCGATAAACTTAAACTCACCCTGGATTTTTCCTTTTTTCTTTAAAACCCTGTATGCAGCCTCAGCACCAGCAACTGTTGCAGCAGCGTTCTCAAACGCACTGTGGATGAATGAGTCTTTCCATGCTGTGTATGGGTAAATACAGCTTGAAACCTCCAAACATCCTGTTGCAACACCAACAACAGCCCTATCTTCTGGTTTGAGTGCTCTGAGCACTGCTCTTACAGCAACAGGTGCACCGCACCCTGCACACATTCTGTGCCCGCCTGTAAACCTTTCAGGTCTTGCAGCAAGCTCTTTTATATTGTATGCCATCTTTATTTTGCACCTCCTTATTCTCTCACACCAATGTAGTTGTAAACTTCTCCAACATTTCCTGTCTTGACAATGTCAAGAAGTCTGTCATAAACCTTTGCGATGTCATCTGTCTTGACATCTCTTCCGCCAAGACCATAGATGTAGTTGATAGCCTTTATGCCCTCTGCTCTTCCATAAAGAGCACTTGTAATCTCAGTGAAAAGTGGACCGCCAGCTGCGTTAAATCCATCTGATTTGTCCATTATAGCAACTGCTTTTAAGTGCTTGAGTGCCCCTACAATCTCATCAACAGGGAATGGTCTGAAAAGTCTTGGCTTTAAAAGACCTACCTTGTACCCTTTGCTTCTGTACTCGTCAACAACAGCTTTAGCTGTTCCTGCTGTTGAGTTCATAACAACAATTGCAACCTCTGCATCGTCAAGCTTGTATGCCTCAAAAAGACCATACTTTCTGCCTGTCAAGGCAGCAAACTCTTCTGCAACCTCAAGTACTACCTTTTTAGCGTTTTTCATAGCTTCAGCCTGCTGCCTTTTGTGCTCAAAGTAGTATGGTGGCAAGTCTAACGGACCCATTGAAATTGGGTTTTGCTCGTTCAAAAGATAAAACTCTGGATTGTATTCACCTACAAACTTCTTTACAAGTTCATCTTCCAAAAGCTCTATATTTTCAACAGCATGGCTTGTAATAAATCCGTCATAGCAAACCATCACAGGAAGTCTTACATCCTTGTGTTCAGCAATCCTTATTGCCTGAATCAAAGAGTCGTAAGCTTCCTGGTTGTTTTCGCAGTAAATCTGAATCCAGCCACTATCTCTTGCACCCATTGAGTCTGAATGGTCGTTGTGAATATTAATAGGACCAGAAAGAGCTCTGTTTATAACTGCCATAACAATTGGAAGTCTCATTGACGCTGCAATGTAGAGCATCTCCCACATGAGTGCAAGACCTTGTGAGGATGTTGCTGTCATTGTTCGGGCTCCAGCAGCTGACGCACCAATACATGCGCTCATTGCGCTGTGCTCAGACTCAACAGCAACAAACTCAGTGTCTACCTCACCGTTTGCAACATATTGAGAAAAATATTGTGGTACCTCAGTTGAAGGTGTAATTGGAAAAGCGGCAACAACATCAGGGTTTATCTGTTTCATTGCAAAAGCTACCGCTTCGTTACCAGAAAGTCTATCACGAATAGCCATCTTGTGTATTCCCTCCTCAAATTCAAAATTCTTTCTTATTTCTTCTCCTCTACAAAATCAAAAGCTTTAAATGGACAAACCTCTGTGCAAACTCCGCAACCTTTGCAGTGGTCATAGTCAACTCCGACCATCTTCCCATTTTCAACCTTTATAGATGAATCTGGACATACATAGAAGCAGAACAGACACTGCTTGCACTTATCTTCATGCCATACAGGTCTCATTGTTCTCCAGTCGCCTGTTTTAAAGTCCTCTGCATTACCTGGGTCGATAATTACACCTGCCGGTGTTATTTCCTTCCATGTAACATCTTCTGTTATTTTCATCTTTCTCATTATCCTTGCACCTCCTGCATTCCTCTAACAAACGCTTTGAGGTTACCCTCAATCACATCTGGCTTTGTTGCAAACTTGTGCTTGAGCGACCCTTCCATGTCCTTTATTGCTTCTTCTTCGGGAATAATGCCTGTTACCTTTATAACCGCTCCAAGAACAGGGATGTTCGGGAAATACTTGCCCAAACACTCCATTGAAATCTTTCTTGCGTCAATTGTGTAAACCTTTCCATCAAAGTTCCCAAGCATCTTCTTTACTTCTTCAGGAGACTTTGAAGTGTTGACAATTATCGCACCATCTTTTTTGAGCCCTTTTGTTACATCAACACTTCCGATTAATGTCTCATCAACAACAACTACGTAGTCAGGTTCATAAATGTTGCTGTGAATTGTAATCTTCTCATCGCTTATTCTGTTGTAAGCTGTTATAGGAGCACCCATTCGCTCTGGACCATACTCAGGAAAACCTTGAACGAACTTACCTGTGTTGAAAGCAGCTTCAGCTAAAAGAAGAGAAGCTGTCTTTGCACCTTGTCCACCTCTTCCGTGCCATCTTATCTCAATCATCTTGCCCATGTTCGTACCTCCTTTTTCAAAAACGTTACAGTCTTTTATTTGAACTATTAAAGAGAATCAATATTTAACACTACCTTTTTATTATATATTTTGAATGTTAAAAAATCAACATATTTTTGAATACACCATAATTGCATATATTTGGATCAGGGATTGCAAAGAATTCATCAGTAGGTTATAGTAATATGATGAGAACTAAATTATAAAACATCTTAAAGTATGACATTGGAGGGCAAAAGTGAAGAGGAAAAATCTTTCAATTGTCTTAAATATCATTGCAATTGCAGGATTTATTTTACTGGCAACGGCAGTAGCCATACGATATTCTCATTTTCTTGTAAATATTGTCTCAAATCCGCAGAAATTTAAAAGCTGGGTTTTGTCTTTTGGTCAACTTGGTGTACTTGTCTTCATCCTCACTCAAATTCTTCAGGTTATTATTTCTGCTATTCCAGGTGAAGCTGTACAAATCTCTGGCGGATATCTTTATGGTACGCTGCTGGGCACAGTATATTCACTAATTGGAATCATGATAGGCTCTGTGTGTGTATTTTATATAACAAGGCTTTTGGGATATAGTCTTGTGAGGAAAATTGTCTCAGAGGAAAAGCTCAGAAAATTTTATTCACTTATCAATTCTCCAAAAGGAGAAATAGCCATATTCTTGCTCTTTTTGATACCAGGACTTCCAAAAGACATTCTGACATACATTGCTGGACTTTCGCCAATAAAACCGCTAAGATTTTTTGCGATTGTTGCCATTGCAAGACTGCCAGGAATATTTTTTTCATCATACATTGGAAGCAGCCTTGAAGAGAAAAACTACACAATGGCAATTGTAGTTTCTGCTGCAGCTGCTATTTTGTTTGTCTTGGGTGTTGTATACAGAGACAATATCATAAAAACCATTCATAATTGGGTGCACAAAAAAGGTAGCAGCAATCTTTAAATGATGTCCTGCTGCTACCTTTGTTCTTTCCTAATTTTTACTTTATCACATCTGTACCCATATACTTTCTCAAAACCTCTGGAACAACTACTGTTCCATCTTTCTGCTGGAAGTTTTCAAGTACTGCTGCTAAGGTTCTTCCCACAGCAAGGCCTGAGCCGTTGAGTGTATGAACATAGTCAAGTTTTCCGTCTTTCCTTCTGAATCTGATGTTTGCTCTTCGTGCCTGATAGCTTTCAAAGTTTGAACAAGAAGAAATCTCAACGTACCTTCCGTAACTTGGCATCCAAACTTCAATGTCGTACGTCTTTGCTGACGAAAAACCTAAATCACCTGAACAAAGAAGAACAACTCTGTAAGGAAGCCCTAATTCCTTTAAAACATCCTCTGCATCAGCTGTAAGCTTTTCAAGCTCATCATAAGAATCTTCTGGCTTCGCAAACTTCACAAGCTCAACCTTGTTAAACTGATGCTGACGAATAAGCCCTCTTGTGTCTTTGCCAGCAGCACCAGCTTCTGCCCTAAAACATGCTGAGTAGGCAACATATTTTATTGGCAAGTCTTCTTCTTTGAGTATCTCTTCTCTGTGGTAGTTTGTAACAGGCACCTCTGCTGTTGGTATCAAAAAATAATCATCTGTTGTCTTAAAAGCGTCTTCTTCAAACTTTGGAAGCTGCCCTGTGCCAATCATAGATTTTCTCGCAACTAAAAAAGGTGGGAATAGCTCAGTATAGCCATGCTTTTCAATGTGAAGGTCAAGCATGAAGTTGATTAAAGCTCTTTCTAACCTTGCACCAAGTCCTCTGTAAAATGTAAAACGGCTTCCTGACACTTTTGAGGCTCTTTCAAAATCCAAGATTCCAAGATTTACACCAATTTCCCAATGAGGCTTTATTTCGAAGTCAGGTTCTCTTACCTCACCCCAGCGCCTTACTTCAACATTTTCTGTATCATCTTTGCCAACCGGTACAGACTCATGAGGAATGTTTGGGATTGTGAGCAAAATCTTTTCTATCTCATCTTCAACCTCTTTGACTTTGCTATCTAATTCTTTAATTTTATCAGATAGCTCTTTTAGCTCATTCATAAGGTCTGTAACATCTTTCCCTTCCTTTTTGAGCTTTGGAACCTCTTTAGATTTTTGATTCTGTAGAGCTTTCAGGCTTTCAACCTCAGCCAAAAGCTTTCTTCTTCTTTCATCAAGCTCTAAAATGGGCGCAATTGAAATGTCTTTGTTTCTTTTAGAAAGTCCTTCTTGTACCTTTTCTGGATTTGACCTTATATATTTTAAATCAAGCATTACACTCGCCTCTCCCTTGTAATTGTAATTTTTTGGCGTAGAAATTAATAAACTGTATACATTTTATCTTATCAGTATTTTCAGAGGTTGTAAATATTTTTTGCGCCTTTTTCTCAAGCTGCTTTGATTTTTGTCTCAAGGCTCTTTACAATAGCCTCAAAATGTTGTATTATATTGTTTGCAAAAACGTTGTGCGCCCGTAGCTCAGCAGGATAGAGCAATGGTTTCCTAAACCATGTGCCGGAGGTTCGAGTCCTCTCGGGCGCACCAGTGAAAAGTAAATATCTTTAAGTAAGCAAAAAACCTGTGCTACGAAGAAAGCTAAGTCTAAAAAATGGTCAGCACAGGTTTTTGTTTTATGTAAAGTAGTGAGCTTAGTCCCTATAAAGTTAGCAAATACCCATTTTTCTTCAGCCAATCCTCATGTTTTTTATAATCAGGCATGAGAAGTTTTACCTTTGTCCAAAAACTTTTTCCATGATTTTTCTCTTCAAGATGGACAAGCTCATGAACAACCACATAGTCTATTACAGACAGCGGTGCCATAATAAGCCGCCAAGAAAAGTTCAAGTTACCCTTTGCAGAACAAGAACCCCATCTTCTCTGTGCATTTGTTATATTTACCTTGTTGTATTTAAAACCTCTTTTTTGAGCCCACCAGTCTACTCTCTCAAGAATCTTCTCATAGGCAGCTTTTTTATACCAATCTATGAATACATTCTTTGCTTCTGGCAAAGCACTTCTTGAGAGATAAAACCCATTTTCGAATTTGAGCGGGACATCTTGGTTTTCAACTATGTGCAGTTTATAATACCTGCCAAGGTATAAAAATCCCTCTCCGCTGACAAATTCTTTTGGCAAGGTTTTGGGATCTCTTGCTTCTATCTCTTTCTTTCTCTTGTCAATCCACTTTCTATGTTTTTGAATAACATCCCATATTGTTTTTTCATCCACATTGATCGGAGCTTTGACTATAAGTGTGCTATTTTCTGTCATTTGCAAAGCTATGTTTTTTCTATTTGAGCGTATGATTTTTTCAATTTTAATGTCTACCATAATATCACTTCCTAAAATGATGATAAGCAAGCTCTAAAAGTCTTTGAGCTATTTCATTTCTCTTGTTGAATATATTTTGACCGGAAGAATTAGAGATATATACTGCAGTTTCAGTTTTAACTCCATCATGGTTGTTTTCATACATAGCAGGTGATATTTTTTCAAGCAAATGTGAAATTATAAAGAATTTCAACTTTCTTTGTTTTGTTGCACTTTCCCAAAAATCAACAGCTTGAACCTCTCTGCTTATTAATTCTACCAAATCTCTTGTTGTGCTAACAAGAAAATCTATTTCGCTCTCAGAAAGTTCACTTACAGGTTTTTTCCCAAATATTCGGTCTTTTAGCAACCCAAAAAACGGCATTTCTTTCTTAGGGTCAAGCCCATAAGTCTGTTCTGCTTCTCTCCCTTTTTTCAACTCTTCTCTTAATTTTTCTAATTCAATACATTGAGCATCCCAATTTTCTTTGTATTCTTGAAGTAACCTCTTTAGTCTATCTGAAAACCTCTCATAAAGTTCTGGGTCTTCTTCCCAATGCTCATCAATATACTCAATTATCGCATGCTGAAGCTCTTGAGCTTTTGCCTTGCTTGATTTTTTGTGAAGTTTTTCAAGGAATTTGTCTTCAAAAAGTGGAGTAGGTGGTACTTTGGGATCTATTCCCTGAGAAATCAGGTATTCTTCCACAATTTCTCTTATTTTATTGCTTGCATCTTTTATACTCAGCTTATCATCTCTGTATCTATTTCGCGCGGATTCTTTTATGAAGGCAAGAATTTTCAAGTCAGTAAGGTATCTTAGTGCTGCAGGGTCAGGAAGAACCTCGTCCATACAACGGTTAAACCATCTCACAAGAGCTATAAATTCATTTCTGACCTGCTCATCAACAAGAATGTCAATACATTCATCTACATTCTGGCGCCAGTTTCTAATGCCATATTTTTCAAAAAACTCTTCAATAAGATTGTGAACATACTTTAGCTCATCAATGCTTTTTGCTTTGTTCTTTACAACCTGTGAAATTTCATCAATATCTTCATCTGCGTAAATAGCCAGCGCCTCTTTTAAATGTTTCAAAACTCCTACATAATCTACAACAAAACCACAAGACTTATTTTTATATACTCTATTCACCCTTGCAATAGCTTGCAGCAAGTTATGTCCTTTAATCACATTATCAAGATACATAACCTGCTCCACAGGTGCATCAAAACCAGTTATCAGCATATTTTGAACAACCAAAATACCAACATTGCCACTGATACCATTTTCATCCACTTTGTCAAATGGAAGTTTAAAACTTTTGATTATCCTTTCGTGCTCATTTGGATCAGTATAAGGACGATACTCAGGTGGGTCATTCTGAGCTCCTGAAATAACCACACCAACCTCTAACTTTTTCAATGTTTCTAAATCTATTTTTGAATTATTTTCTTTTTCCAATTCAGAAATCTTTTCTTTGAGAGCCTCTTCAAGTGCTTTTTTATATCTTATTGCAGCAAGACGTGACACTGTAACAACTTGAGCTTTAAATCCATTTGGGAATATATGAGTTATATAGTGCTCTATCATATCTCTGGCTTTGTCGCGGATTACCTCTTCAGCTTCAAGATATGCTCTCCATGTGAATCTTCCCATTATCATTCTTTTTGTATCTTTATCAGCGTCTTTGAAAACATCTTCAAACTTTGCATTTGCTGCCTCTTCATCGGTAAGCTCTGCGCTATGGACTCTTCCTTCATATACAATCTCAACAGTCACACCATCTTCAACTGCCTGCTTTATGCTGTACTTGTCTATGTAATCGCCAAATGTCATCTCGGTCTTTTCTATAGGTGTACCTGTAAATGCTATTTTTGTTGCATTTGGAAGAGCTTTTCTTAAATTTGCACCCAGCAGCTTGTATTGGGTTCTGTGTGCTTCATCTATCATTATTAGAATATTAGGTGATGTATTGAGGACAGGAAATTCTCCTTTTAATTCCCTCTCTTGAAATTTATGAACCATAGCCATGACAAGTTCGGGTGTGTCAGTTTTTAAAAGTTCTTTAAGCTCCTGAATGCTTCTTGCTAAATTAACAGTAAATCCAACACTTCTTGATGTTTCATTTAACTGCTTTTCAAGATCTCTTCTATCTGTGACAAAAACAACTTTGTAGTTTCCAAACTCAGGATTGTGATAAAGCTCTCGAACCATAAACATCATTGTCAAAGATTTACCGGAGCCTTGTGTATGCCAAACAATTCCTCCTCTTTCGGTTGGTGTTTTGCCCTCTTTTAACCTTTTTATCATCTTCTTTACTGCTCTAAATTGCTGATATCTTGCAACAACCTTTATCATTTTGCTCTTTGGATCTTCTTTAAAGATGGTGAATGTGTGAAGCAGATCAAGAAGGTTTTCTTTTGAAAGCATCCCATGAATTAAAACCTGCTGGCTTGTCACATTTCCATGTGGATTTACGCTTGACAGCGAAAAAGGATAAGGGTCTTTCCACTCAACAAAGTGCTCATACTCTGAGGTTATTGTGCCATACTTTGCAACCTGATTCGAGGTAGCAACCATAAAGAGGTTATACCAGAAAAGCTTTTCATTTCCCTCAATTGTGCCACGTCTGTTACAATAGCGCATAAGCTGAGTAATTGCTTCAGAAATTGGGTCAGCAACTGCTGGAGATTTGCACTCAACCACTACAAGAGGCAAACCATTTACAAAAAGAACTATATCGGGAACAATATGTTTTTCAGTCCCCGTTATATTCACTTTAAACTGTGATATAGCAATGAATGAATTATTGTCCGGATTTTTAAAATCAATAAACTTAACAGTTGGGCTTTTTTCTCCTGTTTTTCTATTTTCAGAAACTGAGGTGTTCTCTAAAAGCAAGTCGTGGATTTCTTTATTTGCCTCTAAAAGAGAGTTTGACTGTGGTGTTGTAATTCTTCGAACAACTTCACTTATTTGGTCATCTTCTATCCATGGGTTTATTCTCTTTAAAGACTCCCTTAAAACTCCCTCAAGGATTACTTCTTTAAAGCTTTCTCTAAATTTTTGGCTTTCACCATATTCAGCTTCTAATGAAGAAGTGAACGATATTATTTCTTTTGTATCCTCAGGGTTATCTTTGTTTTGTCTATAAATCTTCCATCCAAGCCTTTGAAGCTGAAAGAGGAATGGATTTTCAACATAATGTTCTTCATCCAATTTAGTTACCATCTTTATTTTCCTCCTCAATAAGATGGTTTACTCTAACTTTGCCTGTTAGCAAATCTTCCATTAAGCCTTTTTTGATTCTTTCAAGTTTTTCCTTATAGGCTCGCTCTTTTTCTATGGCTTCATCTATTTGAGATAAAATTGAAGCTATGCGTTGTTGTTCGGGGATGGGGGGAATAAAGATTACTAAACTTTTAATATCTTTTAATACAATTCTCTTTAATACACTTCCACCTATTAAGATATCAATTTGTTTTTTAATCTGTTCTGTCTCCAAAGAATATTTGAGATAATATGAATCTAAACAATTTGAAGGACGTATAATAGCAATAGAAGACAATAACACCACATTTCTTTCCCCACTGAAAACAAGAGTAATTCCAACTGTCCCATCTTTTGTAAATAATACATCTCCGTATTTTGGATTGCATTTATTAGAAACTAATTTCTTGTAATCTTTTGGTGAGATTTTTTTACATGTTTCAAACTCAATTTTCCCATTAATTATGTTCTCAATATTTACTATATAATATTCACTATTTTCAACCGGTTGTGGTGAATAGTGAGAACCATCTGTTATCATAATAGTTATCTCACGGTGATCTAATTTACAAATTTTCCACTCTTCAGGAATCCTACCAAGCGGTGAATCCTTGAATTTATCAATATTCTCATCTCTCAACCTCCACCTCTCACTTTCACCTTCACCCTCACTCACCACTCCTTTAGTAAGCAAATCTTGCATCAAACCTTGCTTTATGCGTTTGTACTTTTCTATAATAGCGTCAGTTTTTTCAATTGCATTATCAATTGTCTCAAGTATTTCAGCGATTTTGCGTTGTTCGGGGAGAGGGGGGAGAAGTAATAAGAGATTTTCAAACATGGGGAGTCTTAAAGATTTTACTGTCGTACCAACTGCCCAGTTAGCTAAAATTCTGTTGAACTTATGCATTGCATAAAACAGGTATTCCCCACTTAATACACTTGAAAAATCAAAAATGGCATAAGCTCTTTGATGCAGGTCAAACTTCCCACAATAATATTTAGGCAAAAATTCCGTCCCTTCTCCCGGAACAATTACGGCTTCTTTATCAAATAAATACCTGTTGCTTCTTTTTATCTCTCCAGACCGATCAAAAAATAAATAATCGCCTGTCTCTGCGGCATCCTGCACATTACTGTTTCCTGTCTTAATTTTTGCAATATCCCCCAATCTTACCACTTCCCACTCTTCTGGAATCCTTCCAAGCGGTGAGTCTTTGAATTTATAATTTTTTCTACTCATGCCATCCATTTCTCATCAATCCCCTTGTTGAATAATCTTTCCTACAAATATACTTATTGTAATCGCCCTAATCGCCAACTAAATTCCAACAAATCGCCAACTTATAAGCAATATGTTTGGTGTTTAGACTCTCTCATAGTATCCAAGTTCCTCCAAAAATTTATTTAACCTACTGACTTCCTGCTCTCGTTCCTTTAAAAGATGTTCAAGAGACACATGATATTTATCCCAAAGCTTTTCAAAAATCTTTATCAGTTCTTTCTTCTCTGCATTTAAATACTTGTCAAGTTGATTGCTAATTAATTCAAAGAACTTTTCGAGTAATAGCTCTTTTGCTTCTTCTTCAGTAATAGATTCAATCTTTTCATCTATCTTATTTTCAATTTCCTTTTGCTTTCTGCTTATCTCACTTCTCACCTTTTTAATTTCCTTTTCTTTTTGAACAATATTTTCTAACAAATCTTCCCATTTTTTTGCTTCTCTTCTTGCAGCCTCGCTGTCTTTTGATCTTAAATCTTTAACCAAGTCCTTCAAAAACTCTTTGACTTTGCTTGCAGTCTTATCTCCCTGCTGCTCTTCATCCCAATCTTCAACTTCTTCTAAAAGCTCACTTAAATCTGCTTCGAGTTCTGCAAGCGCACTTTCAAGTTCTTCCATTTCTTCTACATCTTCTTTAAAATACCTTTCCTTAATCCTTTCTCTTTCAACCAAATTCCTATTCCAACCAGCAGAAACTATACTTTTGAAATCATAAACAAGCTCTTCCCACCAATTTGCAAATATGCCCGCTATTTTGAACTCATCAAATGTTCCAATTGGCAATAAGCTATCTTTCAATTTTTCCAAAGCTTCATTTCTAAACTTCCAAAGATTGTTTTTGCCGTAAAACTGTTCAATTTCAGTCCTTACAAACTGCCACCACTCCAAAAGTTTTTCTTTGTGTTTTTCTATTGTAACTTTCACTTCAGTGCAATTATCAATCAGTTCCCTAATTTGATTTCTGTCAGTAATGTCCTTTTTAAACTCCAAATAATTTTCACTCTTCTCTGCCAGCAAAATATCATAGCTCAAGTTAAATTTCCTCAACTGTTTTTCATACAGCAATACTTCTTTCTTTGGTACACCACCAAAAAGATGTGCACGAACATCTTCGATTTCAGGATCTGGAGAATTGTCCACATAACGCCTAATATTCAGATTAAAATCGTTTTCTTCTATCTCCTTTATATCAACCAACCTGGAGTATTTAGGTATCTCTTTCTTTTCATCAAACACTGTGACTATTTTTTCTATGTCCTCTGGTCTCAAGAAATTCCGATTTCTACTTTCTCTATACTCTCTATCAGCGTTAATAAACAAGATCTTATTCATCATTAATGCCGTGCAAAATCATATTCATTTTGCATATAGACCATGTCAATCCATTAAGTTCTTGACCATAAAGTGCTAAGTTTCTTGGGTTTTGTCCTTGTTCCTCAACGTAGTGGAATGCCTCAATCAAGAAACCACCAGAGCCCACAGTTGGGTCATAAATCGACATACCCTCACGGGGCTTAACCAACCTTACCATCAATTTTTTAACATGTGATGGTGTATAAAATTCTCCTCCTTTTTTACCAGCTGAATCGGCAAATTCCTTTAGCAAATACTCATAAGCAGCACCAAGTAGATCAGGAAATTCAAAGTTTGAAGGTGTTAGTTTATACTTGTTGAAATGGTTAATAAGGTCAATAAGTTGCTGATCTTTGAGTCGGGTTTTTCCCTTTACTGCATTAAAATCTATATGTTTCAAAACACCATCAAGCTCTGGATTTGCTTCCTCTAAAGCGCTCAGAGCTTTATTTAGCTGATTTCCAACATCTTCTTTTAACTTTAAAATATTTTCCCATCTTGCCTTTTCAGGGACAAAAAAGGCATCACCATAAGAGCTTGGATCTTCTAATAGTTCATGTATTTGTTTTTCAGAAAATCCCATAGCTTTAAATCTATCTTTTAACTCCTGTCTTTTTTCTTCTAAAACATCCGAGGTATATTTTAGAAAAAACATACCAAAAATATATTCTTTATACTCAGAGGCATCCATCTTACCTCTGAGTATATCAGCTGCTTTGAAAAGATGTGTTTCTAACTGTCTTAAGGTTATTCTGTCGCCAGCTAAATCAACCCCTCCGATTAAACTTTATTGACACAACAAATTTTTCATTATAATCATTTTATTCTTTGTTATCCATTTTACCAATTACCAAATTATTTTTCAATCAATTCAATCTGTGAGAATTCCCAATTTATATAACTTTGAATTTGGTATACATAGAAATCACTTCACCCTCTTTAGCCTCTTATTTTCTATAACTCCAGGAATTCTTCCTCTTTTTGCAATAGGTTTGCCGTCAACCTCTTTTACATCCATCGTCATATCAATCGGTGATGCAGAAGAGATATAGCTTCCAACACCAAAAGCATCTGCTCCCGCTTCTGAAAGTATTTTTATTTTTTCAGGATCAAGTCCGCCGGACACAAAAATTTTGACATGCTCAAATCCTTCTAAATCAAGCCTTTTTCTTACCTCATAGACAAGCTCAGGTGTAACCCCGCCTCTTTCACTTGGCGTGTCAAGTCTTATGCCATACAACTTTTCTTTTAGCACTTTTGCAACATCTAAAGCTTCTTGAGCTTCGTCCTTAAAAGTATCAACAAGAATGATACGTGGTGAATCTTCAGGTATTACCTTATCGTACGCAATCGCAACCTCCTCTGTAGAACCTACAATCAATATTGCGGCATGAGGAATTGTGCCAGATGCTGAAATTCCCAATATCTTTGCTGCCAATATGCAGCTTACCCCATCAGCGCCGCCCACTTTCGCCGCCCTTTCCATTACAGGCGCAACAGATGGGTGTATATGCCTTGCACCAAAACATAAAATGGGCTTTTGTCCCGCTGCCTCTTTGCATCTTCTGGCTGCTGTTGCCCATGCTGATGAACTTGCAAGTATACCAAGAATAGGTGTTTCATAAATTCCAAAGTCTACATATCTTCCTTCAATTCTCATTACAACCTCTTTTGCAGAAAAGTTTTCCCCTTCTTCAAGAGAATACACCTTGCAATCAACATCTTTTAAAAGATTTAAAACTTCTGGAAGACCACAAAATATCCCTTCTCTTCTTGCAAAAATTTCAGCTTTAACATAGGCATCCTCTCTTTTAAGGTACCTCAAAACCTCAAGTGTTTTTATGAAGTATATATCTGTAGTCAAACCCATTTTAATCTCTTCATGTTGGGCAGAAAAAAATAATCTTTCATTTTCGATTTTGAATTTTTCCACATCATCAAGTCTACTAATCCTCATATGGTCTGCTCACTTCCTTTAAAAATTTTTGTTTTAGTAGCCCTAACATCTCAAACCTCAAATTCTTCATCTATGACCTCAGCTTCAATCAAAAGATTTTTATCCTCTAAAATCTCTTTTGTAGTGCCAATCTTCAGTATTCTGTGGTCTGGTGAAAGCAAAATTGTATAGTCAGCCAAGCGAAAAAGCAAGTCAAAGTGGTGCGTAGAAACAATTAGAGTTTTTCCAACATCTTTGAGCTGTTTTAAAATCCTTGCAAAAAACCTTATGCTTTTGGGGTCAAGGTCGTTTGTTGGCTCATCAAGTATTAAAACCTCCGGGTTATTTGCAAGTATTGAAGCAAGCGATACTCTTTTTTTCTCCCCACCGCTTAAAGTTAGTATATCACTTTCAAGTAAATTATCAATACCTATAAACTTTGCTACCTCCAAAACTCTTTTTTGGATTTTGCTTTCATCATTCATAAACTGCCTTGGGCCAAAAGCAATCTCATCAAACACAGTAAGATTAAAAAGCTGAAGTTCTGTCTCCTGAAACATATAACCTACCTTTTTGTAAAATCCGTTTTTGAAAAGCTCATCAAAAGAAGTTTTATCAACTTTTTTATCATAAAAGTAAAGCTCTCCTTCAAAATCAAGTATGATTCCAGAAAGTATTTTCATTAGCGTAGTTTTTCCACTTCCGTTGCAACCTACAAGCGCATAAGCCTTTCCTTTCTCAATCTCAAAGCTTGCACTATCAAGAATGGTTTTGTTGTTTACCCTGTATGTTATATCTTTTCCCCTGAACACTGCGCTCATCTTAAAATCCTCTCCAAAATACTCATAATAATTAATGAAAATACCACCAAAAGTTCTGAGATAGTGACATCAAATCTATACACAGATTTAATATTCTCAGATGAAAAGCCGCGCGTTTTCATGGAGATATAAGTAACCTCTGAAATATACATGGTCTTTTGAGCAAAGGCCTTTATCATAGATTTTACAAAATCTAATCTATTCCTTGATACACCCACCGTCCTTATCTTCTTTGCGAACAAAATATCTGTAATTGTGTGCAAAAGTACAAAGATATTCCTTATCGTGAGCTCAACAAGCCATATGAATTCTTTCAATCCCCCAAAAAAAGAAAAAGGCTTAAAAAGCCTGTCAATTCTTGAGTTATATATTACAACCTCACCTGTCATTATAATGATACCTGTCTTTAAAACCTGCAAAATAGCTGGCATAATATTCTTTGTTATTAGCATATAAGGAATGCTTATGATAAATGTAACAAGCGGCACAAACCCCCAAGATGAAACAATCAATGCCTTGATATCAGCTTTTGATATTGTTGCAGCTACCAATACAAAAGTAAAAGCAACTGCTAAAAACAAAATACTATCAGAGATACTCACCAGTAAACTAAACCATATTAAAAACAAAAGTTTTGCCCATTCGTCAATCCTTGTAAATAAACTTTTGTTTCTTTTGAAAAACCACTGAGAAACTTTCAAGTAACCAGAAAGACTCTTTTCCACATATCCTTCTTTTGCAACTTTGATTTCAACGTTATCTTCTTCTCTCAAAAAATCTGGCAGCACTTTATCTTACTTCCTTTCAGTCATCAAATGTTTTAATAAGAAAAATATGGCGAATATAACCCCTATTCCTATAAGTGCTGATAAAATATAGCCAATATACTGGTTGTGAATAAACTTAACTGAATAGCCATCAAAAAGGTCAAATTTATAAACCTCAGCATACTTTTTTAATCCCTCAGGCACAAACCCCAGCATCTTCTTTATTTCTTCCTGAGTCCACTCACCAAACGCCGGGTTTTGCGTCAAAAGCCCAAGCGGGGTCAAAATAGCAAGGGCAAACAGAATTATTAATATCGTTTTAAAGTTTTTACCAACGCCCTTTTTCATAACATAAACCACCCCTTTAAATTACTTTTTTATTTTAGCAAAATTTTTTAAAGGTGAATACAGCAAAACTGTCAAAACTGCTTCAACCACCCCAACAATCAAAAGGTATGGAACCATCATAGCAGGAATGGTTGTTTTTAAGTCGTACATAAAATATAACGGTTTTCCTGCTTTTGTAAATAAAATTGGTTGAAGTCCAAGCTCAACTGCCGTCAAAAGTGCAGCCACATTTGTTGAAATGTATGTGCTTATAAACATTCTCACCTTTTCATTCTTGAGGTTAGCTATTTTTAAAAGGCTGTCGACAAAAATGGTAACCAGCGGAATAGCAATGGCCATATTAAACACATTTGTTCCAAGTGCTAAAATTCCTCCATCTCTGAACAAAAGAGCTTGAATTATCAAGACCACTGTAGATGCTATGATTGAAGCAAACGGCCCGAACAGATAAGTTATAAGCGGTATTCCAGTAATATGAGCAGAACTGCCACCAACTACCGGAAAGTTGAACATCATAACAATAAATGTAAATGCTGATGCCACTGAAAGATGAACAAAGGTCTTTTCATCAACTGATTTTTTAAACTTTGCAAATGCAAAGCCAACTGCTGCTGTAGATGCAGCATAAAATGTAGCACAAGTTTGCGGACTTAAATAACCATCAGGAATGTGCATTTGTACCTTTCCTCCTTTTTTTAAAGTATTTGTGAAAAAATAAAAAAGCCCACGAAAAGCTGCTTACTTCAGCCCTTCGTGGGCTTTGATTCAGATATTTTGTTCTTTTAGTAATCCCTATTTACTCTGTCGTTTTTAATTTTATCATATAACTCGATTACTGAGCAATACTTTTTGTTGAAAGGCAATTATACCCAAAATATACATTTAACTAAATTAGAAAAAATTGATAATTAAATCTCCTTAGATGCACTTTACAAAAACTTGTGCACCATCCAATCCTTCTGCCCAAGCTTTCAATTTAAATTCTCCTTCTTTGCCAATGCTCTTTACTATTGCCAGTGCTCGTCCTTTATAAAGTTTTCTCTTTCGGCTAACAAATGGTTCTCCCGATAAAGGGTCAGCAGTTCCCAAAGCAACAAGTTCGCCAACACCTTCAACTTCTACAACTATTGTGTTATCTGCGAAAACAACCTCTCTTCCCTTTCTATCTACTGCCATTATTTTTATATAGCACAAATCGCCATAAGAAGAGGATATAACTTCTCTATCAGGCACCAATTTCAAGGCTATGGGCTCACCTGTTGTTTCTATTCTGTCCCTGCCAATCTCTCTACCATCTTTAAACGCTATTGCTTCTATCACTCCAGGTTCATAAATTGTGTCATAAACCGTTTTAAACTGAGTATTAATCCCGGCTTCTTTTCTTCCCAAACTTCTGCCATTTACAAACAGCTCAACCTCATCTGCATCTGCATAGACATGTATAGCCACCTTCATTCCTTCATATCCAGGAAAAGTGTAGTTTCTTTCGACCGGTTCCCATGCCCAGGGTTTAAAGTATAGTTTTTTGCCATAAACTTGCGGTGGAAGTATTACAATATAAGGGTCTTTTCTATTTCCCCAAACAACATCTCTATAATACGATTGAGGACGTTTTTCACCACAGATATCAATATCACCACAATTTGCTAAAAACCATGGATAAGACCCGCAAAAAGATTTGAGATCATCTACTTCAATACTTACCCTGCCAAGACCTGCTTCGCCCAAATAATCAATAGCCGTCCACACAAAATCACCTATAACATTTGAATTTTCTATTGTTTGTTTCCAGTTTTTAAAAAGAGTATATGGATAAGTTTCTGTGCCACAGATTACTCGGTCAGGATATTTATACCTATCGTATCCATATCTATCTACTTTATAGTTATAACCAACTACATCCAGAAATCTTGAAAACTTCTCTGAAAACTCGCCCCATTTATCTTCAATAACATCTGCTTCTTGTTTAAGCATTCTAATTACATAGTTACCTTCTTCAATTATAGCAAAAAGCCTTTTATAATCATCCGGAATTGCGCACAGTGCCGCTGTTACTAGCCTTGATGAATCCAAACTTTTTACCTTTTTAGCTAATCGCTCGCACCAGGTGTATATTGAGTAGCTGCTATCGTCATCAACATCAACTCCAACTCCCCATGTAATCTCGTTTCCTATTGACCACATTATTATCGAAGGATGATTATAGTCCCTCATTATGGTGGACTCCAAATCTTCTTCCCAGTACTTGTCAAAAAATAGATGGTAGTCAAAGCTAACCTTGCCAGCATGCCACACATCAAAAAATTCTTCTATCACAAGCATCCCTAATCTATCACATGCATCCAAAAAAGCTGGAGCAAAAGGATTATGTGCAAGTCTTACCGCATTGAATCCAGAAGCTTTTAAAAGTTCTACTTTTCTCTCTTCTGCTCTGTCATAACTCGCACTTCCAAGTGGTCCGTTGTCATGATGAATACAGCCACCTTTTAATTTTAATGGCTTACCATTTAATTTAAATCCTTCCTTTGGATCAACTGAAATTGTCCGAATACCAAACAATGTAGAAGCACTATCTTCAATACTCTCATCACAAATAATAGTTGCTTGAATTTTATAAAGATATGGGTCTTCTATATCCCAATATTTAAATGGTTTTAGTTCTAAGGTTTTGGCAATTACCTTTTCTTCATTTTTACCAATCAAAAACTTCTCTTCACTGCTGAGAATTAGTTTCTCATCTTTTGAAAATACATCAAATTTTATTACTCCTTGAACTTTTTCATTAACACTGTTGACAACAACAGCTCTTACTTCTAATTTTGCAGTTTCATTTTCAATTGCTCTGGTTTGAACATGCAAATGCCATGGTTTTATATACACCTTGCCACCAATGTGTAGCCACACGTGTCTGTATATGCCACAACCTGCGTACCATCTTGAGCTTGGCTTATGAGTATTTTCTACACGCACAATAATAATGTTCTTATCATCAAACTTGACATGCTTTGTTATATCAATTAGAAAACTTGTGTATCCATTGAAGTGTTTAGCAACTAACCTACCATTTACAAAAACCTCAGCTATACCCATGATTCCTTCAAACTCAAGTATTAAGTTTTTGCCTTGCCACTCTTCATCTAAAATCAATTCTTTTTTGTAATACAAACTGCATCCCGCAGTATACCCTTCACCGGCACCTGAGGGATTGGCCTCACTTCTTTCTTTTTCAATTACAGCATCATGTGGCAGATCCACCTTTTTCCACTCATATTCTGAACTTGTTAAGTTTAATACATTTGCAAAACCAAGCTCAAGATATTCCCATGACCTGTCCAAATTTATCTTCTGCATTTTTGAAACTCAAGAACATCTTGAGCCGCTTCAGAAAAGCAGAGGCTCAAGATGGCTGGGGTATTTATAGTCCGCCATATAAAAGCCTCCCAGCCCCAGCAGGCGGTTTTCGGGAGAAACCTTTCTCTTTTCTTCTTACTACTTCTTCTCGTTTCTTGATATCTTGTCAATTGCCTCCCACAACCCGTTCAAATACGCAATGCCAAGGGCTCTGTCATAAAGCCCATAACCAGGTCTTCCCTTTTCGCCCCAAATCATCCTCCCATGGTCAGGTCGCATATACCCGTCAAAACCTATGTCATATATAGCTTTCATAATCTCAAACATGTCAAATGAGCCATCTGTCGACAGGTGCGATGTTTCATAAAAAGACCTCTCACCTGTAAATTTTATATTTCTCACATGCAAAAAATGTATTCTTCCCATCTTACCAAAATACCTTATAAGCTCCGGAATATTGTTTTCCCTGTTTGCTCCAAGCGACCCTGTGCACAAAGTCAACCCATTGTACGGACTGTCAACCGCTTTTAAAAACTTTTCTATATTTTTCTTGTTCGTTACAACTCTTGGAAGACCAAAAAGTGACCAAGGTGGATCATCTGGATGTATTGCCATTTTAACATCGCACTGCTCACACACAGGAATTATATTCTCCAAAAAGTAGATAAGATTTTGCAAAAGTTTATTCTCATCAACATCCCTGTACATCTCAAATAAGCTTTGCAGCTGTTTTAGCCTGTAGCTCTCCCACCCAGGAAGAGAAAATCCTTGTGAGCCCTTTTCCATGCTTTTTACAAGTTCATCTGGTGTAAGGTTTTTGAGCATCTCATGGTTGTATTCCATTACCTCAGAACCATCTTCAAGCTTTTTTGCAAGGTCTGTCCTCAGCCAGTCAAATACAGGCATAAAGTTATAGCATATTACCTTTACTCCCGCTTTTGCTAAGTTCCTTATGGTCTGCTTATAGTTTTCTATATACCTATCTCGACTTGGAAGACCAAGTTTTATGTCTTCATGGACATTTACACTCTCTATTACCTCAAATTTAAGCCCTGCATCTTCTACCATTCTTTTTAGCTCAAAAATCCTATCTTCCGGCCATACCTCTCCAACTGGAATATCAAAAAGAGCTGTCACAACACCATATATACCTGGAATCTGCCGTATATACTCAAGTGGAATATTATCATCATTTGGGCCAAACCACCTAAATGTCATCTTAAAACCCATTTTTCAAGCCCCTTTCTTTTTTAAAATCTTTTAATTTACATACTTTTGCAAGGTCTTTTTAACAGCTCCAATGCCTTGTATCATCTCTTTGAAATACTCAACCACCCTCTGAGACAATCCCACTTCAAATAAGTCAACCCTGAAAATAACCTCATTAGTTAGAATTGGCCTTAGCTTTTCTTCTAAATTTTCATACTCTCTGCCAAGTTCTATGCCATCAAGATGTTTTTTAAGTTCAGGTAAAAGTGGGTCCGGGCTTGGGTCAAAAGTTTTCCCTTCATCGTCAATGCACATCAAATATCTCAGCCACCCTGCTATTACAAGAGGAATGTACTTAAGGCCTTTTACATCTAAATCCGGGCTTTCTGCATATGCTTTTATAGTCTCTCCAAATCTAATTGGCATCTTTTGTGACGTGTCTGTTGCAATCCTCTGTGGTGTATCAGGTATATAAGGATTGGGGAACCTTTCTTCTATCACTTCCCTTATATACTCCCTCGGATTTATTATCTTCGGGTCAACAACAACCTTCAATCCCTCATCATATCCTATCTTCTCGATAAGCCTTTTTAAATGCTCATCTTTTACCTCTTCATAAATTGTCTTGTACCCAAGCAAACAGCCAAATATAGCTAAAGCCGTGTGAAGAGGATTCAAACATGTCTGAACTTTCATCCGCTCAGAGTCCTCTACTGTCTTTCTATCTGTCATAAACACTCCTGCTTTCTCCAGTGGCGGTCTTCCATTTGGAAAACTATCTTCTATTACAAGGTACTGAGCTTTCTCTGTATTGACAAACGGCGCAATGTATGTATTTTTCGATGTGCAAATGATATTCATATTCTTCAGTCCATCTTTCTCTAAAAGTTCCTTTATTCTCTCCGACGGCCTTGGGACAATCTTGTCTATCATGCTCCATGGGAAACTAACCACAGATGAATCGTTCAAGTATTCAACAAAATCCTCTTCAACAAAACCTCTTTTTGCCCACTCTTTAGCTATTTGAAGTATTGAACTTTGCAGCTTTTCACCATTTTTAGAACAGTTGTCAAGGCTTACATACGCAACTGGTTTTCTGCCGCTTTTGTATCGAACATATGCCAAGGCTGCAACCTTGCCCATCGAACTTTTTGGACTTTGCGGCCCATTTTCTATATCTTCTTTTACTGCAGGCAGATAGTCTCCTTTGAGACCAAATAAATTGTATCCCTTTTCTGTTATTGTGAATGTCACCAGCTCAAGAGTGGAACTTTCAAAAATTTTACAAAGTCTTTGCCAGTCTGCTTCAAAGCTTTTATCACACTTTAGCTCTTCTGTAATGCTCGCAATTACTCTTTTCTCTAAATTGCCTTTTGCATCAGATGTCACAACCAAACAAAGATTGTCATAAGGTTTGTATATCCTGTCTATTATCTCATAGTCAAAAAGCTCTACTGCGATTACTCCCCTGTTAAGTTCTCCTCTTTCAATTAAATTCTGGGCTATTGCTGCAATGTATCCTCTAAAGATGTTGCCTGCTCCAAAATGCACCCATACAGGATTTTGGTAAGTAGCATTTTCTATTTTTTCAACGTCAAATTGAGGCAACACAATATTGGCTTTTTGCCATAAATCTTGTTTCGATATATCTTTTTTCTTCAGCTCAAACATCTCAACTTCTCAACCTCGCTTTCTTTCAAAAAATATTCTATTTTGTCTTATGGATATATTACTCTTCCCTTTTCATCAGGTATTCCTGTCTTTCTATAAAAATATGTGTTGATAACATCTCTCCATTCTATTGCATGCTCTTTTTGCATCTTTAATCTCTCATATACTCTGTTGAAAATTTCATCATCAATCTTTCCTCTCAGGTCCTCCCATTTTTTTATAAGTTCATCTACCATCTCAGCTCCTTCAAAGTGAGAGTCATACATAAACTGTATTAGTGTCTTTCCATTTTTCAGCCTAAAATCATACGGCACTCTGTGGAAAAATAGAAGAAGTTCTTCAGGACATTTATTTATATCATCGAATATTTCCTGCCAGGGCTTATGATACTGCAATGTATAACCTGTTCCTCTTGAAGTTCTGTCAACCCCAATTGCTTTTGTGTCTGCCCGGTGATACGTTCCCCACTTTGAATACTCATACCCTTCTGGGTTTGGACCATAGTGATGACCTGGATTTACCATCCAGCCAAGCCCAAGCGGCGTTGTATATTTTTCGTAGATTGCGTGAGAATTAAGAAGCATCCATAAAATGTTGTCAACCACTTTTTTGTCGTCTCCAAATGTTAAAATGGTCCACTCTCTTGCTATATCTTCAATCTTTCTGTCCGGGTCCCACGCAAGTTTTCCAAACGTCCACAGATTCGCCTGCGCAAGGTCATGACCTGTCCAGTTGATGCTATCCCCGATATTCGAAACACCTGCAAATCCTGCATATTTCATTCCAAATAGACTTCCATCCACTATTCTCTTTACGTACGAACCTTTTCCTTTGCAATATGTGTCAAACTCTAAAATCTCTTTCCATAGCGTTCCTAAGTAGCAAAGATGAATTTGCTGCCCCGTATATTCTTGTGTTATTTGAAACTCCATCATCTGGTTTGTCTTTTCCATAGCGCCAAAAAGAGGTGAGACAGGTTCCCTTACCTGAAAATCCATCGGACCATACTTTATTTGTAAAATGACATTTTCAGAAAACTTCCCATCAAGAGGCTTAAAGTTGTCATATGCGGCCTTTGCCCTGTCTGTCTTTGTATCTCTCCAATCCTGCAGGCAGTTGTAAACAAATGCACGCCAGATGACAATTCCACCATAAGGTAAAAGTTCTTCTGCAAGCATGTTTGCCCCATCTGCGTGCGTTCTACCGTATACATAAGGTCCTGGATTGAACTCAGAATCGGCTTTTACCAAAAATCCACCAAAGTCTGGTATGTAGCTGTAAATAGTTTTTACAGTGTCCTTCCACCACTTTTGAACGTTTTTGTCAAGTGGGTCTGCAGTGTCAAGACCTCCTATGTAGATAGGGCTTGCAAAGTTTATGCTAAGGTAAAGTTTTATTCCATAGAGTCTGAAAACTTCTGCTATTTTTGAAAGGTCATTTAGATATTTGGGCGTAATTAACCATATGGCCTTATCTCTTACATTCACATTATTTATTACAACACCGTTTATTCCAATTGAGGCAAGAAGCCTTGCATAATCCCATATACGTTTATAATTGCGTTTTATTCTACCATTTGTAAAAAATATTGATTTGCCCGCGTATCCTCTTTCAATACTTCCATCCATATTATCCCAATGGTTAATAATTCGTAACGAGGCCTTTGGATTTTCTATACAATTGAGTTCTTTTAATCCTGTTTTAAGTCTAAATTTGTTTATCAAATGAAATGTCCCATATATTATCCCTTTTTCACTTTTTGATGCAACAATAATGTATTTTCTCTTATTTTCATCTATAACTTTTATTAAAAATCCTTCCTCTCCCACTGCTTCCTTTTCAACCTCGGTTATAAAAATGTTAAGTTTTTCATTTGTCACTTTGCCTAAAATAATTCCACTGTCCATATAAAGATTCACAGAATTGCTGAGTCTCGGTTCAGTTCCAAACAGTGCACCTAAAGCTTTTTTTAGCTCATTTCCTGCATTTTGAAAATATATATTCTTCTCCAACAACACTATCTGTTCCAAAAATTTTTCGACTTCCTGGACATATTCTTTCTTCTCTATAGGTTTATAAGAGAGCCAACACATAGAGTATTTTGGGTTACTGCTACTTAATAAAATCATAGCAAATCACAACCTCCTGCAGATTTTTAGAAAACGATTTCTAAAAATAACATAGAAAATTAGTCTTCATTGACAGATACAGAATTCCTAAATTTGGAAGGGCTTTTCCCTACATACTCTTCAAATTTTAATGCAAAATAGTCAGGGTCACTATAACCCACTTCTTTTGCTATTTCATAAATCTTCTTATCAGTCATCAAGAGCAATCTTTTTGCATTTTCAATACGTACAAAATGTAAATATTTATTAAACGGCATATTAAAATGTTTTTTGAACATCCTTCCTAAATATATAGGATTAATATAAAACTGTTGGGCTATGCTTTTTATTGTTAAGTCTCTGTTGTAGTTTTCTTTTATAAACAACTCTATTTTCTTCATAAAGCTCGAGCCATTAAATTTTGAGTTCTGGTCAATGCAATTTATCACCTGGTCTAAAATTTCCATGACTTTGGAAATGAATTTGCTTTTCTGTATGTCTGTCCTAAATATAAACTTTATACTATCAGTTTCGAATAACTGGTATACTTCAAAGTAATCTATTATTTCAAGCACAGCAAAGAGAATATAACCTTTTATTACTTCTGGTGATACTTTATTGTTCTGGCACTCATCGAAAAACCTTGAAAGTTTTACATTTATATCTTTAAATCGCTTTTCTTCAATTAGTCTTATCAGCTCTTTTGAAAGTTTTTTATCCTCAAGGTAATGTTCAAATTCCCCTATCTCTGATGCCTCAATGACACCACTCTTTTCGTAAAATTGGGCAAAGTTGAATTTTCTAAGAAGTTGTTTATACAATGTATGTATCTTCTGGCTAGATACATACTCCTGCACAATTATTGCCTGCAAATTTAATAGACTTCTTATCTCGTCAAAAATCTGTTTAACTAAACTATTTTTCTTATCCCCTTGAATGGTGTTTACTACAAAAAGTAAGTTAAAGTAACTATCCCAATAACATTTAATCTCCATACCTTTGTCCGAATACTTAGTATTTACACTTTTTTCTGTTTCCATTAATTTTTCATAAATGGCCAAATCATCTTCATATTGAAAAGCTTCCTGTTTTGAAATTCCAAGATATTTTTTCACTCCATCTTCACTACTACTTACAAGATAATCATCATTTTGTATCTCAAGAGCTTTTATAAAAGCTGAGTTCCTTCTCACATATTCAAATAATTCTTTCTTTTTATAGTCTTCCTTTTCGCTTGATATCCTCGTTTTTATCCTCTCTAATGTTTGCATAAGCTCATTCTCATCTATAGGTTTTAATAGATAATCATTTACACCATACTTTATAGCTGCCTTTGCAAATTCAAACTCATTGTACCCACTGATAATTATTATTGCCGGTTTGTTTTCAAACTCCTCTGAAACTCTTTTTATCAGCTCAATTCCATCCATTACTGGCATTTTTATATCCGTTATTATCACATCTACTTTCTCACTTTTGAGGATATCAAGGGCTTCCTGACCATTTCCCGCTTCATATGCAATTTCAAATCCAAGCCTTTCCCAATCAATAAGTTTAATTATACCCTTTCTCATGAATATCTCATCTTCAACCAAAAGAATCTTTATCATAGTTACACACCCTCACTATATTTTATGAACAAATGCTGGCAATTCTAAAGGAAGTTTAATAACAACCTTTGTACCTTTCTTGATAGAACTTTCAATATAAAACTCAGCATTGTCGTTGTAGTACAGCATTAATCTTCTGTAAACATTTTTAAGTCCAATACTTTTATCATATAATGGATTGTTAAGATTAGCATAAAGCTCTTCAAGCTTTTTCTCGTCCATCCCTATCCCGTTGTCAGCAACTTCTATCATTAACTTTATACCCTCTTTTTTTACTCTAACCATTACTCTACCACTGTCTTCTTTTTCCTCTATACCATGTATACATGCATTTTCAACAAGCGGCTGAATTGTCATCTTAGGAATTAAACAGTTTTTAGCATCTTCTTCTACAAAAATTTCATATGTTAACTTTTCACCAAATCTGTATTGTTGTATTTTTAGAAAATCTTCTACAAAATTGATTTCTTCCTGAACTGTGGTTATATCATTTCCCCAATAAATAAGCCTCCTTAAGGTCCTTGTTAAATACTTTATTATCTCAGCCGTCTCCAGTTCGTTCTTTAAAACAGAACGCATTCTTATAGAATCCAGTGTGTTGAAAAGGAAATGTGGATTTATCTGACTCTGAAGCGCATTTATCTCTGCCTGCTTTTTTTCAACTTCAAGTGTCTTCTTTTGAATCTCAGAAAGCATTTCCTTCTCTATTAGTTCCTTAAGTCTTATCGTCATATTGTTAAACTCTCTTATCAGGCTACCAATCTCATCGTTCCCTTCCTTACATGTCAGAATCTCGAAGCGCTGCTTTTTAACCTTTCTTATATGTCTTTCCAAAAGCTCTAATCTATTTGATAAGGAAGAAGTTATAAGCCTTATCAAAAAGGTTGCAAATATCAAGCTCAAAAGCGAAATAAGTAATATAAACTCGATAGCCCTGTATATTTCTCCCATCATATACGAGCGCGAAAATACTCCTACCAGTTTCCATCCACTTAAAAGAGTTATATCCAGATTATTTACAAATACATACGACCCTTTTGTCACAAATTTACTCGCTTCAAACTTTACAAATGGCTTGGTAAAGATTAGATTATTGTATGTATGGGCTGCAATTATTCTGTTGCTGCTGTCCAGCAAGTAAATCTCTCCGCCAAACACCTCAAAATTTATGGAATTGAAAAAGCTTGAAAGATAAATGTCAATTTTGGCTATTTTGGTATATTTACTATTGTTCCCTGTTGACGTGCTTCTTTGCTCGTATTGATTGAGATTCCTTATCAATGATACATATCCTTCTTCTCCACTTACAGTGTTTTCGGTGGTAGGTATTACAATTATTCCCTGTTGATTATTAATTACTTTTTCATACCAATCCTTTACTTCCTGATAGTTTAATTTTCTATAACCATCACTATTCAAAATTGTGGGATTGTTTGTATATATTGTAACGCGAGCAATATTTGAATACACATTTCTCCCCTGATATATCCTATTTCTTAAGTACTGAACATAATTTGAGTAAAAATCTTCCATTCCCTGATAATCAATATCAAGCATATCATTAAGCAAATCATCTGTATACAATGTATTTGAATATAATATAGCCTCATCAATTACCTTTTTTACATTAGTATTTAAGATACTGAAGGCACTTTTTATCTGATTTATTTTCTGCTGTTGAAGATTCTTTACAATGAAAATGGTAAAAATAAAATGGCTCACTATTGTGGGGATTAAAACACAGAGGATATATACAAGTAGCAGCTTTTTTCTGACAGAAAGATTATCTAATTTATCAAGCAGCCTTTCTTTTGAGAATTCAAAAAATTTTTTTAGCACTTTGTTCCACCACAAGCTTTATATCTCCTAAGTTTAATTATATCATAATACACAAGAATATTAACTGTATTTATTTACCCATAAAAAATAAATCAAAGTGGGCGAATTTCACCCACTTTACGCAACCTCAATTATTCTCCTTTCACACTTCCAAGAGTAAGACCCTTTACAAAATATCTCTGCAAGAATGGATATACCATAATAATCGGAGCTGTTGCAACAATTGTCATACTTGCTCTTACTGAGTTTGGAGTAACCTGTTGAGTTTCAGCCATTGCTCCCATTTGATAGTCAGGATTTCTTCCAACCTGCATACTTACAGATGCCAGAATTTTTTGAAGCTCATACTGAAGGGTACTCAGGTCAGGTCTTTGTGAGTTAAAGATATATACATCAAACCACGAATTCCAATGTCCAACTCCAATAAAGAGTGCTATTGTCGCAACTGCTGGCAGAGTAAGTGGAAAGATTATCTGCCACAAAATTCTAAATTCACTTGCTCCATCAATCTTAGCAGATTCAATCAAACTTGAAGGAAGTGACTCTATATAGCTTCTGACTACAACAACATTGAACATTCCCAGAAGGGCCGGTACAATATAAACCCAAAATGTGTTTAAAAGTCCCAATGATCTATACAATAAGTAGGTTGGAATTAGACCAGCACCGAAATACATGGTTAGAACCATTATTGCAGAAAACGGACGTCTTAATACAAAATCTTTTCTTGAAAGAGGATAAGCAACAAACATTGTACAAATAATACCCAGCACTGTACCAAGAACTGTTCTTGCAACAGATACTAAAGCTGCATTATAAATCTGTGGATTACTAACAATAATTTCATAGTTCTTCAAAGTCCACTTTCTTGGCCAGATATAAATTCCTCCTCGAACTGTGTCAAGAGCATCGTTAAACGAAATTGCAAGAACGTTTAAAAAAGGATATAAAGTAACAATACCCACAAAAATCAGACTTATATAAACAACCAAGTCAACAATAATATCCTCGGCTGTTTTTTTCTTAAACATCTCAAACATTCCCTCCTGTTTATATTGTTGAAAAACCTTGCCAAGATTTTTCTATACCACAGTGGATGCATTCAATTTTGCAGCAACCTTATTTGCAAACAACACAAGCAAAATACTTACAACGCTCTTAAACATACCAGCAGCTGTAGCATATGAATATCTGTACATTGTAATACCATAGTCAAGAACGTATGTGTCAAGAATTTGAGAGTAATCCTGAACAAGCGGGTTTCTGAGCAAAAGAACCTGTTCAAAACCAGCATTCAAAAGCCAACCAACGTTGAGAATAAGAAGCATACTAATTGTTGGTGCAATCCCCGGCAGTGTTACATATCTTATCTTTTGCAGTCTTCCACAACCATCCACACTTGCAGCATCATAAAGTTCCGGGTCAATACTTGTCATTGCAGCCAAATACACTATAGCATTCCATCCTGTTTCCTTCCAAACATTCGAGAGAGCCAATATCCACCAGAAATAATGCCCTTCGCCCATCCAAACAATTGGTTGTTTTATTATCTTAAGTGACATTAAAATTTGATTGAGTATACCTGACTCAGGTGAAAGCACACTTATAACTATACTCGCCGCCACAACCCAAGAAACAAAGTGGGGAAGATATGAAATTGTTTGAATAGTCCTTTTAAATAACATATTCTTTACTTCGTTTAGCATCAACGCAAGTAAGATAGCTGCTGCAAAGGACGTAACAAGCTTTAAAAAGCTTATAACAATTGTATTTCTCATAGCAAGCCAAAAACCAGAGTCACTAAACAAATCTTTAAATTGTTGCAAGCCTACCCACTCTGAACCCCAAACACCCTGGAAAGGCCTGTATTCTTTAAATGCAATGACCCACCACCAAAGAGGTACGTAGTGAAACAGGATAACATACAGTACAAAAGGGAATATCATTAAAACTAATTCTTTTTGCTCCTTTACCTTCTGCCAAAAAGTTTTTTTCGACTCGGTGTAATATACTGCGTCCAAAGCAATTACCTCCTTTGAAAACTTTTATACCTCTATATTGTAAGTACCCAGGAAAGCAAATGCTAAACAATTAAAAATTTTATATAAGGGAAGAGGCAACTATCTACCTCTCCCCTTATCCATTTTTACACAATATTACTTAACCTTGATTCCGTACCAATCAGCCATTCTCTGCCTCATTTCCTGTGTGTAGAACTCTTCAATTGGTTTTGGATTTATCTTTGCTCTAACTTCTGCCTTGTACTTGTTCCATATCTCATCATATTTGCCTTTTGGAGCCATTATAAGCATTGGTATATACTTTCTTGCAAGATCGTTAGCAATATTGAGTGGAACCTGAATCTCTTTTTGCTTTTCTGGTGGAATGTTAATTTCCCAAGCATATCCCCAAGGTGGAGATTCAGGTTCATCTGCAAATGGCGGCTCAACAAAGGTCTTTGCTTTATAAGCATCAAGGACTTTCTTCTGTGCAGGTGCCCATTGCATATATGCAATATCCGGATCAAGCTCAGGTTTTACATAGTTTCCATCTGGAAGTTTCAGCTGCCATCTTGGCCAAATGTTCCAGTAGCCAAGCCCTTCCTGTTTCTGATAAACAGGGTCTCTTGCTTTGTCAATCATAGCCTGAGTTCTGTACATCTTGCCTTTCTTATCAACAAGATAGTCCCTTCCTTTAATACCCCAGAACATGAGCTTTTGCACTTCTGGGTTCAAAAGTTGGTCTAAGAACTGAAATGCTCTTACAGGGTCTTTGCATTTTTTAGTAATACTTACTCCATCTCGAGTCCCGATTGACTGAAGCATGACATATCTTGACTTTTTAACTCCTTTGAATACAATACCAAACGGAACAAGGATTCTGTCATCCTCCCCGTTCTTTCTTAAGGTGTTGAATGCTGTGTTGAAATGCCATGACCTTCCCCAGCTTGTTACAACTCTACCTTGAGCAACTTTCGCTGCCCATTGGTCATATGTTTGAACAAAAGCTTCTTTATCGAACAAACCTTCATTCCACAGAGCATTTAGCGCCTTGTATGCTTTATACATTCCTATTCCCGCAGGGTCATAGCTTGCTTTATATGTTTTTGGATCAACTTGTACAGTATCTGCAATCAAACCATTCAAACCTGTTGCCGGATCCTGAATTACATAAAATCTTGCACCTTCTGTAATTGCTGACATGCCTATTACAGGCATGCCTTTATACTTTGGATATTTCTTGACATAGTTTCTTATCATTGGCACCAAATCTTCCCAGTACTTTAACCTTGGCCAATTATTCTTTTGTAACATATCAATCATTACATATAAACCTTCGCCCATTGAGCTCGGTGAAACTTCTCCTCTTGTGTAGCTCAAGAAGTAAATGTGTCCGTCTGCCTGGCGCAATTTTTTCAAATCAGCAGATGAATAAGCCTTCTTTGTCCACTGACCATATTTCTGAATGTAATTTTCAAGCGGAACTAAAGCTTTGTTCTGAATAAATTGTTTGTGTTCACCGCTACCGTAAACAAGGTCTGGCAAGTCGCCAGATGCAAGCATAAGCGATATTTTTGTTGCCTGGTCCATTCCTACAAAGTGTTCGATTTTTAGTCTCACACCAGTCTTTTTAGTAATTTCCTGACCAATAGCAGTGCTAAAGATATCTGGGTGATATTGTACTGTTGCATCTGCACTAAACATTGTAAATGTTACAACCTTTTTTGATGCACCTTCAACCTTCTGGGAAGATACAGGTACAATCCCACCCAGCACCGCGGAAATAATGAAAACAAGCGCTACCACAATCGAGATTTTTCTTATAAATTTCAAATTTACACGCCTCCTCTCCTTGAATTTTTATTTAGGATGAACAATTATCATCCTCTACTGTTCATTTTACATAGTATTTAGATAAAAACAACCCTCAAAATCTAACATATTTCCCCCATAAAATTGATATGTCAAAAAACTATATTCTCCCAAATTCTTGAACAGCCCACATGTATATTTTGATATTCTCAAGAGGAGTACCTGAAGCAACAGAACCTGCAGGTGTCTCGATAAAGTTTCCATCCTCTTTTAAAACTTGCATATCCCTCTTTACATATTCAATAATTTCCTCTGCGCTTCCGTTTCTCAATACAAATGGTGGCATCTGTCCATAAATCAACGCATGTGGCATGAGCTTTCTTATCGTGGCAGGGTGAATTTCAGGTCCAAAATTAACGCTGTTTACTCCAAGTTCATTTAAAATAGGAATTAGGTGCTGCATATTGCTATCTGAATGTTGATAGCGCGTATCTTCTTTTCTTGGTGCGAAGTTTTTAAACAAACTCTCCAAAATAGGTGCACAGTATCTTTCATAAAGCTTGGGCGAAAACAAAAAGCAGTTATCATCATTAATTGCAATTCCGTTATATTCAACTTCACAATAACCTCTTAAATTTTTTATATATTCCACAAGTTTTTCTTTTAATATCTCAAAAAACTCATCCATTAGCTCTGGTTCATCCATCAGTAACGTACAAAGATTTGTTGTCCCTAATAAACTTGTTGCAATTGTAGCAGGTCCTCTTGTCATATGTCCCCATCTTAGTTTCTTGCCAGTTAGATTCTCGTAATCTTCTTTTGCTTTTAAAAGTTCAGGTGTAACCACTTTTTTTACATCAATCTTCTCCATCTTTTCTATAAAACTTTTTACCTCATCTAAACTTTCAATTGCTTGCTCAAGCCAAGGCGTTCCCCCTTCTGATATCACAACCTTTGAACCCATTACAACCTCAAATCTTGTTGGCTCTGGAGGGTCAAGCTCTTCTTCTGAATAAAATCTTCTCCCAAGCTCTTCTTCCAAAATATCATTAGCTTTTTTATGAATTTGAAGCCTGTATGATTTGTCAGAGTAATAATCAACTGTTGAAAAAGGACCAACCAGCTCAAATAAAAAATGGTCGTCAAGCCAAAAGTGTATAGGAATCCTTGTTTTTTTGTCAAAATTAAACCAACAAAAATCATTTTCTTCCCAGAATTTTTTTACATCAAATTTAGATAAGTCCACAAGAACCCTCCTCCTTTGTTGGTATTATTTTTTAGACTACAAAAATTTATAGGGAAGACCTCTAAAACTAAAACAGGAGGCCTTCCCTATAAAATATACCACAATTTACTCCAAGTTTAGTTCCAATTCTTTACTCTCCAGCGAATCATCTCTGTCTTGAACTGCTCGTATACTTTGTAATTTGTCTTTTCAAATGCTTGCAAATATTCTTTCCATATTCTCTCAAAGTCAGCATCTGTTTTAGCCATTACAAGCTGTGGCAGATATTTTCTTCTTACTTCACTCATCTTCTGTGTTGCAATAGTTACTTGTGTCTTGTCAGCAGGAATATTGATTTCCCATGCAAATCCATAAGGTGTTTCAAGCGGTGGGTCTGTAAATGGAGGTTGCATGAAATATTTAGCTTTATATGCATCGAGAACTTTCTTTTCAGCTGGTGAGAAGTTCTTGTATACATACTCTGGGTCAAATCCTGGCTCTCTGTAATTTCCATCCTGCAGCTTCAAATATGCATGCGGGAATACCCACCAGTATCCAAGCCCTTGTTTCTTCCTGTAAACAGGATCTTCTCTCTGTTTTTTCTGTTTGTCTGTTAGGTACATCTTTCCGTTTTTGTCTACACTGTAATCAACACCTTTTATTCCCCAGTACATAAGTTTTTGAGCTTCTAAAGAGCACAGAGTATCAAGGAACTTAAATGCTGTGACAGGGTCTTTACACTTCTTTGTTATGCTAATACCATCTCTTGCGCCAATTGGCTGAATCATAAGATATCTTGCTCTTTGAACACCTTTGTAGACAACCGGGAAGGATACATGCATTCTATTGTATTTCTTTGCATTTTTCAAAGAAGCTTCTGCATCATATCCAAATTGCCACCACTGGTCGTAGAATCCTACAACTCTACCCTGAGCAATCTTGGAAAGATATGTGTCATAGTTTTGAACGAACACTTCTTTGTCAATAAGCCCTTCTTTCCACATCTTATTCAAATCCTTGTAGTATCTCTTTGAACCTTCCATTGTTGCATAAACTTTTGCTTCATATGTCTTCGGGTCAACGATTACATCACCATCATTTTGATACCCCATAAGATATGAAGGTGGATTTTCTAAAGTGAAGAATCTCCAATTTTCCGTAATAAATGTAAATCCGATAGTTGGTTTTCCCTCAATAGTAGGATTTTTCTTTACATAATCTCTAATGAGCTGCTGATAGTCCTCCCAATACCTTACCTTTGGCCACTTTGCCTTTTCAAGAAGATCAATTGGTAGCCAGAACCCATCTGGCTTTAAGTCTGGTGTTATTTCGTTTCTGTATGGTGATAAGAAATAAATTTTGCCATCTTTTTGTCTTAGTCGCTTCAAATCTTTTGCACTATAAATTTGTTTGCAATATTTTCCGTATTTTTGGATATAGTTATCCAGCGGTACCAAAACACCTGCTTCAATCAATTTTCCATGCTCCTGATGTCCATGAATCAAATCTGGTAAATCACCAGATGCCAACATAAGACCAATCTTTGTCGCCTCATCTTGTCCTGCTAAGTATTCGATTTTGAGTTTTACACCTGTGAGCTTTGTAATTTCTTTACCAATAGGAGTGCTAAATAGGTCTGGATGAGGGTCTGCATTTGAATCTCCATAGAAAAATGTCAATGTCTTTACGGGTTGATTGCTTGAAGCCGCTTTCACAGAATTAGACTTTAAACTTGGCAGGGTAACAAGGCTTGAAAAAATGAACACAAAACAGACAAACCACGCAAATGATTTTAATTTTTTTGACATCTCAAACCCTCCTCACTGTATATTTTGACATTTCTACGAGCAAAAAGACTTTAAAAATTGTGAATCTGAAATAAATTATAACTATAAATTGTAGAAATGTAACCCTGAAAAATTTTATATTTTTCCCCCGCAAAATTGACTTTTTTAATCCCTGATGAATCTAAAAATTTATAACTAATCTACAAACATTTTTGCTAAGCTAACTCAATATTGTTTTTTATTCATCACTTTTTTCTTGACAAATCCTAAGAGTTGATAATAAAATTATTGAAAATCGCAAGTTAGGGGTGTGCTAATTTGTTCAGAGAAGTAATAAATACAATTTCACCCTATATCCCTGGCAAACCTATTTCTGAGGTGAAAAGAGAGCTTGGCCTTGAAAAGGTAATAAAACTTGCTTCAAATGAAAATCCTTTAGGACCATCACAAAATGTGAAAAAAGCTTTGATGCAAAACTTGGATGAACTTGGTATTTACCCGGATGGAAACTGTACAGAACTAAAACTCAAGCTTTCAAAAAAGTTGGGTGTAAAACCATCGCAGATACTTCTGGGAGCAGGTTCTGATGAAATCACTCAATTCATCGCTGCTGTATTTATCAATCCAGGGGACAACGCAATAATGGCAAAACCTTCTTTCCCACGATACGAAACAGTTACAAAAGTGATGGGCGGCGTTCCTGTAGAACTTCCATTAAAAGATTTTACACATGACTTAGAGTCTTTCTACAACAATATAAATGAAAGAACAAAGGTAATTTGGATTTGCAATCCAAACAACCCTACAGGTACAATTGTCAAGAAAAAAGAACTGTATGACTTTATAAAGTCAGTACCCTCACACATTGCGGTTGTTGTTGACCAGGCTTATAAAGAATATATAGATGACCCTGAATACCCAGATGCCACAGAGTGGCTCAATGAATTTGAAAATCTTATTGTTCTTCAGACATTTTCAAAGATCTATGGTCTTGCATCTTTAAGAATTGGATATGCAATAGCATCAGAGGAGATTATTGAAAAATTAAACAGAATAAGACCACCTTTTAATGTAAATCACTTGGCACAGATTGCAGCTTCTGCTGCCCTTGACGATGAAGATCATGTAAAAAAGGCGAAAGATCTCAACAAAAAGTCTCTTGAATTTTTCTATAAAAGCTTTGAAGAAATGGGGCTTCCTTATATAAAGTCATATGGAAATTTTGTCATGGTAGATGTAAAGAAGGATGCTGTTGAAGTGTTTAAAAAACTACTTTTAAAAGGCATAATTGTAAGACCAGGTGATATATTCGGTATGCCAACATATCTGAGAGTTACAACTGGCCAGGAAGGTGATAACATGGGATTCATAAAGGCTTTGAAAGAAATTCTATAGAAAAAGAAAATTTGAAGAATGGTAGAACGGATGCAAACTGTAGTAAAATAAAAAATGGTAGTATGGAGGCGATGAATATGATTATTGTAATGAAAAAGGACTGTAAAGAGTCAGATATTGAAGAGGTTGTAAAGCTAATCACATCACTGGGCCTGCGGCCCCACATTTCACAGGGCGTTGAAAGAACTGTGATTGGTGTCATTGGCGATGAGAGAATTCTGTCTGATGTCCCTGTTGAACTTTTACCAGGTGTTGACAGAATAATACCAATCCTTGAGAGCTACAAACTCGCAAGCAGAACCTTCAAACCAGAACCTACAGTTATAAAAATTAAAGATGTAGAGATTGGCGGAGACTCAGTCACGCTTATTGGTGGTCCTTGTGCAATTGAAAGTTATCAGCAGATGTTTGAAGTTGCAGAAAAGATTAAAAGAAGCGGTGCAAAGATCCTACGTGGCGGAGCTTATAAGCCAAGAACATCTCCATATTCTTTCCAGGGTCTTGAGGAAGAAGGATTGAAAATATTAAAAGAAGCTGCACAAAAGTATGACCTTTTAGTTATAACAGAGGTAATAAGCGAAAGTGCTGTTGACAGAGCGTATGACTATGTAGATATTTTTCAAATTGGTGCAAGAAATATGCAAAATTTTAATTTGCTAAAATATGTGGGAAGACAAGACAAGCCAGTTCTTCTCAAGAGAGGGCTTGCAGCAACAATTGAAGAGTGGCTGAATGCTGCTGAATACATCTTGAGCGAAGGAAATCCAAATGTTATTCTGTGTGAAAGAGGAATAAGGACATTTGAGACAGCAACAAGAAACACTTTGGACATTTCAGCAATCCCTGTTGTGAAGGAAAAAAGCCATCTTCCAATAATAGTTGACCCGAGCCATGCAGCAGGGAAAGCAAAGTATGTTCCAGCACTTTCAAAAGCGGCAATTGCAGCAGGAGCTGATGGGCTTATGATTGAGGTCCATCCAAACCCGCAAAAGGCTCTCTCTGACGGTCCTCAGTCAATCACGCCCGATGAGTTTGACAAGCTTGTAAAAGAAATAACTTTAATAGCAAAATCAATTGGAAAGAGTGTATAGAGGAAATGGTGAGAGAAAGGATACTCATAGCAGGGCTTGGCCTTATTGGTGGTTCACTTGCAAAAGCTTTTAAAAAATGCGGGTATGAAATTCACGCTTATGATATAAACAAAAGTGCAGTTGAAAAAGCTATTTGTGAAGGTATTGTAAAAGAGAAGATTGAAAGTTTAGATGAGGCAGAAGATGAGTATGCCTTTAGTTTTATATGTGTCCCTGTATTAGAAAGCATACCTATTCTTAGCAAATTATCATCAAAAATCAAAAATGGAATCATAACAGATGTTGGAAGTACAAAAACTCAGATTTGCAAGTATTCCATCGAACATAAAATTACCAATTTCATCGGTGGACATCCCATGGCAGGCACTGAAAAGATAGGTTATGAATATTCATTTGATACACTCTTTAATGGTGCATACTACTTCATAACCCCAACAGGGATGAATAGAAAAGATGATATTGAAAAGCTTAAGAATCTTTTGCAATCAATAGGATGCAAGGTTGAGGAGATTGACTTTGAACTTCATGACAAAATAACAGCTGTTATTTCACACCTTCCGCATGTTGTGTCTGCAGGGCTTGTGAATATGTTAAGTAGTAGTGAGATATATTGCAAATTTGCTGGAGGAGGGTTTAAAGATATAACCCGTATCTCCTCCTCCAGTCCAAAAATGTGGGCAGATATATCAGTCTCAAACAAGAACGTGTTGCTTGAACTTATTGAGGCTTATATTGAACTTCTGAAAAACTTTAAATTAAGTTTGCAAAGTGAAAACTATAATGAAATTTACTCTTATTTTGAAAAAGCAAAATTAATTAGAGATAAGATTGTGAGTGATGAAAAGTGAATGTTAAGATAGACGGAAGAAGAAAAATAAACTCAAATGTAATTGTTCCGCCTGACAAGTCAATATCCCACAGAAGTATCATGATTGGAAGCTTGGCAAAAGGTGTGACAGAGATAGAAAACTTTCTCTTTTCGGATGATTGCTTGGCGACCATCAATTGTTTCAAAAATCTTGGCACTGACATAGAAATTCGAAATGACAAAATAATTGTTAAAGGAAATGGCTTTGCTCTTAGTGCTCCAAAACAGATACTGGACTGCCAAAATTCAGGAACAACCACAAGACTTCTTCTTGGGATTTTGTCAACCCAGGAATTTGAATCTATTTTGACAGGTGACAGCTCCCTTCAAAAAAGACCAATGAAAAGGGTCACAGTGCCTCTTTCCCAAATGGGAGCTGAGTTTGAGTTTTTAGAAAAAGAAGATTTTCTACCTATTAAGGTAAAAGGCAGCAAAGTCTTGAAACCGATTGAATATACCTTACCTATTCCAAGTGCGCAGGTAAAATCTGCATTGATTTTTGCGTCTTTAAGAGCTGAAGGCAAAAGTATTTTAAAAGAGAGTCCTAAGTCAAGAGACCACACAGAACTGATGTTAAAACATGCGGGAGCAAATATAAAAAGTTGGGAAGAAGATGGGGTATATACAGTAGAGATACTGCCAAGTCAACTTTCCAGCATAAAGATAAAAATTCCATCAGATATATCATCTGCAGCATTTTTTATTGTTCTTGCACTAATATGCGAAGGTAGCTCAGTGGTAATTGAAAACTGTATTTTAAACCCAACAAGAACAGGTATAATTGATGTTCTAAAACAGATGGGTGCTGATATTAGCATTGAAGATGTGGAAAATAGAAATGGAGAGCTTGTGGGAAAAATAGTTGCAAGAAGCAGCAACCTAAAAGGAGTAACGGTGAACAAAGACGATATTCCCCGCATCATAGACGAAATACCTATTTTGGCAGTTGCAGCGGCATTTGCCGAAGGTAAAACCACAATCGATAACGCTTCAGAACTGAGAGTAAAAGAAAGTGACAGGATAAAGACAACAGCTCAGATGCTGAAAAGTTTTGGAGCTGATTGCTATGAACTTGAAGACGGACTTAAGATAATAGGCTCAAGGGAAAGACTCAAAAGTGCAATTGTAAACTCGTATAAAGACCACAGAATAGCAATGGCAGCATCTATCATGGCGTGTGCAGTCGAGGGCGAGAGTACCATTTTGGATGCAGAGTGTGCATCAATCTCTTTTCCAAACTTTTACGACATTCTTTTTTCGTCAACAAAAAAGATATAAAAAAGGGGCTGTTGGCCCCTTTTTTAGCAATATACAATCTCTACATTTTTCTCTCTGATTGCATTTTCCTGGCTTGGCGGCAGTATCTTGTCTGTAAAGATGAAATCGACATCGTCAAGTGTTGCAATGTTAACTAAAGCTGTCTTGTTTATCTTCGTGTGGTCTGCTATCATGTAAACCTTGTCTGCTATCTCAATCATGAGCTTTTTGACCTGAGCTTCAAGCTCGTTTGACTCTGTAAATCCTTTCTCAATGTCAAAACCTTTACAGGATATTATTGCTTTGTTTGCATTTAAGCTCCTTAAAGTCTGCTCAGCTATTGGTCCAACAAGCGATAAAGATTTGTTTCGCAGTGTTCCTCCAGTTGAAATAACCTTTATTGTGTCTTCAAAAACTTTTAGCTCATTGATTATCTGCTCTGAGTTTGTAATGACAGTAATTTTCTTTTTTGTTTTCAAAAGCTTTGCAACCTGAAGTGCAGATGTGCTCGAGTCCATAACAAGAGTATCGCCATCCTCGATGTACTTTATCAAGCTCAGTGCTATCTGCTTTTTACCCTCTATGTTTGTAACATTTCTAAACTCGAAAGGAATATCAACATTGTAATTCTCGACCAATACCGCCCCGCCATACGTTCTTTTCAAAAGGCCTTCTTTTTCAAGCTTTTCAAGGTCACGCCTTATTGTCTCTTCTGTAACATTGAAAAGCTTTGCAAGCTCAGGAACAAGAACGCTCTTGTTTTCGTTGAGCATTGCCATAATCTTTTGTCTTCGTTCAATCGCAAGCACTTTTCCTCTTACCTCCCTTTGTAGTATTCAAATTGGACGCTCTTTTTGAGAAGCTCTCTTCCTTCCTGCAAATTCTTAATCTCACCTAAGGCGATGAGCTGCATGAGAATATTACCAAACACTGTTGCCTCGACAGGCCCTGCCACAACATCTCTTTGTGTAAACTTTGCTGTAAGCTCGCAAAGATACCTATCTCTAATGCCTCCGCCAACCATATTTATTGTAGAAATCTTAAGCCCTGTTAAGTTTTCTATCTCCTCAACTGTATTTTGGTATTTTTTAACAATTCCATTGTAAGCTACTCTTGCAATGTCGCCAAGTGTTTCTGGTTCTTTTCCAAAGTGGATTCTGCAGAAGTTCTTTATCTCCGAAATGATATCAACAGGTGCTAAAAACTGTTCACTATCAGGGTCAATTGCATAATCAACATTGGATTTTTGTGCAAGTTCACTTATGAGATTGTAATTTACTTCTTCAAACTTTTTGCTCCACGCGCTTTTTAGCTGCTGGATAATCCAAAGTCCTGTGATGTTTTTCAAAAACCTTATTTTGTTCTCAACCCCGCCTTCATTTGTAAAGTTTTTCTCAAATGTTTTCTCGTTTATTAGAGGGCTTTCAAGTTCAACACCCATCAACGACCACGTACCGCAGCTAAGATAAACTGTTTGTTTTCCGTCAGAAAATGGTGCTGCTGCCACAGCTGAAGCTGTGTCATGGCTTCCCACTGCTATAACAGGTATGCTTTCCACCTCAAGCTCTTCTTGAACATCCTTTGAAAGCTTTCCTAAAATGTTTCCTGGATAAATTATATCATTAAATAAATCTTTTTCAAACCCAAGTTTTTCAATGATATCAAAACTCCATGTTCTCTTGTGGGCATCTAAAAGCTGAGAAGTTGAAGCAATAGTGTATTCGTTTACCTTCTCACCTGTTAAAAAATAAGCAAAAAGGTCTGGCATAAACAAAAGAGAAGACACATTTTTCATTATCTCAGGTCTTGTCTTGTAGTCTATATATAGCTGGAAAATTGTATTGAAATTCATAAATTGAATACCAGTGGTGTTATACAGCTGTTTGAGAGGTACTATATTTCCTACTTCCTCGATAGCTGTTCTTGTTCTCATATCTCGATAATGATAGGGATTGGAAATAAGGTTTCCATATTTGTCTATCAAACCATAATCCACACCCCATGTGTCAACCCCTATGCTTGTTATACTTTCAAATTGCTTTTTTGCTTTATAGATTCCAATCTTAAGATTGTTAAAAAGGTAAAGGAAATCCCAAAAAAGACTTTTACCAAGGCGCACAGGATTGTTTTCGAACCTGTGAACCTCACAAAGTTCTAAAACAGACCCATCAAACCTGCCAACAAAAACCCTGCCATTTGACGCACCAAAATCAGCACCGATGCAATTTATACTCTTCATTTTTGTCCTCCTTATTCTGTTTTAGTTATTTTATGTTTGTTTTTATTATATCATATTTGAGTCTTGTTTGCTATTTTTAAATAATCTTTTCTTGTTATTCCCATAATAATTACATCATGAAACTTTCCTTCAATAAGCCTTGCCTCTCTTAAAACCCCCTCAATCTTAAACCCGCACTTTTGATATGCTTTAATAGCCCTTATATTCTCATCGAAAGTATCAAGTTCTATCCTATTGATATCAAGGGTATCAAAAAAATATTTCACAAACGCTTTAATTGCATCGGTGCCAAATCCTTTTCCCCAGTAGTTCTTTTCTCCAATATGTATGCCAAGAACTACCACTTTGTTGATAGAATCATAATCTCTATAGGAAATAGAACCAATAGGTTTTTTTGTTTCCTTGGTTTCTATAATAAATCTTTTAACAGAAGAGGAGGAACGCCTGTAATACCATCTTCTAAACTCTCCTATTGTAACACTTGAAATATTTGTCTCTGCCCTTGCCCAGTAGGCAACTTCTGGGTCATTTGCCCATTTTTGAAGATATTTTAAGTCCCCCCACCTAACCTCTCTTATATTCACAAGTTCACCTTGTGCTATTATCAATTTCTTTCACACCTTTTCCAAATATGCTACAACTCCGTAAGGAGTAACTTCTGCTATTGCAAACGACCTTGAACCATCCCTTGAAAAAGCTAAACTTCCCGGATTTAAAAAGAGAATGCTATCTGAATAAAACTCCTCCTGCTGATGAGTATGACCAAAAAAACATGCATCCACTCTAAACGCTTTTGCATGATTTACAATAATGTCATATGTAGACTTCACAGAGTACATATGACCATGGGTAATGAGTATTTTTTTGCCGCCAAGCTCAATTATCTTCTCTGATGGAAAGTCCTTTGTAAAGTCATTGTTACCCCTTACAATCTCAAATTTGAGATTGGGAAATCTGCTTTGTAGATAAATTGCATCTTTTACCAAATCTCCAAGGTGAATACACATTTCTATGTTCTTCTCGTATTTTTTAATAATCCTCTCTGCATCATATACAATCCCGTGTGTATCGCTAATTACAAGTACCTTCATTGTAAATCTCACCCAGAATCTTTTTTAAGTTTTCAAAAGCCTTTGCTCTGTGAGATATTTGGTTCTTGATTTGGCTATCCAGCTCTGCAAATGTCCTGTCAAATCCATCAGGTACAAACACAGGGTCATAACCAAAACCATTTTCACCTCTTGGCTCAAAGGCAATTTTGCCACGGCAAATGCCTTTTGTCTGATATATCCTACCTTGCTGGTCTATAAAGATAAGAACGCATACAAACTGTGCACATCTTTTTTCTTCTGGCACATCTTTTAGCTCATCCAAAAGCTTTTTTATTCTATCCTCATCTGTGGCATTTTCGCCTGCATATCTTGCAGACATTACACCCGGTCTTCCACCCAAAGCGTCAACCTCAAGCCCAGAATCATCAGCAAGCGTGGGCTGCCTGAAAAGGGTATATATCATCTTTGCCTTTTTCAAAGCATTCTCTTCAAACGTTCTGCCATCTTCTATAATGTTTATACTGCTGTCAAAATCGTTTAGTGTAACCACGTCGTCAAAATAACTTCCAATGAGCTGCTTTATTTCCTTTGCTTTTCCCTCATTCTTGGTCGCAACAAGAAGTTTTCTCATCTTTTGGCACACTCCCAACAAGCTCGCAATCCTCACCCAAAACTTCTTTCTGGACTTCTATTATCCTTTGTATTCCCCGCTTGCCAAGCTCCAAGAGTTTCTGGAATTGATCCCATGAAAAAGGAGCTCCTTCAGCAGTTCCCTGTATCTCAATAAATTCACCTTTATCATTCATAACAAGGTTCATGTCAACTGCAGCTTTTGAATCCTCTTCAAAGCAAAGGTCAAGCATTTCAACGCCGTCGCAAATTCCCACAGATACAGCCGCAACAAAGTCTGTTATAGGAAAGTTTTCAATTATCTTTTCATCGTAAAGTTTTTTGCACGCATCAAACATGGCAATAAACCCGCCAGTAATAGAAGCTGTGCGTGTTCCACCGTCTGCCTGGATTACATCGCAGTCTATGATTATTACTCTTTCTCCAAGCGCTTTAAAGTTTATACCTGCTCTGAGTGCCCTGCCAATGAGTCTTTGAATTTCGTGACTTCTTCCACTGAGCCTCAGTTTATTTATATCTCTTACATTTCTCTGCTGGGTTGCACGGGGTAGCATTGAGTATTCAGCTGTTATCCACCCTTCCCCACTTCCCTTTTTAAACGGTGGTACCTTGTCATCAATTGTTGCTGTGACAATTACCTTTGTGTTGCCCATTTCGATAAGGCACGAACCTTCTGCATATTTGATGAAGTTTCGTGTTATTTTTATTGGTCGAAGTTCATCATAAGCTCTCTGGTCTTGTCTCATTATTTTTTGCTCCCTTCCTTTCACAGTCTTATTTTTAAACTGTTAAGCTTGAACTGGTCCATATCTATTTTTTCTCTCAAATCATATTGGTCAAGATAAGGTTCTTTCCCATCTATTGAGATTTTTAAATACTTAAGATTTTTGTCTATTTCCCTTGCAGTAAAACATATTGAAGAAAGAATAATATCTACCTGGCTACTACCTTTCAGGTTTAATAGCTCTTTCGACAGGTCCATATACAAAGTATTTTCTTTTAACTTTACATTATTCAATTTTAACCCATTTAACTTAGAAAATCTATAGCTAAGACTATTGATTAAACTTTTTTGTGCAAATGTCATGGGAATACTTTTGAATTTCTCTGGAATATCTATCCACTTAGGAACAAGAAAAATCTCTGACAAAACTTTCTGAGGAACAAAAATTATAACCTGCCCCGCTTTTTTTCGTTCAAATGCTTTGTTTGTATAACTTTTCCCTTCATTGTAAAAGTATACTCTATCTATATTTTCAAACGATGTCAAGTAAAAAGTTATTGCTTTGATGTAAAAATCCAAATACTTTTGTTTGTAAAACTCGCTATTCAAGTCAACAGCTGCAGCGCCATTTTCAATTTTCAAGAAGTTTATCTTCACACTGTCAGGAAAGATACAAAAAAGCCCAAAACTTCTGAGATTGCGCTGTCGCGAAGCAGAAAAAATGGAAAGTTCAAGCCCTCTTTTTGCAACATCAAGCGTCTTAGTTGAGAAAATTTCTGTCAACACCAAATTGTGATTTTTATCGCAAAAAATAGTTTTAATACTTGCAAGATTCTCACTTTGTCCAGTTTGTTGAGAAAAATAAGCATCACTTTCCACAATCTCAAATTTGATGCTATCGTCTGTTTGACTGCTCTCGTTATTGTAATTACTTTCCTGTGAGGTGGAAGATAGACTTTCCCAGCTGCAGCCTGCCAGGAAGATTAAAAAAGAAAGCATAGCAAAAAAAATAATTCTTTTTCTCATTCTAAACCACCCTTTCAAAAAGTTATGTTAATCTTTCATATTAAGAAGAATATTTAATCTTTGGGCGGCTTAGAACAAGAAAAAGAACTTAAAAAAATCTTTGATATCTTATCTTCTGGCAAGAAGCATGATAATCAGGGATGTCAATGAAAAACAAATACTTACAAGGTATAAAAACAAGACTGTCTGTTTCTGATTCAAACCTGCCTCCAAAAGCCTAAAATGCACCTGGCTTCTGTCAGCTTGATAAATTGGCTTACCTTCTTTGATTCTCTTGAATATGACAAAAAGGTTATCAAAAATAGGAAGACCCAACGTCAAAATGGGTACTATCAACGACACTACCGTTGCCACCTTAAATGTTCCTTCCACAGCAATTGTCCCAAGCACAAACCCTAAAAAAGTGGCACCACTGTCGCCCATAAAGATTTTAGCGGGATGACGGTTGAATATCAAAAACGCAGAAGACACACCCACTAAAGCTGCTGCCATATATGTTGAAACCCTTGCGGTTGATATTATGCTCAGGTTCATCAGAGCAACAAAAAACAGGGTTGTCCCGGAAATTGTGGTAATACCAGCTGCAAGTCCGTCTATCCCATCAATAAAGTTTATAACAGTTGTTACTCCAAAAAGCCAAATAACTGTTGCTATATACTGGAACCAAACAGGAAAGCTTATGAATTTATGAGTAAAGGGATTTGTGATCCCTTCAATCTGTATTCCCATAAAGAATACTATTGAACATGCTAAAATCTGAACAATGAATTTTGGCAGGGCACTCAGTTCTTTCCCTTGTGATTTATACCAGTCATCTAAAAGACCTATTGCTAAAATCAAACATGAAGCAATAAAAAATCCTAAGAACTCCTTGCTAAAACCTCTTATCAAAAACTGGGATATGAAAAAAGCTAAAAAGAGAGCTATACCACCTGTCACCGGTATAGGTGTTGAATGAATTTTTCGGGGATTGGGTCTGTCTACAAACCCCAGCTCAATAGATTTTTTCTGCACATACGGTGTGATGATGGTTACAAGGACAAATGCTACCAAAAACGAAAGCGCGTCTTTTATCACAAGTTCAGCCATGGTTAGTCCCTCCAAAGATTTTGAGGCTTTTTAGTTTTTGTAAAATCAGCGTAAGAAGATAATCATACAGAATAAATATAACTTCTGAAGAAACAATTGTCAGAGCCAGTCCAAATTTGAAATGTGGAATTTCTTTTATAATTAGTTTGAACATAAAATATAAAATAATTAATGCAAGGTTGTAATACAAAAGCTTTAAAAAAAATTCTACATAAATGGGAAAACCCTTTTCACATAAAGCCTTAATTATAGGATATAGACCAAAAATGAAAATATAAACCATCGACACAAGTTTGTTGGGAATCAAGAACATCCCTAATAAAGAACATGCAATATATACAAAAAACCCCTCTTTTGTTCCAAATAACCAAACTATTACCATAATGCATACAGACGAAAGAATGTAAAATATGCTATTTGCCCGTGGCAAGATTGAAGCAAATATCAAAAAGATTATTGTCAGTGCCACCATCATGCCTGCGTATGTAATTTTCCTCGTACTCAAATATTCATCACCTTTTCGTAAAAGAAGGTTTTTATGGGTTTTAACCCATATTTTTGTGGCATTATTATCTGTTCGGTTGAACCTACAAATAAGATACCGTTCATGACAAGTGACTTGTTAAAATTTCTGTAGACCATATCCTTTGCTTCTTCAGTAAAATATATTAAAACATTGCGGCATACAATCAGGTCCATATCCTTTGGATATGGATCTTTCAAAAGGTCATGGTGTTTGAACTCAACACATCTTTTTATTTCATCACTTATGTAATATAATTCTCCATTTTCTTTAAAAAACCTTCTTACAAATTCTTGAGGTAGCCCTTCTAAGCTCTTTTTCATATATACTCCTTCTTTGGCTTTTCTTATAGCATCATCGTCAATGTCAGTTGCTAAAATTTTTATTTCGCTCAAAGGGAAAAATCTTGTCAAAAGCATTACAATTGAATATGGCTCTTCACCTGTGGAACAGGCAGCAGACCATATCTTGGGTCTCTTCGTCCTCTTTAGTATATACGGCATGATTTCTTTTTCGAGTATCTCCCACTGTTGAGGGTTTCTGTAAAACTCTGAGACATTGATTGTTAAATAATTTATAAATTCGTTGAAAAGTTTCTGGTCCTTTGTCAACGCATTATAATAATCTGAAAAAGTTTCAAACCCGTTTTTTTTCATGAGCGACTCAATTCTTCTTTTCATCTGTTTTTCTTTATAATACGAAAGATTTATTCCTACAAACTCCCAGATCTTTTTCTTGAACCACTCATAATCAAGCTGCATCTCTTACCCTCTTTCTACAAATTTTATTGCTGACATTTAAGATTCGCATAAAACGCCTGAACATCTAAAACAAGATATTCTCCCTCTTCTACAAACCCAACTCTTTTGAAAAAGTTGTCATTGAGGCCCTTTTTTACTTTAATAAAACTTATTGAATTTCTATAACAGTAATTAATCTGCATTTTTAAAAGCCCATCTCCAAATCCCATGTTCCTAAATTCTTCCTTCACAAAAATGGTCATGATCTCAGCTATGCCATTTTCAACCTTGAGCTGAGAAACCCCTAATATATTGCTGCCATCTAACACAACATGTGAAATTGCGCTTCCATCAAAAGGTATATTGTTGACATCACAAAAATTTTTGATCTTTTCTTGGTTTTCCTGTGGTACTTCTTTGAGCTCAATCATTAAATTTTCCCTCTTTCAATACAAGAAAATATCTTATATAATTATAACAAATTCCTGTTGACTTTGAAATGCTAACTAAAAAATATTTAAGCAGAAGCCTTGCAGGAAGGAGATGAAACAAATGGATTTTACATTCGCAGTAATCACATGCTCGGACAAAGCTTCAAGAGGAGAAAGAGAGGATTTGAGCGCAAAAGTAATAATCAATATACTGTCATCCCAAGGTTTTATAAATGTATTTTATAAGATTGTACCAGATGAGAAGGAAATGATAAAAGAAGCCATAATTCAGGCACAAAAAAGCGGAGCAAATCTGATACTGACAACTGGTGGAACAGGATTTTATAAAAGAGATGTGACACCCGAGGCAACACTTGAAATTGTAGAAAAACAAACACCAGGCATTTCAGAGCTTATAAGATATGAAACGGGAAAGATAAACAAGAAAAGCTACCTTTCCCGTGCAGTGTCAGGAATATACAAAAACAGTTTAATAATAAATCTTCCAGGTTCACCTAAGGCAGTAAAAGAGTGCCTTGAAGCAGTTTTGCCAATCTTAGAGCATGGTCTTAATATTCTTTTAGAAAATGAAAAAGAGTGCGGAAGCGAATGCTAATTAAAAATTTCCTTACTCATTTAGAATCTCAATAATATCTCCTGCTTTAATCTTGCCACCTTTTAATACTTTTGCAAAAAGCCCCTCTTTTGGCATTATGCAAACCCCAACAGACCGTGCAATTTCGCAGCCGCTACCGTGGCACTTTTTCCCTATCTGGCTTATCTCAAGCAAGACATTATTCCCTATTTTCAGTTTTGTTCCAAGCGAAATTTTCTGCAGATCCAAGTTTTCTGTTGTAATGTTCTCTGCAAACTTGCCAAAACAAAGGCCTTTGAGCCCGTACTGTTCCATCTTCTTTATGCTGGATATATCAAGAAGACTCACCTGACGATGAGAAGACCCGGCGTGTGCATCACCTTCAATCCCATAGTTTTCAATCAAAACCGCTTCGCTTACTGGTTCTTTCGGCGTTCCTTTTTGTCTGCTGATGTTGATTGACACAACCTTTGCAGTTTTATTTTCATTTTCAAAAATATAATGTCCAGATTTTCCCCCAGATTTTTCTATAAGCCTGACATCAGTAATTACCATATCTTTTTTTACCGCTTTGCACATGTCATATACTGTCTCTAAAAAAATAACCACTGCTGTGATTGCTTCCATCTCAGCACCTGTTTTTGCCTCAGTTTTTATTTCTGATACCGCTTCAATGTACCCTTCTTCCCTGTCTATTCTATACGAAACATCAACAAAAGACAAAAATATGTTGTGGCAAAGAGGTATGAGCTCAAACGTCTTTTTGGCAGCATTTATAGCTGCAATCTTTGCAGTTGCAAACACATCCCCTTTTGGTAAAAGCCCATTTTCAATTGCTTCAATAACATCCTTTCCTACAAAGATCTTCCCGCTTGCTCTTGCAACCCTAAAACTTGGTTCTTTTGACGTAACATCTACCATCTTGGGAAGGCCATCTTTATCAAAATGTGTAAATTCCATATTTACACTACCCTCCTATCTTAAACATCGGCATATCCGATTTTAGGCTTCTTATCAGCTTTTTCTTTTTGACAAAATCTTCTATCTTTTTGAGCAGGAGATCTTCATCATCCAGAAACTCTCTTAGCTCTAAACCATTTTTATCAAACAGACAGTTGTAAAGCACGCCAGTTGATGAGACTCTGACTTTATTGCATGTTTTGCAAAAATGGTCTGATACAGAGCTTATAAATCCTACCGTGTAGTCAAAATCTTCAACATAGTAATATTTAGCAGCGGAAACTTCCTTTGTGCTCACTTCTTTTATTCCTTTGAACCTTTTGATAACCTCATCTTTGCTTACAAATTCATCTTCAAAGATTTGGTTGGCAATACCAATTGGCATAAGTTCAATAAAGCGAATAATAATATTACTCTTTTTTGCAAAGGAAATCAAATCTTCTATCTCATCAAGGTTAACAGAGCGAATGAGCACAGTGTTTATTTTCACTCTCTTGTGCTCTCTCAACTCATCTATCGCTGTCAAAACCTTATCTAAACCATCAATTCCTGTTACAGACCTGTATTTTTCTTTATCCAATGTATCAAGAGAAATATTTACTGATTTGAGCGGACTTTTAATAACCTTTTTAATCTTTTCGGTATCTAACCAACCATTTGTTGTTATATTTATATTTTCTATACCAATACTGTGTGCAAACTCAATTATCTCAAAAATGTCATCTCTCAAAAAAGGCTCTCCACCAGTAATCCGAAGCTTTTGTATTCCAAGCTTTTTAAATGCAGAGATTATCCTAAATATTTCTTCTTTTGAAAGCTGGTCTATCCTTTCATAATACAAATCCTTTGTTCGGCAATACATGCAAAAAAAGTTGCATCTATCAGTCACAGAAAGCCTTAAATAGTCTATTTTTCTTGAAAAACCATCAAACATTTTCATCACCTTTTTCAAATCATCTTGACCTTAACCAAACTTCCCTCTTCCACCACATCCACATTTATTGGCACAACTATATACCCATCTGCCCGTATCAAACTTGAAATCACGCTTGCTCCTCTTTTTAAAACTCTTGCATGGTTTTTGCCATCCTTGTTTTCAACCTGTACTCTTATATACTCCTCAGCTCCAACGTCTGACCCAACTCTTCTTTCCAGTACAGCCATAACCGTCTTTTCTTTCGGATTTAACAAATATGCGTCAAAGAAAGCCTTTAAAAAAATCTCTTTGAGAACAAAAAACATAGAAACAGGAAAACCAGGAAGTCCCATTACGAGCTTCCCATTTATCTCACCTATGACTGTTGGTTTGCCAGGCTTTATAGCTATACCGTGGACAATTACCTTGCCAAGACTTTGGATAGCTTCAGATGTTAAATCTTTGTCACCTTTAGATGACCCAGCATTTACAAACACAATATCAAATTCATCTAAAAGTTTTTTCAAAGTTTCTTTAAGAACATTTAAATCGTTGGCTACTGGTTTGAAAATACTAATTTCAAAACCATACTGATAAAGAAGTTCACTAAAAATCACCGAATTGAACTCAACAAGCTGTCCAGCTTTTTCAATTCTATCCACAAGCTCATCTCCAGTTGGCAGAAAAGCAACTTTTGGCATTTTGTAAACCTTGACATTAAGCCATCCACCAGCTTTTAGATATACCTTGTCAAAAAATGTCAAAAACTCACCTTTCTTTATTATCATCTCACCTTCTTTTATATCCTCGCCCTGTGAACGAACGTTTTGACGCGGATAGTAGCTTTGAAAAATTTTTATTTTACCGCCTTCAACTTGGACATCTTCAAAAGGAATAACCGCATTGAAATTATCTATACTTTCCCCTGTTTGGACAGTTTTGAAATTTTCAAGGTATTTTGGATTTGTATCATAAGCGTCGAATGTCTCTTCAGCCATCACGGCATATCCATCCATTGCAGCAACATCTGTAGGTGGGGATGTGTGAATAGCTTTGTAATCCTCTGCAACAAATCTATTTTTTGCATCATACAATGAAATCTCCTCTTCTTCTAATACCAGATATTTCTTTAGAATTTCCTGGATAGAAACTCTTGCATGCTGGGGAAGCACAGTTGAAAAATGATAATCTTTCATATCAATATCACCTCAACAATATCTCCCGCCCTGATACCAGTTTTTGTTGCATCAACCCTTATATATCCACTTGCATTATTCAAAAGATTTATCGAACCTGATTTTCCATAAAGAGGCTCAGCTAAAATCTCATCACCAAAATGAAGCTTTACAAACACAAACTCAGTTCTGCCGGATGAAGTTGCGATGCTTGTCTTCATCTTTGCAACCACTTTTCTGAAAGTGTCCTGCTGATGTAATATTATGTCCATAAGTTTTTTTACAAAAAAGTTGAATATAAAAAGGCAAGACACAGGATGGCCAGGAAGTCCAAAAACTGCCTTTATTCCAACCTTTGCTATTATTGTTGGTTTGCCCGGTTTTATTGAAACACCGTCAACAAGCACCTTAGAATCTTTTAGACTCTCAATAGCCTTTAAAGTGTTGTCGTATGTGCCAACAGAACTTCCACCTGAAATAAGAACAATGTCATTTTCCTGCAAAGCTTTAAATAGGATATCTTTTAAAACTTCAAAATCATCTTTTACAATCCCATACATTTTTGGCAGAGCATATTCCTTGTAGCATGATGTAAACAAGGTAAATGAGTTAACATCATAAATCTTTGCGCTATCGAGCTTTTCATCCTGTGATATTATCTCATCTCCGGTTGAGACGATACCCACCCTTATTTTTTTAAAAACTTCCACTTCCTTTTTCCCTATTGCAGCCAGCACGCCAATTTGAGCAGGCTCAAGTTTTTGATATTTCTTTATAACAATGTCACCTCTTTTTATATCCTCACCCTTTTTGAGTATATTCTCGCCAGGTTTTGCTGGCTTGAAAACATAGAGCTTGCCATCTTCTTCAATGGTATTCTCAAGCATCACAATACTATTTGCATTTTGGGGTACATACCCCCCTGTGAATATCCTTGCAGCCTGTCCTTTTTGTATTTGAAAGTCTGGTACTTTACCCGTTTTCACCTCGCCTACTATTTCAAACACGGCCGGGTTTTCATCATTTGCTTCAAACGTCTCTTCACATCTTAGTGCATATCCATCAACAGTGGACTTGTCAAAGTGAGGAACATCTATATCTGCTATAATATCTTGAGCACAGATTCTAAAAACTGCTTCTTGGATAGATACCTTTTCTGATTGAAGATTAAAATTACAAAACTCATCTTTAAGTATCTCAAAGACCTCAAAATATGTTTTTAATACCTTCATCTGGTAACATCACCCTCTTGAATAATCTGACCATTTTCAAAATATATCACATTGCCCATCAAAGCTGCACTTTGATGGTGTGTTACAACTATTATACACCTTTTTTGTGCTTCATCTTCTATAAGTCTGTACACAAACTCTTTTACATCTTTGTCGAGAAAGGAATCGGGCTCATCCAAAAAAAGCACATCAGAAGGTATATAAAACGCTCTTAAGAAACTTACTAGCTGTCTCTGCCCAGCCGAGAGCTGATTTATGTTGGTTTTAAGAGGAACACCAAACATCTTTAAAACCTCCTGGGCAGACTTTAGCCTCTCATGCGAAAGAGCAAGTGCAAGATTATATTCAACCGACCCTCTAAAAAAATATGGTTGCTGTGGAAGCATAATGTTTTTCTTGAACAGATTATGTATTCTACCTGAATATTCTTTGTCTCTTCCAAAAAGCATTCTTAAAAATGTGGTCTTCCCACAACCGTTTGGTCCTTTTATGATATAAAGCCCTTTCTTTCCAAATGTGAGACTTTTGCACTCAAACAATATCTTCTGTCCAAAACTCTTTTTCACATCTTTTACCTCAATCAACAACATCACCCTGCAATATTTGCAAAAGTGTATTAAAAGTAAATGAGATGGCAAGTAGCACCGCACCCAGCAAAAGAGCGTTTGAAAACTCACCCTTGGTAATTTCAAAAATTATGGCTGTTGTTAAAATCCGTGTGCTTCCTTCTATGTTACCTCCAACAATCAAAACTCCACCAACCTCAGAAATTGATCTTGATAGTCCCAAAACAATAGCATACATTATTTCTTTTGAATATTCCTTCATAATGGCTGTATACCTTTTGCGTCCTTTCACGTTCAAATAATCCAAGTTTTCAAGAACCCTATCTATATTTTTAAGTCCAGACAGGGTATACAGTGTGACTATAGGAACAATGAGTATTACCTGGGCAATAACCATGGCCCATTTGGTAAAAAGTATGTTCAAAAAACCAAGAGGCCCTTTTCTGGAAAGAAGTATATATACCAGTAGCCCTGCGAGTACAGGTGGCAAACCAGATAGAGTATAAACTATTCTAATTAGCATCTTTCTATATTTGAACCTTTTGACTTTGAGAAAATACCCTGCAGGAACACCTATCAAAACAGCCAAGAATGTCGAAGGAATACAAACAACCAAAGTTGAAATAATTACATTTGCCAGCATCTTGCTACCTCTTGACCACTTATTTTACAACTCTGTAGATTTCTTTTTTGAAGAATTTTCGGTTAAAAGAACTTACAAGATTTTTAAATTCCTTGCTTTTCAAGTAGGCAGCAAATTTGGAAAGCTGTGCTTTTTTAGGTGAGTAAGCAAAGTAATAAATATTTGTAAGTACTTGCTCCTTTGGATTTTGGTAAACTACATCCAAGCTATCTAATTTATCTTTCATTTTATAAAATGTTGCTTCATCAGTGAGAATAAAAGCTCCCTTTTCATTTGCAAGATTTAGACTCATTCCCATACCCTGCCCTGACTTTATATATCCTCCAAAATTTGGCTGGACCTTTGCTAACTTCCATATCTCAAGTTCTCTAATATAAGTTGCTGAGTTGTCTGCACGTGACACAAATTTAAAGTTATTTTTTCTTATCAGTGCAAAAGCTTCTTGGACACTTTTTACCTTTTTAAATAAATCCTTTTTATCTTTTGGCCCAACAAGTATAAAATAGTTCGAAACAAATGCTGTATAACCATTTATCAGTTTCTCTTTTTTAAGTTCATCCAGAAATGACTTTTCATGTATTATTATTCCATCAGCATCACCATTTCTGAAAATCTTTACAGCTTGACCACTCCCTACTGAAATGAAATTGAACTTTACATTATTTTTCTTTTCAAAGGCAGGTGTAACAAAGTCCAAAAAACCACTGTCATATATACTTGTAGTTGTAGCTATCTTGTAAGTTTTAGAATAAGAAAATGAAAGAAAGCTAAAAGTAGCAACCAAAATAAAAGCAAGTAACGCTGCCAAATTTTTAAGATACTTTCCTTTTTTCATTTTTATCCCCTCGCATTTATATTTTCAAAATAGCCTTTTGCAAAAACGCTCAAGATGAGCGTTATCAAGCTTTACATAGAATCAAAAAAGACTGGTCACCCTCCTCATAATTGTAGTAAAATATGATTATATAAAACAAATTTTCTACTATGAGGAGGGTTCCAAAATGTTCAACACCAAACCTAAACAACTTTCTTTCATAGACCTATTCTCCCACCTAAAGGCTTCGGCTCTCTACAAGCCTGAAAGCCTCTTGGGCTTGTTCAATAAATTCATTGACTTGTCACATTATATACCTTCTTCTTTCTACAATGCCTACTACAAATATTTCGGTAAGCATAGATACTTCTCTTTAGAATCTATGCTTTGTTGCTTCCTCGTCCAAAAATTGCTCAAACTCAATACTTTAACTCAGCTTCGTGCTGTCTTACTCAACTCATTCGAACTTCGCTCATTTTGTAATCTTCATGGCAATGTCCCTTCTATCTCTACTCTCTCTCGCTTTAGAAAAATATTTGCAAGTGAAATCCATAAACTTTTTCAAAATATCTCTATCCATGCACATAATATTTCCATCCAACAATGCCCTCAAGATTCTTCAATCTTAATCTTCGACACAACAGGTATTGTCCCAAAGGTTCGTGAAAACAATCCTAAATTCATTCATCTACTGCTGAAAAATACCTCAAAAGCTAACCCTGAACTTCCCTCTGAAAAAGTCTACTCTCTTGTTTATTCTTCTCTGCCTAAAACTGCTGCTGCCAATTCCAATATCCGTCTTATGTTCACAAATGGCCATTTCTGCTGGGCTTTAAAATTTGCAGTCATTACCAACGCTCTCGGTATCCCTTTAGCTTTAGTACCTCTGTTTAACTATGATTCCCCTTCCTCTGACCCACAAGAAGCAAAAGCTATCTCCGACTCTAAAGGTTTAATTCCTTCGCTCGAAACTTTATTCTCTTATATCCCCAAAAATTTCTCCACTTTCATCGCCGACAGTGCTTTGGATTCCCACAACATATACTCCACTTTAAAAAATACCTTTAACTTCTCCAAAATCGTTATTCCACTAAATACAAGAGCTTCTAAAAATACTACACCTACATCAGACCCCAATATCGTTATTTCTGAAGATGGTATCCCTATCTGCAAAAAGTTCAACAAACCTTTTAAACCCGAAGGCAAATGTCAGGGTAAAAATCGCTCTTTGCGCCTTAAATGGACTTGCCCTATGTCACAATACAAAGATGGCAAACGCATCTGCTCTTGCCCTCAGCCTTGTACTACCTCTAAATCGGGTAGAATGTTCTATACATACCCAGATAACTTTCGCTCTTTCCCAGGTATCAACAGAAATTCACAAGAGTTTTTTGACCTCTACAAAAAACGTGTCGCTGTAGAGCAGACTATTTACCACCTGAAATCCTACATGGGCTCTGATACTATCTCTACTTATGACCATATTTCTATTTTCTCTGATTTCTTGCTATCTGCCATTACTTTCTCGCTCTTGTTTATTCTCGCTCACAATATCAAACTCTATTGCTCTAAATTGACTATCAAAAAACTTAACAAGCTCAAAAAACTTATCGCTTAATACTACTATTTTTTAAATCTATTTCTTACAAAAAATTTCTGGTTTTGTTTTTACTTAACCTTCTAAAACAAGGAGTTAAGAAGGCTTAGGATATTATTGTCTTTTTTGAAGTTGTTAATTTTTGTCATATGTTTGTTGCTGATTATTTTTGTTGGTATTGATAATATTTGGTTTTCACTTCTCTTTTCTTTTTGTATCTTGATTGTATTTCATGTTAGTATTGGTGCCTTTTACCTTCAATCACCACCTATTTTGCAAACGCCTAATATTTTCAAAAACAAAAAAGGATACTCTCCCGCTTTGAAACTTGAAGCAAAAGAGTATCCTTCTAAAACCAAGTTTTAGAAGAATCTTTCCTTTCCAAAGCGGGAGGCGTAGGGGTTTCCCAACCTACACCCTATCGGCCACAGCACCATGAAGAGGAAACACCCTCTTTTTAGGCTGCTGTGGCTCGGAAAGATTCTAAAATTCAAAAACTCTGTATTCATTTGTCAGAAGATTTACAACCATACACTTTCCGATTAAGTTCTCACCTTGAACTGATATCAGCTTACAAAACTCAGAAAGTTCCAAAGCTGCTGTCAGCATTGGTGCAAAAATGGGATTGCCAAGGTCTTTTTCAGCACCTTCAACATTTGTCTCTCCCAAAAGTTTTTCTATTCCATGTGTGTCTTTTGTGATGATGGCAATCTGGGCATACCAGCCAGCACACCCGCCGTGAATTAAAACCTTGCCCATCTTTTGTGCAAACTTTGAAAGACTCTTTCTTATTTCTATATTGTCAGTTGCATCGAATATATAACTTGCTTCCATCAAAAATATATCAAGGTTTTCTAAATAAGCCTTTTCCTTTATTGGCTCAAAATAAACTGCAGGGTTTATCTCTTTTACCCTTTTTTCAGCCTCAAACACTTTGAATTTTCCAAGGTTGTTTACGTTAGAAATTATCTGCCTATTGAGGTTAGTCTCATCAAAAGAGTCCATATCAACTGCAATAATCTTTTTCACACCAAGCCGCGCAAGTCCTTCTATCAAAAAACCACCTATTCCGCCCACTCCAACAACCGCAACTGTTGTTGAAAGAAGTTTTTTTTGAGCATCTATACTCAAAGCACCCAGATTTTTTAGATATCTTTTTTGCACAGCCATATATTAGCCTCCAGTTGCATATGGAGTTATATACACACTATCATTTTCCGACAATACATAGTCAAAGTCAACTCTTTTTTGATTGACAATCACAAACCCAACCTTGTCTTTTGGAATGTTTAAGTTTTCAAGAAGCTTTTCTACATTTGTGTTCGGGTCAATCTCAACTTCCATTTTCCCAATTTTGCTGCCGTACCTTCCAAAAAAACTATTTACCTCTACTCCAATCTTCATATTCCTTCTCCACCCTCTCGATATACATCTTCAAAAGCCTATTTAACCTCTCTTCATCCATCTTACCCCACATTGTCGGTGTTTCAAATATTCTCTTTGGAAACTTATAATTTTCAAGGGAATATCCAAGCTCTTTTTTGATTTTCAGTTTTGTGAAAAATACGTCATTCGCAAGTCTTGTTAGGTCATCGTCTGTCCAGTTTATACCAACGGCATTTAACGCTTTCAAAATGGTTGGCCTGTCATACACCTTTCGGGCAAACAGGCATATGCAAAGTGATGTGAGCACTGCCCTTTCTTTTTCTTCATTAATTACATAATCTATTATTTCCTCATCTTTTAATTCTTTTGCACTCTGGTCATAAGAGTAACCTGCATTGTCTAAATGAGAATGCCTTGCACCAACTGTTTGACCAAGCGCAAATGCATAGCCTGTATGATATCCTGCCATTTCATTTCCACCATACAAAAGCGCAAACTCTTCTCCTCCATATTTTTTAACAGCTTCTTTCAAACCTTTGCCTATTGTGTAGTAAAACTCGTTTATTCTATCTGCAATATTGTCAATTGCTTTAACATACTCCATGGTGTTGCCAAAATCAAGGTCAGCAAGGGTATCTTCTCTTGAGATAAGCCCTTTTTTGAGCGCTTCTGTTGCCCATGCCAATACAACACCTGTTGTTATAGCATCAAGTCCTGCAAGTTCAACCTCTTCTATAATTTGTAAAACTTCGTCTGTTGTCTTTATTCCCAATAGGCTTCCAAGTGCATATATAAGTTCATGGTCATATGAAACAGAAATGGATTCATACTCATATCCCTTGTCAAACTCGCGTCTGAACTGTCCTATATGGATGCATCCAATGGGACAGCCTACACACGAAACCTTTCTGACCAAGTTCTTTTCGGCAAATGTCTCACCTGAGATATCATCTGCATATTCGAATGTAGACTGAAGCAAATTTTTAGTAGGAAGAGAACTTATGCTATTTAGCACTTTGATGTTCATAGGTGTTCCAAGCTCGTGATACTTCGCCATAGCATCTGTCTGTGTAACTTTTTTGTATATCTCCTGATAAGTCTTAAAGTACTCTTTAAGGTTGGCAATTGGCAAGTCCTCTTCTCCCATTATCATCATAGCTTTGAGGTTCTTACTTCCAAAAACTGCTCCTATGCCAAGCCTTCCAAAATGCCTGTAGGTATCAACGTTGACACAAGAGTATGTTACAAGGTTTTCCCCTGCCTTGCCAATTCTGATTATGCTTCTTTTCCCTGGACCTGGCTCTCTTTCTCTTATAACTCTTCCTGTCTCCTCTATGTCAAGTCCCCACATAGCCCTTGCATCTTTAAATTCAATATTCTTATCTGTAATGACAAGGTATGTGGGTTTTTGAGCTTTTCCTGTTATAACTATTGCATCATATCCTGCATTTCTTATTGCCATTGCAAGTCTTCCACCTGCATGGCTTTCACCATATTCCCCTGTGTGAGGTGAAATAAAGGTTGCTACAGCTTTTGTCACAACAGGAAAGATGGTTGAAAGAGGCCCGATTGAAATGATGATCGGCTGGCTTTCGTGCAAAGGGTCAACACCTTTTTTCATATTTTCCTCTAAAAGCTTTGCTGCAACACCTGCTCCGCCCAAGTATTTATAAAGATCCTTCCTTTCTTGAATGTCTGCTTTTTTGTTTGTAAGGTCTATATAAAGCACTCTTATAAAGTCTTTGCCTATCATCTTACTCACTCACCTCTTCCATGCTAAGACAATTGTGTGGGCACATTCTCACACATGCCCCACAGTGTTTGCAAACAATTGGGATTTTTCTATCATAGTCCATGTGAATTGAGCCAACTATGCACGCGCTAACACATTTTTCGCATGCAATGCATTTTTCTTCGATTAGCTTAACACCTCCACCTGGCCTTTTAACAAGCGCATTTGTAGGACAAGCCTCTGCACACGCTGGTTCTTTGCACGCAACACAAATTGTTGCTGCAAACTTGCTCTGAAGCCCCCCTCTTGTCTTCACCTTAATAGAACTTTTTGCAAGGTTGTGATTGTTATGGTTCACCGCTGCGCATGTAAGCATGCATGTGAAACATCCAAGGCACTTGTTCATGTTATCAGCTCGAAGAACCTTTGGCAATTAAATCACCACCTGTAAAATCATATTTAAAACTTTCCAAAATTATTATCCTCCAAAAATACTATTTTAATTAATACCCAAAATATTAGACCTTTAATCACCCAAAATCCAAATTTCGTTTAAAATTTAACAATCTTATTATATCACCTAAAATGAAAGTTTACAAGAGGCTACTTGCAATTTATTATTTGTGTTTTTGGGCAGGATATTATATAATTCTAACTAAGTTATATTTCACACTATTGAGAGGTGCTAAAGAAATATGAAACTCGGAAGATTTTTTTATGCAAACAAAACATTTTTCGGGCTTGTTGAAGGCAGCTCAGTGAAGGTTTTGAAAAGTCTTGACCCACTTAAAATAAGTGACCAATCTTATCCCATAGAGGAGTTGAAAATTTTGCCGCCTGTCAAGCCTTCAAAGATTGTATGTGTGGGTCTTAACTACAAAGACCATGCAAAAGAACTTGGACTTGAACTTCCAGAAAGTCCCGTGTTATTTTTAAAACCTCCGACATGTGTGATTGGTCACAACGACAGTATAATTTATCCGCAGCACATGAGTAGCCAGGTGGACTATGAAGGAGAGCTTGCGGTGGTTATAAAAAAAGAGTGTCGCAATGTAAAACCCCAAGAGGCAGATGAGTACATACTTGGCTATACATGCGCAAATGATGTGACGGCAAGGGATTTACAACCAAAAAACGGTCAGTGGACTGTAGCAAAATCATTTGACACTTTTCTACCACTTGGTCCTATTATAACAGATGAAATTGACCCAAACAACAGTCCAATTAAAACTTATCTTAATGGCAAACTTGTTCAAAATTCTAATACAAGCAATTTCATCTTTACAGTGCAGGAACTCGTAAGTTATATAAGCTCTATAATGACTTTAAAATCTTTTGATGTGATAATAACAGGAACACCTTCTGGCATTGGGAGTATGAAAAAAGGAGATGTTGTTGAAGTTGAAATTGAGGGGATTGGAAAACTCACAAATTATGTAAAGTAAAGGCTGGCAGTTTTAATTGTGCCAGCCTCTCAAGACTTTTTTTATACAGCATTGTGAACAAAGGCAACTATCTTTCTACATGGAATGTCAACTATTGAACCAAGGCCGCAAAATCTTCTGTGTGGCGGGCAGCATCTTTCTCTTCGATGATGTTCGCCAAACTCTTCTCTTGAGTCATAGCCTCTGTACCAGAAGGGGTCATCTGGTGGTGTCCCTATTGTTACAATAAGCCTTATAAACCTTGGCGTAACAAGTGCTAAAACTCCTGTAAATCCTTGACCGCTTTCTCCTCCGCTTTCTGTGAACACTGTAACTGTTTCTCCTAAATATTTTTTCATGTGTTCACAGATGTCGTGGCAGTGATGTTCGTGACCTTCATACCTCAAATCCAGTTCTTCTGACATACCTTCCTACCTCCCATAATTCATATTATGTCTTCTACCATTAACATAATATGAATTATGGGTAAACTGTGTTACATAAAATTTTTTAACTTCCAAAATCCTCAATTATCTTTATTGCATCTTCAAACGAGTTGACCACGATTCCTTTTTTTAAATCATTGACCTCTTGTTCTGGTAAGTTCTCAATACTAATTGGAGTAATGAGCTTTAGAGTATCACCATCTACAGGTTGCGAATAAAATATAGCTACTCTTCCGTCTTTTATAGAAATTATAAAATGATTGGGACAAAAACCGTCAAATACACGGCTTATCACCACATACTTAGAGCTAAATGCATCTATTTCCCAGCCGGCAAACATATTTTTAAAGTCCTGCTTTGACATCCCTACATACTCTTTTGGTACTAACTTTTTCTCTTCGATGACATGTCCACATCCTTTAAAATATTTTCTTACAACAAACAAAGTGTTATCAGCTATCCTGCCTTCTATATCTTTGTTTATATATGCAATCTGTGTTACGTTCTTGCCTTTTATGTCCTTTTCAGATTTCACTTTTCCTCTTTCTAATGTTATAGTAAACCCCACTGCAAACGACACTATGAACAAGAAAATAATAATAGCAGTGAGCGTGGCAGTTTTAAAATACAGTTTCATTTTCTTGTGGCCCCCATGAGTACTCAAACTTTTTTTACTATTATTCCCTGCCAAACCCACTGCTATACATAGAATTTACTCTTCATTTTCTTCCCAGTTATGATAAACCTCTTTTACATCATCGTTGTCTTCGAGCATGTCAATAAGTCTTCTCATCTTCTGGGCATCCTCACTTGAAAGTTTTACAGTTGTCTGAGGAATCATCTCTATCTGAGCTCTTATAAATGTAAAACCTTCTTTTTCCAGACCTTCTCTGACCTTTGAAAAATCCTCAGGTGATGTAATTATCTCATATATATCGTCCTCTGAGGAGAAATCCTCAGCACCATACTCTAACGCCTTTTCCATCACAAAGTCCTCATCTGGAAAACTTTCTTTTTCAATAACTATGACACCTTTTCTGCTGAACATCCATGAAACACAGCCTGTTTGACCAAGATTGCCACCATTTTTGTCAAAAATGTGTCTAAGCTCTCCGGCCGTTCTGTTTCTGTTGTTTGTCATTGCCTCAACAATAACAGCAACTCCGCCAGGTCCATAGCCCTCGTACGTAATGTCTTCGTATCCTGTTGTGTCAATCTCACCAGCTGCCCTTTTTATAAACCCCATTATCTTATCCATGGGCATGTTGTTTGCCTTAGCTTTTGCGATTACATCCCTGAGCTTCGGGTTTGTCTCAGGATCAGGGCCGTACATCTTTGCAACAACCATAAGTTCCCTACCAAGTTTTGTAAAAAGTCTCCCTTTCTGTGCGTCTGTCTTTTCTTTTTTGTGCCTTATATTTGCCCACTTTGAATGTCCAGACATAGTTTGCTTCCCCCTACCTTTTAAGCTGCTATTGTGCTCAATATGGAATTATAAATTAGATTTAGAGCTAATGTCAAATGAAATTGATACATAAGATTTAATAATGAACAAAGATTGATTTGTTATGAAAGAAAGATGAATAAAAAGATTTTAAACCAAATTGTAATACTTACACTTTGTAATATTTTAACATACAGTCTTTTTTTCTTTTACAGAGTGTTCATATCGCGCAGAATTGGTTCTGTTGGTATGGGACTTTATACATTTGGCATGACACTTTATTACCTGTTTTACAGCATATCAAGCGGTGGGATTTTGACAGCCATTTCAAAATATATTGCTGAAAACTGCTATTCAGCTGGGCTAAAAGAAAAAGTTGTCTTTGTGATCAGCAGGATACTCTTTTTCTGGAGCATTATAATTGCCATATTGTTTTGTGCATTAAATCCATTTTTCTGTGACATTGTATTTGCTACTTCACATCTTAAACACAAGGTCTACCCTCTTATTGTGTGTATTGTGGTTGTCACCCAGTCAGCTATTTTGAAAGGCTTTTTTTATGGCATTCAAAATCCTACTCCACCTGCCTTGGCAGAGGTGTTTGAAAATATTGTCAGACTTTCTGTCACCTGTCCCATTTTTTTGACAGTAGCAAAGTCATCTTCGCTTGACACAAAGCTATTTTTGTCTTTCTTAGGGATTCTTATAGGAGAACTTTCAAGTCTGAGTTTCCTTTGGATATCATATAAGCTCAAATACAAAAATATTCGATTTACGATTAAGCTTTCTGAGATTGTGCAGATTTCCTCTAATATATTCAAAGTATCTGTGCCACTTGCCACAGCCAGTGTCCTTGGAATGATTTTTCAATCATTTGAAAATATGATAATTCCCAAAATGTTTGAAAGCATCGGCAATACAAAAACCAAAGCAATCTCCATCTATGGAATAATAAATGGCATGAGCTTCCCAGCAGCAACCCTGCCACTTGTAATAATAAATTCACTATCCATAATAATAGTTCCTACCATCTCTGAAACAAAGATTAACACAAAAACTCTAAACTCTCGAATAAACTCTTTTCTCTTGCTTACCATTGCTATTTCATTGCCAGCAACATGCATATTCTTACTTTTTCCTGTACAGATTTGTAATTTGCTATACAAAAACCCTCAAGCAGGAGTGTATCTTAAACACATTGCACCTGCAATAGCATTTTATTATCTTTCTGTTGTACTTTCAAGTTTACTTAATGCACTTGATAAGGTCAATTTTAATTTTATTTTAAATACAGTACTGACAGTAGCAAGATTGATAGCCTATATCCCAGCAATATTACTTTTCAAAAGTGAAATCCCTTATATTTGGATTTCAAATATATTTGCCCTTATTTCATGTATTATAATGATTGAAAAGATAGCAAAGCTTGAGTTTGAATTCGTTCTTGAAAAAAGAATAATCTTTCTCATCTTTCAACTTGCAGTTGTGTGCCTGCTTATATTTGCCATACTCATTTATCTGAACATAACTTCAATGCAAGTTTTTATTATTCTGTTTTTAGCAGGATACTTTCTAATTAGCTACTTTATCCTTTTATATCAGAAAAGGCGTAAGAAATACTGAAGGTGAATATATATAAAGCAAACAGTAGAAAAGCACAATCACAAATACTACTGCCAAGGCCTTTGTTCTTGTTATTCCGAAACCCTTTGAAAGTGCTTCATAAACGGATATCAAGAAAAACATCTCTGACACTTTAAAAACTACATAACCGATGGGTAAAAACCAAAAGATAATACCCACCAAAAATGCATAGCATGGAAGAAGGTATGATACTGTCAGCGTGGTTATCACTTGGGAAATATTTGCTCTTTTTCTTGTAACAATGGAGGCTGTTAAGAATACTATGGTCGCCAGTATAAAAAGCCTAAAAATCTGGTTTGAAAAAAGGGTAATGATAAGCCTTGCCAGTCTTAAATTCTCCAAATCGGATTTTATTCTGTCTGTAAAAAATACAAGACCTGCTTCCCCTGGCATTATTTCATACCCTTTTCTAATCTGAAGGTAAACGTAGATTGTAAAAAGTGCAATATATATCAAAAACACTGCTATTCCTGCTACAAAATTGTTAAGAAGCGAAATGTTCTGAACAAAATAAAGTGGATTTGTAAAAAGGTATTTACACACATTCTCTTTCTTGTTCACAGCACATACACATCCTTTTTCCTAAATTGCTCTTAAAACTATCCCTTTTTTGTCAGCCAGGAAGTTGCCGGATGTAATATCTGAAACGTTCTTTATAAACTCATCCACCTCTTCTTTTTTGATTGCCAGCAACAAATCTACAACTTGCGAATATTCAATCTTCTCTATCTTTGTATTAAACCTTGAAGCAAGCCATTTAATCTTCTCAAAATCAGAATATTCTATACTCAGTAAAACCTCTTCACACTCATGATACTCCAAAATACCTGCTTTTTCAAGCCCGAGGCTAGCTGCCTGTGTATACGCCCTGACAAGTCCTGACGCGCCCAGCAGGATTCCGCCAAAATAGCGGGTTACTACAATTAGCACATTTGAAACATTGCTCTTTCTTATTACCTCCATGACAGGAAGCCCGGCTGTACCCTGCGGCTCACCATCATCCGAATATTTTTGTACAGGATATTCAATACCATATGTATAGGCATACACGTTGTGTGTTGCATCATAAAACTCTTTTCTGACCTGGTCAAGGAAGGTATTAACCTCATGCTGATTTTCTACCCTGAAAACTGATGCAATGAACCTTGACTTTCTTTCAACAAATTCTACTCGGACATTTTGAGCAATAGTTTTAAATCCCATTTTTATTTTAATCTCCTTTTTTCTTATTATCACACACCTATTTTCATATCAAAAAGGGCTGTCATTTTATGTTAAATTCAATGACAGCCCGTCAAAATTTTGCACCATATATATTATAAATTGTGATTTAAATATTCACAAGTTGTTTGTACTGTTCATACGCACAAGATGCCAGAGCCTTGTCTTGGCTGTAAGTAATCTTCTGGATAGCCTCTTCAATGTCAAAATACCCGGCATCAAAAACGTTCTCTTCCTTGTTCTCTTTCAAAAATTCGGGAGATTTTGCTTCCATGATATACCATATAATCTTGTTACAAACTGGTCTCTGACGTGTGACAGAATAGAACTCATAACTTGTTTGACCTGCTGTGGAGAGAATTGAAGCATCAATCCCAACTTCTTCCTTGACCCTTCTTACCGCAACTTCGGGCGCAATCTCGCCGTTTCGGATAACACCTTTTGGAAACACCCATTCGCCCTTTTCGTTCTTCATGATAAAGATTTTTCCCTGGTAGAACACAACTCCACCAGCACAATTACGGATTAGCAATGCGGACAACCCCTTTCTTTTATTTTAATAAAAATTTCCCCCTACTTTAATAATACCCTCTTTATTCATCATATTCAACAAATTTCATATAATTAAATCCTCTCAACAATCATATCAAGCAAAGTATCAATACCTCTGCCATCCTGAGCAGAGATAAAAACATGTGGAAGATTGTCAAACACATCCACACTTGAAAGGTCCACTTTATCTATCTTGTTATAAACCCTTATAAGAGGGATATTTTCTGCTCCAAGCTGCTTTAGCAAATCCTCAGATACTTTTATGTGGTCATAATAATATGGGTCAGATATATCTACAACGTTCAGTATAAGGTTTGAATACTTGACCTCTTCTAATGTTGAGGAAAACGCCTCAACAAGATGATGCGGCAAGTTTCTTATAAACCCAACAGTATCAGTGAGCAAAAATTCTTTGCCCTTGTGGTACACTCTTCTTGTTGTAGTATCAAGTGTTGCAAATAGTTTATCTTCTACCAGAACATCTGCTTTTGAGATTCTGTTCATGAGAGTAGACTTGCCTGCGTTTGTGTAACCAATTATTGATACAACCGGCACCTGGTTTTCTACCCTGCTCTTCCTCTGAACTTCTCTATTTTTTTTCACCTTTTCAAGCTCTTTTTTTATCTCTTCAATCCTGCGCTGGATATGTCTCCTGTCAATCTCAAGCTTGGTCTCACCAGGCCCTCTCGTCCCTATTCCACCACCAAGCCTTGAAAGTAGCACTCCAGTCCCACGCAGACGCGGAAGCAGGGTCAAAAGCTGTGCAAGTTCTACCTGAAGTTTTCCCTCTTTGGTCCTTGCACGCCTTGCAAATATGTCAAGTATAACATCAGTTCTATCTATCACTTTTCTCAAAAGCAGCTCTTCTAAGTTTTTTATCTGAGCAGGCGAAAGTTCTCTGTTGAATATCACAACGTCAATGTCTTTTTGCTGACAGATAGAAAGTATCTCTTCTGCCTTACCCCTTCCTATAAAATACGCAGGGTCTATGCTCCTTCTTACTTGTACCACCTTGTCAACAACTTTAACCCCTGCTGTCTTGCACAGGCTCTCAAGCTCTTCAAAAAGGTGTCTGTCATGTTCAGACGAACTTTTTGGCCACACATCAACAAGCAGAGCCCTTTCCTCTTTTTCTGTCAAAATCTCGTGAATTTTTTCTCTTTCCCTCTGCTTTTCATCCACTTCTGAAATCTTGGATGAGATATCAAGATTGTAAAAATATTCTATTTTGTGTGGTCCAACCGTTTCAACCTCTTTTAGATACCTTCCCCAAAAAGCTATGGTAGCCTCCTTAGTTTTTAGCGAGATTGTCATAACATAGTCATACTTTTTCATTATAAGTGTGGAGAGGTCAAGCATAGAAGGATGTGATGCAGAAGATAACTTTGTAAAGATTAACGCTGCCTTTTTAGGAAAAGAATCTTGGTTTTCAAGCTCTGCAAATTCTTTCTTTTCTATTAGAACCTCTTCAATTCTCCCTTTTCTGTTCAAAACAATTGCTATTTCCTTATTGAGATTCAGCGAAAACTCTTTTAGAAGATTGTAGACAAACTCATCAATCATATACTCTTCTGTCTGATGGGACTTGAGTTTTTGAATCATATTGTGATAATACTCTCTTATTCGTGGCATACGATTTGTTAAAAACACCTCCTTGAAGCACCTTATCTTGGACAAAATCTTTTGAGCCAAAAAAAGCCCAAACCTAAGTCTGAAAAGCTTTAAAGCTTTTCTCACCTTAGGCTTGGGCTTTTTTGATTATTCAATTATTGTTGTAACAGAACCTGCACCAACTGTTCTTCCGCCTTCGCGGATAGCAAATCTGAGTCCTGACTCAATAGCGATTGGAGAGATAAGCTCAACTGTCATCTCAACGTTGTCGCCAGGCATGCACATCTCTACACCCTCTGGCAGTGTGATTGTTCCTGTAACGTCTGTTGTTCTGAAATAGAACTGTGGTCTGTAACCATTGAAGAATGGTGTATGTCTTCCACCCTCTTCTTTTGTCAAAACGTAAACCTGTGCTTTGAATTTGGTGTGAGGTTTAATTGTGCCTGGCTTTGCAAGAACCTGACCTCTTTCAACCTCATTCTTCTGAATACCTCTGAGAAGGCACCCTACATTGTCACCAGCAACAGCCTCGTCAAGTACCTTTCTGAACATCTCGATACCTGTTACAACTGTCTTTCTTGGCTCTGGAGCAAAACCAACTATTTCAACCTCTTCGCCTGTCTTGAGTGTTCCTCTTTCAACTCTACCTGTTACAACAGTACCTCTACCTGTGATTGAGAACACGTCTTCAATTGGCATCAAGAATGGTTTGTCAATGTCTCTCTGTGGTGTTGGGATGTATTTGTCAACAGCATCCATGAGCTCTAAGATGCACTGATATTCTGGAGCATTTGGGTCTTGTGATGTTGACTCTAAAGCCTTCAAAGCTGAACCTTTTACTATTGGTACTTCGTCGCCTGGATAGCCATACTTGGAAAGAAGCTCTCTTACTTCCATTTCAACCAGCTCAATCAATTCTGGATCGTCTACCATGTCAACCTTGTTGAGGAATACAACGATGTATGGAACGTTAACCTGTCGTGCAAGCAAAATGTGCTCTCTTGTCTGTGGCATTGGACCGTCTGCTGCAGACACAACCAAGATTGCACCGTCCATCTGAGCAGCACCTGTTATCATGTTCTTGACGTAGTCAGCGTGACCTGGACAGTCAACGTGTGCATAGTGTCTTGCGTCTGTCTCATACTCAACGTGTGCTGTGTTGATTGTAATACCTCTTTCTCTTTCCTCTGGAGCCTTGTCAATCTGGTCATAAGCCATAAACTGTGCTTTACCTTTGAGAGCTAAAACCTTTGTGATTGCAGCTGTCAATGTTGTTTTTCCATGGTCAACGTGTCCAATTGTACCTATGTTTACGTGTGGTTTTGTTCTTTCAAATTTAGCCTTTGCCATCCTGATTTTATCCTCCTTCACAATAATATTTTATTTATGTGAATTTTTAAAATTGCAACCGCAGTTTAAGATTATTTTAACACTTATTTATTCTTCATTTCAAGAATCTTATCAGCAATATTCTTTGGAACCTCTTCATAGTGGTCAAACTGCATGGTGTATGTTCCTCGACCCTGTGTCTTTGACCTCAGGTCTGTTGCGTAACCAAACATCTCTGCAAGCGGAACATATGCACGAATGACCTGGGCATTTCCTCTAAGTTCCATGCCCTCAATTCTTCCACGTCTGGAGTTGATATCACCCATGACATCACCCATGTACTCTTCAGGCACAACAACCTCGACCTTCATAATAGGCTCTAAGAGTACTGGGTCTGCCTTTTTCATACCTTCTCTGAACGCTTGAGCTGCTGCAATTCTGAACGCCATGTCGCTCGAGTCAACCTCGTGGTATGAACCGTCAAACAGCGTAACTCTTACATCCACTACAGGATATCCTGCCAAAACACCTGACTGCATTGCTTCCTGGACACCTGCATCGACAGATGGTATGAACTCTTTTGGAATCACACCACCGACTATCTTGTTGACAAACTCATACCCTGCACCTCTTTCAAGCGGTTCAAGCTCAAGCCAAACGTGACCGTACTGACCTCTACCACCAGACTGTCTGATATACTTTCCTTCAACCTTGACAGATTTCTTGATTGTCTCTTTGTAAGCAACCTGAGGTTTACCTACATTGACCTCTACCTTGAACTCTCTTCTCATTCTGTCAACAATAATCTCAAGGTGAAGCTCTCCCATACCTGCAATGAGAGTTTGCCCTGTCTCGTGGTTTGTAGATACCTTGAATGTCGGGTCTTCTTCGGAAAGTCTTTGCAGTGCAATACCCATCTTCTCTTGGTCAGCTTTAGTCTTTGGTTCAATAGCAACCTGTATAACAGGTTCTGGGAATTCCATAGACTCTAAGACAATTGGATGATTTTCATCACAGAGGGTATCACCTGTTGTAGTATTGGAAAGACCTATTGCTGCACAGATATCACCGGCATATACTGCATCAACGTCTTCTCTGTGGTTTGCATGCATGTGCAAAAGTCTTCCTACTCTTTCTTTCTTGTTCTTTGTTGAGTTATAAACATATGATCCTGCATGAAGAACACCTGAGTAAACTCTCAAGAATGTCAGTTTACCAACATATGGGTCAGACATAATCTTAAATGCCAGTGCACAGAATGGTTCATCTTCACTTGTCTTTCTTTCAATCTCTTCACCAGTGTCAGGTGAAAATCCTTTTACTGCAGCAATGTCAACCGGTGATGGCAGATAGTCAACAACTGCATCTAAAAGTGGCTGAACACCTTTGTTTCTATATGATGAACCGCAAAGTACCGGTGTCATCTGCATGTTGATTGTAGCTTTTCTTATTGCAGCCTTGAGCTCTTCAACTGTAATCTCTTCACCCTCTAAATATTTCATCATAATCTCTTCATCAGTCTCAGCAACAGCCTCTAAAAGTTTAATTCTATACTCTTCAGCAATGTCTTTTACGTCCTCTGGAATCTCTGTTTCCTGAGATACTTTTCCAAGGTCGTCAACATAGATTATAGCCTTCATTGTGAGAAGGTCAACAATACCTCTGAAAGTATCCTCTTTCCCAATTGGAACCTGGATTGCAACCGGGTTTGCACCAAGTCTTTCTTTCATCATCTCAATGACATTGAAAAAGTTTGCACCCATTATGTCCATCTTGTTGACATAAGCTATCCTTGGAACACGGTACTTGTCAGCCTGTCTCCAAACAGTCTCTGACTGTGGTTCTACGCCACCTTTCGCACAAAACACAGCAATTGCACCATCAAGCACGCGCAGAGACCTTTCTACCTCAACAGTGAAGTCCACATGTCCTGGTGTGTCAATAATGTTTATCCTGTGACCTTTCCATTCACATGTTGTAGCAGCAGAAGTGATTGTGATGCCTCTTTCCTGTTCCTGCTCCATCCAGTCCATGGTAGCAGTTCCTTCGTGGACTTCACCCATCTTGTGAACCTTACCTGTGTAAAAGAGAATTCTTTCTGTTGTTGTCGTTTTCCCCGCATCTATATGAGCCATAATACCTATATTTCTTGTTTTTTCAAGTGGAAACTGCCTGGGCAATTTCTTCTGTCCTCCTTGTCAAAATAGTATTACCATCTGTAATGTGCAAATGCTCTATTTGCTTCTGCCATTCTATGAGTATCTTCTTTCTTTTTGACTGCGCCACCTGTATTATTAGCTGCATCCATAATCTCTGCTGCAAGTTTCTCTTTCATTGTCCTTTTGTCTTTTCTCTCTCTTGCATACTCAACAAGCCATCTAATTCCAAGAGAAAGCCTTCTATCTGGTGCAACCTCGATGGGCACCTGGTATGTTGCACCACCAACTCTTCTTGGACGAACTTCTAATACAGGCATTACATTGTTGAGAGCTGCCTCAAGCACTTCAAGTGGATCTTTGCCTGTTTTTTCTCTTATAATATCAAATGCACCATATACAATCTTCTGAGCAATTGATTTTTTACCATCATACATAACTTTGTTAATAAGCTTTGCAACAACCTTGTCATTATACACCGGGTCTGGCAATATCTCTCTCTTTTTAACCGGCCCTTTTCTTGGCAAGCTATTCCCCTCCTTCTACAAAACTGTAAATATTCATGCTGCTCTTTTCGTATACTTTTTACATCTTTTATTTCTTTGCAGCGCCTGCTGCTTGTTGTTTTGGCCTTTTTGCACCGTACTTGGAACGGCACTGTCTTCTGTTAGCAACACCAGCACAGTCCAAAGTGCCTCTTACAATATGGTATCTAACACCTGGCAGGTCCTTGACTCTTCCGCCTCTTACCAGCACAACTGAGTGTTCCTGTAAGTTGTGACCAATACCAGGGATGTACGCTGTCACTTCAATACCATTTGTAAGTCTTACCCTTGCAACTTTTCTTAAAGCTGAGTTTGGCTTTTTAGGCGTAACAGTTTTGACAACTGTACAAACCCCTCTTCTCTGAGGACAGCTGATATCATAATACTTTTTCTTCAAAGAGTTAAAACCCTTTTGAAGTGCTGGTGCCTTTGACTTTTCAACTTTTTTCTCTCTGCCGTACCTAACAAGCTGGTTTATTGTTGGCATTCTTGCACCTCCTTGAAAAAATCTTATTCAATTATCGCGGCAGACGATGCTGCCACACTTATACCACAAATTCTCCCAAGCTCTTTTTTGGAATCCACGAATACAAGCTTTATTCCTTTTTGCTTGCACATATCTATTATATCCCTCACTACCCACTCATCGCTGTCCTTTGCGACAAAAACAACCTTTGCTTTGCCTTTTTGGATAGCTTGGGCAGTCTGGCGCGCACCAACTGTCTTTGGTGAAGTTTTTAAAGCTTCAATGTCTGATGATGACAAATTCACTTCCTCCCTCTTTTACATGGAAGGTGTAAAATTACACTCAAATATAATAACACTCAAATTATTTTATGTCAAGAAAGTTTAAAACCACATCCTGTTTTGTTTTTGTTGTAATCTTAAAAAAATTTTTGCTTGTTGGCGGGTATACCTTTTTTAAGGTATACCCACTCAAACTTCTAACTTACTGGTTCTCTTCAATAACAATATTTCTGTACTTTGCCATTCCAGTTCCTGCAGGAATTAGCTTACCAATGATGACATTTTCCTTAAGACCAATCAGAGGATCAACTTTCCCTTTTATTGCTGCATCTGTCAATACCCTTGTCGTCTCCTGGAATGATGCAGCAGACAAGAACGACTCAGTAGAGAGTGCTGCTTTTGTTATTCCAAGAAGCACCCTTCTGCCAAGCGCAGGACGTTTTCCTTCTGCTATTGCCTTGTCGTTCTCTTCTTCAAACCTGTGTATCTCTACAATGTCACCAGGCAAAAGTTCGGTATCACCAGAGTCTTCTATCTTGACCTTCTTCATCATCTGTCTGATTATTATCTCTATGTGCTTGTCGTTTATGTCAACGCCCTGCATCTTGTAAACTTTCTGAACCTCAGCTAAAAGATAGCTCTGAACACCTCTTGGTCCTTTTATCCTCAAAAGGTCGTGCGGATTTATCGAACCTTCTGTCAGCTCATCTCCTGCCTGAACATAATCCCCATCGTTTACCTTTAATCTTGCTCCGTACGGTATCTCATACGTTCTCTCTTCACCATTGTCATTTCGAACTGTTATTGTCCTCTTTTTGTCTTCTTTTATTGAAACATACCCTTCTATTTCAGAAATCACAGCAACACCCTTTGGTTTTCTTGCCTCGAACAGCTCCTCAACCCTTGGAAGACCTTGCGTAATGTCCTGCCCAGCAATACCACCTGTGTGAAATGTTCTCATTGTAAGCTGAGTACCCGGCTCACCTATAGCCTGTGCTGCAATGATACCAACTGCTTCTCCTACATTCACTGGCTGCCCTGTACCAAGGTCAAGTCCATAACATTTCGTACAAACACCGTATCTTGTTTTGCACTCTAAAACTGACCTTACATATACCCTGTTGATTCCTGCATCTATTATCTTTTTAGCTATTTCTTCTGTAATGAGCTCATTTTTGCTTACTATTACTTCACCTGTTTTTTCATCAACAATATCAGAAGCTGCATATCTTCCAATAATCCTCTCTTCAAGTGTTTCAATTACCTCTGTGCCATCTCTTATCTCTTCAACCCATATACCTTTGTCTGTACCACAGTCCTCTTCCCTTACAATTATGTCCTGTGCAACATCCACAAGTCTTCTTGTTAAATATCCTGAGTCTGCAGTTCTGAGCGCTGTGTCAGCAAGCCCTTTGCGTGCACCGTGTGTTGAGATGAAAAACTCTATAACATTGAGTCCTTCTCTAAAGTTTGATTTAATCGGCATCTCTATTGTCTTACCAGACGGATTTGCCATCAGTCCCCTCATACCAGCAAGCTGTGATATCTGGTTTTTGGAACCCCTTGCACCCGAATTTGCCATCATAAATATTGGATTGAACTCATCAAGGCTCTGGATAAGCTCTTCGGTAAGCTTGTCTTTTGTCTGGTTCCATATAGAAATTACCTGTTCATATCTTTCTTGGTCAGAAATCAAACCATGTCTGTATAGTTTTTCAATGTTCTCAACCTTTTGTTCTGCCTCTGCTATGAGCTTTTGCTTGACTTCTGGAATTACCATGTCCGAAACTGAGATGGTAATTGCTCCTCTTGTTGAAAATTTAAATCCAAGTTCTTTTATCTCGTCCAGTATCTCTGCCGTTCGGGTATTTCCATAAACCTTTATACACCTGTCAATAATTTTTCCAAGCATCTTTTTGTCAACAAGTGTGTCAATTTCATACTTCAAAAGATTTTCTCTCTTGCTTCTATCAACAAAACCAAGGTCCTGCGGTATTACCTGATTTAATATGATTTTGCCAACTGTTGTCTCAACAAGTCCAGAGATAACTTCTCCGTTTACTTCTGCTGTTCTTTTAACCTTTATCCTTGCATGAAGACCAACAACTTTGTGCTCATATGCCAAAAGCGCTTCTTCTTCTGATGAGAATATCATCCCCTCACCCTTGTCACCTTTCTTTTCAAGAGTGAGGTAGTAAATTCCCAAAACCATATCCTGGGTTGGAACTACAATAGGTTTGCCATCTGCCGGCTTTAACAGGTTGTTTGCAGATAACATCAAAAACCTGGCTTCAGCCTGAGCCTCGGCAGAAAGTGGAACGTGTACCGCCATCTGGTCACCGTCAAAGTCAGCATTGTACGCTGTACAAACAAGTGGATGAAGTCTTATAGCCCTTCCTTCAACAAGTACTGGCTCAAAAGCCTGAATACCAAGCCTGTGCAAAGTGGGTGCTCGGTTTAGCAGTACTGGATGGTCTTTTATTACTTCTTCTAATATATCCCAAACTTCACTTCTCTGTCTTTCAACAGCTTTTTTTGCATTTTTTATGTTGTTGCAAATTCCTTTTTCAACAAGCTTTTTCATGACAAACGGTTTGAAAAGCTCTAAAGCCATCTCTTTCGGAAGACCACACTGGTAAATCTTAAGCTCAGGCCCTACAACTATAACAGAACGCCCTGAATAGTCAACTCTTTTCCCCAAAAGGTTCTGTCTGAATCTTCCCTGCTTTCCTTTGAGCATATCAGAAAGTGATTTTAGTGGTCTGTTACCAGGACCTGTTACCGGTCTTCCTCTTCTTCCATTGTCTATAAGAGCATCAACAGCTTCTTGCAACATTCTCTTTTCATTTCTAATGATTATGTCTGGTGCACCCAAATCCATGAGTTTTTTGAGCCTGTTGTTTCTGTTTATCACTCTTCTGTAAAGGTCATTTAGGTCTGATGTTGCAAACCTTCCGCCGTCAAGCTGGACCATTGGACGAAGTTCAGGTGGGATAACAGGTATAACATCAAGTATCATCCATTCAGGACGGTTACCAGATTTTCTAAAAGCTTCAACAACCTCAAGCCTTTTGATTATCTTTAACTTTTTCTGGCCTGTTGCAGTTTCAAGTTCTTGCCTCAGCTCCTGCGATAGCTTATCAAGGTCAATCTCTTTCAAGAGCTCTTTAATTGCCTCTGCTCCCATTCCTGCCTTGAACCTGTCGCCATACTTCTCTTTTAGTTCCCTGTACTCTTTTTCAGAAAGAATTTGTTTCTTTTCCAAATTTGGTACATCGCCTGGGTCAATTACCACATATGCAGCAAAGTACAAAACCTTTTCTAAATTTCGTGGTGTCATATCCAAAATAAGTCCCATTCTGCTTGGGACACCTTTAAAATACCAGATGTGAGAGACAGGGGCAGCAAGTTCAATGTGCCCCATTCTCTCACGTCTTACCTTTGCTTTTGTCACTTCAACACCGCACTTATCACAAACAACACCTTTATATTTGACCTTTTTATATTTTCCGCAGTGGCATTCCCAGTCCTTTGTTGGACCAAAAATCTTTTCACAGAAAAGTCCATCTTTTTCGGGCTTGAGTGTTCTATAGTTTATGGTCTCTGGTTTTTTAACCTCACCGCGCGACCATTCTCTTATCTTTTCAGGAGAAGCAAGACTGATTTTAATAGCATCGAAATTGAACAAATCCATCGGTCTTAACACCCACCTTTTTGAGGTTTTACTCATCTATATCATCTATATCACCTTGGTCGTCTTCTTGCGTTGCATTCATCAAATCCTCATAAAACTTCTCCTTGTCATCTTGAATATCTTTGTCATCTTCTATTTCATCGTCGCCTATCTCAAAAGCTCCAAGCCCTTGTGGCTGCTCATCCTCATCGACAGATTCTTTTAGCTCAATTTCCTTGTTGTCCTCTGACAAGAGTTTGACATCTAAACACAAACTCTGAAGCTCTTTTACAAGCACCTTGAAAGACTCTGGTATCCCAGGCTCTGGTATATTTTCACCTTTCACTATTGCTTCATAAGTTTTGACTCTTCCTGTCACATCGTCAGATTTCACAGTCAAAAGTTCTTGCAGTGTATATGCAGCACCGTATGCTTCAAGCGCCCAAACTTCCATCTCGCCAAATCTCTGACCACCAAACTGAGCTTTACCTCCAAGAGGCTGCTGAGTAACAAGCGAATACGGTCCTGTTGATCGTGCATGGATTTTATCATCAACAAGATGTACAAGCTTTAGCATGTACATGTAACCAACAGTTACTTCATTATCAAATGGCTCACCTGTTCTGCCATCATAGAGAATGGTCTTCCCCGTTGGTTTCAAACCTGCAAGCTTTAATGCCTCCTCAATATCCTCCTCTTTTGCACCGTCAAAAACAGGGGTTGCAACCTTCCATCCAAGCGCTTTTGCCGCATATCCAAGGTGTGTTTCTAAAATCTGACCAATGTTCATACGTGATGGCACACCAAGAGGATTTAAAACTATATCAACAGGTGTACCATCCGGTAAAAATGGCATGTCTTCAACTGGCAAAATTCTTGAAATAACGCCTTTGTTACCATGTCGACCCGCCATTTTATCGCCAACAGAGATTTTTCGTTTCTGAGCAACATATACTCTCACAAGCTGGTTCACACCAGGTGGAAGTTCGTCTCCTTTGTCGCGCGAAAATACCTTTACATCTACAACTATTCCGCCTTCGCCATGTGGTACTCTCAATGAAGTATCTCTTGTCTCTCTTGCCTTTTCACCAAATATAGCACGAAGCAATCTTTCTTCTGCAGTAAGCTCTGTCTCACCTTTGGGAGTAACTTTCCCAACCAAAATATCACCACTTTTTACTTCGGCACCAATTCTAATGATTCCTCTTTCATCTAAATCCTTTATTGCATCTTCACCTACATTTGGAATATCTCTTGTTATTTCCTCAGGACCAAGCTTTGTATCTCTTGCCTCACATTCATATTCTTCTATATGAATGGATGTATAAACATCCTCTTTAACAAGTCTTTCTGAAATCAAAATAGCATCTTCATAGTTATATCCTTCCCATGGCATGAATGCAACAAGAACATTTTTGCCAAGTGCAAGCTCTCCATGGTCAGTTGATGGTCCGTCTGCTATAACTTCTCCTGCTTTGATTTCTTGGCCTTTTCTGACTATCGGTCTTTGGTTAAAACATGTTCCTTGGTTGGTCCTTTTGAACTTCAAAAGATGATATACATCCTTTGTTCCATCATTATTTCTGATAACAATCTCATCAGCAGATACCTTTTCAACAACACCATCTTTTTTGGCAAGAATGCACACACCAGAGTCAACCGCAGCCCTGTATTCAACACCTGTTCCAATTATCGGAGACTCTGTTGTCAAAAGCGGCACTGCCTGGCGCTGCATGTTAGAACCCATGAGAGCTCTGTTTGCATCGTCGTTCTCCAAAAATGGAATAAGCGATGTTGAAACTGAAACTATCTGTTTTGGAGATATATCTATAAGGTCAACCTCATGTTTGTCAACCTCTATAATTTCTTCGCCAAATCTTACTGTAACTCTTTGATTTATGAATCTTCCTTCTTCATCAACAGGTTCTGTTGCCTGAGCAATCCTGTATGTGTCTTCTTCATCAGCAGTAAGATACACAACCTCGTCTGTAACCCTTGCTTCTTTTTTGTCAACCTTTCTGTAAGGCGTTTCCAAAAATCCGTACTCGTTGACCCTTGCATATGTTGCCAAAGAGGTTATAAGACCAATGTTTGGACCTTCTGGCGTCTCGATAGGACACATCCTTCCATAATGAGAATGATGCACGTCTCTCACTTCAAATCCTGCTCTGTCCCTCGAAAGTCCACCTGGTCCCAAAGCTGAAAGTCTTCTTTTGTTTGTAAGTGCTGCCAGTGGATTTACCTGGTCCATAAACTGTGACAGCGGGCTTGAACCAAAAAACTCCTTGATAGCTGCTGTTACTGGTCTTATATTTATCAGTGTCTGAGGAGTTACTGTATCAATATCGTGTATGTTCATTCTCTCACGAATAACTCTTTCCATTCGCGCAAGACCAATTCTGAACTGGTTCTGCAAAAGTTCGCCTACTGCTCTTACCCTCCTGTTGCCCAAATGGTCAATGTCATCAGTTGTACCGATACCATACTTGAGCCCCAAGAAATAGCTTGTTGCTGCAAATATATCGTCTATTGTAAGGCAGTATGGAACAAGTTCTCTTTCTCTTTCTTTTATAAGCCTCTTAATCTCAGAAACATCATTTGTTGTCTTAAGAATATCTTCCAAAACAGGCTTGTAAACAAGCTCTTTTATGTTAAGGTCAGATACATCAAATTCTACATATCTATCAAGTTTTACTGTATTGTTTCCAACAACCTTAAATTCTCTCTCTTCATCTGCATATACCCATACCTCGTTGATACCAGCATCCTGAATTTGAGTAGCAATCTCTCTTGTAATTACCTCTCCTTCTTTGACCAATATCTCTCCAGTCCTCGGATCAACTACATCCTGGGCAGCTCTTTTGTTGAAAATCCTCTTCCACAGCGACAATTTTTTGTTGAATTTATATCTTCCCACTTTTGCTAAATCATACCTTCTCGGATCAAAAAACATATTGTAAAGAAGATTTCGAGCATTTTCAACATTTGGCGGCTCACCAGGTCTAAGTCTCCTATATACCTCTAAAAGTGCATTCTCAACTGGATTGCCAAGCTCACCTTTATTGGCTTCTTTCTCAAGCGAAGCTTTCAATCTCTCATCCTCGCCAAACTTTTCAAATATCATCTGCTGATTGTAAAGCCCAAAAGCCTTCAACAGGGTTGTGAGAGAAACCTTTCTTGTCCTGTCAAGTCTGACAGACAAAAGCTCGCTTGCATCCGTTTCGAATTCAAGCCACGCACCTCTGTTTGGAATAAGAGTCCCTGAAAATATCTTTCTTCCTTGCTTATCAATGGAAGATGCAAAGTAACACCCAGGTGAACGGATGAGCTGGCTTACAATAACTCTTTCCGCACCGTTGATGATAAATGTTCCTGTTTCAGTCATAATTGGGAATTCGCCCATATAAATGTCCTGTTCTTTTATCTCACCTGTTTCTTTGTTTATAAGTCTGACCTTTACCTTTAGAGGTCTTGCATATGTTGCATCTCTTTCTTTGCACTCCTGTTCCGAATATTTAGGTGGCCCATCAAAATAATAGTCTACAAACTCCAAAAGCAAGGTCTCACTGTAATCTTTAATCGGAGATATCTCTCTTAAGACCTCTCTCAGTCCTTCATCTAAGAACCATTGAAATGACTTTTTCTGGATTTCCAAAAGATATGGCAAATCCAGAACTTCCTTAACCTTACCATAACTCATTCTTTGAACTTTGCCATATTGCACAGGACGAGGTAGTGCCAACTATATCACCTCTTAAAAAATTTCCTTATCTTTATTATTATTTCCTTAAAAATACAATCTATTCTTGAAAGCCTCACGATATCTCAGCTTTAATTGGAATAGTCCAAGTTGAAAGGAAGTTATACCCATATTAACGCATTTTGTTATTATAACATAAGCACTTTTTTGTGTCAATGAAGTGAATAAAATTTTCTGTCCAAGTTTTAAAAAATAAAGATGACCACTTACTTAAAAGCTTTTCCAGTGGTCATCTTTTTTGAGAATTGTCAATCTTTATTAAACCCTTCATACTCTATTTAAAAGCTCAACAATCTGGTCAGGGTTTAAAACAAGCTCAATTGCTCCCTTTTCAATGGCCGCTTTTGGCATACCAAAAACCACACAACTTTTTTCATCCTGTGCAATTGTGAGCGCCCCTTTTTTTCTCATCTCTAAAATCCCGTCGCTCCCATCAGAACCCATTCCTGTCATCACAATTCCAACAGAAGCTCTTCCACAGGCTTCTGCTATTGAACTGAAAAGAATGTCTGCCGAAGGTTTGTGGCTTTTTATCTTCTCAAGGTCAAGCACCCGTGTAAAGAGCTTTCCATTCATCTCTTCCACTGCTAAATGATAACCGCCTTTCGCAATGTAGATGCAACCACCCTTTATCTCTTCCTTATCAGAAACTTCTTTTATACATTTTGATGTAATGGTAGCAAGTCTGTCAGCAAACGGTTTTGTGAAGTTTGGCGGCATGTGCTGAACAACAAGAATAGGAATAGGAAAATCTTTTTTCAATGACTTAAACATCCTTTCTAAAACTGGTGGACCACCCGTGGATATACCTATACCGATAACCCTTGCCAACCTTACCCTCTCAACAATACTCTCTTCCAGTAAAATTTTTCCTTCAACGGCAGCTGGAAGTTCATGTACTTTTGATGTGTCTTCCTTTTTACACTCTTCGCACACCGCAGTAAGTTTTTTGATTAGCTCATACTTGAACTCTTCAAGTTCTTCTTCAGAAGACGGCTTTAGAATATAATCGAAAGCGCCTGCTGACAATGCCTCAAATGTAGTGTAAGCTCCTGGGCGCGTGTACGCACTTATCATCAAAATCTTTGTATCTGTTATCTCTTTTATCTTTTTTATAAGCTCAACACCGTTCATATATGGCATTTCATAGTCAATTGTTATCACATCAAACTTGAACTTTCTAACCCTGTCAAGTGCAATGAGAGGAGTTTGAGCAACTGTAACAACAAATTTGCCTGTACTTTCTAAAATAGATTTTATGAGCTGTCTCATAAATGCCGAATCGTCAACAACCAATACCTTGTACATAAACTCATCACCAATACAATCATTTTTCATTAATATTTATTCCCAAAATTGCTGGTATCAAAACAGAACATACTCAGAAGCTTCGTACAACTTCATCTGTCAAGCCTAAAAATTCGTACAAATGCAGTATGGTAAACCTTTCTCTGATATTCGGTGCACATAAAAATGATATCTTAAAAAGATTCTCATCTATACCAATCTCCCAATAATTCATGGGCATTTCAAGTTTTTTGTAAGCATCAATCAGCTCACCATACACACCAATTGCGTCTCTTATCAACTTATCTATAACCTCTTTCTTTTCAACAAGCCTGTTTATCACATTACTCCTAAACTCTTTATCATTTAACTTGCTTACTCTTCCAATATTTTGCTTTATTATACTTTCAAAAGTTGGTTGAAATCCTCTCTTTATCATATCTTCCCACGCTTTAATATCTACTTTATATTCTTTCCTTTCAAGAATTCTGGATTTATCAAGATTTAAAAAGTGCTCATAAAACCTCAGCACATAAAGGGTTGCAAGCCCAACTTTTATCCCATGATAAGTTTTTATTCTGTGATATTCCCAAAAATGAGAAAGATGGTGTTCACAGCCTGACGCAGGACGCGAAGAGTTAACTCTTGCCATCATAATACCAGAGGTTATTAGACCTTCCAATAAATTCTTATGAAAGTGGTTTTCGCCCACTGATTTCAGAGTTTTTAGATATGTATCTTTCACAATTTGTAAAACTTCCAAATTTATCGTCTCATCAAAAATAATGTGCGAAAGTTGCCAGTCAAGAAGAGCAGTAATCTTACCCATCAAGTCTCCAAATCCTGCCTTCTTTAAAATTTCAGGTGAATTTTCTATCACCTCCATATCCACAAAGATAAACTCTGGCGATGATGCCAAGACTGTTGTTTTTAAACCATTTATGGTAAGTGCTGCAACAGAAGAAGCAAACCCGTCCATTGAAGGTGCTGTTGGAAACAAAACAAACGGGACTTTGAACTTGTATGCTGTATACCGTGTTATGTCAGAGATTGTTCCACTTCCTACCCCCACAAATATATCTGCTTGTTCTATCTCAAACAAAACCTTTCCAAGCGCATACTCATCTGCCACAACATCTGGCTCAAAACATACAATCTTATATTTAATATTGGCTTTTTCAGCTGTTTCTTTGACTTTATTAGCACACACATCAAAGGTGTTTTTATCGCATATAATCAGCAAAGATTTATAACCATTTTTATTTATAAATCTTGAAAAAGACTCATACGGCTCTTCCCATATAACTTCCATATCAGTTCGCCCCTTTTTGAAATTTATTTTGTATATAACAAAAGAATTTAAAAAAGGCTGCCACATTAAAAAGCCCATGTTCTCATTAATAATGTTCTGGCAGCCTTTTTAATTTTTATTCTATAACCTTTTTCTCTACTTTCTCTTTCACCATTGATACAAACTTATCAATGGTAAATGAACCCAAATCCCCTTTCTTTCTGTCTCTCACTGCTATAGTATTTTCCCTTCGCTCTTTTTCACCCACAATCACCATATATGGTATTTTTTGTAGTTGAGCATCTCTTATTTTATACCCTACAGTTTCTGATCGGTAATCTTCTTCAACTCTGAATCCATTTTCCTTTAGTGTTTGGGATATTTTAGCTGCATAATCATTGAAATTATCAGATACTGGTATTACTCTTATTTGAGTTGGTGCTAACCATACCGGAAATGCACCAGCAAAGTGTTCAGTAAGTATTGCAATAAATCTCTCTATGCTGCCAAAAACAACTCTGTGTAGCATTACTGGCCTATGTTTTGCACCATCTTCACCTATATAATATAAGTCAAACCTTTCTGGCATTTGAAAATCAAGTTGAATTGTTGCACACTGCCACGTTCTTTTCAAACTATCTTCCAGATGAAAATCAATTTTGGGTCCATAAAAAGCCCCATCACCTTCATTTATTTTGTAATCTATACCTACTTCCTCTAAAGCTTCTTTTAGGGCAGTTTCAGCCATATTCCATTGTTCATCTGTTCCCATCGAAATTTCAGGCCTTGTTGAAAGTTCAACATGATATTTGAAACCAAATACACTATAAAAATAATCAATAAGATCAATTACACCTTTTATTTCATCTTTTATCTGTGATGGTAACATGAATATATGAGCATCGTCTTGTGTAAAACATCTAACTCTCATAAGACCATGCAATACACCAGATAGCTCATGTCTGTGAACAAGCCCAAGTTCACACAGTCGCTCAGGAAGTTCCCTATATGAATGTGATTTTCTTTTATAAACCAATATGCTACCCGGACAGTTCATAGGTTTTATTGCAAATTCCTGATCATCTATTTTGGTAAAATACATATTTTCTTTATAATGATCCCAATGTCCTGACTGAACCCAAAGGTCTTTTGTTAACATTATGGGAGTTTTTATTTCCTGATAACCTCTTTTTTTATGTTCTTCTCTCCAAAAATCCTCTAATATGTTTCTTATAATCATCCCTTTTGGCAAAAAGAAAGGAAATCCTGGCCCTTCCTCAAAAATATCAAATAAATCAAGCTCTCTTCCAAGCTTTCTATGGTCTCTTCTCTTTGCTTCTTCAAGCATTGTAAGGTATTCATCAAGTTGGGATTTTTTTTCGTATGATATTCCATAAACTCTTTGAAGCATTTTATTTTTAGAATTTCCTCGCCAATACGCACCTGCTACAGAAAGTAGTTTGAATGCTTTTACTCTCCCTGTTGAAGGAAGATGCGGACCTGTGCAAAGGTCAACAAATTCACCTTGCCTGTAAAAAGATATAGTTTCACCCTCTGGAATGTCATTTATAAGTTCAACTTTATAATTTTCTCCCTTTTCCTGCATAAGCTTGACTGCTTCTTCTCTTGAGAGTTCAAATCTCTCAATCTTTAAGTCTTCTTTTATTATTTTTTGCATCTCTTCTTCAATCTTTTCTAAAAGCTCCATTGTAATTGACTCTTCAACATCAAAGTCGTAATAAAAACCATTGTCAATTGCAGGTCCTATGCCAAGCTTTACTTTGTCCCCAAAAAGCCTTTTGACAGCCTGAGCTAAAATGTGCGAGGTTGTATGCCAGTAAACCTTTTTACCCTCATCATTTGAAAATGTCACAACCTCAAAGCTGCAATCTTTTTCAAGAGATGTCCACAAATCCTTCAAAACACCGTCAATCTTGCACGCAACTGCCTCTTTGTAAAGTCTCATAGAGATTGTCTTTATAAACTCCATAGCAGATATTCCTTTTTCTGCTTCCACTATTTTCCCATCTGGAAGTGTTACAGCTATTTTGTCCATTGTGCTACTAATTCCTCCTTTTGTGAAAAGATAGTATTTTAAACTTCCTTGTTTAGCAAAAGCTCTTTGAAATCACCAAACCACTTAGAGAAAACTGCCTGCGAGATTCCAAAAGTCTTGGCTACATCTTTTTGTTTTATTTTCTCTCTTTTCATGTACTTTTTGAACACATACCAAACAATTGCAGCAATTGCATGAAGATTTAACCTGGGCTTTTCAAGTGGAAGATTTTTTAGAAGGTCAAAAATAGCCTCTTGGTCTTTCTGATTCAATTCAACATGCTGGTAAAGAATTTCCATAACTTTTTGTCCATTTTCCTCGACAGTTTGAGAAAAATAATTGTCAATATGACTTTGGAGCTGTCTTCTAAACTCCTTTTCGTCCATGCCTTCCAAAAACTTAAAACCTGTTTCGAAATAATCTATAGTGTCTTTTTCAAATGTCTTTATTACATTATCGACTTTCTTCAAAAAATAGTCAATCCTTATCTCAGGCACTTCAAAATTCTTTTTTAAGAACTCCCAAATTTTCTTTGCTTTCATGTACTTTCGTGTATTGTAAAGACTTATTGCTTCAATATGTTTAAAATACGGCTCTCTTGTAATCTCAAAAAGTTCATTTGCACGCTGGGCAATTTCGCTGTGCTGATTTAACTTGATAAGAGTGTCTAAAATCTTTATTTTATCTTTACTATCGTATGTTTTTATGTCCAATACCACTTTTAAATGCCTTTTCATCTCTCTTTCTTTTCCTATGCTACTATAGAAAAATGCCAAGTTACAGTTTGCATATACATTGTACTTGTCAATTTGAAGTACTTTTTTTGCCTCTTCAATTGCTCTTTGAATATCACCCATATAAAAATAAGCAAGTGAAAGGTTGTTCCTTGCAGCAAGGACACTATCATCTTTTGCCAATATCATCTTGAAATATTTCATTGCATCTTCATATCTTCCACTTTCAAGAAGAAAATTTCCTCTTTCTAACAACTTCGAATATTTTTCAATTTCTTTTTGTTCTTTTTCGAACTCTTCCTGACTTTCAATAAAGTCAATAAGGTCCTCTGCCGCCTCTTTAAACTCAATATTGTTGCTAAGCTTCACATACCTCTTTAAAAAATTCTTTGCCTCCTTGAACTTGCCCATCTCAAAAAAATTACATCCAAGTCCAAACAACGAGTCATAAAACTCTGGACTATCTTTTGTAAGCTCGCTCAAGAGTTTATTTGAAGTTTCAAAATCCCCAACCTGTGCTAAAAGCCCAGCCAAGTTAAACTTTATCTCAACATTTTTATTATCAAGTTCAAGAGCTTTCATAAGCCTTTTTATGGCAAGCTCTACTTCTCCCTTTTCGTAATGTTTAATCCCAATTTTAAAATACATTGAGGATGTAGGATTGAGACTAATTACCTTTCCCTTGACCATTTTTCATTACTCCTCTTTTTTACAGTTTATCAATAGGTGGCAATATGATTTTAAATGTATTTTGGGAATTTATATTTATAATCTTAACGTTTGGATATGTTTTTCTTATCCTTGATATTCCCTTGCCGGCTTTCAAAAAGAGATTGTTGTCGTCTAAAATTATCATTTTTTGATAAATCCACGGATTTCGACGCCTTGGTATAATTTCTCTCCCCATACTAAATATCATGTTGCTCTCAAGAAGACATCCAGGATTTGCAACTTCTATGCTTCTTTCGGAAATCTTGACTGCCGTGCATCTTGTCAGGTCATAATAATCCCTGTGAACAAGTGCATTTCCAATTGCTTCGAACAAAGCCCATAGGTCCGTCTGAGGATACTTCTGAGTAAAAAAATTTATAGTCTTTTTGATTATACTATATATGTTACCACAAATAATCTGAATTTGGTCAAAAAATTCAATTGTCAAATACGCTGACGGCAAAAATCTCTCCGGATATTTTCCAAACACAAGAATACCTGCTAAGGTAGGATAAAGATTATTATTTTCTCTATCTCTTTGAACAATCCCAAAACTTTCAAGCAAAATTAAGTTACCCCACTCTGATGAAATGCCACTTCTTCTAAAAAATATAGAGATTAGCTCAGGTTCAAGATCATTTAAATTTGCATTTCTTACAATAGACATCTCAAAATTGATGCTGCCGCTTTCTTCAAACATAGATGCTATCTCTTCTCTTCTTGCAACGTCTGTTGTTGACCCCCGTCTTATATAAAACACGCCGTTTTGGACCATCTGATGAGGTCTTAGACTGCTTTTGTATATTGTAAGCACGCCAAGTTTTTTACCATCGTACTCTACAATCTCAAATTTAATTGATACAGGTGGGTCACACCTGCTTGAGATTATCTGCTGAATTTTTTCTTCAGAGATGTTCTCGTCTTTGATTCCAACAATTCTTTTTGTCTTATCTTCAACCCCAAAGATGATATAGCCCCTTCCACCTCTTGAATTTGCAATGGCAATGACGTCTTTTACAAGCTCTTTCTTTTCACCATCTGTCTCAAGTGAAAGAGACTGTTTAAAATCAAGTTTCGGTCCCTCATCAGACTCAAGTAACATTTTAAGCTTGTACTTATCCATCTATCTTCATCTCTACCGAATTTGAGATTTTTTCCTCTTTAAGCACATTCAAAAAAGCCTCAAAAACTTCCGGGTCAAACTTCTTGCCAACCTCTTCTTTCATAATCTCTAAAGCCTTTTCCTCTGAAAAAGCCTTGCGGTAAGGTCTGTCTGTGGTAAGAGCATCAAATACATCTGCAACAGAGATTATCTTTGACTCAAGAGGAATTTTGTCTCCTTTTATCCCCAGTGGATAGCCACTTCCATCTATATTCTCGTGATGATACAGAACAACCTCTTTTATGTTATCAAAATATTCAATGTTTGAAAGAATGTTATAACCATCCAATGAATGTCTTTTGACTATGGAATATTCTTCTTGCGTGAGCTTGTCAGGTTTGTTTAAGATACTTTCCGGAATTACAATCTTGCCAATATCGTGAAGATATGCGGCAATTTCTAAGTCAAACAGGTCTATCTTATATCCCTTTGAAAACAGTTTTTCTCCTATTTTCTTGCTGTATTTCATAACCCTTTCTGCGTGTCCTTTAGTGTAAGGGTCTTTCATTTCAATAATAGAAATTAAAAGCTTTATCGCTCCTTCAAAGTTTCTCTTCTCTTTCTCAAATAGTTCTTTCAAGAGCTTATCCTGCTGCTTTAATATCGAAATCTTGCTTTTTATTTCGTTTGAAAAATATTCCAAAATTAACTCTACATTTTTAAACCTTCCTTCTTTTTTTACGTTTGGTTTTGGAGTGGTTACATCACCGTTTATGCCAGAAAATAGCGAAATAGCATAATCTTCAAGCTGAATAACCCTTCTTGTAAGATATACTCCGCCTAAAAATGCAATAAGTAAAGTCAAAGCCATGAGAAACGAAAATGTAATAATAAGCAGTTTTTCAAAGTGTCTTTTTATATTCACAAGTGTTTTTTCGTTATAGTCAATTACAAGTGTTCCTATCCTATAGCCTTCAATATCAAATAGCTCAACATGATTTTTAAGAAAGTTTTCTTCGGTAGTTGTATTTGTTTTATCCACGAAATATATCCTATCCACAATATAAGGCTGTATCAAAGACACAAACTCATCAATATCCCTTGCCAGAAAAAGGGCTCCAGCAACAGGTTTTGCTAAATCTTTGTCATCCAAGACAGGAGAACATACAAATGCAAACACTTTACCGTTTATTTTAAGAAAGCCTCTTTCAACAGGTATTAAATTTATATCATCAGAAGGGTAGACTGTACTTATTACTTTTTTGAATATCTTGAATATTTTTGTATTGTCAGAGCTTTTAATATCCCCAAATGGAGAATGATACGAAATAATCTTCCCCTCTTTCGAAAAACCAATTATTAAAGAAAAATTGTAAGGTTTTTGATAGAGCCAGCTTGTCCAGTAAAAGTTGATTGTCTCTTCATCCTTTGTCACAACAGCTCTGTAGAGTTCATTCCAAATAGCATAATCTTTCGCTATAGTAGTCATATCATCAAAAATCTTTTGAGTTATCCTCTCTAATGTTTGTTGTTGTTTGTTCACAAAGTAATCATAGGTAATTTTCTCATACTGAGGAATTATGTTGTTCATTACATATATAGCTACAATGGTTGATGGTAAGAATGCTACTATCAGTGTAAGAACAAGTATTTTAAATCTCAGCTCCACCTTGCCCCATCCTCTATTTTTACTTTGTTTTGCCCATTCTAATTTGTCGATTTTTGTCTAAATTTAGTATAGCATAAATTAGCTTGAAATGTCATTTGTGAAATATTTCTAAACTACATTATTTCTTCTCTCTTAAAATATATAAAATCTTTTCCCACAAGGTCAAATGGCAGCTTATATCCTATTATCTCACCTTTTTTTAAAACTTCCCCTTTTTGAACGTTTAAAACATCAACATTTTCAAGCCTATAAAGTATCCTGCTACCTTGCTGTATGATAATATCAAAAGTTTCACCTTTTTTAATAATTTCTACTACCTTTCCATCACAGGGACTGAGAATATTAGTTTTCTTTTTAACTATAATAAAAGTTCCTCCATCGTCAGAGGATTGAATTTGACCATCTACAGGATATATGTAGGATGTAGAAGATAAACTTTTTGTCAAGCTGTCCTTGCTTGCCGGTTTTGAAAAAGATAAAGGCTGTAAAAAATCTTCTACCCATTTTACTAAGTCCGAATAAACTTTTTCATCACGCTGAAAATAAAGCTTAGCTTTTTCAAATGAAAAATTTTTAATGTGAATATATTTGAACTTTAATGCAAGGATAAAAAGAAGAATCAAGGCTACTGTTATTGCTTTTATTATCGGTGCTTTTGAACTCTTTTCTGCTATTCTCTTCTTTCTCATTTTCATTACCTCTCTAAATCATTTTCAATTTAATTTCTATTCTTTCATATAAAAAAAGATGATAGCAAGGCTACCTTGCTATCATCTTCTTTGAATAATTTCCTTGATATCTTCAATTATATTTGGAATGATATCAATTATTCTCTCGATGCTGCTGTTTGCTGAAACATTCAAAAGCCTTATCTGGTCCTGTGTTACAACCAAAAACGCAATGGGCATAACAGAGATTCCAGCACCAGTGCCGCCTGCAAAAAGCGGAGTATTTTCGTCGGTCTTATTCATCTTAGTACTATCCTGTTTTATGTCACCCCCACCTGCCACAAAGCCAAACGAAACTTTTGAGACCGGAATTATAACAGCTCCAGCCGAACTTTGAACAGCATCACCCACAATTGTGTTAACGTCAATCATCTGTTTTAGGTTTTCCATTGTTGTCTGCATAAGCATTTCAATTGGATGTGCCAAGTTTAACACCACCCTTCTGTTTTTTTTACTACCTTAAACCAACTGGTCAAAAGCTTCACAGGAAAAATTTTTACATAAACATTTAATTGCAAAATGCTTGATAAAAAATTCTCTCTCAAGAAGGCTTTATAATCAAGCTTGGTATTCTGACCACATGACATTAATATTCCCCAAATTGAATATATACTTGCACTTAAAATACTCAAAATAAAAGCATCTGCACACCAGATGCGCGCAAAAATCTTATCTACTTTCACTACAGTAGACAAAAGGAAGATTCTTATAAGGCTAAATATCATCTTGGTAGAAATAGGCTTTGATTTTTTCTTTTTGGTTTCTCTTTCAATGGAAAAATGTTTAGCTCTTTTGTGCCCAGAAATTTGAATTTGCTTGTAAAATACATGCACATAAATTCCTAAAATGTTAAACTTTACTTTAACAAAAATTGCCTTTTCAACTCTTATCTCAATCAAAAATATTTTTGGCAGGAAAAGATAAATAGGCAATAGCGCAAAGAGCAAGAAATAAAAGAAAGTTTTCAATTTCTACCGCCTATTAGCCCTCTCAAACTGCTTTTATTTTATTAAAATTATTGCCACAAAAATAAAAGAGGATACATCAAATTGACGTATCCTCTTGCTGTATTTTTAAAATCTTCTCTTTAAGCTCCTCTAAATCTTTAATACCAAGAGAAGTGTAAAAAAGTGAGGTTACCTCATACAAAGCAGGCTTACCAATTGTGTCAAGTCTTCCAGCTTCTCTGATGAGCCCTTTTTCTATAAGGCTTTTTATGACATTCTCGCTGCTGACCCCTCTTATCTTTTCTATCTCTTGTCTTGTAATGGGACCTTTTAACGCAACAATCGATAACACCTCATACGCCGCTTGAGAAAGTGATACATACTTTTGTTCCAAATCAAAGTATTCTCTTATATATCCTGAATTTTCTGGATTGGTAACCAGAACATATCCATTTTCCTGTTCGGTTATTAAAAATCCTCTGTTTTGCTGCAGATATTCCTGTTTTAGCTGCTCGACACAATTTTTAACCTCTTGATATTCTACCCCTAAAATCTTTGCAAGTTTTTGAACATCCAAGGGTTCTGCAGCCAAAAAGAGTATACTTTCTACAACCGATTTTATCTTTGCTGCTTCCATTACCATCCTGTTACCTCTTTAAAATCTTTATATCGTCAAACATTTTATCCTGATGAGCAAAGATATGACCAAGCTTGCAAAGTTCCAAAATAGCCAAAAATCTGTAGATAATCTCTTCCTTTGAAATTCCTTTAATGAGGTTGCTAAAATACAAAACCCCTTTTTGTTTAATATATTCAAATACCTGTTTCACAACCTTCAAAATAGATATAGGCTGCCTTCTGGTAATCTCCTGAAGTTTTTGAACGCTTTCTTTTAAAAAATCCTCATTTTTCTGGACAGCAGCCAAATATGCTCTGCAAAGCTTTCTAATATCAAGCTGGGTTATAAGCTCTTTTTTATTTTCTTTTAAAAGCAGATAACCCTGGTTTGTCTTTCTATAGCATTCCCTGTAAGGAAAATTTTCTTTTAAGTAAATGGCTACCTGTTTGTATTTCTGATATTCTCTCAGTCTTTCCACAAGTTCTTGGCGTGGGTCTTGGTCTTCCTGGGCTTTGGGCAAAAGCATCCTTGATTTTATCTCTAAAAGTGTTGCTGCCATTACCATAAACTCAGAAACAGAATCCACGTTGATTGTATCTAAATGGTTAAGATATGCCAGATACTGGCTTGTAATCTCGGATATTGGAATATCATATATGTTTATCTTCTCTTTTTTTATGAAGTAAAGCAACAGGTCAAGTGGCCCTTCAAAGTTGGGAAGTTTAACCTCAAAGTTCATAACAGACCTGCCCTGTCCTTTGCTTCTTGTAATGTTCTTGATGCTATTTCTCTTGCCTTTCTTGCACCTTCACTGATAACTCCTAAAACATAGTCAAGGTCATTTTCAAGCTCTCTTCTTCTTGCTTGAATTGGTTCTAAAAACCTTGAAATATTTTCAAATAACCTCTTTTTACACTCAACACAACCTATTTTACCCTGCCTGCAGTCTTCTTCTGTCTCTGATACAATCTCTGGGCTGAATATCTGATGGTACGCAAAGACCGTACACACTTCAGGATGTCCAGGGTCGTTCTTGCGAATCCTTGCAGGGTCTGTCACCATATTCATTACCTTTTTTCTTACACTTTCCAAGTCTTCAGAAAGCGCGATTGTATTTCCGTAGCTCTTGCTCATCTTGCGTCCGTCTGTCCCAACAAGCACCTTTACAGTGTTAAGAATTGCTTGTGGTTCTGGAAAAGTCTGGCCATATAAAAAGTTAAACCTTCTTGCAATCTCTCGTGTCAGCTCCAAGTGCGGAAGCTGGTCCTCACCAACTGGTACAAGCTCTGCTTTGTATATCAATATATCAGCTGCCTGAAGACATGGATATCCTAAAAACCCATATGTTGCTATGTTTCTTTCTTTTAACTCTCTCATCTGGTCCTTGTAAGTTGGACACCTATAAAGCCAAGAAAGAGGAGTTATCATAGAAAACAAAAGATGAAGCTCAGCATGCTGTGGAACATGCGACTGCACAAATATTGTACACTTTTTCGGGTCAAGACCGCATGCCAAAAGGTCTATCACAACCTGTTTTGTATATTCTCTTAAATTCGAAGTATCTTCATATCCTGTTGTAAGCGCGTGCCAATCTGCAACAAAAAAGAAACATTCATATTCATCCTGAAGTTTTACCCAGCTCTCTATTGCACCAAAATAGTTGCCAAGATGCAAGATACCCGTTGGTCTTGTACCAGATAAAACTCGTCTCATCTTTTCATTCTCCTATTCTCGTGTTATATTTTTTCACTTACGGAAGAAGAGTAATAATAAAATCAATAAAAGCAAAAATAAAATATGCTATTGGCTGTAAAATATGTGAAATCAAAAAAGGTGCAAAAAATATGCATGCAATTAATATTATCTGCCCTAACAGTTCAAATCTATAATAGAATTCCACATAACTATTTGGTGCAAAAATAAACAGAATCTTTGAACCATCTAAGGGCGGTATTGGCAACAAATTGAATATTGTTAGATACACATTAATCAAATAAGCTTCCTGAATCATAATCTGAAGATATCTATTTGTAATCAAATTGTACTCATTAACATACTTAAGTACAATAGCAAAGACAATTGCAGAAAGAATATTTGCAACAGGTCCTGCTAAGGCTGTCAGTCCCATACCTACTTTTGGATTTTTGTATCTTGTTGGGTCAGTCACAACAGGTTTTGCCCAGCCAAATTGAAAAAGAATTAGCGCTATCGCACCAAACAAATCTATGTGGACAAGAGGGTTTAAGGTTATTCTTCCCTGTCTTTTTGGCAGGTCATCTCCCTGCAAATATGCAACAAGCCCGTGGGCTGACTCGTGCACAGATATTGCAAAAAGCAGCCCTGGAATTCTCAAAAGCATTGTAATAATATTCGGCATAGCCATCCCAAATTCTCTCCAAATATAATTTTATTAAATCTCTACATCATTTCTCACAAGGTCTTCATATGTTTCACGTTTTACAATAACTCTTGATTGACCATTTTTCAAGAGTACAACTGCAGGTCTTGGGAACCTATTGTAATTACTTGACATAGAATAATTATATGCTCCCGTTGCCAAAATGGCAAGATGCTGACCAGTTTTAAGCTCTGGAAGCTTTATGTCTTTGATGAGTATATCACCAGACTCACAGCATCTTCCTGCAATTGTATAGACTTTTGTCCGCTGCCCCAGAGGATTTTCCACAACATATGCATCATATCTTGCCTGATACAGTGCATAACGTGGATTGTCTGTCATACCACCATCAACAGATGCATAGTTTCTGACATTTGGTATCTCTTTGACACTTCCAATTGTGTAAAGTGTAATTCCAGCTTCACCTACAATAGACCTTCCAGGTTCCAAAACAATAAACGGTTTTTTTAGCCCTCTCAAGCTGCAAAATTCCTCTACCTCTTCAGCAATTGCCTCTATAAACTTCTCAATTCTTGGCGGTTCATCATGAGCAGTGTATTTTATCCCAAATCCGCCACCTAAATCTAACATTTCTATCTCGTAGCCAAGTTCATTTTTAATCTTGAGCATAAACTCAAGCATGACCCTTGCAGCAAGCTTAAACGGAGCTGTTTCGAAAATCTGCGAACCTATATGGCAGTGAAGTCCCACTAAGCTTAGCTCTTGTCTTTGTAGCACTTTTTGAACCATCGAGAATGCTTCGCCATTTTCAAGTGCAACCCCAAACTTTGAGTCTATCTGCCCTGTCCTGATAAACTCATGTGTATGAGCTTCAATCCCGGGTTTTATTCGAATCAAGACATCTGCTTTTTTGTTTTTTGTTTTACATATCAGACTTAGCATCTCAAGCTCATCAAAATTATCAAGTACAATTTTTACCCCTCTGTCAACTGCCATCTCAAGCTCATCATATGTTTTGTTGTTCCCATGGAAGAATATCTTATCTGGGTCAAAATTTACAGAAAGTGCTGTGTAAAGCTCCCCACCTGATACAACGTCAAGACCTATTCCCTCTTCTTTTGCTATTTTGCACATAGCCTTTGTGCAAAAAGCTTTTGATGCATAAATTATAAGACCATTTTCTCCAAAATATTTCTGCAGGGAAGACTTGAATCTATTAATATTTTCTCTTATCATTGTCTCATTCATAACATAAAGAGGAGTTCCATACATCTCTATCAAATCAAGAAGGTCAATTCCTTCCCATGAAAGATTACCTTTTGGTGAAATTTCAAGATTGTATCTTAGCTGCATGTATTTTCTCCCCTCGCAATTTTAATGTTGAAAATAATTCTAACATACAATCAAAGAAAAATTCAATATTGCTTGACACAAAAACTTAAGCTGTTTCGATATTTGCCGCATCGTGAAGACCAAATTTTTCTATGGCCATCTCTCTCAGTTTATATTTTTGGACCTTACCGTTTGCAGTTGTGGGAAACTCGTTGACAAACACAACGTATCGTGGCGTTTTGTGCCGTGAAAGATTAGCTTTTACAAACTCTTTTATCTCTTCCTCGCTTGCACAGCTCCCATCTTTGAGGATTATAAATGCAACTATCTCCTCACCATAGACCTTATCCGGCACACCCACAACCTGCACATCTTTTACTGCCGGATGTGAATATAAAAACTCTTCTATTTCACGTGGGTAGATGTTTTCTCCACCTCTTATTATCATATCTTTGAGCCTGCCAGTAATTCTTAAATATCCGTTTTGGTCAATGTATCCTAAATCACCTGTGTGAAGCCAGCCATCTTCGTCGATGGCTTGTTTTGTTGCCTCCGGCATCTTGTAATATCCTTTCATAACGTTGTATCCCCTTGCACATATCTCCCCAACAACACCGTTTGGAACCTCTTTTTTTGTGTGGATATCCACAATCTTTACCTCCACACCTTCAAGCGGTTTTCCCACTGTGGACACTCTAAACTCAAGAGGGTCATCAACTCTTGTCTGAGTTATTACAGGTGATGCCTCTGTCTGACCATATGCTATTGTAATCTCTCTCATGTGCATCTTTTCAACAACTTCTCTCATCACTTTGATAGGACAAGGTGCTCCTGCCATTATACCAGTCCGAAGAGAAGAAAAATTGAACTTATCAAATTCGGGATGCTGCAAGATTGCAATAAACATTGTGGGCACACCATGCAAGCCAGTGCACCTTTCAAAGTGAATTGTCTCCATAACTTTAAGAGGATTGAAATGATCAAGTGGCACCATGGTGGCACCTTTTGTCATACATGCACCTATACCCAAAACAAGTCCAAAACAATGGAAAAACGGAACAGGGATACACAGCTTGTCTTTGTGTGTAAGTTTCATGCAATCTGCAATTGCGTTTGCGTTGTTGAGAATATTTTTGTGTGTAAGCATAACACCTTTGGGAAATCCGGTGGTACCAGAGGTGTACTGCATATTTATTACCTCATCTGGCTCAAGGCTTTTTTGCCTGCGAATAAGCTTCTCATCAGAAACATCTTTGCCAAGTTCAATTACCTCGTGCCAGTTGTATATTCCATCATAAGAGCCTTGCCCAACAAAAATGAGCCTTTTAAGATATGGCAGATTTGGATTTTCAAGCTCTCCTTTTTTGCACGCCTGAAGCTGGGGATTTAGTTTTTTGACAATCTCAAGGTAGTTCGAATCTTTAAATCCTTCTGTGAATATTAAAGTGGAACTGTCAGATTGTTTTAGAAGATATTCAAGCTCATATATCTTGTAGTTGGTATTTACAGTAACAAGCACTGCTCCAATCTTGGCTAAGGCAAAAATAGAAATGAGATACTCAAGCCTATTTGTTGCCCATACAGCCACATGTTCTCCTTTTTGAATTCCAATTGCCATAAACCCTTTTGCTGCATCATCCACCATTTTTTTAAACTGGGAATATGTAAGGTAAATCTTTTCGTGATGATAAATGACAGCAGGATTGTCAGCAAACTTTGTAGCTATCATATCAAAATAGTCTGGAATAGTCATTTCAATCAAAGACATTTAAGCCACTGCGCCCCCTTAAAAAATGCACAAGCCTTTTACCCTACTTTTAAGGTAAAAGGCTTATTGTTAATTTTAGATTATTATAAATTTTGAATGCATAAATTGTCAACAACAAAATATTAAATATACTTTTTGATATGTCCTATTGCACTTTTTTCAATTCTTGACACCTGTGCCTGTGAAATTCCTACAATTCTCGCTACCTCCATCTGGGTTTTTCCTTTATAATAACGCAAATACAGGATTTCTTTCTCGCGCTTTGTGAGTTTTGAGAGAGCATCTTTGAGCGAAATTTCTTCAAGCCAAACATTTTCGCATGATTTGTGGTCGCAGAGTTTTTCCACAACATACATTGTGTCGGTACTATCCTGAAACACTGGCTCATAAAGAGATATCGGTTCTTGAATGGAATCAAGCGCAAAAACAAGCTCTTCTTTAGTGATTGAGAGTTCTTTTGCTATCTCTTCCAATGTCGGTTCTCTGTGATTTTTATTTATATACTTCTCCTTTATCTTCAAAGCTTTATAGGCTGTATCTTTCAAAGACCTCGAAATTCTCATAGAGTTGTTATCCCTCAGATATCTTCTTATCTCCCCGATTATCATCGGCACTGCATAGGTTGAAAACTTAACATTCTGGGAAAGGTCAAAATTGTCAATTGCTTTTATAAGACCAATGCAACCTACCTGGAACAAATCATCTAAGTTCTCGCCCCTGTTTGCAAACTTTTGGACAACACTCAAAACAAGCCTCAAATTTCCTTCAATAAAAATTCTTCGTGCTTCTTTGTCCCCTTCTTTCATTCTCTTTAAAAGTTCAAGCTTTTCTTCATGGCTCAAAACGGGGAGTGTTGATGTGTTAACACCACAAATCTCTACCTTGTTCAACTTAATTACCTCCCCCTTTTTTAACTTTGCGCTATGGTTTATTATTAACCTCGGGGAAGGCAATTATTCTAAAATAGATTTTCATATTATATAATCTTTGCCAGCTCTTTTTTTAACCTCGTAATTATCTTTTTCTCCAACCGCGAGATATAGCTTTGGGATATCCCCAGCATATCTGCAACCTCTTTTTGAGTCTTTTCTCCACCATCTCCAAATCCAAACCTCAGTTCAACAATCTTTTTTTCCCTGGACGGAAGTTTTTGAATTGCTTGCAAAAGCGCTTCCTTTTCTACACTGCTCTCAATCTTGTTGTAAATTTCTTCTGTATCAGTACCGAGTACATCAGAGAGTAAAAGTTCATTGCCGTCCCAGTCAACATTCAGTGGCTCGTCTATCGACAGTTCAAGTTTTCTATTTGAATTTCGCCTTAAAAACATTAAAATTTCATTTTCTATACATTTTGAGGCGTAAGTAGCAAGTTTTATATTCTTGTTTGGATTGTATGTATTTATCGCTTTAATCAAACCTATTGTGCCTATTGAAACAAGGTCTTCAAGGTTAATCTTAGTATTTTCAAATCTTTTTGCAATGTAGACAACAAGTCTCAAATTTCTTTCTATTAAAAGCTTTTTTAATCCTTCTTCGCCCTGGTAATGAATCCTGTATAAAATTTGAGCTTCTTCGTCAGGCGTAAGAGGTGGCGGAAGTGTGTCACATCCCCCAACATAAAAAATCTCCATAATCTGATTTTGTGAAAACTTAAAGCCAAGCTTCTCCAAGGTTTTCAAAACATAACGTAAAATCTTAGACTCAAGTTTCATAAAAGTCATACCTCCTTTCAAAAAAATCAGATTAAATCAGGACCCAAAAGTGCCGAGTATCTGTTTGAAATCTTTTTATCGTACAGGGCAATCGCCACATCTTTTCTTACCCATGTGTTTTTGTTCTCTGAAACATAAAACTCATCAGGTATAACTCCTATTAAAACCCCGTGTTCCTGCCCAATCGAATTGTAAGGTATCAAAACAATTTTGCTACCAATAACTTTTTGAAGCTTTTCAAGGTCCTTTGAAGATATTTCTTTTCCCTCTTCTTCCATCCCAAGTAGCTTTTTTTCAACAATTACAACAGGTTTGCCTGAAAAAGGTTCTCTCAAGTTATTCCCTGTATCCACATATCCAACACAGCTGTACTCTGAATCATTTATCTTGAATTTTATATACCTTATGAGTGAATCTTTATAGACCTTTTTGATTATAAGCTCATGTGAGAGTTTGAAAACAATCAGGGAAATTCCAAGCGCAAGAAGTACATTTTTTAGTTTTAGCTGTACAGAGTACTCAATACTATTTTGCGAAATGTAATAAAGAAAAAATCCCATTCCACCAAACATGATTGTGACAAGGTAAAAACTGAGAAACTGTCTGATAAATCCAAAAAAGTTTTTTGGCAAAAAGGTAAGATATACAAAGGAAGCCGAAACAATTATTTTCCCAATTGGAGAGTATAAAAACTGTAAAGGCTGATAAAATTGAAATAGCGAATAAAAAGCTCCAAGTATGCTTACAAGTAAAATCTTAAAACTGTTCACATTTGTCTTGAGTAGATACGATGTCACAAGCAGAATAAAATAGTTGATAACTAAATTTTCCAATATATATACATCTGCATAAATAATCATCTTATTCTATCAACTCTTTGTCCTCAAAAGGGGCATTTCTAAGTAATAATTATATTCCTGCAGAGGCAAAAATTATGTCAGAAAAGTTTTACCCACCTGTTCTTGCTACATTCAAATTTTCAACAAATTTTGGCAAAAAATAAGTTATAAATTTTTTGGCTTAAAGATTTTTTACGATAGCTATTATTTCGATATTATGCTAAAATTATAGTTGTATTAATTCTAATTCAAAATAATTTTTTGTACAATTTGAAAACGATTTCTGCATTATAAAGAGGTGGTTGCCAATGACATTAACACTTCCAAAGCTGATAAGTGATGGTATGATTCTTCAAAGAGATAAAAAGGTAAAGATATGGGGCTGGGCTTTACCAGAAGAAAAGGTTGTAGTGCACTTTTTGGACAAATCATACTCTGCTATCGCAAACAGCGACGGCAAGTGGGAAGTGACTTTGCCTGAGCTTAAAGCAGGTGGACCTCATTTTATGGTAATAGAGGCATCCCAAAAAAGTATCATTATAAACAACATACTTATAGGAGATGTGTGGGTTTGTTCTGGCCAATCAAATATGGTTTTGCCCATGGAAAGAGTAAAAGATATCTATGAAGAAGAAATATACAGCTGCGACAATCCTTTTATAAGACAGTTCACTGTGCCTGATAGATACAACTTCAAAGGGCCACAAGAAGATTTGCAGGAAGGCAGCTGGGAAGAACTTTCTAAAGAGACCATTCTTCGTTTTTCAGCTGTGGGGTACTTTTTTGCCAAAGCATTATTCGAGAGGTACCGTGTGCCAATAGGCTTGATTAAAGCATGTGTTGGTGGAACGCCGATAGAGGCATGGCTCAGTGAAGACGCGCTAAAACAATTTCCTGAAAATCTGAAAATACTTGAGCAGCTGAGAGTCGATGGATATATTGAAAGTATTAAGAAAAAGAAAGAAGCTGAAATAAGTGCTTGGTATGAAAACTTAAACAAAAATGATAAAGGGATGAAGCTTGCTTGGTTTAACCCTGACTGTGATGACTCTGACTGGCAAACTGTTAATCTCCCGGCTTCTTGGAAAGAGATGGGGCTAAATTCTTTGAAAGGAGTTGTATGGTTTAGGAAAAAGGTAAATGTACCTGCTTCTATGACTGGAAAGCCTGCAAAGCTTTATATGGGTACAATAGTGGACAGTGACCATACCTACATTAACGGGACCCTTGTAGGTTCAATCTCATATCGCTATCCTCCAAGAAAATACGAGGTTCCTGCAAACTTACTTAAACCAGGTGAAAATGTGATTGCCATAAGAGTTATAAGTAACGATGGTAACGGAGAGTTTGTCAAAGGCAAACCCTACAAACTCTTCACCAAAGATTACCAGCTCAGCTTAGAAGGCGAGTGGAAATGCAAAGTTGGTGCAGAAGCTCCAAAACCTCTGCCACCCATGACTTTTTTTGAGTATAAACCTGCAGGACTGTTCAATGGTATGATTGCACCGCTTTTGAAATTTGCTATCAAAGGTGTCATATGGTATCAAGGTGAGTCGAACACTGACAGTCCTGAGGGATATCACGAGAAGTTCAGGGCTTTAATAACCGACTGGAGACAGAAGTGGGGGCAGGGTGATTTTCCCTTTTTATATGTCCAGCTTGCAAACTTTATGGAGGCAAAGTCCCAGCCATCAGAGAGCAAGTGGGCACAGCTCAGAGAAGAGCAGCGAAAGACACTTTCTGTCCCAAACACAGGCATGGCCATTGCCATTGACTTAGGGGAATGGAATGACCTGCATCCCTCTAACAAAAAAGATGTGGGAGAAAGGCTTGCCCTGCTTGCTCGAAAGATTGCATACGGGGAAAAAGACCTTGTAGCTTCAGGACCGCTTTATAAGTCTATGAAGATTGAGGGTAACAAGGTGATTATTGAGTTTTCGGAGGTTGGCAGTGGTCTTGTTGTAAAAGGTGGTGGTGAGCTTAAACACTTTGCAATTGCCGGAAGTGACAAGAAATTTGTGTGGGCAAAAGCTGTCATAGAAGGTGATAAAGTCGTAGTGTGGAACGATAGTATTCCAAACCCTGCTTATGTTCGATATGCATGGGCTGACAATCCAGAAGGAGCAAATCTTTATAACAAAGAAGGGTTGCCTGCCTCTCCGTTCACAACAGAAGAGTAAAGATTGCTAAATTTGTGGGGGGTGATAATAAATGGATATAAAGTTTGATTTATTTCCTTTTGGCAAAACAAAAGTACTGACAATGAGCTACGACGATGGACAAATATTTGATAGAAAACTTGTTGAAATCTTTAATGAATACCGAATAAAGGGCACTTTTCATTTGAACTCTGGAAACCTTGGTAAAGAACCTTTTATTTCACCCGATGAAGTTGCAAAGCTATATGAAGGCCATGAAGTTGCTGTTCACACTAAAACCCATCCTTTCTTGGATTGTATTCCAATTGAGGCTGTGGTTGAAGAAATTTTAGAAGACAGAAAAAACTTAGAGACATTAGTAGGTTACCCGGTCAAAGGTATGTCTTATCCTTATGGAGTATATAATGAAGAAATTGTGAACATTTTGCCAAGTCTCGGGATTGAATATGCAAGGACTGTAGAATCTCACCATGATTTTCGTATTCCCTCAAACTTTTTAACATGGGCTCCAACTTGTCATCATGATGATAATTTACTGGAGCTTGGACGTAAATTTTTAGAGTATGAATATAAAGGAAAACTAAAGATAATGTATGTTTGGGGACATAGTTTTGAATTTGAAAGAAAAAATAATTGGCATTTAATAGAGAATTTTTGCAAATTGATATCGGGAAAAGATGATATTTGGTATGCAACTAACATTGAAATAGTAAGATATATCAAAGCACTCAAAAGTTTGCAATTTTCAGCAAATGGCAATATTGTGTATAACCCTTCCGCTATTTCAGTGTGGATAAGTGTAAATGGTCAACCTGTTGAGATTAAAAGTGGTGAAATCGTAAATCTGCAAGGGTAATTGTAAATTGATTTCATTGTTAACAATTTTTCGTGAATCGACTCTAATAAAAATAAGGGAGGAAAACGTTTATGGCTAATTATGAGCATCGCAAAAGTACAGCTGTGTTGAAAATCAGCAAAGCTGACGGCACTCCTTTAAAAAATACAGAGGTGGTTGTCAAGCAAACAAGACACAAATTTTTGTTTGGCTGCGCAGAATTCTCAGTAGTACCTTTTGCCAATAACGAGCTTCAAGGAGAAGAAAAGGAAAAGGCTGAAATGGTTTTTGAAAAGTTCTTGGACCTTTTCAATTTTGCCACTCTGCCGTTTTATTGGGCAAGATTTGAACCAGTTAAAGGCAAACCTGACACTCTGAGGCTTAAAAAAGCAGCAGATTGGCTCGTAAGCAAAGGATGCACTGTAAAAGGTCATCCTCTTTGCTGGCACACTCTCACAGCTCCGTGGCTACTTGAGATGAACAACCAGCAAATATTAGATGCTCAGCTTGAGCGAATTCGGCGAGAAGTAAGTGAGTTTGCGGGCTTAATTGACATGTGGGATGTAATAAATGAAGTTGTGATTATGCCCATATTCAACAAATACGACAATGGTATTACAAGGATATGCAAAGAACTTGGGCGAATACGCCTTGTTAAAGAGGTGTTTGCTGCAGCAATAGAAGCAAACCCACACGGAATTTTTCTCATAAACGATTTTAATACCTCTGTAGCATACGAAATTTTAATTGAAGGATTGCTCGAGGCAGGAGTTAGAATTGATGCAATAGGAATTCAATCGCATATGCATCAAGGGTATTGGGGAGTTGAAAAGACTCAAGAAATATTGGAAAGATTTTCTCGTTTTAACCTGCCCATTCACTTTACAGAAACCACTATTATCTCAGGCAATCTTATGCCACCAGAAATTGAGGATTTAAATGACTATAAAGTGGATGAGTGGCCAAGCACACCTGAAGGTGAAGAACGACAGGCGATGGAAGCTGCGTTGCATTACAAAACACTTTTTGCCCATCCAAAGGTTGAAGCTATCACGTGGTGGAATTTTGTGGACGGAGAGTGGCTCAACGCACCTTCTGGATTTATAACCAAAGATGGTAGGGTAAAACCCATATATTATGAGCTCTACAAGCTCATAAAAGGTGAGTGGTGGACTGACCAGGTGCGCTTGATTACTGATGAACATGGTATGGTAAACATTTCAGGGTATATGGGAGATTATGAAATCACATGCCAAGACAAGAAAGCCACCTTTGCCCTTGACAAAACAAACAAGTTTATTGAAATTACTCTTTGATAGTTATTCACATCCTATAAATAAATGATTGAAGAAGTAAAAATATAACCCCCTGCCGTGTGAAGCAAGGGGGTTTGTTTATTTTATTTTTTGTTTTTCAAAAATATTGGAATCTCAAATATATCGTCGTCCTGGAACAGATTCTGCAGGCTACCGCTCTTTGGCAATGTAGCTTTGTTTGGCTGGGCAGATGGCTGCTGTTCATTTGTTGTGTCAAAGCCTGTTGCAATGACAGTGACCTGCACCTCGTCTTTCATCTCTTCATTGAACACAATACCCATTATAAAGTTGACATTCTCATCAGCTTCGGAAGAAATAAGCTCGTTTGCTCTTTCAATTTCGTCAAGCAGAAGCTCTTCTGGATTTCCTGTATAGTTTACAAGAACGCCTTTCGCACCTTTTATTGAAGTCTCAAGAAGCGGGCTGTTGATTGCCTGCTCTAAAGCTTTGAGTACTTTCTCATCACCTTTTGCCTTGCCTATTCCCATGTGCGCATATCCCTTGTTCATCATGATAGCTTTCACATCTGCAAAGTCGACATTTATAAGCCCAGCATTCAAGATAATATCAGAAATTCCCTGAACACCCTGTCTTAGCACATCGTCAGCCATTCTGAACGCGTCGGAGATTTTGAGACTTTTATTTGTCGAAAGCATGAAAAGTCTGTCGTTTGGCACAATAATTATTGTGTCAACAATCTTTTTCAGCTCTTCTATTCCTTTTTCTGCGTTAATTCTTCGTTTTGCACCCTCACTTTTAAACGGTCTTGTAACAACAGCAACAGTTAATATCCCCAGCTCTTTTGCTATCTCAGCAACAACAGGTGAAGCACCCGTACCTGTACCGCCGCCCATTCCTGCTGTGATAAATACCATATCTGCACCTTTTAAAACCTGTGCTATATCCTCTTTACTCTCCTCTGCAGCTTTTCTTCCAATCTCGGGGTCTGCTCCAGCTCCAAGTCCTTTTGTAATCTTCTCACCTATCTGAATCTTATAATGCGCTTTTGAACGCTGAAGAGCCTGCTTGTCGGTATTTACAGCTATGAATTCTACACCAGAGACTCCAACATCAATCATTCTATTGACTGCATTGTTTCCCGCACCGCCAACACCAATAACCTTTAATTGCGCAACAGTCATCTTTTCTGTGTCAAAACTAATCATTGGTTTTTCTCCTCCTTAGAAAAACTCTTGTTTTTTATCAAGATACTTCTTCGCATCTCCCCAAAATTTTGAAAAATCCTAACACCAAAAGCCACAACCGCTGCCTGGTACAGCGGAATACCAAGCATGTCGCCCATGTAAGCAAGAAGCATGGCTATGAGGGTGTTACCCACAAACCCTGAAATAAATATGTCAATCTTAAAATCACCTTTTAGATTGGACTTCAGAGCACCAAATATGGAATCAAGTGCTGCAAGAAGACCAACCGCCACATAGGATGAATAATCTTGCGGTATACTTATTGGGATAAAAAGCCCTATCAATATTCCAACCAAAAGAGCAATTATAAGAACTATCATCTTTTCATCAGCTTCCTTCACTCTTTATCTTTGCGTAGTTGAATTTCAAGCTTCCAGTATAACGTGGAATCACAACTTTTGAAGCTTCTTCAATCTTAACCTCTATAGAAAATTCCTTTAAAAGGTCTATGATACCTCCCCGCATCTCAAGAGAATTTTTAAGAATCTTAGGGTCTCCGATTGCCTTTATTATGTACGGGGCAGAATACCTTGTGTTGTTTATACTTATGGTTGGTCCTGCACATCTTATCTCGGTTGTTGAAACCACTCTCTGGTCATTTATCGCTATTGCCTCAGCTCCCGCTGCCCGAAGCTCGTTTATCACCTGCAAAATGTCAGAGTCATGCAGCAGAAAACTGTTCGGGTCAACATTGGGCTGGGCAGGTATTTTGCTATCGTCAAGTGTAATAATGATACCGGGTCCTTCTACATCGGTAAGCCCTGCCAAAATCTTAACCTTGTCAAGCTCTTCTTTCAAAAGCTCGGTTGTTTTGCTAATACTTGCTGCTGAGTCCTGATACTCTTTGATTTTTTTCTCCAAATCATAAATCTGCTGGCGGAGGCTTACATTTTCTTTTCTTAGCTGATTTATCTGTTCAGCAAGTTCAATGGCTCTTGCTTTTTCCAAGTTTTTTAACTCGTTGCTCTGCCTGACACTCTTTATCTGCATAGATATCAAAATCCCTAAAACTAATAACAAAATAGCAATAGCGACCTGTCCACCAGTTGGTTTTTTAATCTTTACTTTCATATTTCTTCAATTGTCCTCCCCAGTATTTGGACTAAAAGTGGCAATACCGTTAGAATTTAGTGTGATAATACCTTCAACATTTTTTGGCAACTTATCGTATACACTTTTTAAAAATCTCAATTTGTAATCTATATCTGACCCGTCTCCAAGCTTTATAGTTAGCTTGTCCATTTTAAGTTGAACGTCGCTAACGTTTTTCAAAAGTACGATGAGCTCTTCTACCTTAAAAACCTTCAGTGCATTAAAACGTAAAAGACCTTGAGCTACATCAATTGCCTTTTGCAAGAGCACTTCATCTGTGACCATAATCTTCTTGCCAACTGCTGCTTGAGTTACTTTAAGCCCTTCGAACACAATCGAATTTTGTGGTAAATCTCCTTCTATTCTTATTACATACCCTTTTTTGTCGATTTCTATATACGAATTTAAATATTTTATAAGACCAACTGTCCATTTTTCGTACACATAAATTACAAGGGTATCGGGCAGCTTTCTTTTTATTACAACATCTTCTATTTCCGGATTTTCCAAAAGCTTTTGTTTGAGCTCCTTTGTGTTCACACTCAATATGTTCTGGTTTTGATATTGCTGTATTATTTTTATAATATCATTTTTTTTAACTCTTTGCAAATTATGTATACTGAAATTTTTCACATCAAAGTAGTCCAAATTAAAAATAAAAAGAGAAAATACAACCCCTAACATTAATAATACACTAATCTTTACACTCAATCTACCCATTTTTAAATATTCACTCACCTTTTTCTCTCAGAATCTTTGCACCAAGCAAAGAGTATTTTTCCTCTATCTTCTCGTATCCCCTGTCGATGTAGTCTGCATCCATAACCTCTGTTACTCCATGAGCAGAAAGCCCCGCTACAAAAAGTGCTGCACCACCTCTCAAATCACGTGCAAAAACCTTACAACCTCTTAACTTCTCAACACCGTTTATCACTGCAATATCCTTTTCAACATGTATATCAGCACCCATTTTGACAAGTTCGGGTACGTGTTTGAACCTGTTTTCAAAGATGGTCTCCTTGATTATTGTAACTCCGTTTGCAACTGCAAACGCACTGCAAACAGGAGCCTGAAGGTCTGTGGGAAAACCAGGATAATAATGTGTGGTTATCCGTTGACCGCCTTTTAATCTTTCCTCTCTTTTTATCCAAATTTCATTCTTTGACTCTTTAATTTTGCATCCGCTATTCTTGAGTATGTGCAAAATTGAATCTAAGTGTCTTGGAAATACATTTTTTAAAACCACTTCACCGCCACATGCAGCAACTGCACACAGGTACGTCCCTGCTACAATTCTATCAGGAATAACCTTGTGAACTACCTCTTCACTCTTTAACCTTTTCACACCCTCAATCTTAATTATGTGTGTACCTGCACCTCTAATCTTTGCACCAAGCTTATTTAAAAAATGACAAAGGTCAGTTATCTCTGGCTCTTTTGCCGCATTTTTTATCACTACCTCGCCATCACAAAATATGGAAGCAAGAATTATATTTTCTGTTGCTCCAACTGAGGGAATTGGCAAAAAAATTTCACTGCCTTTAACTTTGTCACAGCGGCACATTATTCTGTTATTATGTTCAAATACCTCTATCCCAAGCTGTCTAAAAGCTGAGATGTGAAGGTCAATTGGTCTTTGCCCTATCTCACACCCCCCTGGATGATTAGATAGTTCTGCTCTTCTGAACTTGCTCAAAAGTGCTCCCATAAAAAGTACACTTGACCGCATAAGCTTTGCATACTCAGCTGGAATGGTAAATCTTTTAATTGAGCTACTATCTACCACCACTGTATTGTTTTCAAACAAAACCTTGCACCCAAGATATTCAAGAATCTCTATTGTATGTCTCACATCAGCAATATCAGGTACATTTGTGATAATAACTTTGTTTTGGGCTAAAATAGAAGCTGTCAGTATGGGAAGTGCTGCATTTTTTGCACCTTCAATCTCAATCTCTCCCAGGAGCTTTGCTGGACCATATATGATAAGTTTTTGCATTTTTACTTCCAAACTTTTATTTAGCAAACCGTCGCATATTATTTTATTCTTAAACTGCATTGGCTGTTACAAAAAACTTATTTGATATATTCCCTCAATAACCTCGCTATTTTCTCGGTTGCATCAGGTCTTCCAAGGTTTTTGCTTTTTCTCTGCATTGAAGTATATAGCTGTTTATCATATATAAGCTTTTCCAAAAGAATTCTGAGCTTATCACCCTCAAGCTCACTTTCAAGCACGACAAAACATGCACCTTCTTTTTCTAAAGCCCTTGCGTTGTACTCTTGATGGTTGTTAACAACATACGGTGATGGAACAATTATACTTGGCTTACCAAGTGCAGTTATCTCTGAGATGGCTATAGCACCACCTCTTGAGATAACAACGTCAGCAGCAGCAAGATATTTTGGCATTTCCTTAATGTACGGATACAGACTTATGTTTGCCCCCGCATTCAACTGTTCGGCATAACTCTTTGCATCATCAAACTTCTTCTCACCTGTCGAAAGGATAAAATGTACATCCTTGTTACCTTCAAAAGACTTTGCAAGTCTTATCGCTGCCCTGTTTAGGTTTTCTGCACCTCTGCTTCCACCTACTATCAAAACGGTGGTCTTGCTATCTGCTCCAATCTCACGTTTTGCCTGGCTTTGATTGTAATTCAAAATCTCAAGCCTGATAGGATTTCCTGTCAAAATGACATCTTTGCTTCTTTTAAAATATCTTTTGCTCTCTTCAAAGCTTATCAAGACCTTGTCACAAAACCTTGAAATTATTCTGTTGGCAAGACCCGGGAAAGCATTCTGTTCGTGCAAGATAATCCTTATTCCAAAACTCTTTGCAGCAAACGCAACAGGAAGTGATACATAACCCCCTGTTACAAATACACAAGCTGGATTATATCGCTTCAATATCTTCCTTGCCTGCCAAAACCCTTTTAAAAACTTTGTTGCTACAGTGATATTTTCTACTTTTAGCTGTCTTTTGAGACCTTTTACCTCTATGAACTCTATACTGTATCCCGCCTCTGGTACAATCTTTGCTTCAAGTCCTTCCCTTGTCCCAACAAAGATAATGTTCAAGTGACTATCAGTCTTCCTAAGACAATCAGCAACAGAAATTGCAGGGTAAATATGCCCTCCTGTCCCGCCACCACTTAATATCAAAGTTTTATTTCTTTGCGTCATTTTATCACCTTGATTCTTCTTGAAATGCTCAGTAATATCCCTACACCAAAAAGATGAAACACTATTGAAGTTCCCCCGTATGTTATAAAAGGTAGTGGCACACCTGTTGCCGGCACTGAAGCTGTAACAACAGCAATGTTCAAGATTGCCTGCAACGCTATTATGCTTGTGACGCCAAACGCTAAAAGCGTGCCAAACCTGTCAGGGCTATTTAGCGCAATAACAATTCCTCTCCATACAAAAAGTACAAATAGGACTATCACAAATATAGCTCCAACAAACCCCAGCTCTTCACATAAAATTGAGAATATAAAATCTGTGTGGGGTTCAGGAATGTACAGTAGCTTTTGCCTACTCTGACCAAGTCCTATGCCAAAAAGTCCACCAGAGCCAATTGCGTACAGCGACTGAATTATCTGGTATCCTTTGTCTGTTGGGTCTGCCCACGGGTTAAAAAGCGCCTGAATTCTTTCAACCCTGTACTGCTCTTTTGTTGTGAGGTAATACAAAACTGGTACAGCCAAAGCACCCATTGTGACAAAATATCCAAGATTTAACCCCCAAGCAAAGAGCATGAGCATTGAAATACCAAGTATCAGTATGCATGTGCTCATGTTTGGTTCTTTGTATATAAGGACAAAAAACAGCCCTGTCAAAAGCATTGAAATGATAAAAGCTTTAAACCTTGACTTTGGTTTTTCAACATGGTCAAAATACGTACTAAGTGTTATCACAAGAGCATATTTTGCAAGTTCTGATGGCTGAAACTGAATAGGACCAATGTCAATCCATCTGCGTGCGTTGTTCACAAGCTTGCCTATGCCCGGAATCAAAACTGCTACAAGCGATATTGCAGCTATTATATAGAGCATAACAGCAAACTTTTTCCACACTCTGTAGTCAATTTGACTTGTTATATACATTACTATTAAACCAAGCACAAGACCTATTACTTGTTTTTTTAAAAAATGGTAACTGTCGTGAAACTGATAATATGCGTAGTAATAGCTTGCGCTAAATATCATCACAACCCCAATTAGCGAAAGCAAAAGAGTAATATACAAAAGCGGATAGTCAATCATCTTCTTTTCCATTTTCAACATTCACATCCCTGTTGTTAAAAGCTCTCTTACATATTCTTTAAACATCCTTCCTCTTTGTTCGTAGTTTTCAAACATATCCCAGCTCGCACACGCAGGTGACAGAAGTACAACATCACCATTTTGAGCACTTTCAAAGCTCTTTCTAACTGCCTCTTTCAAGGTGGACACAAGCTCAAAGTTTTTATACCCAATTTTCTCAAGCTCACTGGCAATCTTATGTTTTGTCTGACCGAGCAAAAATACTTTTTTAACCCTTTTGGCAATCAAGCTTACAAACTTTTCAAAACTTTCTCCTTTGTCATACCCTCCGGCAATTAAAATTATTGGGTTTTTAAAAGCGCTGATTGCCTTTTCAGCAGCATCGGTGTTTGTACCTTTTGAATCGTTATAAAATTTTATGCCATTTATCTCTGCCACAAACTCTATCCTGTGTTCAACACCTCTAAAGGTTTTGAGAACCTGCTCAATGGTATCTTTTTCTATTCCAAACGGCAAAGTGCAACTAATTGCCGCAAGAGCATTTTCTAAATTGTGCTGACCTGGGATAAATATCTCATCTTTTTTCATAACCTCTTGCGTTTTTCCTTCAAAAGTAAAATAGATTACATCATTTTCGACGAACACCACATTTTCAAACTGAGTCTTTGTTTTTGAAAACACTATCACATTTCCCTTTGCCAATCCTATTAAGTCACGAGTCACGTTGTTGTCATAGTTGAGGACTGTATATCCCATTTCATCAATATTTTCAAATATTCTCATCTTTGCTTTTATATAATTCTCCATTGTCATGTGTCTGTTTAGATGGTCGGGAGTGATATTGAGAATACACCCAACCTTTGGTTTAAAGTACTTAATTGTTTCAAGCTGAAAACTTGATATCTCAAGCACAAAAATAGTATTTTCACTTGATGTTTCTACCGTATCAATAAAGGGAAGACCAATGTTTCCGCATACAACTACATCCTCATACTGCTTTTTTAAAATCTCTCCTACAAGAGTTGTGGTTGTTGTCTTGCCATTTGTACCGGTGATGGCAACAATATTTTTACTTTTGCAGAACCTGTACGCAAGCTCAATCTCACCAATGACCTCAACACCCTTTTTGTGAGCAAGCACCAAAGGTCTTTTGCTAAGTGGCACGCCCGGACTTACAACAACAAGCTGGACCCTGTCTATCACCTCATCAGGAATCTCACAATAATAGATTTCATCAAGTAGCTCTTGTGCACAATTCCTATCTTCTTTTTTGAACTGGTCTTCTGCTTTTTCATCAAAACCTATCACAAAAGCACCATGTTTTTTTAAAAACCGCGCAGAAGCCAATCCGCTTCTACCAAGGCCTACCACCAGAACATTTTTCCCTTTCAAATCCAATTTTAAAAACCTCCAACTCCTAAATTTTCAGCTGTATCATTGCCAAGGCAAGAAGGCAAAACAGAATTGTAAATATCCAAAACACAACAACAACCTTTGCCTCATCCCAGCCCAAAAGTTCAAAGTGATGGTGCAAAGGTGCCATTCTAAATATCCTCTTTTTTGTGAGCTTAAAATACAATACCTGAAGCATTACTGATACTGCCTCTATTATATATAGCCCACCTATAACCAAAACAAGTACAGGCTGTTTTAACATCACAGCAATTGCAAAGATGCTTCCTCCAAGCATCAAAGATCCTGTATCTCCCATAAACACAACTGCCGGGTGGGCGTTGTACCTCAAAAATCCCATGCAGCTTCCCACAATAGCTCCGCTAAATATTGCCATATCATGGTTTCTTGAAAATATTGAGATAATGGCTAAAAACAAAGAGACTATCATTGTCACACCGCTTGCCAAGCCGTCAAGCCCATCTGTAAGGTTTACAGCATTTACAGTGAAAACCATTAAAACTGACATCACAGGAACATATGCCCATTTCAAGTCAATGTACTTATTTACAACTGGCAGATAAACGTTGCTTCCCAAGTGTTTTTGTATGACATATAAAAAGGTTATGCTGATTAAAAATTGAAGTACCAGCTTTTCGCGTGCGCGAAGACCCAACGACCTTTTTAACACTACCTTTATGAAATCGTCTATAAAACCTATAAGACCAAACGCAACTGTTGCTATCAGCGGAGCTCCAACTGCAGGATATTTTTTGTAAAAAATTAGCGATGTTACAATAATGCTCAGACCTATAACAAGCCCTCCCATGGTGGGTGTACCGCTTTTTTTGTGGTGTGTTTTTGGCCCATCATCACGCACAACCTGACCAAATTTTAAATATTTTAAAAAGGGAATTACAATTGGCATAACAATTAAGACAATCAAAAATGAAATTATTATTGCAAGTATTGTGTCAATGTCAAGCATCTTTTACCTCTCCTTGAGAAATTCATCTACAACTTCATCCAGTTTTACACCCCGCGAAGCCTTAAAAAGGATTGTGGAATTGCTTGTAACTTCTCGTTTCAAAACATCTAAACACTCATCTTTTGAAACAAAATATGCTCTTGAGCCCTCTTTCTTTTTTGCTTCATCGAATATATAAATTGCATCTTTCCCCGTACATATGACAACATCTATCGGCTTTTGCAATATGTATCTGCCAACTTTCCTGTGTTCCTCTTCAGAAAACTCGCCAAGTTCAAGCATGTCGCCCAGCACCAATATCTTTTTTCCTTCAAACTCGCATATGCTGTCTATGGCAGACAGCATCGAATGCGTGCTTGCGTTGTAAGTATCATCCACAACAGTAATGCTTCCTTTTTTGATAACCTCAAACCTTCTTTTTAGCCTCTCCTTTTGGCGGATTGCTTCTTTCACAAGCTGCCTGTCTACCTCTAAAATTGTCCCTACTGCAATTGCAAAAAGAGAGTTATAAATGTCATGAAAATTAAAGCTTTCTATGAAATAGGTGTAGCCTCCTACCTCAAACGAAAATCCATTCTGATGTCTTTGCACGTTTTGCGCCCTGAAATTGCTCTCGTTTTCAATCCCAATGGTAACAACCTTTCTTTTGAGTTCTTTTTTGTGAAGGTTCAAGATGTCATTGTCGCTGTTTATAATCAATATTCCACTTTCCGGCATTCCATCCTGAATCTCTGACTTTGCAAGAAAAATGTTGTACCGTGACTTTAAATTTTCAATGTGGGCAACACCAATATTTGTAATAATCCCAATATCAGGTTTTGCAATTTGAGATAGTTTAGAAATCTCACCAAAATTGCTCATGCCCATTTCAAATACAGCAACCTGTGTATCATCTGGCATGTTCAGAATAGAAATTGGAAGACCTATGTGATTGTTAAAGTTGCCCTGGTTTTTAAAAGCTTTGTACTTTCGGCTCAATACATTGAATATATACTCTTTTGTTGAGGTTTTACCCACGCTTCCAGTAACTCCTACAACCTTTAAGTCGTTTAATTTTCTTCTTGCATAACAAGCCAAACTTTGCAGTGCTAAAAGTGAATCTTGCACTTTAATATAAGGTACTTTTATATCCTCAAAGTCTTTCTGAGAAATAAACGAAATTGCACCGTTTTGCAGTGCTTCTTTGACAAAATCATGCCCGTCAAATCTGCTTCCTTTTAAAGGAATAAACAAAGTATCTTTTCCTATATTTTTGCTATTAATTGAAAAATTTTTAACAAGAACATCGCTAGAAAAGTTTCTAAGTTCGCCATTTATAGCTTTTGCTATCTCAGAAAGCCACAGGTTCATTCTCTTAACTCCTTTAAGATATCTTTAACTATTCTTCTCTCATCAAACGGTATAGTTCTATCTTTTAAAATCTGGTAAGTTTCATGTCCTTTCCCGGCAAGGACAATAAAATCATTTTCCCTTGCGTTCTTTATGGCATATTTAATAGCCTCATACCTGTCGGGTATGACCATATACTCAACATTTGTCTTTCTTATCCCTTCCAAGATATCAGCAATTATCTTGAGCGGGTCTTCTGTTCGTGGATTGTCAGATGTAACAATCACAAAATCTGCCATCCTTCCAGCAATCTCGCCCATAATTGGTCTTTTTGTCCTGTCTCTGTCTCCTCCACATCCAAAAAGCAGCACTTTTCTACCCTCTGCTACCTCATCTACTGTTTTCATAAGGTTTAAAAGCCCATCTGGTGTGTGTGCATAGTCAATCACAATTGTAAACTTTTCGTTTGACTCAACTATCTCGAATCTGCCTGGCACAGCTTTTAGATTTTCAAGCCCTTTTTTTATAGTATCAAGCTTGATACCAAGCGAAATACAACATGCAGAAGCAGCCAGGCTATTGTAAATTGAAAAAAGACCGGGGATGTTAAGTGTTATCTCCTCTTTTTCGCCATTGTACCACAGCTCAAATTGATTTTTGTTAACAAAAAGCTTAATATTTCTTGCACAAACCTGGGCATCGCTGTCTTTGGCGTATGTCACACTGTCAGGATACATTTCGATAATCCTTTTTCCCCACCTATCGTCGGCATTTACAACCCTTTTTTTGCTCATACCGAAAAGTTTCAACTTTGCAGCAAAATAATTTTCCATTGTTCCATGAAAGTCTAAATGGTCCTGTGTAAGGTTTGTAAAAACTCCAACGTCAAAATCACAGTCATATACCCTAAAAAGCTCAAGAGAGTGCGAAGATACCTCCATTACAACACTGTCAACACCCTCATTTTTCATCTGCCAAAAGAGCTTTTGTAGGTCATAAGACTCAGGCGTTGTATGCTGAGCCTCAATTTCTCTGCTACCTATCATATTCTTGATTGTACCAATCAACCCCACTTTTTGCGAATTTGCCTCAAGGATGGACTTTATCATAAACGTTGTTGAAGTTTTGCCGTTTGTGCCTGTCACACCAATCAGCAAAAAGTCCTTCGAAGGATGACCAAAAAAGTTTGCAGACATCACAGCAAGGGCTTTACGTGTATTTGAAGTCTTGATATAGTCAATTTTTCCCTCAATTTTAGATGTGTCAAAAAACTCCTCCACAACCACCAAACATGCACCGTTTTGGATTGCTTCATCGATATATTCGTGACCATCTGCCTTAAAACCTTTTATACACACAAAAGCACAGCCTTCTTTGGCATTCTTCGAATTGTACGCAATATCAGTTATGTCTTTATCAAAATCCTTAACATTTGTTTCTAAAACATCAATGTTCTCAATCAAATCCTTTAATTTCAAGAAGTTTCCCCCTTTCTATTCTGCATTTTCTTTATCAGCAATTTCAACCTCAACAATCGAACCTATTGGAACTTTTGTGCCTGGCTGTGGATTTTGCCTTATAATCTTTCCTTTTATTCCTTTCACTTTTATGTTGAGTAGACTATTTGCAAGTACCTTCTGGGCATCTTGGGAACTTAAGCCCACTACATTCGGAACATCTACAGTTGTTTGCGACATTGCATGTGTGAACAGGACTATAGTCGAACCTTCTTTTAACATAAATCCAGCCTTCGGTACCTGGTCAATTACTTTGTCGCCACTACCTATGACCTTAGCATTGAACTTGTTATTGTATATTTCCTTTTTTGCATCTTCAATGTTCATCCCTATTGTATTTGGCACTATATATTCTTTATAAAACTCTATCTGTTTTAGTTCTTCAGCTGTGTACTGTGGCTGGATATCTAAATATCTTAGTATATCATTTAATAAATCTCTTGCAACTGGTGCGGCTATAAGACCTCCATAATAAAGTGAAGGGTCAGGCTCATCTATAATAACAAGAACCGACACCTCGGGATTGTCGGCCGGTGCAAACCCTCCAAATGATGCTATATACTTTTTAGATGTTTTGTCGTACTTTTGCGAAGTTCCTGTTTTTCCTGCAACTTTATAGCCCAGAAGATAGGCATTGTGCCCTGTTCCGTTTGACACAACAGACTGAAGTATGGTCTTGAGCCTTCGCGCAACATCTTGGTCTAAAACTCTTCTTTTTCGTGGTGTGTCAAAAGATTTAATCAGCTTCTTATCCTTATCGTATATGGCCTTTACAACATGAGGCTGGACCCACACACCGTCGTTTGCAACTGCATTTATCATGCTGATAACCTGAATGGGAGTTGCTGAAATCCCCTGGCCAAAAGAAATTGTTGCAAGTTCAACAGGTCCAACTCTGTTTAACGGCTGAATAATCCCTTTTGCCTCACCGGGAAGGTCTATACCTGTTTTTTGCCCAAATCCAAAAAGATTTATATATTTATAGAGTTTCTCTTTTCCCAGCCTCTGTCCCACTTCTATGAACACAGGGTTACATGAATTTTGAACACCCTCAACAAAGTTTTCGCTACCATGCGGGTTGTAATACCTCCAGCACTTTAATATTGCATTTGCAACCTTAACATATCCCCTGCAATAAAACTGGGAATTCTCATTGACAACCCCTTCTTCAAGTCCTGCAGCTGCGGTGACTATCTTAAATGTTGACCCAGGCTCGTATGTGTCTGTCAGTGCTCTGTTTCTCCACATTGACTGGACTATCTTGTTTTTCTCTGCTTGAGAAAGCTTATCAAAATCAGGAAACTTATCTTTGTATATAAGCTCAAATGGTTTATTTGGATCAAAATCAGGTTTTGATGTCATGGCTAAAATCTCGCCTGTTTTGACCTTTTCAACAATTATGGTCACGCTTTTTGCTTTGTTATCGTAGAGCGCTTTTTGTGCATACTTTTCAGCAAAATGTTGAATTGTCTCGTCAATTGTAAGCATTAGGTCATATCCATCAATAGGCTTTTTAAAAAACTCTTCTGAAAATGGAGCAGCTCTGCCACTTGCATCAGTCTGGGCTGAAATGGCACCGGGCTTGCCGCGAAGATACTTGTCATAATAAAGTTCAAGCCCAGAAAGTCCCTGGTCATCAATTCCCGTAAAACCAAGAACCTGAGCCAGAAAATTGCCGTTTGGGTACACCCTTTTTGTCCCGCCTGTCAAGTAAATCCCTGGCAGAGCATATTTTCTTATCTTATCTGCCTTCTCTTTGTCAATATTGCGTGCTATGTAGATGTCTGAAACTCCTTTTGTATTGAGCTTATTCAAAATCTTTTGATAGTCCATCTGCAAAATACCAGACAGCACTTTAGCTGTCCATTCTTTGTCTTTAATCTGATTCAAAGATGCAACAACTGTCTCAGCGGTTATTGACATTGCCAAAATCTTGCCGTTTCTGTCTACAATGCTTCCTCTTTTAGGTGCAACAAGTCTCTCCCGCGTCCATTGGGAAAAAGCTCTTTTTTTGAGTTCTTCGCCTTTTATTAGTTGAAGATAAAAAAGGCGTCCCACCAGCAACACAAAGCTTAAAAAAAATATTGCCATTACAAAAAGGATTCTCTTTTTTATCTTTATAGATGCTTCTTTCAAGTCTTATTTCCTCCAGCTTCTTGGGTCTTAAAAAATTTTAAAAGATTTTCTTAATAAAGTTTATTATCAAAGATACTTTATTATTATAATTCGATTTTTCTTCTTTTGCGACCTTTTGATTCTTTTCTTCAGATAAAGGAACAGTAACATATACAACCTGCGAAAAGTCAGGATATGTCATGGAATATTTCTGTTGCGCAATCCTTTCTATCTCAGATAGAGTAAGCTTGCCATCTATCTCAAGCTTTAACTGTTTGTTGATATCAGTTTGCAATTTAAGTTCATTCTGAAGCTGAGCAAGTTTTGCCCTCTCATGAGTAATATTCACATACCCGCACATAATAATTATTGACATGCTACAAAATATGCAAACAAACAATATATTCCTTAAAAACCTTGCTCTTTCAATCCTCTTTTGTTTTAATATTTGCTTTCTTATCTGATTCTTTCTGGCAATCTCCTGTTCAATCTCTTCTCTTTCCGCTTGATAACCTTCCCAGTAATCCTCGCTGTAAATTGCTGAACCTGTTCTTGGCATTTTAAAAAACCCCCTTTATATTTCAGACCTTTTGGGCAACTCTCAGCTTTGCACTGTGACTTCTTCTGTTCCTTTCAATCTCTTCTTTAGAAGGCACTATTGGCTTTTTTGTTATAATCTCAAGCTGCTTTTTCTTGCCACATCTACAGACAGGAATATCTTTCGGGCAAATACATTCAAGAGAATGAAATTTGAAGAACTCTTTTACTATTCTATCTTCAAGAGAGTGAAAAGAAATTGCGCATATTCTTCCACCAGATTTTAAAAACCCCAAACTCTTTTCAAGCGCAACCTTTATCTCCTCAAGCTCCCTGTTTACCTCTATTCTAATAGCCTGGAAAGTTCTCTGTGCAGGGTGTGACCCATCCTTTGGTTTGGGTACTAAAGAAGAAATCAAGCTGCTCAGATCTGTTGTGGTTTCAATAGGCTTTTTACTCCTTCTTTCAACAATAGCTTTTGCAATCCTTCTTGCAAACCTCTCTTCACCGTACTCTCTGATTATCCTCTCCAAATCTTCCTGGGAATAGAAATTGACAACATCATATGCTGTGAGCTTTGATGTTGTATCCATCCTCATATCCAAAAATGCTTCCTTGCTGTACGAAAAGCCTCTCTCCTGCTTGTCAAGCTGCAAAGAAGAAACTCCAAAGTCGAAAAGTATTCCGTCTATTTTTGCAATCCCTAAACTTTCAAGTACCTCATCCACTTTTGAAAACGAAGAGTGCACAATTTTTATATTCTTGTACGCTTCTAACCTTCTTTTACCAAGCTCGATAGCTTCTAAGTCCTTGTCAATAGCAACAAGAAAACCCTTGTTAGAAAGCTTCTCAAGTATTCTTTTTGAATGTCCACCAAGACCAAACGTAGCATCGACATAAATTCCATCCGGATTTGTAATCAAAAAAGATACAGACTCTTCAAGTAGTACTGGTATATGCTCAAACATCAAAATTTCCTCTGCTCCTCCCAAAACTTATATGCCCAATTCTTCCATTTTTTGTGCTATCCTATCAACAGAAAGGTTCTCATTGGTCATTTCTTTGAGCCAGTTATCCTCGCTCCATATTTCAATTCTTGTCATGACACCAATTATAAATACCTCTTTTTGAATACCTGCGTACTCTCTGAGGTTCTGGGGAATGAGGACTCTTCCCTGCTTGTCAACCTCGCATTCACACGCCCCCGCAAAGAAAAATCTTAAAAATGTTCGCGCCTCTTTGCTTGTAAGTGGAAGTTTCTTGAGCTTTTCCTCAAGTACAGCCCACTCTTTTAAAGAATAACCAAAAAGACAGTTGTCAAGTCCTTTTGTAAGTATAAATCTCTCTCCAAGCTCTTCTCTGAATTTAGAAGGAAGAATTATTCTACCTTTGCTATCCACCACATGCTTGTATTCTCCTATCAGCATTAAACCACTTTGCTCCACTTTGCACCACTTTATAAAAATATTCTATACTAATTTGAAAAATCCTTCAACAAACGAAAAAAAATAAGGGCAGATTTTTATCTGCCCTATTTTTTATATCTTAAAACTTCTCATCTTTTGTGTTTTGCCCCCCGCTATCAGGCTCTTTTTGACCAAAGCAAACTTTTTTACACATTCCCTTCCTTTTTGATTAGCTTTTTGAGCACCATTTCGTTTCTCTCTTTGTAATAATCCAAAATAAGCTTGTCCAGCTCTGTACTGACATGATATATTGACTCATAATCAGCATTGCTGTTAATCAGTTCATCCAACTTCTCTCTTAGCTTCATTATCTTTTCTGTTATCATATTCCCACCATCTTACAAAGATTGTATTTTAATTATAAACCCAAACGCGTATTTTGTCAACAAAAATACTCTAAAAATACATTGTACTATTTTTTTGCTATATTTTGTCGAAAAATGACCTCCTGTTCGATACCACAATCGCACTTCCTACGACAATGCACAAAACCGCAACAATCTGAGAGACTCTAAAATTTCCTATCATTAAACTGTCTGTCCTCAGACCCTCTATAAAGAACCTGCCTATAGAATAAAATATTAAATAGAACCCTAAAATATCCCCCTCTTTCTTTTTGTACTTTCTTAAGAATATCAAAAGCAAGAAGACAAAAAAATCCCATAGAGATTCATACAAAAATGTTGGATGAACCTCTATTCTTCTTCCCACCTCACTGCTATAAATCTGCATACGCCATGGAAGATTTGTCTCATAGCCGTAAGCTTCCCTGTTTACAAAGTTGCCCCATCTTCCTATTGCCTGCCCTAATATCAGACCATAAACACCGACATCACATATCTTGAAAAAATTTATATTTTTTATTCTGCAATAAATGTACGTGCTCAAAAGTGCTCCTATAACTGCTCCATATATTGCAATTCCACCCTGACGAATGGCAAAGATGCTCATCAGATTCCCTTTAAATTCTTTAAAATTAAAAATGACATAATAAACCCTTGCAAAGATTATTGCAACAGGTAGTGCAATTATTGCAATGTCAAGCAAAACCTCTGGGTTTACTTCTTCTTTTTTAGCAAAATATGTGCTTGCAAGAAAACCACATAAAAAACCAATTGCAATTATAATCCCGTACCATCTAACCTCAAGTCCAAAAATCTTAAATGCAACTGGACTAAAGTCAAACCTCAAACCAAGACCTGGAAAGACTATGCTATCATCTATCATTTTCCTTTACTCCATACTTTTATTTTTTTCAACCTGCCGGCCATACAATTGATATACAGCTCAAGCTCTCATCAAAAAATTCTTTGAGCCTTTTTTCGCACATTTCAAATGATACAGAAGCGATTTCCTTAACATATTCAAAAATATTGACTCCTTTGAAATAGCTGTATATAAACTCAACAGAGAGTTTTTCAGGATTGTCAAACTTTCTCAAGTGGCTTCCCAGCACAACCTTTTTTGCTCTCTCAAACTCTTCCCTGTCAATTCCTTTTTTCTTGACATCCTCAATGTGCTCAATTATTCTTCTGTAAACCTCTTCAGGGTCTTTGCTCTCTCCACCAATCATAAAGAATGAATATTCAGGCTCACAGTTGTACTCAAACCCAAAGTTCTGGTTGATAAGCCCTTCTTTATAAAGCTTTTCATAAAAATCTGTGGATTTTCCAAACAGCATCTCAGCCATTATCTGTGTTTGGATATCCTTCATTATCATCTCATATGGCGGAAGGTCATTTTGATTGTCTTTAAAGCCTACATAGAAGATTGGCACTGCCACTGAAAGCCTTGCCTCTATCTTTTTTTGATTTACTTCTTCGGGCTCATCAGGATAAATCCTTTCTATCAGGCTTTGATATTCTTTTGTCTTTTCCATCCTTTCAATTGTATCAAAAACTTTTTTAGGGTCCACATCACCGCATACAACAATTATCATATTGCTTGGATGATAGAATGTATTATAACACAAATACAAATCCTCTTTTGTAATTTTTTGAATACTCTCTAAGGTTCCTGCAATGTCAATTTTCACAGGATTGTTTACATAAAGTGCATTCAAGAGATTAAAATAAACCCTCCAGTTTGGATTGTCCTGGTACATTCTTATCTCCTGTCCAATTATCCCTTTTTCTTTCTCGACATTTTGATCAGTAAAATACGGATTTTGAACAAAATCTAAGAGAATCTCAAAATTTTCGTAAAAGTTTTGGGTTGATATAAAATAGTAGACTGTTTCTTTGAAGGAAGTAAATGCATTTGCCATTGCACCAAATTTTGCAAATCTGTCAAACACATTTCCTTCTTCTTCCTCAAACAATTTGTGTTCCAAAAAATGTGCAATGCCATCTGGAACCTCAACAACCTCTTTTGTTTTTGGATGAACAAATTTACTATCAACAGAACCGTATTTTGTTGCAAAACCTGCAAATGCCTTGCTGAAGTTTTTCTTTTTTATGACAAAAGCTTTTAGTCCATTTGAATATGAATTTATATAAATCTCTTCATTGAGAGCATCATCATAAATCCTTTCCATCTTTAGCAACACCTCTGTTTTTCAAAAAATATACAGTATCAAGCTCAAACCTGTTTGCTATCCTTTTTATATCCTCTATATTCACATTTTTGAGGTTTTCAAAGACTTCCTTGGGTTCTATTATTTGTCCAACTAATGCCTGATTTAAATAAAAACTCAGAAGATCCCTTGGACTGTCATATATAGCCATCAGGGCTGTTTTATAATAGTTTATTGCACTTTCATATTCGATATCATCAATCTTCCCATTTTTGATATCCTCTATCTGCTGCAAAATCAGATTTAAAGCCTTTTCATAGTTTTCAATCTCAATTCCAGAGCTAATAATCATTACAGATTTGAACCTGTCAATCCTTGAAAATACGTAGTAGCACAAAGAAGCTTTTTCGCGAACATTTTCAAAAAGTTTTGATTTTGGAGATGCTCCTAAAATTCCGTTGAGCATCAAAAGTTTGTAATAATCCTCAGATGTCACATCCACATTTGTTCTTATCCCAAGGGCAATTTTGCCTTGATTTACTTCCATTTCTTCTGTTACATATCTTGTGTTTTCAAATGGAATGTTTACAAAAAAATCATTGTGTATACTCTCTCTTTTTTCCTCTCCAAAAATCTCTAATGCTTTTGAAGTTGCCCATTCTTCATCATAGTCACCATAGACAAACACGTACATAGGCTTTTTGGTAATAACCTCTTGGTATTGTGAAAAGAGCTTTTCTTTTGTGATGGTTTGCAAGTCATCAACATTTCCTTTTTCATAAAGAGCATAATTTTGCCCCTCAAACATAATCTCTATACATCTGTCAATTGCATATTGAACCTTGTCGTTTATCCTGCTTTCAATCTCCTGTTTTAGATTGTTCTTCTCTTGCAAGATAGCATCTTCTTCAAAGCCACCACCATACTTTATCGGACCATATATGATGTCATGCAAAAACTGTAGCGCTTTTGTGTAAAGGTTTTCCCCTGCAAATCTATCGTTTAAAAAGCTTATTGCAAATGAAATTGCCTGCAGGTCACCCTTTTTATCCACATCAATACTCAGCGTCGCACCATACATATTGTCCAAAAATCTATTTATTTCTTTCATATCCTTGTACTTATTGTTCCCTCTTATTAAGACCATTGGAAATAGAGCATTTAAAGTATTTTTTTCTTTTTCAAGCCTGTCTATAAAGGTAACTGAAATCCTGTTTATCTTGAACCTGTCATCACAAAACGCCATATAAAAATTGTTGTTTTTCTCCTTCCTTTGCATCTTACCATCTCCTCAAAAGACAACTTGCTAAAAACTTATTTTCTCAATTTTATTTTACCCTTTTTTACAAATCTATCAACAAGTTTGCCATCTTCATAGCTCAGAAATTATTATCTCTTCAAACTTTAAAAGCAACTTCCTAAATAGCTCTACATACTCAAGTTTAATGTTTTGGTAAATCTCATAAGCCATTTTTTGGTTATATAAGTGAGAAGTCATATTTCTATCTGAAAGCATTTTAAGCCACTTGTCACCGTCTTCTATAATGCCATTTTGATATGCATACTTTATAACGGTCCGAGGATTGTTAATCTCCAAACCAGTATACTTCAAATATTCCCTCATGAGCTTCCATGAAAGTTCAAAGACAAATTCAAATCTCTGGATTGCCCCGTCCATAATAATATCCTTGTCCGGCTGTATACTTATACCTTCTTCTAATCTTTTTAAAGCAGTCTTAAAATCTTCATACTTCTCTACTATTCTCTCTTTCATATATAATTACTCCTTCTTTTATGATACTTTCTTTGAGACTTTCTTTTGTAATGCTATTGAACGCAACAACATCAAACAGCAATATTGTATTAACTTCTTCTAATTCATCCTGGATTTTATAAATTGGATTTTCACTCTCCTCTTCAAGCCAAATACATATATCTACATCAGAACCTCTTCTATAGTCTCCTCTTGCCCTCGAACCAAAGATACAAGCTTTTCTCACTTGCTTGTATTTCTTAAAAATTTCGATAATCTTATTTAAGATTTCTTCCTCTATTCCAAACCTTTTGGTTTCCACCTTCATTCTCACCTTTTCAAAAAATTTAAAAAAGAGGGAGCTTAAATTTTCTCAAGCTCCTCTCTTAAGATTTCATTCACAAGCTGTGGATTGGCCTTGCCTTTTGTTATCTTCATAACCTGCCCCACCAAAAATCCAAACGCCTTGTCTTTGCCATTCTTGTAATCTTCTACTGATTTTGGATTGTTTGCTATTGCCTGTTTCACAGCTTCTAAAATTACGTTCCTGTCTGTTATCTGAACAAGCCCTTTTTCTTTTACAATAACTTCAGGATCTTTGCCCGTTTCGAACATCTCTTCAAAGACTTGTTTTGCAATAGTGTTGGAAATTGTCTTGTTATCAACAAGGTTAATAAGGCTTGCAAGCTGATTTGGCTTAATTTTTATATTGTCAATTTCCTCAGGTTCTAATCCTTTGTCATTTAATATCCTCATAATCTCTCCCATCATCCAGTTGCTTGCAGCCTTTATATTTTGGGTGTATTTTATGCACTCTTCAAAATAGTTTGCTATTGCTTTTGATGATGTAAGAACTCCAGCATCATACTCTGGAAGACCATATTCTTTTATATACCTTTCCTTTTTCTGGTCAGGAAGTTCAGGGATTCTCTTTCTAATCTCCTCAATCCAGTTGTCGTCTACAATTATAGGTGGAAGGTCAGGCTCTGGGAAATATCTATAGTCATGCGCTTCTTCTTTTGTCCTCATAGATAAACTTATACCTTTTGCATCATCCCAGCGCCTTGTCTCCTGAACAACAACTCCACCGCTTTCTAAAACCTCTATTTGCCTTCTTGCCTCATATTCTATTGCCCTCACAACAGACCTGAAAGAGTTTAAGTTTTTCATTTCTGTCCTTGTTCCAAATTCTTTTGAACCTTTTGGTCGCACAGACAGGTTCACATCTACTCTGAGCGAACCTTCCTGCATCTTGCAGTCAGAAATCTCTGTGTATTGCAAAATTGCTTTTAGCTTTTCAAGGAAAATTCGTGTCTCCTCACTTGAACGTAAATCCGGCTCTGTAACAATCTCAATCAAAGGAACGCCACATCTGTTAAAATCAACAAGACTTCCTTCTTCCCACTGGTCATGAAGAAGCTTTCCGGCATCCTCTTCTATGTGAATCCTCTTTATTCCTATTCTCTTCTTCTGCCCATTTACCTCAATGTCTATATAACCATTGTAACAGAGTGGCAAGTCATACTGTGAAATCTGGTAAGCCTTTGGAAGGTCCGGATAAAAATAATTTTTTCTGTCTTGCTTACTATATCTTGCTATCTGGCAGTTTGTCGCAAGCCCTGCCATTATTGCATATTCAACTGCTTTCTTATTCAAAACAGGTAAAACTCCCGGCATACCAGTACAAATAGGGCAGCAGTGGGTATTTGGCTCACCGCCAAACTCTGTTGTGCAGCTGCAAAATATTTTGGACTTTGTCGCAAGCTCAGCATGAACCTCTAAACCTATTACAACTTCATATTCCATCTTCTTTTTTCACCTCTTGTTTAAAATAATGCTTTTGTTCAATCTATAGGGTCCTGTATTATAAATTCTGAGGTTTTAAGTTTCTATATCCGCTGTTTTGTTCATAGGTATATGCAACTCTTAATATCGTCTGTTCATCAAATGCCTTACCTATAATCTGAAGACCTATCGGAAGTCCGTTGCTGTCAAAACCGCACGGAATTGATATTGCAGGAAGCCCTGCAATGTTAACTGGCACTGTGCATATATCCGACATATACATCTCAAGCGGGTTTGAAACTCTTTCACCTATTTTAAAAGCTGTTGTTGGGCTTGTAGGAGTAATTATTACGTCATATTTCTGGAAAGCTTCATCAAATGCTCGCTTAATCAATGTCCTCACCTGAAGTCCTTTTTTGTAGTATGCATCATAATACCCCGCAGAAAGTGCATATGTGCCAAGCATAATTCTTCTTTTTACCTCAGGTCCAAAACCTTCAGACCTTGTCTTTTTGTATAAATCAATTAGGTCGTCATAGTTTTGCGTTCTATATCCATATTTTATTCCATCATACCTTGCCAAGTTTGAGCTTGCCTCAGACGAAGCAATAATGTAGTAAGTTGGAAGAGCATACTCAACAATTGGTATTGAAAACTCTTCATAATCTGCACCCAAAGATTTTAAAAGCTCAAGAGCTTTTTCAACAGCTTTTTTTACTTCATCGTTAATTCCTTTTTCCATATATTCTCTTGGAACTCCAATCTTAAGACCTTTGACATCATTTACAAGAGCCTTCGTAAAGTCAGGAACATCAACTGGTGCTGATGTTGCATCATATGGGTCATGTCCGCAGATGATATTCATAGCTAAAGCACAGTCTTCAACATCTTTTGTCAAAGGTCCTATCTGGTCAAGAGAGGATGCAAATGCAACAAGTCCAAATCGCGAAACTCTTCCATATGTTGGCTTCATGCCAACAACTCCACAAAGTGAAGCTGGCTGCCTGATAGACCCACCTGTGTCAGAACCAAGTGTGAAAAATGCTTCATCTGCTGCAACAGCTGCAGCAGAACCGCCGCTTGAGCCACCTGGTACCCTTTCTAAGTCCCAAGGATTTTTAGTTGTGTGGAAAGCAGAGTTTTCTGTTGATGAGCCCATTGCAAACTCGTCCATATTGAGCTTTCCTAAAAGTGTCATGTCATTTTCTTTTAACTTTTTTACAACAGTTGCATCGTAAGGTGGAACAAAGTTGTAAAGGATTTTAGATGCACAGGTTGTTTTTATTCCATTTGTGCAAAGATTATCTTTCAAGGCAATTGGAAGACCGTAAAGCACGCCTACATCTTCGCCTTTTGCTATCTTTTCATCTATTTTCTTAGCATCTTCTAATGCCTCTTCTTTTGTAATTGTAATATATGCTTTCACTTTATCTTCTACCTGTTCAATTCTATCGAGTACACTTTGGACAACCTCTTGACATTTTACCTCTTTTTTCTTGATAAGATCAATTGCCTCGTGAGCAGTCAGTTTGTAGAGCATCTTTTGTTTTGCCTCCTTACATATAAAGATTTATTCTACTATTTTTGGGACTTTTATGCAAACATCGTCATGAGATGGGGCATTTTTCAAAATCTCTTCACGTGGATATGAAGGTTTTACCTCATCGCTTCTAAAAACATTGTAAAGGTTAAAAACGTGCGCAGTTGGTTCAATCCCTTCAGTATTTAGCTCAGAAAGCTTATTTGCAAATTCAATTATAGCACCAAGCTCTTTTGTCATCTTCTCTATCTCTTCTTCTGTCAAAGTTAGTCTTGCAAGGTTTGCAACATATTCAACATCGTTTCTTGTAATCATGCTTTATCTCATCTCCTTTTGTTTTTAAAGCTTTTTTGCTACTCTTCTTTATTTTATAGTAAAAAAATCTCATTATCAAGAAAAATAAGAAGGTTACTTATCTACAAAAATAAAGCCTCCTGCTAAGGTTCTTATTCCCTTTCATAGCAATTAAGGAGGCTTTTGAAATTGGTAAGTTAACAAAGTGTTACAGCAAAGATTTTATTTCCTAAAGAAAATTAAAATTTAAGTAACAAACCTTGTAGATTTATTACGCCGCACAACATTAAGAACTTAACTTTTTCATTTTGCCAAAAAATTTTCAACACAAAAAATAAGAGTGAATCTAATACTAAATACCAAATCACTTTGTAATACCAAATCGGTTGTAAAAAGGCAAGTAGTAAGAAATTTAAAAATATATTGAGGTTGTTGAATAAAAGATATAACCATATAGAGTAAACATAGTAACAAAAGAAAAAAGCCCCCTTGTGTTATAATTTTAATTTAAGAGAAAACCACAACAAAACACAAGGGGGAAAAAGATGACTAAGAATATTAAAGCACAAAATAAGAAATTTTTAAAGCTGCTTTTTGTAATAAAAAAGGTTACTGAAGTTTTATCGAGGAAGATAAAGCAAAATAGAAGGGGACGACCGAGGAAATTTAATCTGTTTCAGATAATAGCTTGTTTGGTTTATAAAGTTAAAAAGGGGATAAAGAGTTTCAGAGAATTAGAATATCGAATAAATCAAGACACAGAGTTTAAGCAAGTAGTAGGTATAGAAGAAAGTCCGGACTATTCATATTTTGCAAAGTTGTCAAGAAAAATAGAAAAAGAATACATGCAAGATATAAAAGACATATTAATAGCTAAGATAGAACCTGATATGAGTATAGCGATAGTAGACTCTACGCCGCTGAGAAGTGCCAAAAATGATTCAGAAGCAAAAATAGGTATACATATTACAATAGGATTTTTCAGGGGATACAAATTACATCTTTTGTGTACAGGTAAAGAAGAAGTAATACCACTTTTCTGGATTTTAACAGGGGCAAATGAACATGACTCAAGACAAGAAGAGCTTTTGTATAGGGCATGGGGTTATAACTGTGAGATTGTATTAGCAGATGCGGGATACGATTGTAGCAGATGGTTTAATATAGCAAATGAGCTTAAAGTTAAATTTGTTGCTGGGATAAACAAAAGAAACATGAAAGATAAAAACAATGTTAAGAATGTTTTTAGAAGCAAGAACATAAGATTTTTAGAAACTGAAGAGGGTAAAAAGCTATACAAACAGAGAACAAAGATTGAAAGACTATTTAGCAAATTAAAAGGTGAATATAATCTTGAGAATGTGAGGCTCAAGGGATTTAGAAATTATAAAAGGTATATTGATTGGATACTAATTACTTTTCTATTTGAGCAACTTCTTAGAAAGTTAGAAGGTAAGAAGTTTTCTTTCGCTTATGAATGGAATCAATAACTTTTGTTTATTTTATGTATTGTTGGTAATATTTTTTATTCAACAACCTATAAAAAGTAAAATAAAAAACTTCTTGAAATTAAGTAGTTGATAAGTCTCATTATTATTACAAGTCCAAGTCTATAAAAATTTTGCGTATAAAAATGAACGAATGTAGGAAAATAAATATAGATGTTAGTATTTTTAGATATATATATCTTCAAAGTAAAGAATAATGTAATAGCTGAAAAGATCATCCATCTATTTGCTAAATAATTTAATTTATTTAAATAATGGGTATCAATCAAATTTGGCATTATCCAAAATAATAATATCAATCCAAATACAATTATTACTCCAGAACGTTTAAATATCAACATTTGCATTCGTAGTTTATCTTTATATTCAACTAAAAGCAACTTTAACACTTTACTCTACACTCCTCTTAAGTTCAATCTCTCTGTCTATCAAACTTTTTATATACTCAACTTCATGCGATGTTAATATTATAGTCTTTCCACTACTTTTTATTATAGATAATATTTCAAATAAAGCCTTAATAGAATCAGAATCCAAAAAATTAAATGGCTCGTCAGCTATTAACACCTCAAAATCCTTTAGCAAACCACAACACAGCATTACTTTTTGCTTATTACCACGCGAAAGTTGAGAAGGCAAATAATTCAAATATTCCTTTAAATTAAATACACTAACATATATATCTACGATTTCTCTTGCTTCTTCGTCTTTTAAACCATACATTGAGGATATAAAATTCAAATGCTCTTTTACTGTTAAACCTTCATAAAAAATAGGTGTATCTGGTATATAACTGATTGGATAATTATGTAATTTTATCTTTTTTAAGCTTACGCCTTTAAATTTTAATTCACCACTCCATAAATTATCTAACTTTGCAATAATATTGAGTAGCGTAGTCTTTCCTGCTCCATTTGCTCCTTTTAAATAAACGAATTCATTTTCATATATTTCAAAACTCAGTTTATCTATAACCATTTTATTCCCAAATTTTTTTGTTAATTCAGCGGCAATATAAATTGGAAAAGACATTACAGTTACCCTCCAAAAAAGTTACTAAGTCTCTTCTCAGTTGTTCTTTCCATTTACATTTGTGAAAATCAAGAGAATATGCAACACCAGAGCAGCTATGACAATATACTGAGAAGTATGTTTTTGGATTTAATTATTGTATTTTACGGACAAAATTTTTGTACCAGGATCAAACTAATAAACAAAATAAACAGGGGTAGGCAATTATTTACTTTTTGCCCACCCTAACTATTGTCATTGAATCATATTTTTATTTCTGACTAAAAATAGTTTGATATATATAGGTAGCAGTTAAAACTGAAAGAATAAACAAAAGACTTACGTTTGTATCTTGGAATATAAAGAAAGCTGTAAACATAAAAACAAAGGTTATTGTTCCTATAATGGTTAAAGCGCCTTTCCAATCATTTTTTTGTTCAATATTGAATCACTCCTAAAATTTGAATTTTAATTAATTGTTTGGCCACCGCTGCATCTTTGCCAACATTTATTGACATGGGAGTAAGATACATTAAGTGAATAGCCAGCGCCATTGAGTCCCACATTAGAAATCGAAGCAGAAGGTGCCAAAGATATCGTTCTCCAATTATGATGAAAGTCCAAAAATATTTTGTTATAACCGTTTTACTATAAACAGAACTCACCGGTTCAAATTCATATTTTAATAGAACTTTTTTAGTCTTCTCTCTAAAATTCATCTTGCCTTCGTTTATTATTTTTTCTTTTTCAGATCGAGTAAGATTATTATCAGTTGTTACCTTTGTGGAAATTCTTTTTTTAAACCCAATAATCTCAAAACTTCTTTCTTTAATTTCATTCAATAACCTCCTCGTTAATTTTTTTATCACACCTCCTATGCGCACAATAGAGATTGTGACCGTACATCAAAAGTAAGATTGCTCTAATCTTAGTATATTCCTCTGTCTTACATAGCAGTATTTTCCACTCATTATCCGTATACTTTTGCTAAATATAGCTTTTGTGTTTTTTTCTTGTTCTATTATGATTTTTGCTACAATTAATCTTTTAACCACTTATTCCCTGTAGTTTTCTGTTAAAATTTTATACAACTACTTGCAACTTTGTCAATGATCAATTTTGCTTTTTTTCGTCAAAGTAATTTCATTTTTTGAGTTTAGATCTCGATTAAATTAAAAATTCCCACCTCAATATATTTTTCTGTAGAAGAGTAAATATTTTGACATATTTAGTCCAAAAAATAAAGGACTGCAAAGCGCAGTCCCTCTCCTTACAAAACACCTTTCAAGCATATACTTACCTCACCTTAGCTTGCCATCCTCTTTGTCAAAACCTCGCAAACCCTTTCTTCAATCCCAAGTAAATAAATCTTGAAATTATTTGTTGCAATCACTGTTCTTCTGTCACCTGTCTTGCTGGGGTATGCATCTTTAAAATCTGTCCACTTAACAATTCCGAAATGTTTTTTAGATGGGTCAATCAGATAAAAACCATTCTGACACACATGCAGCTTCATCCTGCCTTGATACTTAATATCAGGATGACCTTCAATGTACTCAACATCAAGCGGCTCACAGATGTCGCGTCCCAGCTCTTTTATCTGTTTTGGAACACCTAAACCAAAAAGACCCATCTGTGCTCCCCCCTATTCATTTCCTAATTTTATTATACCATTTTTGAAAATTGTTTAACAACTTTAATTTATTTTCTGTATAAGCAAACTCAAATTCAATCCTTAGCTTCAATTCTCAAAAACAAAGAAGGGAAGAAGGACTGTAGCTTCCCTTCTTCCCTTTTGCCTCTATTTTCTCAATAAACCCTTATCTAAAGAGCGATACAAACACAAGAGTAATTGTTGATATAAGCTTTACAAGAACATGCAAGGACGGACCTGCTGTGTCTTTGCATGGGTCACCTACAGTATCACCAACAACTGCTGCCTTGTGCGCATCAGACCTCTTACCACCGTAGTTACCAAGTTCTATGAACTTCTTTGCATTGTCCCAAGCACCACCGCCATTGTTGAGGAAAAGTGCCAAGATAACACCTGCAATAGTACCTATCATTAAAAATCCTGCTGCTGCCTCTTTACCAAGAAGTATTCCAACAAGTATTGGCGCAATAACAACTATCATACCAGGAACAACCATCTCTTTCAAAGCACCTTTTGTAACAATGTCAACACATTTTGCATAATCTGGCTTTGCTCTTCCTTCCATGATACCTGGGATTTCTTTGAATTGACGTCTTACTTCTAAAATAACATATTGTGCTGCTCTTCCAACCGCCCTTATTGCTGTTGAGCTGAAAAGGTAAACAACCATCGCACCGATAAATGCACCGATGAATACTTCAGGTTTTCCAATATCAACAGAGAACCAAGACTCAAGTGGTCTTCCCAGTATCTTTTTGACCTCATCAAGGTAAGCAGAGAAAAGTAAGAAAGTTGCAAGTGCCGCAGAACCAATAGCATAACCTTTTGTCAAGGCTTTTGTAGTATTGCCGCAGGCATCAAGCCTGTCTGTAACATTTCTTACCTCTTCAGGTGCACCTGACATCTCAGTGATACCACCTGCATTGTCTGTAATCGGTCCAAATGTGTCCATTGCTAAAATGTATGCACAGGTTGAAAGCATACCCATTGTCGCAATTGCTGTTCCGTAAAGTCCTCCGTTTGCAAACCCAGGAAGTGCGTGCTGACCAAGCTTGTATGCAATATAAATTGCAATTGAGATAAATATAACTGGCAGTGCCGTTGATTCCATACCAACAGACATACCTGTTATGATATTTGTTGCAGGACCAGTTGTTGAAGCTTTGGCTATCTCCTGAACAGGTCTGTAGTGATATGAGGTATAAAAGTCTGTAAGCCATACGAAAATATAGCTCAGTATAATTCCTGTAACTGCAGAACCATATAAAAGCCACCAGTTAACTTTCTGACCATTTGGAAGCTCTCCACTTAACATTGCCTTTACTACAAATATCAAAACAAGCAAGTTCAAAATCGTGGTCACAAAATATCCTTTATTCAAAGCCTTCATTGGGTCCTTACTCTCGTCTTTCGTGTTTACAAAGAAAAGTCCAATGACAGACGAAACAATACCTATCGCACGTGCAACAAGCGGGAACAAAATTCCCTTCCATCCGAACACCGGATACAGTGCAACACCCAATATCATAGCACCTATATTCTCAGCTGCTGTTGACTCAAAAAGGTCTGCACCACGACCTGCACAGTCTCCAACATTGTCACCAACAAGGTCAGCAACAACAGCTGGGTTTCTTGGGTCATCTTCAGGAATTCCTGCTTCTACCTTACCAACAAGGTCAGCGCCAACGTCAGCAGCCTTTGTATAAATTCCACCGCCCAGCTGAGCAAAGAGAGCCACAAACGATGCACCAAATCCAAAACCAACAATCAGCGAAGGTGCCTCTTTTATAAGATTTTCTTTTCCAGAAGCTCCTCCGTACAGTAAAAACAGTGTCGCAACACCCAAAAGCGACAGCGCGGTCACAGCCAACCCTGTCACTGCACCGCCACGAAGAGCTATCTGCAAGGCTCTGTTCAGGCCTTTTCTTGCACCTGCTGCAGCTCTGACATTAGAATTCACTGCAATATACATTCCCAAATACCCAGATATTGCTGAGCATAGTGCACCTGTTATAAAAGCAAAACCTATATGAAAAGCAATCGAAGCAGCCTGTGACGAACCTTTTGAAAGGTTACCAAAATAGTTTGCAATGATGATTATAACAGCTACAATCAACGCAAGAATACCAATAGTTTTGTACTGCCTGTTTAAAAATGCCATGGCACCTTCTCTGATTGCACCTGCAATCTCCTGCATCTTTTCATTGCCTTTTTCTTGAGAAAAGATAAACCTGACAAGACCAATGATTACAAGAATTGCAAATACAATAACTCCATAGATTAAAGCTATGTAGGCTCCCACTGCAATCCCTCCTTAAGTAAAATTTCTTGTCAATAATTTGACAACCTTTAAAAAAGCGTACAATATATTTTTATTCGACACAAAGCTCAAAAAATCCTTCTTTAGAAAAACAAAAACCTGCTCACTTCTTTTGAGCAGGTTTGATAATTTTCACATACTGGAGGCGCCACCCGGATTTGAACCGGGGAATCAGGATTTTGCAGACCCTTGCCTTACCGCTTGGCTATGGCGCCATATTTTTTTCTTATATAAAATTTTGGAGCGGGAAACGGGACTCGAACCCGCGACATCTACCTTGGCAAGGTAGCGCTCTACCACCTGAGCTATTCCCGCTCATCTTGAAAGATGGTGCCTCGGGGCGGAATCGAACCACCGACACGAGGATTTTCAGTCCTCTGCTCTACCAACTGAGCTACCGAGGCACATTTATTTTTAGCTGGCGACCCAGAAGGGACTCGAACCCTCGACCTCCAGCGTGACAGGCTGGCGCTCTAACCGACTGAGCTACTGGGCCATTTTAGATGGTGGGCAGTGCAGGGCTCGAACCTGCGACCCCCTGCTTGTAAGGCAGGTGCTCTCCCAGCTGAGCTAACCGCCCGTTTTTTCAACCGCCGCTTCAATCAGCGGCGACATGTTTTATTATACTTAAGATGCGTGGTTTTTTCAATAGTATTTTTTGGGCAAATTTTTATTAAATTCAGCCGTTTTAGCTCAAAATTTAGCTTCTTCTTACTATTGCTAAATAAATCTCGATTTTTCTCTTTATTATTCACCATATTTAATTTTAAAAGCTTCTTCCTTGGAAAAATAGTATTTTTTCTCGCAAAAACTGCATACAATTTCGATGGTCTCATCTGAAATTTCTTCATCTTTTAAAAGCGGAATTATAGATTCCACCTTTTCTTTAGAACAGTCACACTTGTACACTGGCTGATGCTTAGCTAACACTTCATATTCTATTTTGCCAAAAAGTTCTTTTACAATCTCTTCAATGCTTTTATTTTCAAGTACTGATGAGATGTTCGTAAAATTTTTCAATTTCTGCTCCAGGTCCAAAATAACTTTCTCATCTGTCTCAGGTAAAACCTGAATAATAAAGCCTCCTGCTGACTTTATACTTTCATCTCTGTCAATTAGAACACCAAGCGCAACAGCTGAGGGAATTTGTTCTGACAGAGCAAAATAGTGTGTTATATCCTCTGCTATTTCGCCAGATACAAGTTCAATTTGACCTATATAGGGTTCTTTCAATCCCAAATCCTTTATAACCGTGAGCGTGCCTTCTCCAATTGCTCCTTTTACATTTAACTTCCCTCTCTCATCAATCTCTGTGAGCACCTCTTTGTTTTTTACATATCCCTTTACATTCCCTTTTGAGTCAGAAACAGCAACCAAGCCTTTGAGTACACCTGAACATGATATTTGAACTGACACAGAATGATTTTCACCTTTTAACATAACACCCATCATAGATGTTGCTGTCAATAACCTTCCTAAAGCTGCTGCAGGGATGGGTGGAAGGTTATGTATTTTGCGCGCATATTCTACTATATCTGTTGAGTCCATGATAAAGATTGCTATGTTTTTGTCTTTTGACAGAGCTCTCAAGATCTGTGCCATATAAATTCTCCCTCCGAAATTCAATTTATTGAGAGTTATATAAGTCTATTTTAATCCAAAAACAAAAAAGCTTCCAGCAAAACTGCCAGAAGCTCATTTTACTTTCCTTACATTCATAGCCTGATTGCCTCTTTCTGTCTTCACAATGTCAAACTCAACCGTCTGCCCTTCTGCAAGTGTCTTGTACCCCTCCATATTGATAGCAGAGAAGTGCACAAACACATCTTCGCCATTGTCAGCACTTATAAACCCATAACCTTTTTCGGGATTAAACCATTTAACTCTTCCTCGCATCTTTAAAAATCCACCTTCTTCAAAAATGATTTACACAGAATATTATTCTCTCTTTTGAGATATTATTATTCACCAAATCTTCTTACACACATAGCACACTTTTGATGAAAATTTGGTTTTAAAAGGCAGCCTATAATCATACACTTTCTTCAAGACCTCAAAACCGCAGTCTTTTAAGGTATTCTCAATAAATTCCTCGTCATATATAAACTGGTATACATCTTCCGAAACATTCTCACCATTTTTTTCTCTTACTGAGAAATTTATTTTGAGATACCTTGAGCTCAAGCTAAACTTCCATCTCAAAAGTGTTCCTCCAATTTTTTTGACAATAAATCTTCTCTTGCCAAGCTTTTGTAGGTATTCTTTGGTATTTATATCAAAAATAAATATTCCATTTTTCTTCAAAATGGTATTGGCATTTTTAAAAAAGCCAAATATCTCTTTCTTAGGAATGTGATTTACAACATCCACTGTGCACAGAGCAGCATCAAACTTCTTTCTGGACGTAAAATTCAAAAAATTCAGATTGTAAAGCTTTATCCCTTTTAAAACGGCTCTTTTGAAAGCAAGCTCTATCATCTTTGAAGAAATATCAATTCCATAAAGTTTTTTAAAACTTCTCCTTTTTAAAAGAAATAGCAGTTTGGCATCTGCACACCCTATGTCCAATATCTTACAATCTTTTTTAACTCCAAAATTCAAAAAACTTTTTTCAATAAATCTGAGAATGTCTTTCCTACTAAAAAACAATGACGAAAATTTTGAATAGTAAGCAGCTATTTTACTATACGAATTCATTTTGTTTATTGAAGCTTAACCCTTTCCCCTACCTTTCTTTCTGTGCCATTTAAAAGCCTTTTAATATTTTCTCTGTGTCTTACGATTATAACCACTAAAATAATTAAAGCTAAAAACCAATACTCTCTTTCAAATATCAGAACTGCAAAGAAATACAAAATTGCTCCAACAATCACTGTCAAAGACATGTACCTTTTCAGTAGAAGAACAATAAGCGCTAAAGCAATCACAACAATGGTTATGGTAGGTGTTGCAACAAGCGCAACACCAATTGAAGTTGCCGCTGCCTTTCCTCCCCTGAACCCGAAATAAAGTGGGAAAGTATGCCCCCAAATAACCGCAAATCCAGCTAAAGTAATACCAAGTACAACGTCATCTGGCATTACTATCTTTGCAAACAGGGTTGCAACAACACCTTTTAAAACGTCAATTGCAAAAACCAAAATTGCAGGACCAATTCCAAGAGTCCTCAAAACATTTGTTGTTCCAGGATTTCCACTCCCATACTTTCTAATATCAATACCATTTACCATCTTGCCGATTATGAGGGCTGGAAGAACGCTTCCCAGTAAATAACCCACCGCAAGGACAATCAAAATCTGAAGTGCTTTCATTTGTCCTGTTCCCCTTTCTCTCTAATAAGAAATATTATCGGAACTCCAGTAAAGTCGAAGGTTTTTCTCAAATAATTCTCAATATACCGTTGATATGAAAAATGAAACAGGTCCTTGCTGTTCACAAAAATAGCTATTTTGGGCGGTTTTTCACCCACCTGAGTCATGTAATAGATTTTGAGTTGCTTTCCTTTGTCGCTTGGTGGCTGATAGATTGTGGTTGCTTCTGCTAAAACATCATTTAACTGACCGGTGGTTATTCTTCGTGTATAATTGCCATATACATATAATACTGTCTCAAGCAGCTTCTTGACTCTGAACCCTGTTTTTGCCGAAATAAAAAGTACCGGTGCAAATTTTAGAAAACTGAGCTTTTCTTCTATCTGTTTTTTGTACTCATCTGCAGTTTTTTCATCCTTCTCAACAGCATCCCATTTGTTGACTGCCACAATACAACCTTTCCCAGCCTCATAAGCATATCCTGCAACCTTTGCATCTTGTTCAGAAACATTTTCTGTTCCATCCAGTAAAATTATACAGATATCACTTCTTTCTATTGCCTGAAGAGTTCTCAGCATACTATACCTTTCCACGTTGTCATATATCTTGCTTTTTCGTCTAAGTCCTGCCGTGTCAATCAAAGTTATAGGAATGCCTTCAAATTCGAATGTAGAATCTATCGCATCGCGCGTTGTTCCAGGAATATCGCTCACAATAACCCTTTCCTCACCAAGAATATAATTTACAAGAGAGGACTTTCCTGTGTTTGGCTTCCCTATTATCGCCACCTTTATTGTACCTTCCTCTATTTCATTTATTCCCTCTTTATTTAAATAATTAACAACTGCATCTAAAACATCTCCAACTCCTGTTCCGTGCTCAGCAGACATAGCTATCGGGTCAGAAAGCCCAAGCTCATAAAACTCATATATCATAGCCTGCTGCGAAATATTATCAATCTTATTTACAGCAAGAACAATTGGTTTTTTTGAGGTTCTGAGCATGTTGGCAACTTCTCTGTCTGCATCAGTAAGACCAGTCTTGCCATCAACCATGAAAATAATAACGTCAGACATATCAATTGCAAACTGGGCTTGTCTTCTCATTTGTTTTAATATTATGTCTTCAGAATAGGGTTCAATTCCGCCAGTGTCAATCACATTAAAAGTGATTCCTCTCCATTCTGTCTCACCAATTATCCTGTCACGGGTAATACCCGGTGTGTCATCCACAATTGCCCGTCTTTCGCCAATGAGTCTGTTAAAAAGTGTTGACTTACCCACATTTGGTCTTCCAACTATTGCAACTGTTGGCTTCAATTCCTCTCACCACCTTTCAAAAGGTAATATAAAAGTTTTCTGCCATGATTTTGCACAGGATATACAGGCTTTTTTATTTCTTTGGCAACATCATCTATATGAACATCATCCAAGAATTTATTTTCATGATTGAGAGCACATGCAGGGACCAAAACATAATCCCCAAGTTCTCTGCACTTTAGCTGGCTTATAATATCCTGGCCCGTTAAAAGCCCTGCAACAGTGACATTTTCACCAAAAAAATTATTGACAATAGCCACAACATCAACCTTTATATTTGGGTATTTCTGGTTAAAAGTTTCAATTAGTTCTTTCATAAACTTATATGCTGCCACAGATGTCACAAGAGTTATAAGTTTTTTTAATTTAACATTTGGTTTTAGTTTTTTTAAGCTACTTAAAAACTGTTTTTTAAAAAGGGCAAGAAGACCCACCCCATTTTCAATTTGTCTGAACTCTTCATAAAATCTATAATCAGGTATTTTCTCTTCTGCCTTTACATAAAACTCATCTGAAGCAAATACAAGTTTGGTTCCAAATCTTCTTTCAAACTCTTTTTGCCATTTTGATATCTGCAAAAGAACCTCTTTTGCATCCTCTTTTGAAAAAGGCTCAAGCTCAAAAAGCCCCTCTCTATACTTGGTAAGTCCAACAGGCACAACTGCAATTGACCGAAGGTTTGGATAGAAGTTTGCAAGGCTTGATATGGTCCTGTCAAGATTATCTTTATCGTTGATATTTTTCATCAAAACTATTTGAACATCAAATTCAATGTTGTGGCTTGACAAATATTCAAGTTGCTTTAAAATCAAAGAAGCTTTGGGATTTTTAAGAATAAATTTTCGAAGCTGCGGGTCTGTTGTGTGCACAGAGATTTTCAAAGGGCTCAAGTGAAACTTAACTATTCTCTCAAAATCTTCTGTAGTCAGGTTGGTAAGGGTGATATAGTTACCACTTAAAACCGAAAGAACGGTGTCATCGTCTTTGACATATAAGGTATCTCTCATTCCTTTGGGAAGCTGGTCAATAAAACAAAATATACATTTGTTTGTGCACCTTTTTACATTCTCATATTCAAATTCTATCCCAAGAGGCTTTACTTTTCTATTTATAAGCCCTATTTTTTGGATATTGCCGTCTCTTATATATTCTATTACAAGACTTTCATCCTTGGAGTAATACATATAGTCAAGAAGATCATTAATTTTATTACCATTTATGCTCAAAATCATATCTCCTTCTACGATACCGCATTTATGAGCTAAGCTTTTTTCAGCTACTTTCGAAACCCTTAGCATCTTTTCACCTTTTCATATGCTTTTTTAATCTAAAAAGCCTTCCCGCGCTTTTGTTATATATTCCATACAAAACTCATCCTGCCCAGACAAAGTCTCAGAAGCATAAATGAGCTTCATTAAAACATCGTCAAGAGGGTCAGCAATACAGCTGTTGAGTCCAAAGTAGATTGCAATAGGCAAAAATGCTCTGTTTATCCACCTTCTTTTTGGCAAGCCAAAGGATATATTTGAAAGTCCGCATATGATATTCACATTCTCAAACTCATTCCTCAAAAGCCTGATTGTCTCAAGTACAATATCAACATATCTTTTATCCACAGAAACTGGCTGAACCATCGGGTCCAAAAAAATGTCCTCAAGCAAGATTCCTTCCTTGTCAAATCTGTCAACAAGTCGTTTTGCTATCTCAAGCCTCTCTTTTGGGTCTTCTGGAATGCCACTATCTTCCATCAAAAGTGCAACAACTTTCATGTTGTACTCTTTTATCACGGGCAGAGCTTTGTTTAAGATTCCTTGCTCATATATGACAGAATTGAAAATTGCTCTTTGTCCTTTGTAGACTTTCATAACCTCAGAAATTACCTCTGGTCGTGGACTGTCAATTGAAAGTGGGGTGTCAACTTTGCTTTGAATGCTTTGAACCATCTTTTTTAGTATTTCCGCCTCAAGGTCAACAAACGCCCCAGCGTTTACATCTATATAATGAGCACCTGCTTTTGCCTGCTTTTCTGCAAGGGATACTATGAAATTGTAATCTTCATTTTTTATAGCCTCTGCAACGTTTTTGACTGTTGAATTTATTTTCTCACCAATAATTATCATCTAAGTTTTCACTCCTTTTTCTTAAGATACTCTTCTACCTTGTCCAGTTCAAAGCCATTGTAAATGTCGTTTAAAAGAAAATTTAGCTTGTGAAGCGCATCTAAAACCATCTCTTCAGAGATTTTATTTTCTCTTCTCAGCATTACAAGCTCATCTATGTCCATTATTCTGTAGCTGCCGTCAGGATATACCACAACATCAACAAGCAGATCTTCTGTGACAATCTTTTCTTCATCTTTCCGTGTATTAATGATATCACAATAGGTATAAATTAGTCTATCATCATGTCCATAGACTTTGCTAATTTTTATTCCTTTGTCAAAGTATATGCAAGAAGCTCCCCATTTGATATCCTCTCTTTTTTTGATTGGCAGCCACTTGGTGACCAATACTTGTTCGTCGAGGTAGACAATTTGGTCAGATGAGATATCTATCTCTTCTTCTGGGTAAAATCTTTTTCTTATAAGCCTCAATTTTATTCCCCTTTTTCGATTGATTTTTTTGAAAATTATTATATAATGATAAATAGAGGTTTGTAAACTTCATTTTAAAAAACATATAAAGCAAAAGGTCGGGATGTGGCGCAGTTTGGTAGCGCGCTTGGTTCGGGACCAAGAGGTCGCAGGTTCAAGTCCTGTCATCCCGACCATTTTATATGCCATTATTCAGATTCTGAAGCTCCCCATAGAGTTTTTGAAGTGCCTTTTTCTCTATTCGTGAGACGTATGAGCGGGAGATGCCAAGCAGGTTTGCAACCTCCATCTGTGTTCTTTCTATGCCATTTTTAAGCCCGTATCTGAGCTCAATGATCTTTTTTTCGCGACCTTTTAAAATTTTGTCAAGCTTTTTCAAAAGATTTTTTATCTGGATTTTTAAATCAACCTGCTCGTCTATATCGTCCTGGTCGTTTTGCAAAACGTCCATGAGCGTTATCTCATTTCCGTCCTTGTCGCTGCCAATCGGATTTTCAAGTGAAAGCTGGGACAAAAATTTTTTGTTCTGCCTAAGATACATCAGTATCTCGTTCTCGATACATTTTGCTGCATATGTGGAAAGCTTTGTGCACTTAGCTGTAGAATAAGTCTCAATTGCTTTTATAAGGCCAATTGTCCCAACAGAAATGATATCATCTGTTAAATTTGGGAATGAAAATGTGTATTTTTTTGCTATATGCGCAACAAGACGCAGATTTTTTTCAATGAGAATATTTCGCGCCTCTTTGCAGCCTTCCCACATCTTGTTCAGATACATTTCTTCTTCTTCAGAAGACATCGGTTGGGGGAATGAGCTCTGGTTTTCGATGTAAAACATTGTCAAGAGCCCCGCCACACTTTTTAAGGTCAGCATATAGTTTATGCTCATTCCCCCATTTTGTTGCATGTCCACCATTAATTTTTAATTTTCTACCTTCTTTCTTAGCATTGCAAACTCTACAACAGGCCTGTCGAATTTTATTTTTGTAAGCTGCTGGGCATGAGGAACAACATCTAAGGAATTTCCTTCAAGGTCATAAATTCTATCTATCCTTTGTATAAAATATGTCCCGTTTGGAAGCATAACCTCAACAGTATCTCCTTTGAAAAACCTATTTCTTTGCTCAACCACAGCCCAGCCGTCATTTAGCACCTCTTTGACAATTCCCACAAATTCATATTCTCTAACATATTTGCTTGACTCAAACCTATAGTCGTCATGATCTGGCTTTCCAAAATAAAAGTTTGTTGTGTAACTTCTGTGAGAACACTTTGCAATTTCTTCAAGCCACTCTTTTTCAGGTTCAAAATGTTCAGGGTCTTTTATAAACTTGTCAATTGCTTTTCTGTACACACTTACAACTGTTGCAACGTAGAAACTACTTTTCATTCTCCCTTCAATCTTAAAAGCGTCAATACCTGCAAAAGCAAGCTTGTCAATGTGCTCAACCATGCAAAGGTCTTTTGAGTTAAAAATATACGTGCCATCAACATCTTCAAACACCTCAAAATACTGGCCTGGTCTTTTTTCTTCCATGACATAATATTTATACCTGCACGGATGAGCACACTCGCCTCTGTTTGCGTCTCTGTATGTCATATACGCACTTAGAAAACACCTGCCTGAATATGAAATACAGACCGCTCCATGAACAAAAGCCTCAAGCTCAAGGCTCTCGGGGATATTCTCTCTTATTTCTTTGATTTCATCTAAAGACAGCTCTCTTGCAAGCACAATTCTTTTTGCACCAAGCTCGTACCAAAAACGAGCAGACTCATAGTTTGTTGTATTTGCCTGAGTGCTTATATGAATTGGTATCCCAAGCTTTTTAGCTTTCATGAATATCCCTGGGTCGGACACAATTATTCCGTCAAATTCAAAGTTTTTTATAATGTCAAAAAATTCATCTATTTTCTTAATATCTTCATTCCTTGCGAATATGTTAGCTGTAAGATACACCTTTTTACCATGTTTGTGTGCAAAATCAATGCCTTCTTTCATCTCATCAAAATCAAAATTGCCCGCATATTTTCTAAGTCCAAATTCTTTACCACCAATATACACACTGTCTGCCCCGTACAAAATTGCAGTTTTGAGCTTTTCCAAATCGCCCGCAGGTGCAACAAGCTCAGGCTTTTTTATCTTCATCATCTTCTCAAAAACCTCCACAAACCTTTTTTCTACTTCCTTACGGCTATCAACACTCCATCGCTGATAGGAAGAAGTGTCATTACAAAGTCAGGGTCATCTTCTATCATTTTTATGAACTTGTTCATTCTCTTTGCAATTGTTATCATCCTTCTCTTAAGATATCTTCTTCCCACAACCATTCCCTTAAAAAGCACGTTGTCACATATAAGGAGGCAATTTTTAGCCATCTTCTCCTTGGTAAGGTTGAAATAATCAATGTACTGAGCTTTTGCGGCATCAAAAAATATCATGTCAAACTCACCTTCAATTGCCTCTAAAACCTCTTCCGCCTCACCACCAATAACAACTATTTTGTCCTGTGCACCAAACTCTTTTATATTTTTCTTAGCCTCCATGACCATGTCAAAGTCCATCTCTATTGTAATAATCTTTGCTTCAGGACAGCCAAGGTGCATGGACAGCGTTGAAAATCCCACTGCAGTGCCAATCTCCAATATTCTCTTTGGTTTTTTCAGCATTGAAAGTATCGTTAAAAGGCGCGATACCTCTTTTGAAACTATTGGTATATTTCTCTTTTGAGCCTCCTTTTCAATCTTAGAAAGTCTTGGATCCATATTTGTAAGCTTACTTCTTATAAACTGGTTTAAAATGTCCTGCGATATATCCATTTTTATTTTTTCCCTTCTTCTATTTGTTTTTGAGCCTTCAAATGGTCTTCAAATGTCTTTGAAAATATATGAGTTCCATCCTTTTTGGCAACAAAAAATAGATAATCTGTTTTTGCAGGAGCTAAAGCTGCAAGAAGACTTTTTCTGCCAGGGCTGCAGATAGCAGAAGGCGGCAGTCCTTTTTTTAGGTATGTATTGTACGTAGATTTTATCTTCACATCTTGCAAAGAAAGAACCTCTTTGTGAACAGGTAAGACGTATTCTACCGTTGCACAGCTTTCAAGTTTTATGCCTCTTTGTAACCTGTTTAAAAACACACCAGCAATAATCCCTCTTTCGCTATCTTTTTTTGCCTCTTTTTCAACAATTGAAGCAAGTATAACTGTTTGAATATCATCTAAATTTGTTGTCTTTTTATCCTTTATGCTTTCATACACTTCTAAAAATCTATTTAGCATCATTTTAATAATATCCTTTTCTGAAGTGCCAGGATATACTTCATATGTATCGGGGAACAAAAACCCTTCAAGCTTGTACTTTACTTCTTTTGAACTGTATTTATACTTAAAATTAAAGTCATAACTATTCACAGTTTCCAAAAACTTGTTTTCATCTACAAGTCCAAGACTTTGAAGTTTTTTGGCAATTTGCTCAACTGTAAACCCTTCTGGAATAGTAAACTTAATAGCAACTTTTGGAACAAAACCTTTTTCAAGAGCTCTGCAAAGCTCTCTATATGTCATATCAGACGAAAGTTTGTATTTTCCTGCTGCTAATTTGTAGTTGTTGAGTTTGACATAAAACATAAAAAAGTATGGGTTTCTTATAATCCCATTTTTCTTCAAAATCATAGCAACATCTTTTGTTGACGTATTCTGTGGAATCTCAACCACAGCTTCGATTACTTTTTCTCTTTGAGGTTTGAGTGATACATAAACAAGTGAGACCATTAAGACTAAGAAGAGTAATACAACCAAATAATATTTAAAACTTTTTTGCCATAATCTCATAGTACTATTTACCCCAAAACTTTTCTTTGGTTTTCATGCTCATATTATACCACAATGAAAACCCAAAAAGAAAAAGAGCCGTCAATAAACAGGCTCCTTTTCTTCTTTTTTGATTCTTGCCTCCATCTTCTTTCGCATCTCATGATTTAAAATCTTTTTCCTAAGCCTTAAGCTCTTTGGTGTCACTTCCAAAAGTTCATCCTCTGCCAAAAACTCTATACACTCTTCAAGCGAAAGCTCAACAGGCGGGGTGAGTCTCAAAGCTTCATCAGCTGTTGCTGAGCGCATATTTGTTAGGTGTTTTTTCTTGCAAACATTCACAACAATATCTTCTGGGCGCGAACTTTCACCAACAATCATACCTTCATACACCTGAGTTCCTGGGCCAATGAAAAGCCGACCTCTCTCCTGGGCATTGTAAAGACCATATGTTACAGCCTCTCCAGTTTCAAAAGCTATAAGTGCTCCTCTGTTTCTTTCTGGAATATCACCAGCATGTGGCATATAGTCATAAAACACATGGTTCATAATGCCATTACCCTTGGTATCTGTCAAAAACTCAGACCTAAAACCTATAAGTCCTCTTGCAGGTATTATAAACTCAAGGCGCATAAATCCATCGTTTAAGATAGTCATATTTTGAAGCTGTGCCCTTCGCGGACCCAATTTTTCCATGACAGTGCCCATAAACTCTTCTGGAACATCAATTATCAAATATTCATACGGCTCATAAAGCTCACCATTTACAATCTTTGTTATAACCTGCGGCTTTGAAACCTGAAACTCATAGCCCTCTCTTCTCATAGTCTCAATTAAGATTGCAAGGTGAAGCTCCCCTCTTCCTGACACCTTAAATGAATCGGGTGAGTCGGTCTCCTCAACTTTCAATCCTACATTTCTCTCAAGCTCCTTAAAAAGGCGCTCTCGTAAGTGCCTTGATGTTACATACTCACCTTCTTTTCCTGCAAAAGGTGAGTCGTTTGTTGAAAATATCATGGAGATTGTTGGCTCATCAATCTTGACAAACTCCAAAGGTTCTGGATTTTCCACATCTGCCACTGTCTGCCCAATGTTTATTCCTTCAATTCCTGCAATTGCAATGATATCACCAAATTTTGCATCAAAACACTCAACTCTTTTGAGCCCCTCAAACTGGTAAAGCTTTGTAACCCTTGTCTTTTGTAGCACACCTTCTTCTTTTGTGCAAACTGCAACCTGCTGACCAACCTTTACACTTCCTCTTACAACCTTACCAATTGCAATCCTTCCCAAGTAGTTGTCATAGTCGATTGATGTCACAATCATTTGAAAAGGTGCATCAATATACCCAGAGGGGGCGGGGATATTTTTTACTATCATCTCAAAAAGTGGCTCTAAATTTTTGCTCTCATCATCCAAATCAAACTTGGCAATCCCCTCTTTTGCTGATGCAAAAACATATGGAAAGTCAAGCTGGTCTTCGTCTGCTCCAAGTTCAATAAACAGGTCCAAAACCTTGTCCAAAACCTCATATGGCCTTGCAAAAGGCCTGTCAATTTTATTTATAACAACAATTGGTTTGAGCTTAAGCTGAAGGGCTTTTCTTAAAACAAACTTTGTCTGGGGCATCGGACCTTCATAGGCATCTACAACCAAAAGCACACCATCTGCCATGACAAGCGACCTTTCAACTTCACTTCCAAAGTCTGCATGGCCCGGTGTGTCTATGATATTTATCTTTATGCCTTTGTATATAACGGCAGTGTTTTTTGCCATTATGGTAATTCCTTTTTCTCTTTCAAGCTGGTTTGAATCTAAAACTCTTTCTTCAACCACTTGATTTTCACGGAATATTCCACTTTGTTTTAGCATGCTATCTACAAGGGTTGTTTTACCATGGTCAACATGGGCAATTATAGCAACGTTTCTGATGTCGTCTCTTTGGGTTAGCATTTTGGTGTTTTAGAAGCCTCCTTTGAAAGTTTAATAGGGAGCTTTATTAATTTTAAAATAATCTGCTTTTTAAAGTCAAGGAAATTAGAAAGTTTGATATTGAATAGGGTGAAAATATCTACCGCAGTGAAAAGTTTTATAATAATACTAAATAGAAAAAACTTGAATAAGAAGAAAATATTATCGCTTTCTTGATTTTAATACAAATGTAGCCCTTGCGTGAAGAAACATCAATGAACATTTACGCAAGGGCTAATAATAATTACAATTAAGATATAGTATCATCATTATTATTTCCTATTTCCTAAATTTAATATCCAAAAATTTGGTTATAATCTTTTATAGCTTTATTTATCTTTTCTTCTGCTTCTTTTAACGCTTTATCAATAGAATAGTTTTTTACGATTACTTTTTCTATACTCTCTTCAATAATCTGACGCGCTTCTGGAAACACACCGATCAAAGCACCACGAGTTGCATAATTTATAGGAGTCGCATGTAGTTGGTCGATCGCAGTTTTGAACTGAGGAAATTTCTTCAAATGTTCATTCATTTCTTTTAACGAATAGACTCCTCTATTTATTGGGAAATATCCAGTATTTCGATGCCAATATAACTGAGATGTTGTTGATACTAAAAATTTTACAAAATCCCACGCTGATTTTTGATATAGATCTTCCCGATTTTTCAAAATCCATAGTGAAGCACCACCTATTATTACTCCACCATTTTTAGTATTATTTAAAGCTGGAATAAAGCCTGTCCCTACTTCAAATTTCTTTCCTGCCCCGTCTAATATAGTTTTTAATGAAGCAGTAGAAGCAACTATCATACATGTCTTACCTGAGATAAAAGCATTGATAGTGTCATCATAGTTGCGCCCAAAATTTCCTGCTACTCCTTTATCAATTAGCCTTTTCCACCATCTTAAAATATTTTTTCCTGCTTCACTATTAAATACTACCTTTGTTGCCCTCTTTTCTCTTCCATTCCCATTGTTCACATATAAAGCTCCTTGCTTTGCTAACAACTGTTCAAAATACCAACCATAAATAGCCATTGAAAAGCCATACCGTATTACTTTGCCTTTTTCATCTTTTTTTAGAAGTTTCATCCCATATGTTTCGACATCATTAAAAGTTTTCGGAGGTTTGTTAGGATCAAGGTTTACTTCTCTAAAAGCTGTTTTATTGTAATAAAGGATAGGAGTTGAAGAGTTAAACGGCATTGACCACAACGTATTTTCTACTGTATAATATGCCAAAAGATTGGGTTCAATTTGTTTTAGATTAAACCTATCTGCGTCTACAAATTTTTGCATTGGAACGACCCAACCACTATCTAACATAAATCGTGTTCCAATCTCATAAACCTGAACAATATCAGGACCTCTTTTTGCAGCCTGGGATGTTTTCAATTTTGTAATCATGTCATCATAGGAACCTTGATATTGGGCTACAACTTTCACATTTTTTTTCTTTAAGTTATATTCATCCACTAAATGTTGAAGCGTTTTGCCTAAATTGCTTCCCATCGAATGCCAAAATATTATTTGGCCGGGGGATGAAGATTTAGAATACACAGGTTTAAAATTAAATACCAGAAGATTTACTATCATGAGTATAGACATTACAGCAAAAAAACAAGATTTAAGCTTTTTATTCCAACTCATTTTCAATTACCTCCCTATTCATTTTTGAAATAAGTAGCCTTTTGCAAAAACGCTCAAGATGAGCGTTATCAAGCTTTACATAGAATCAAAAAAGACTGGTCACCCTCCTCATAATTGTAGTAAAATATGATTATATAAAACAAATTTTCTACTATGAGGAGGGTTCCAAAATGTTCAACACCAAACCTAAACAACTTTCTTTCATAGACCTATTCTCCCACCTAAAGGCTTTGGCTCTCTACAAGCCTGAAAGCCTCTTGGGCTTGTTCAATAAATTCATTGACTTGTCACATTATATACCTTCTTCTTTCTACAATGCCTACTACAAATATTTCGGTAAGCATAGATACTTCTCTTTAGAATCTATGCTTTGTTGCTTCCTCGTCCAAAAATTGCTCAAACTCAATACTTTAACTCAGCTTCGTGCTGTCTTACTCAACTCATTCGAACTTCGCTCATTTTGTAATCTTCATGGCAATGTCCCTTCTATCTCTACTCTCTCTCGCTTTAGAAAAATATTTGCAAGTGAAATCCATAAACTTTTTCAAAATATCTCTATCCATGCACATAATATTTCCATCCAACAATGCCCTCAAGATTCTTCAATCTTAATCTTCGACACAACAGGTATTGTCCCAAAGGTTCGTGAAAACAATCCTAAATTCATTCATCTACTGCTGAAAAATACCTCAAAAGCTAACCCTGAACTTCCCTCTGAAAAAGTCTACTCTCTCGTTTATTCTTCTTTGCCTAAAACTGCTAACGCTAATTCTAACATCCGTCTTATGTTTGTAAATGGCCATTTCTGCTGGGCTTTAAAATTTGCAGTCATTACCAACGCTCTCGGTATCCCTTTAGCTTTAGTACCTCTGTTTAACTATGATTCCCCTTCCTCTGACCCACAAGAAGCAAAAGCTATCTCCGACTCTAAAGGTTTAATTCCTTCGCTCGAAACTTTATTCTCTTATATCCCCAAAAATTTCTCCACTTTCATCGCCGACAGTGCTTTGGATTCCCACAACATATACTCCACTTTAAAAAATACCTTTAACTTCTCCAAAATCGTTATTCCACTAAATACAAGAGCTTCTAAAAATACTACACCTACATCAGACCCCAATATCGTTATTTCTGAAGATGGTATCCCTATCTGCAAAAAGTTCAACAAACCTTTTAAACCCGAAGGCAAATGTCAGGGTAAAAATCGCTCTTTGCGCCTTAAATGGACTTGCCCTATGTCACAATACAAAGATGGCAAACGCATCTGCTCTTGCCCTCAGCCTTGTACTACCTCTAAATCGGGTAGAATGTTCTATACATACCCAGATAACTTTCGCTCTTTCCCAGGTATCAACAGAAATTCACAAGAGTTTTTTGACCTCTACAAAAAACGTGTCGCTGTAGAGCAGACTATTTACCACCTGAAATCCTACATGGGCTCTGATACTATCTCTACTTATGACCATATTTCTATTTTCTCTGATTTCTTGCTATCTGCCATTACTTTCTCGCTCTTGTTTATTCTCGCTCACAATATCAAACTCTATTGCTCTAAATTGACTATCAAAAAACTTAACAAGCTCAAAAAACTTATCGCTTAATACTACTATTTTTTAAATCTATTTCTTACAAAAAATTTCTGGTTTTGTTTTTACTTAACCTTCTAAAACAAGGAGTTAAGAAGGCTTAGGATATTATTGTCTTTTTTGAAGTTGTTAATTTTTGTCATATGTTTGTTGCTGATTATTTTTGTTGGTATTGATAATATTTGGTTTTCACTTCTCTTTTCTTTTTGTATCTTGATTGTATTTCATGTTAGTATTGGTGCCTTTTACCTTCAATCACCACCTATTTTGCAAACGCCTACATTTTTGAAATAAGAAAAATTTCTCCAATTATTAACTCTTTAAAGCACCTGCTGTCAGTCCTTTGATAAGTTGATCATGCCCAATGATAAAAATTAGTAAAGTTGGTAGTATTACTACTATCACTCCAGCTGCAATTAAACCTATGTTCTGTTGTTCTGCCGCTTGCAGCATACTTATTCCTATTTGTACAGTTCTTATTTCATCCTTGTCAGTTACTAAAAGCGGCCACATATATTGATTCCAAACACTTACGAATGAATATATCATAAATGATCCTATTGCCGGCTTTGAAAGGGGTACTAAGATTTTAAAAAGATAATCAAAATTGGAGCATCCTTCTACTTTAGCAGCTTCATAAAATTCAAATGGTATGGTCTTAAAATACTGTCTTATAAAAAATATTCCAAAAGCTGAAACACTGTTGGGAAGAATTAAGGCAGCATAGGTATTTAAAAGTCCCATTTGGCGAATTATCAAATAATTACCAATAAAAATTGTCTGAGCGGGCATCATTACGGTAGATAAAATCACAAGAAAAAGAAAATCTTTTATCTTATATTTGTAAAATGAAAGTGCAAAAGCACATGTACACGCCAATGCTACTTGTAAAAATGTAGATGAAACAGATACTAACAAACTGTTAATAATAAACCTCACCAAAGGAGTTAGAACGAATACTGATCTGTAGTTCTCCAAAGTAATACTCTTAAAAGAGAACCGAGGAGGATAAGAAAGTATATTAGCCACCGGTTGAAGACTCATGTAAAAAATATACACTATAGGAAAGCAAATAAAACCTGTTATAAAGACATTTGTTGCCAAAAGTTGTATATCCTTTACCTTCATTTTTCTTTTCATTGGTAAAACACCTTCTTTTCCAGTACTTTAAACTGAATAATGGTAAGCAATAGTAACAACACAAACAATATAATAGATTCAGCACATGCTTGAGCAAATTTAAAATTGAAAAAGGCATCTTGATATATTAGATACACTAAAAATTTTGTCGAATTTACTGGACCGCCTCTTGTTAATATATGAACTACCGTAAATTGCTGAAATGAGTCTATTACATTTATAACAAGAGTAAAAAACAGCGATGGTGTAAGGAGGGGTAAAACAATTTTTGTTAACTTTTTCGCAAAATTTGCTCCATCAATTTCTGCAACCTCATATAACTCTTGAGGAATATTCTGAAGTCCTGCAAGTAAAAACAGAAAATTAAAGGGAATGTTCTGCCATGCATTTATTAATACTATAGAGTATAGAGCTACTTTGGGGTCTGTCAACCACTCAATTTTGGAAAAGCAAAATGATTCTAACACATAGTTAATAATGCTTACAGTGGGATTAAATAAAATTCCCCACACAATAGCAGCTGAAGCTGATGAAAGAGAAATAGGTAACGTGAAGGAGATTTTAAAAAACTTCTTGAAATATTTGTTGTTATCAACGCTTAATGCTAATACTAAACCTCCAACAATAGAGAACATTGTATTAACTACAACATACTTTGATGTAACTAAAAGACTATTTAAAAAATCCGGAGAGGTAAGTAAATTAATATAGTTTGCAAATCCTACAAACTTCTTTACATTAGCATTAAAGTCAGTAATACAAAAACTTGTGTACAACGTTTTTAAAAATGGTAAAAATACAAAACTCGTCAATAAAATAAAAGTAGGAGATACTAAGAGAACAAATTCCCAAATTTCTTTCATGGATCTTTTCCTTCGCTTTTTTACTTTAATCCCTACCAACTCTTTCTCATATGCATATTCCATCTCACTCTGGTTTTTCCCCCTTCGTAAATTTTCTGATATTAATTTACTACATCCTCTTTAAATTATTATTAAGAAGCTGTTAAGTCTTTGTTAAATATTGTACCAAATATTTACTTAATCTAAATTTAACAATATTTAAACTTCTATTTAACATACGTAAAGTATGATTGAAACAAGGTAAATTACTTTTCTATCCAAAATTCAAAGGAGGCATATAAAATGCAGATATTTGCTCATCGAGGAGCAAGCGCATATTTCCCCGAAAATACTCTCGTTGCTTTTGAAAAGGCAAAGGAAATGGGAGCAACAGGAATTGAAACAGACGTCCAAGTAACGAAAGATGGTGTACTTGTTCTAATTCATGACGAAAAAGTCGATAGAACAACTGATGGAGTTGGATATGTAAAAGATCTTACGTTTGCTGAAATTCAAAAACTTAATGCAGGATACTATATGAAATACTCTTCATGTAAAATTCCAACAGTGGAAGAAGCTTTAGAATTAGCTAAAAATCAAAATCTTGTTATTAATTTTGAGTTAAAAGAATCTTGCTTAGCTTTTTTAAATACAGAAGAAAAACTTATAAACACTATACATAAATATGATGTGAAGGAAAATGTCATTATTTCAAGCTTTCACTTATCATCTCTTATAAGGTGCAGGAGTATTGACCCCCAAATCAAACTCGCATATTTGACAACAAAAGTTTTAAAGCTTGGTTCTCTTAAATCACTCGGCATCGAAATTGTACATCCAAATTATTTTATTACCACTCGGAAATTTGTCTCACATCTTAAACAACAAAACTTTAGAATCAATGTATTTACAGTTAATAAAAAGAAATATGTTGAAAGATTGCTGAAATTAGGTGTTGATGGGCTTATAACAGATGTACCAGATATTGTTATAGAGACTATAAAAAACTTTAAAGGATATACATAAACTGTTGAATAACTTAAGAGGAGCTAAAATTTTTATCTAATCGCTCAGATGAAGATAAAGAAAATCTGGAATAGAACTGATGGATAAACTCAAATATTAAGGAGTCAATCTGGAAAACTAAGAGTTATGATATCGCTATTACCCATTACACCCGTGATTGCAAAAGCAAAAGTGGGTTGTCACCTCTTTTGTTATGTGACAACCCTTTCGTGTTTTTATAGAAACTGTTTATTTTATTATATCTTTAGGTTGTTGAATAAAAAATATTACCAACAATACATAAAATAAACAAAAGTTATTGATTCCATTCATAAGCGAAAGAAAACTTCTTACCTTCTAACTTTCTAAGAAGTTGCTCAAATAGAAAAGTAATTAGTATCCAATCAATATACCTTTTATAATTTCTAAATCCCTTGAGCCTCACATTCTCAAGATTATATTCACCTTTTAATTTGCTAAATAGTCTTTCAATCTTTGTTCTCTGTTTGTATAGCTTTTTACCCTCTTCAGTTTCTAAAAATCTTATGTTCTTGCTTCTAAAAACATTCTTAACATTGTTTTTATCTTTCATGTTTCTTTTGTTTATCCCAGCAACAAATTTAACTTTAAGCTCATTTGCTATATTAAACCATCTGCTACAATCGTATCCCGCATCTGCTAATACAATCTCACAGTTATAACCCCATGCCCTATACAAAAGCTCTTCTTGTCTTGAGTCATGTTCATTTGCCCCTGTTAAAATCCAGAAAAGTGGTATTACTTCTTCTTTACCTGTACACAAAAGATGTAATTTGTATCCCCTGAAAAATCCTATTGTAATATGTATACCTATTTTTGCTTCTGAATCATTTTTGGCACTTCTCAGCGGCGTAGAGTCTACTATCGCTATACTCATATCAGGTTCTATCTTAGCTATTAATATGTCTTTTATATCTTGCATGTATTCTTTTTCTATTTTTCTTGACAACTTTGCAAAATATGAATAGTCCGGACTTTCTTCTATACCTACTACTTGCTTAAACTCTGTGTCTTGATTTATTCGATATTCTAATTCTCTGAAACTCTTTACCCCCTTTTTAACTTTATAAACCAAACAAGCTATTATCTGAAACAGATTAAATTTCCTCGGTCGTCCCCTTCTATTTTGCTTTATCTTCCTCGATAAAACTTCAGTAACCTTTTTTATTACAAAAAGCAGCTTTAAAAATTTCTTATTTTGTGCTTTAATATTCTTAGTCATCTTTTTCCCCCTTGTGTTTTGTTGTGGTTTTCTCTTAAATTAAAATTATAACACAAGGGGGCTTTTTTCTTTTGTCACTATGTTTACTCTATATGGTTATATCTTTTATTCAACAACCTCATTATATCTTTTAAACGTGTCAAAGAAACAAAACCTTTTTGAAAACTTGGACCTTCAAGCTCCTCTAATAAAGAACTATCACCAGAAGGTGTGTTTGGATGAGCACTCCAGCGAGGCCAGGTATTAATGTTAGTATTAAGCGCATTTTTCCTCGCTTCTTCCCATACCTTTTGGTCACAAGGCACATCTTTTGTTGTATAAGTTAACTTCCAATCCTTTATTTCAAAAATAGTATAACGCATAGGATACGTAACTGTAGAAGCGCAAGTAAAATATGCGATACTCTTTTCCATCTTATAGCGCGTACTGATGTGTCGATGACCTGATAACACTACGGCTACTTGAGGGAATTTTTCTAATACTTCTCGAACCTGTTTGCTATTATACAATACAAACTTATTAAAATTATTTTCACCTGTTTCTTCTGCTTTAGTGTATGGAAGAAGTTGATGATGAAGCATTACTATTGTAAACTTACTTTTGTTATTCTGAAGGTCTTTCTCTAAAAATTTAAGTTGTTTGTTATCAATATAGCCTCCCCAATCACCAATCATTGTGGAATCAAGACCAATCAGGTGAACTCCTGGTAATGGATCTAAACTCCACCAACGGTTGGGTCCACTAAAACCGTGTCCTTGAAAAGTCCAAATCATTGTACTACGGGTTACCGAAGGTCCCATATTTTTGAGATGTGAATCAACCACACTTACATCATGATTTCCCAATACAACATAATATGGTACTTGTAACCTATCCAAAATTTCTTTAACTTTGTCAACATTCCATGGCTCCGCGTCTTTTGTGAGATCTCCCAGTACACAAACAAATTTAATATCCTGAATTTTGTTTATTTCCTTAACAGTGCTTTCCAGTAAACTTACAGAATCTTTAAACATTTTAACTTCGTTAGTAGGAGACTTGCTACTTTTAAACACTGAAATATGGGGGTCAGAAATAACAGCAAACTTAAAATTTAATGTTTTTTTAGAAATACTTGATAATCTTTGTAATTTCTCAGACCTTGCAACTCCTTTTATATGGATGATATAAAAAGTTAAAAACAAAAGTAAGCATATACTTATTACACTTAGAAGTAATTTTCTTAACCTCACAACCCTGCACCTCCTCCTCTCTTTTTATTACGGCATATATTATATTGGTGTTTCTTTAAATTTAATTAAATTACACGTTAAATCTTTGTTAAGAATTTATCTAATACAATAACTGTATTATATTACAAAAAAGACCGGATTTTTAAACTTATTTTTACATTAATTTAATGCCAAATTAACAAAAAAGTTATATAGTATTAGTTAAAAGAAACTTTACGAAAGGAGAGAAAAAGATGAAAAAGAAAAATGTATGTATATTGAAACTCCTACTTATACTTATTACAATGTTATCAGTTATTTTAACGTATATTCCTATATCTTCTGCCGTTTCTACGAAAATAATAGACATTGTAGAAATAACTGATTTACACGGCTATTTATATAATACTGTCAAAATGCAAGATGGGAGTACTCTCAAACAGCAGATTGGAGCTATTTTGGCCAACGAAATTAAAAAGATAAAAAATAGTAATCCAAACACAATAATCTTAGCAGCAGGCGACATGTTTCAAGGAACTCCGGTTTCAAATATACTAAAAGGTAAACCAGTTATAGATATGATGAAAAATATTGGATTTGATGCCATGACTATAGGTAATCATGAATATGATTGGGGTATTGATGCAGTAATCGACATAAAAAGAAAGACTCTCAAAAATTCTAATATACCAGTTTTGGGTGCTAATATATATGACAAAAATACTAAAAAGATTGTAGATTACTGTCAACCTTACATCGTAATCAATAAAGGTAATATAAAAATTGGGATTATAGGAGTAGTTGACAATAAAGAATTCCCTAACATTATATTGCCGGCTTATATCAAAAACGTTGAATTTAAAGACCCTGTATTTATAGTAAACAACCTCGCAAGAAAATTGAGAAGTGAAGGAGTTAAAATAATTATAGTACTTGCTCATATGGGTGGCTATATGAATAACAATGTTTTAACAGGTAACATTGCTGAATTTGCTAAAAATGTAAAAGGAGTAGATATCATTCTTGGAGGGCATACTCATTCAATTGTAAATACGAAAGTCAATGGTATTCCTGTTTGTGTTGCTAATTGTCAAGGCAAGGGATATATTCGCATAAAGCTAAAATTAGAAAATGGTATACCTAAGATACTGTCGCAAGACTATGTTGATATAACTCCTTTATTTAACATTAGCAATCCCCCTATAGATAAAGAAGTTTTAGAAATTATCGAAAAAGCAGACAAACAAGTGGGTCAGCAGTTTAGCAAGGTCATTGGAACAGCAGTGGCAGATATAACTCGTGAACAGAGAGCAAAGCCATATGGTGACTCTGCTTTAGGAAACTGGGCTGCAGATGCCATCAGAGAATTTGCTCACACAGATTTTGCATTTACAAATAATGGAGGATTAAGAATTGACCTCAAAAAAGGACCTATTACTCTTGGCGATATTTACCAATTAATGCCTTTTGATAATACTATCGTTATACTTAAAATGAAAGGAAGTCAGATCAAAACTATATTAGAAGAAGCAGTGCAAGATAATGGAAAAGGAATTCAGGTATCTGGATTAACATTCAAATATGATATGAAAAAACCATCCATGAATAGGGTTTATGATATGAAAATGTCAAATGGAACACCTATTGAAATGGATAAAGTATATACTGTTGCTACAAACAATTTTATGGCAACTGGGGGTGATGGATTTAAGGGTTTCACAGACCCTTCAGTTGCAAAAACTTATACTGATACTTATAAACTTTTGAGAGACGTTTTTATTGAGAAGATCCAAAAACAAAAAGAATTAAAACCATCACTTGAGCGACGAATATTCTCCTCCGATGAGATATCTTCAAGCTTGCATGAGTATTTAAATGAATCTATGCTGATTATGAAATAAATTTTGAACTATTTGGACCAAACCGAAAGAGGGACTGGTTTAAAAAACCAGTCCCTCTTAAAATTCTATCACTTTTACCAAGGAACAACAAATATTTATACCATGTAATCCCCTTTCACTATTACTCCAAAAAATCCTTAAGTTTCTTACTCCTGCTCGGATGTCTGAGTTTTCTCAAAGCCTTTGCCTCAATTTGACGAATTCTTTCACGTGTCACGTTGAATTCCTTGCCAACCTCTTCTAAGGTGCGGGCCCTGCCATCTTCAAGGCCAAATCGGAGCTTTAAAACCTTCTTTTCTCTTTCGTTCAAAGAATCCAAAACCTCTAAAAGCTGCTCTTTGAGCATTGAATATGCAGCTGCTTCAGATGGTGCAAGAGCATCATCATCAGGGATAAAGTCACCCAAGTGGCTGTCTTCTTCCTCACCGATTGGTGTCTCCAATGAAACGGGCTCTTGAGCAATTTTAAGAATTTCTCTTACCTTTTCAACAGGCATGTTCATCTCTTTTGCTATCTCTTCAGGTGTTGGTTCTCTTCCCTTTTCCTGTAAAAGCTGACGTGATACCCTTACAAGCTTGTTTATTGTCTCAACCATGTGAACAGGAATTCTTATAGTTCTTGCTTGGTCAGCTATAGCCCTTGTGATTGCCTGGCGAATCCACCATGTTGCATATGTTGAAAATTTATAACCCTTTCTGTAGTCAAACTTCTCAACTGCTTTTAAAAGTCCTAAATTTCCTTCCTGGATGAGGTCCAAAAACAACATTCCACGTCCAACATACCTTTTTGCAATACTTACAACAAGCCTTAAGTTTGCTTCTGCAAGCCTCTTTTTTGCCTCTTCATCGCCCTGTTCAATCCTCTTTGCAAGTTCAATCTCCTCTTCAGGGGTCAAAAGTGGAATCTTGCCAATTTCCTTCAAATACATCCTAACAGGGTCATCTATAGCAATACCTTCAGGTAGATTTTCCAAGTCGTCTTTTAAGAGCTCCTCCTCTGATACTCTGTCGTCAACCACGTCAATTCCCATGCTCTCTAAGGTATCATATATATTTTCAACCTGGCTTGCATCAAGTTCTACCTTGTCAAGAATCTCCTGTATTTCAGAATATGTCAGAAAACCTTTGCTCTGACCAAGAGATATAAGTTCTCTGACCTTCTCTCTTATAAGACTCTTTTTTTCTTCGCTCATTTTCTTACCTTCCGATTTGTTTTCTGTGCTCTTTTTAGCAGGCTGTTTTTCTTGATTTTCATTTTTCTGTGATGCAAGCAATTGTTTTTCAACCTCTTGCTGCTGTTCGCTTCCAGTCTCTTTATTTATATTTTGGTCATTGAGGTTTTTCACCTCATTGTTTTCCATGTTCTGCTCTGTCATCCCTTAAATTCCCTCCTTTCCGTCTTTGATTTTTCTAATTAGCATTTGCAACTTCAATACCTTTTCATAATCTCCTCTCTTTTGTGCCTCCAACATCTCACGTCTTAACCACAACATTCTATTATTGTTTGTTTTTAGTTCTTCTATCGCTCTCTTGGCAGCTTCTTCTGTTTCGAATCCTTTTGAGGAAAAGCTTGTGAGTTCTGACAATACTTTCTCATCATTAACAAATGTCAAAAGCATCGAATAGGTCAATTCCATCCCCTCATTAATTAAGTTTTTTATTGAACTGAAAAGTATTTTTATATCCTCGGTGCAAAAATCATCCTCGGTAACAGCATTTCTGATGCTTTCTGACTTGTTAGCCCACTCCACATAGATAGATAAAAGGTCTATATCATTTTTTTTGATTCTCTCTTCTTCAGTTAAATTACTTTTTTGCTGAACTTGTTTAAAATGTTGAATACTTTCTATGCGTTTTAGTTTTATATTTTCATTTTTGGTAAATTCCTTTAATATCGCATCTTCATCAATTTGTGTGAGCTGGGATAGCTTCTTTATATATTCCTGCCTTTCAACCTCATTTGAAATTGGCATTAAAACCTTTTCAAAGTATTCTCTCACAAACCTGAACTTCTGATCAGATTTTGACAAATCATAATTAGAAGATATCTGCTTTATTTTAAAATCTATCACGAACATAGCATTTTGTTTCTTTAGTAAAAACGCATCCTTTCCAAACTTTTTTATATACTCGTCAGGGTCTTTTGCATTTTCAAGCTCCATAACCTTTACCATAAGCCCATTTTGGTAAAGTATATCACCACTTCTAAACGTCGCATTTTTTCCCGCCTGGTCACTGTCTAAGCAAAGAACAACCTCATTTTTGTACCTGCGCAGAAGGAAACTGTGATCCTGTGTTAGGGCTGTGCCCAAAACCCCTACAACATTGTCTATACCTTCCTGATGAAGCGAAATAACATCCATATACCCTTCGACAACCACAAAGTCTTTTTCCTTGCTTCCCTTTGCAATGTTAAGACCATATAAAACCTTCGATTTTGAAAATATAAGAGTATCTGGAGAATTCATGTATTTAGGTGCTTGTGAGTCGTCAATTATACGACCACCAAACCCAATTACTCTATTCATCGTATCGAATATAGGAAAAATCAGCCTTCCTTCGAATCTACAATAATTCTTTCCATTTCTCTCAATAAAAATTCCACTTTTATCAATAATCTCTTTGGAATACTTTTTTGAGAGCATCTCATACAAGTTGTTATTCTCAGGGCAAAATCCAAGTCCGAACTGCTTTGCAGTTTCTTTTCTTATCCCCCTTTTCAAAACATACCTTGCAGCATCGATGTTTTCTCTTAAATACAACTGCCTCTGAAAATATTCAAAACAGTCATGGTGAAGAGAAATAAGCTCTTCTTTTTGTTTTGCCAAAACTCTGTCTTTTGCTGACAGAGACTGAGAAAAATCTACATCAATTTTAGCCTTCTCTGCTAAAACCTTAAGTGCCTCTGTGAAAGTCAAATTTTCTATGCGCATTACAAAATGGATAGCATTACCGCCAACTCCACAGCCAAAACAGTGAAATATCTGTTTTGCTGGTGAGACATAAAAAGAGGGCGTTCTCTCTTGATGAAAAGGACAAAGCGCTCTGAAGTTCACCCCCACTTTTTTAAGCGGTACATACATTGAGACAACATCAACAATGTCGACTTTGCTTAGGACCTGTTCTACAACTCTTTCCAGCACATCATGTTCACCTTCGCGTTTTTTAAGACAATTTAATTTTATTTCGACAAATTTTTTAAAATACCTTTTAGCATTTTTAATAAAAATCAAAGCTTATTCCACGGTGACGGTAAGAATAATTCATAAAACTTTCGCATAGCATACCTGTCTGTCATTCCGGCTATATAGTCTACTATTGCCTGTTCCTTGCCAAATCTGTCGATATTCTTTTTCACATCGTCAGGCAAAGCATCACAATTCGACATAAAATACTCATAAAGAGCTTGTATAATATATTTGGCTTTACTTTCATCCTTTTTTGCTTCGGAACCAATATACACATTTTCAAACATGAAACTTCGCAAAGTTTGCATAGCATAAAAAACATCTTCACTCATGGAGATTTCTGGCTTGTCCATACTATTTTTTATTATATCCCTAATTAATGTATTAATTCTCTCTCTCTTAGAATATCCCAGTATTTTAAGACAATCTTTCGGTAAGTCATCTTCTTTCAATATACCTGCTCTCATAGCATCGTCAATGTCATGGTTGATATAGGCAATTCTGTCTGCAAACTGGACAACTCTGCCCTCTAAAGTAGCGGGCGTTCTGCCCCAGACATGATTCAAAATACCATCTCTTACTTCAAATGTAAGATTAAGCCCATCTTCACCTTCCAGAAAATCAACAACCCGCAAACTCTGAACATTGTGTGAAAATCCAGTTGTGGTTATCTTGTTTAAGATATCCTCACCTGCATGCCCAAATGGTGTGTGACCTAAATCATGACCAAGCGCTATTGCTTCTGTCAAATCTTCGTTGAGTCTCAGTGCTCTTGCAATTGTCCTTGCAATCTGTGCAACCTCCAAAGCGTGTGTTAGCCTTGTTCTGTAATGGTCACCTTCTGGAGATATGAACACCTGTGTTTTGTGTTTTAGCCTCCTGAAAGATTTGGAATGTATTATTCTATCTCTATCTCTTTGAAACTCTGTTCTCACATCGCATTTCTGTTCTGGCTTTTGTCTCCCTTTTGTATTTTTTGAAAGCATTGCATAGGGAGAAAGAATCTTTTCTTCCAAACTCTCTTGATACTCTCTTACTTTCAACCTCTCACCGGACCTTTTAAAAGTCCCATTTTTTACTTGTTTTATTTATACCAAACTTATTATAATATCTAAATTCTCTACAAACTCAAAATTCCCTTCTTTAAAATGAAAAATTCAAAAAGAAGAAGGCTGGCATTATCCTCCAGCCTTCCATTCTAATTATCAGTTTTTACATTTCAGATTTTTGTGTTATGAGACGTTTCCTCTTCTTTCTTGAAGACGCTGTTTTAGTCTTGGCCTTTTCTGGGCTTTCTTGTTTTCATTTATTATTACAATAGGTTTGTCTTCTTTTAAGACAGCAGCTTTTGTAATAATAACCTTTTCTATCTTATCATTTGACGGAATCTCAAACATCACATCAAGCATAATTTCTTCCATTATAGCTCTAAGACCTCTTGCACCTGTGTTGCGTTCAATGGCCTTGTCAGCAATTGCTTCTAATGCATCTTTTTCAAACTCTAACTCAACACCATCCATTGCAAAGAGTTTTTGATACTGTTTTACAAGAGCATTCTTGGGTTCTGTCAGTATCTTTATCAAAGCTTCCTTGTCAAGTGCATCCAATGTAACTATTATTGGCACACGTCCTATAAATTCAGGAATCATTCCAAACTTAAGAAGGTCCTGAGGCATTATTTGTCTCAATATATCCCCAATCTTCTTTTCTTTTTTGCTTTCAACCTTTGCGTTAAAACCAAGTGTCTTTTCGCCAATTCTCTTTTCAATTATCTTTTCAATACCTTCAAACGCACCACCACAAATAAACAGGATGTTTGTTGTGTCTATCTGTATAAATTCCTGATGCGGATGTTTTCTTCCACCTTGTGGTGGTACAGAAGCAATGGTCCCTTCCAATATTTTGAGCAGTGCCTGCTGAACACCTTCGCCTGAAACATCTCTTGTGATAGAAGGATTGTCAGACTTTCTTGCAATCTTGTCAATTTCATCTATATAGATTATACCACGTTCTGCTCTTTCAATATCATAGTCAGCATTCTGTATGAGCCTGAGCAGGATATTTTCAACGTCTTCACCAACATAACCTGCCTCTGTCAAAGTTGTTGCATCAGCTATTGCAAACGGGACATTTAACATCTTTGCAAGAGTCTGAGCAAGGTATGTTTTACCAGACCCTGTTGGTCCAAGCATCAAAATGTTGCTCTTTTGAAGTTCAACATCGTCTTTTTTAGTGTCGTGGTAGTATATTCTTTTGTAATGATTATATACAGCAACAGACAAAATCTTTTTTGCATGGTCCTGACCAACAACGTATTGGTCTAAAAACTCTTTTATCTCCTTTGGAGTTGGTAGTCTGTCGTCAAATTCATTATATTCTTCTTCTTCAAAATCCTCTGAGATTATTTCAGAACAAAGTTCGATACACTCATCACAGATATAAACACCAGGACCAGCAACAAGTCGTCTTACTTCATCCTGTGACTTCCCACAGAATGAACATCTCAGCTGTTTCTTTTCTTCAAACTTAGCCAATTTTGAATCACCTCAAATTAAAGAAGGATTTATGGGCGCCTTTCAATCACTTTGTCAATGATACCGTATTTTAAAGCCTCTTCTGCTGTCATGAAAAAGTCACGGTCTGTATCACGTTCAATTACTTCAATTGGCTGACCGGTCCTCTCTGACAAGATTTTATTTATTCTATTTTTTATTTTCAAAATCCACTCTGCATGGATTTTTATATCTGTTGCCTGACCGCGAACACCACCAAGCGGCTGATGTATCATTATCTCGCTGTTTGGAAGGGCAAACCTCTTACCTTTTGCGCCTGCCGCAAGAAGGAATGCGCCCATTGATGCTGCCATCCCAACACAGATTGTTGAAACATCAGGTTTTATATATTGCATTGTGTCATAGATTGCAAAGCCCGCTGTAACAGACCCACCAGGTGAGTTTATATAAAGGTAAATGTCTTTGTCAGGGTCTTCAGCTTCTAAGAAAAGAAGCTGAGCAACTATAAGTGATGCAATATCGTCTGTAATCTCACCGCTCAAGATTACTATTCTATCCTTTAAAAGCCTTGAATATATGTCATATGCCCTCTCACCACGGTTAGTCTGCTCAATAACTATTGGAACAAGTGCAGACATAATTTTTCCCTCCTTTTTTAAAAAACAAAATTTAGAAGCTAAAAACTTCATTTAATTTTCCTGATTTTCGCCTTGAGGCTCTTCACTTATAATTTTAGCATTTTCGTAAATAAAATCTATAGCCTTATTTAGGATTATACCCTCTTTTATATATTCAATATCATCTTCAGAAAGTCTTTCTTTGAGCTTATCAACTTCCAAATTATACATCTTTGCAAGTCTTTCAAGCTCTTTTTGAAGCTCTTCATCTGTTGCCTGGATATTCTCTACCTTTGCAATCTTTTCTAAGATGAGGTTATTTCTCACAGCCTTCTCTGCTCTTTCTCTAAACTGGCTTCTAAATTCCTTGTCAGTCTTTCCTATAGCTTGCAGGTATCTCTCGTATGTCATGCCAAAGTACTGAAGGTTTCTTGCAACATCTTCAACATAATAATTTATCTGATTTTCAATCATTGGTTCGGGAATATCTATTGAAGTATTTTGGGCAATTTTTTCTAAAATCGCATCAATCATCTCGTCTTTTGCTCTTTGGTCATTTTTCTCTTTAATTCTGTTTCTGATGCTTGCCTTCAGTTCTTCTAATGTCTCAAATTCACTGACATCTTTTGCAAACTCATCATCAAGCTCAGGAAGTTCTTTCACCTTTATATCCTTCACTTTTACCTTGAAAGTTGCCTTTTTACCAGCAAGCGAAGGTTCTTGATAATCCTCTGGGAATGTTACCTCTATTTCCTTTTCCTCACCCTTGTTCATACCAATAATCTGCTCTTCAAACCCCGGTATAAATGCGTTAGAACCTATTGTAAGCTCATAATCTTGAGCAGCACCACCTTTAATCGGCTCTCCATCCACAAACCCTTCAAAGTCGATCGTGACAATATCGCCTTGCATAACTTCCCTTTCAACAGGAACAAACCTTGCATTTTCCTCTCTCAAGTGTTCAAGCTCGTGTTCCACCTCTTCCTCAGCAACCGGATATTCAATCTTTTTGATTTCAATTCCTTTGTACTGGCCAAGCTCAAATTCAGGTTTTACATATACTTCAGCCTTGTATATGAAGCTCTTTCCTTTTCCAACCTGAACAATATCCACTTCTGGCTTTGAGACAACTTCAAGCTTGCTCTCTTCAATTACCTTTGGATACGTTTCATTTAAAACATAGTCAATAGCATCATCATAAAATACCTCTTCGCCATAAGCTCTTTCAATTAAAGACCTTGGAGCCTTGCCAGGTCTAAAACCTGGAATTTTAAAATATTTTGCGTTTTTTAAGTAAGATTTTTGAAGACCTTCTTCAAACTTTTCAGCCTCAACCTCAACCTCAATGATTGCCTTGTTTGTACCCTTTTTCTCAATCTTGAACTCCATTCTAATCCTCCCTCAAAAAGATTTATTTTAAATTTTTCATTGCTGTCGGTCTAATAAAAAGTTATATTTTAACTATGATATTGTAGCATAAAAGTTTTTATTTTAAAAGTGGATTTTGAAAAGTTTGCTTCCCAACTTGTATGCGAACAATTTTTTAATTCAAAATGGAATATAATGGAATTATTTTATTGTATGCACAAGTTGAAAGGTATATAATTTAATTATAAAACCATTTCCGATTTAAAATGAACATTTGGGAGGGAATATTTAAGATGATTCAAAACATACCTGAAGTAAAACTTGGAATTGTGGCAGTCAGCAGAGACTGTTTCCCAGTCACACTTTCCGAAAAGAGAAGAAAAGCAGTCGTTGAAGAGTGCAAACGTCTTGGCATTGACATCTTTGAGGCAAAGACAACAGTAGAAAATGAAAACGACGTTTTAAAAGCCTTAGACGAACTTAAAGCAGCAGGTGTAAATGCTCTTGTTGTGTATCTTGGAAACTTTGGCCCAGAAGGACCTGAAACAATGCTTGCACAAAAGTTCGACGGACCTTCCATGTTTGTCGCAGCAGCTGAAGAGACACAAGAAAATCTGTTTGACGGTCGTGGCGATGCTTACTGTGGTATGCTAAACGCTTCGTACAACATAGGTCTTAGAAAGCTCAATCCTTACATTCCTGAGTATCCTGTTGGAGATAGCAGCGAGGTTGCAAACATGATTGCACATTTTGTAGATGTTGCAAGGGTTGTGATAGGAGTAAAGAACCTTAAAATCTTCAGTTTTGGACCACGTCCACAGGATTTCCTTGCATGTAACGCACCAATAAAGCCTCTTTATGACCTTGGTATAGAGATAATGGAAAACTCTGAGCTTGACCTGTTTGAGGCTTTCAACAACCACAAAGACGATCCACGTATACCTGAGATTGTAAAACAAATGCAAGATGAGCTTGGCACTGGCAACAAACACCCAGGAATTTTGCCAAAGCTTGCTCAATATGAGCTCACTTTGATGGACTGGTATGAAAAATATCGCGGTAGCTGTAAGTTTGCAATATTTGCTAACAAGTGCTGGCCAGCTTTTCAGACACAGTTTGGGTTTGTTCCATGCTATGTAAACGCAAGGCTTGCATCAAGAGGTATTCCAGTTGCATGTGAGGTTGATATATACGGGGCACTGAGCGAATATATAGTGACACTTGCAACACAGCTTCCCGCAACAATCCTTGATATAAACAACACAGTGCCAAAAGATATGTACGAGGCAAACAAGGACAAGTTCAAAGATTACAAGCTAACAGACCTTTTCATGGGATTCCACTGTGGAAATACTCCAATTTGCCACATGAAATATGCAGAGATGAGATACCAGCTCATTATGCACAGACTTTTAGAACCTGACAAAGAACCCGACATCACACGCGGAACACTTGAAGGCGCAATAAAACCTGGTGAAATAACAATATTCAGGCTTCAGTCAACAGCCGATTGTTTGCTCAGGTCGTACGTTGCACAGGGTGAGGTAATTGACGTTGACCCGCGTTCGTTTGGTGGAATTGGTGTGTTTGCAATAAAAGAAATGGGAAGATTCTACAGATACGTTCTGATTCAAAAGAGATTCCCGCATCACACAGCAGTTGCATTCAAACATGTTGGAAAAGTTCTATTTGACGCAATGAAAATGCTGGGTGTTGATGACATATCGTTCAATCAACCAGCAAATATGCTCTACAAGGACGAAAATCCGTTTAAATAATGTGGATATAAAAAGGGCTGCAGCCGGTTTTATGTAACCTACCCGCAAGCTGCAGCCTTTTTTGTTTTTTATATCCTACTTTTCAACACCTTATCCTCGTATTCCTTTACTTTGTCAAGCCAGCTGCTTCCAACAGGGACATTACTTTCATAGCAGAACTTGTTCCACACAGCACCAAATGGCAAAGTTTTGAACTCTTCCAAAAGCGCAAGCCGTTTCCCAAAATCCCCTTCATTTTCAGCTTCATTTAAAAGATGTGTTGGTTCAAGCAAAGCGTACAGAATTGATTTTAAAGCAGCTCTTGCGCCTGTCACCCAAGCAGTAATCCTGTTTATGCTTGCATCAAAAAAGTCCAATGCAAAAAACACCCTGTCAAAAGCATCTGCCCTTTTTACTTCCTGCGAAACAGACAATACCTCATCGTTCAGCACAACAACATGGTCACTGTCCCATCTCATACCACGGCTCAAATGCAAAAGCACCTTCTTTGAAAATGCTAAAACTGATGAAATCTTGTCAGCCACACTTTCTGTCGGATGGAAATGTCCAAGGTCAAAACAAATTGCTATATCGTGCTTGCTTGTAAAAACATAGCCCATGTAAAACTCATGAGAACCAACAACAAATGCCTCAGACCCAATTCCGAAAAGCTTGCTCTCAACAGAATCAACAAGATAAGTTTTGTCAACCGACGCAGCAAATATCTCATCTAAAGACTCTTTCAAAATCTTCCTGTGCTCATACCTCTTTGCTGTAAAGTCTTTCGACCCATCAGGAATCCAAATGTTGTTTATACAAGTCTTTTTTAGTTCTTTCCCTATTTGGGATGCAATTTCTCTTGATTTTACACCATGCTTTATCCAGAACTTTCTGACACCTCTATCTGTGCTTGAGAGCGTGTATCCTGACTGTGCCTTTGGATGGGCAAAAAATGTGGGATTAAAATCAAGCCCTATATCCTTTTCTTTTGCCCACTTGAGCCACTTTTCAAAGTGGTCAATTGAAAGCTCATCCCTGTCAACCTTTTTTCCATTTGTCTCAGCATATATAGCGTGAAGATTTACCTTATGCTTACCAGGAATGAGACTCATAGCAAACTCTAAATCAGACCTGAGTTCATCTCCGTTTCTCGCCCTGCCAAAATAGTTTCCTGTTGCTAAAATTCCGCCACCGCCCATGCCTTTTGTTGCTTCTTCAAACCCTGTCACATCATCGCCCTGCCAGCAATGAAGCGAAATACTAATTCCCTTCATCTTTTCTAAAACTTCATCTGTGTCAACACCATATTCTTTGTAAACCTCTTTCGCCCTTTCGTAATCGGCAAGAATCTTTTCATAACTTAAGCTCATAAAAAACCTTCCCTCCCTTTTCCTTCAATATAAAATCTCAACACCACTTTCACGGGCAGCCTTTTCAATGTCTTCAGGAAGCTCTCTTTCGCAAACCCAAATGTCAATCTCATCAAGCCTTGCATACGAAAACGGCATGTTTTTACCTACTTTTGAAGTGTCCATAAGCATAACTACTTTCTGACTCCGTTCAATTATCCTTCTTTTGAGATCACCTTCATATGCATTTGATACACTAAATCCTGTTTCAAGACAAAAACCTGAAGCACTCATAAAAGCAATGTCAATGTTCATTTTGTCAAGAGAGAATATAGCATTTGGCCCAGATACTGACAATGTGTTACTGTTAACAATTCCTCCCAACATCACAACAAAGATATTTTTCTTTTTCGCCAGTTCAAGTGCAATGTTAAGCCCGCTTGTGATGATTGTGAAATTGTCACTATCGAGTATTTTGGCAAGACACATGATGGTGGAACCTGCGTCAAAATATATTGATCTGTTTTTTTCAACAAGTCCTTTTGCAATATTTGCAATCTTCATTTTTGCTTCAATATTTTCCTGAGCACGTTTTGAATATTCGTCTTCCTGGCCAGTCAGTTGCCACAGCTTCTTTGTGCTGATAGCACCACCATGCGTCCTAATGAGGTGTCCTTCCTTTTCAAGTGCAATCAAATCACGTCGTAGCGTCATGGTAGATACGTCTGGAAAAAACTCTTTGAGTTTTTGAAGCTGGATTTCCCCTTTTTGTTCTAATATAGCCAGGATTTTTTGCCTTCTGAAATCATTCACAACACCACATCCCGAAAACTCATCTTGGATTTAAAAGTATTATATACCAAGTCTATTTGTCCTTAAAATCTCATTTGTTGTGAAGTTGTTCTTTGGCACATGACCTTTGAGCGGCATAATCCTCTCATGGATTGCGTCAATAATCCAGTCAGCTTGCGGGAAGAAATAGTTTTCAAATTCGTATGCAGGGACAATCCAGTTTTTAGAACCAACTACAACAGGTGGCGCGTCAAGATAGTCAAATGCGAGGTCGGCAATTGTTGTTGCCATGTCTTTCAAAATTGAGCCCCTTGCACATGCGTCAGAAGCCAGCACAATTTTCCCTGTTTTTTTGACAGATTCAATCACCTTCTCATAGTTAAAAGGTACGAGCGACCGCGCATCAATGATTTCAGCACTAACACCATACTTTTCTTCCAAGATTTTGGCTGCATCAAGTGCTCTGTACAGCGTTGCTCCAACTGTCAGGATTGTAATGTCCTTACCTTCTTTTTTGATATCAGGTTCGCCAATTGGAACCTCATAATATCCTTCCGGTACACCTTCTTTGTGGAAAAGCTCTCCAATGTCATATAGTCTCTGGCTTTCAAAAAATATCACTGGGTCTGTAGAAGACAGTGCGCTGTTCATAAGACCTTTTGCATCATAAGGTGTTGCTGGGAATACAACTTTAAGTCCAGGAATGTGAGAGACAATAGAAGACCAGTCTTGTGAGTGTTGTGCACCATATTTTGAACCAACAGAAACCCTCACAACAACAGGCATCTTCAATGTCCCTGCGCTCATTGCCTGCCATTTTGCAAGCTGATTGAATATCTCATCCCCTGCTCTTCCGATAAAATCACAGTACATTATCTCCACAACAACCCTGCCACCACACATCCCATATCCAACTGCAGACCCAACTATTGCACCTTCTGAGATACAGGTGTTAAACAGTCTGTGGTATGGGAGCGACTCTGTAAGTCCTCTGTAGACCGCAAAAGCTCCACCCCAGTCGCGCAAGTCTTCCCCGTATGAGATAAGTGTTGGGTCTGTATAGAACTTGTCAAGCAGCGCTTCAAATATTGCATCTCTGAGATTGAACACCTTTGCCTTTGGAACAGGTTTTCCGTCAACAATTCCTACTCTTATTTTGTTTTTTATCTGTTTTACGCGCGGATTTTCTTCTTTTGGAATCAAAACCTCAGGAGTTCTGTCTTCCATCTTCTCAATCTTCTGGTTTGAGAACATATATCTTGCTATACCATCAGGGTCTTTCACAAGATTTATTCTTGGCGAAACATTTTCATCAACAGCAAGAGCACATATCCTTGTTATAAGCTCTTTCACATAGCTTTGAATCTCCTCTATCTTTTCTTCTGTCACAACACCTGCTTTGATTAACTCATCCTTATAAGTTACAATTGGGTCTTGAGCTGCCCATGCCTCAATCTCCTCTTTTGTCCTGTAAGAAGATGAGTCAGATGGAGAGTGGCCTGTGAGCCTGTATGTGACAATGTCCAAAAGTACCGGGCCTTGTTTTTGTTGCAGCAGGTATTTCTTTCTCTTCATTGCATCAATTACAGCCAGTGGATTGTAGCCATCAACACGCTCAGCATGCATCTGCTCAGGGTTAACACCTGCTCCGACTCTTGCAAGCATGTCATATCCCATTGTCTCGCCGCGTGTCTGCCCGCCCATAGCATATTGATTGTCCATAAAATTGAAGATTATTGGAAGACCACCTCTGTATTCATCATCCCACAATTTTTTGTATTGGTCCATTGAAGCAAGGCACATAGCCTCCCATACAGGTCCACACGCCATCGAACCATCGCCAATATTGACAACAACAATGCCATTTTTCTTATTGATTTTCTTAAACAAAGCTGCTCCTACTGCAATGTCAGCAGACCCGCCAACAATTGCATTGTTCGGGTAAATTCCAAATGGTGGGAAGAACACATGCATAGACCCGCCAAGACCTTTTTGGAAGCCTGTTTCTCTTCCAAATATCTCGGCAAGCGTGCCATACAAGAAAAAATTGACTGCAAGTTCTTTAATGCTTGAGATATTTTTTAAGTTTTCTTCCACAACTCTAAGTATTGCTCCATCAAAATAGCTCTCCATGATTTTTAAAAGCTCATTGTCACTGAGCTTTTCAATTGTTGAAAGGCCTTTTGCTATAACCTCTCCATGACTTCTATGTGAACCAAATATAAAGTCATCTTTATCAAGCACAAAAGCCTGGCCAACCGCTGCTGCTTCCTGACCAATCGACAGGTGTGCCGGTCCCGGATAGTCATACTTTATTCCATTGTACTCCCCAGTTGTTTTTATTAAAGAGAGCATTGTTTCAAATTCGCGGATTATAAGCATGTCTCTGTAAATTCTAATCAGCTGGTCATCCGAAAAGTTTTGTCTCTCCTCTTCTAAGGTTTTGTTATACTGGTTTACAGGAATATCAAAAAATTTTATCCAGCCACTTTTTCTTACCTCGTTCGGGTCAATAAACTGTGACTTTGGCATCTTTAAAATCAACCTCCCCTACAAATCTAAAGTTCAAATATGACCTCTCTTATGATTTCGCTAACCGTCGGATGTGGAAATACAATATCCTTTATATCTTCAGCCCTCAGTTGTGATTCAATCATCACACCAACACCGTAAATTATTTCTGAGCTGTAGTTTCCTATCATGTGACAGCCAAGTATTGTTCGTTTCTTTCTATCAATCAATATTTTGTAAAGCCCGTCAAATTCTTCATTTTCGGCAACAAACCTCCCACTGTAAAGCATGGGAAGCTTTACAACTTCATATTCCAAAGCTTTTTCTTTTGCCGACTCTTCGCTCTCGCCCACCCATGCAACCTCCGGGTTTGTATATACAACAGAAGGAATAGAATCATAGTTCACTTTTACTTTTCTCCCCAGCATATTCCATACAGCAACCTCTGCTTCTCTGTATGCTGTGTGAGCAAGCATGAGCTTTCCATTTACATCCCCCGCAGCATACACCTCTTGAACATTTGTCTTCATTCTCTCATCTGTTTTTACACACCCTTTTTCAACCTCAACTCCTATGTTTTCAAGTCCAAACCCTGTTATATTTGGTCTTCTTCCGACGCTCAGCAAAACTTTCTCTGCCTCTTTTTCGAAAATCTTTCCATCTTTTTCATACACCACTTTTCGGTCATCAATTTTAGTAACTCTTGCTGAAAGTTCAAACTCAACTCCCTTTTTCTTGTATGCTTCAAGCAGTATATTCGAAATTTCCCTGTCCATGCTGCCGCCAATGTGGTCAAGCATTTCAATCACAGTCACTTTTGAACCTGCCGAATTGAAATATGACGCCATCTCAAGCCCAACAATTCCCCCACCAATCACAACCATCGATGCTGGCACACTTTCAATCTCAAGAATTTCTCTGTTGGTCAGCACAAAACCTCTTTCAAGCCCCTCTTTCACGCCCTCAATTGGTGGAATGAAAGGCGAAGAACCGGTGGCAATCAAGAGCCTATCTGTGGCAAATTCTTTATCGCCCACCGCTACAATATATCCTTTGCTGTTTCTTCCCAAAATCTCTCCATGGCCGCTGAGTATTTCAGCACCGCTTTTTCTGAGCTTACTTTTTATTCCTGTCACAAGAGTTTTTATTACTTTGTCTTTTCTTTCAAGAACCTTTTTGTGGTTTAATGTAATATTTTGTATTTCAACTCCATATTTAAAACCTTGTTTTGCGCTGTCTAAAATCTTTGCACTGTACAGTAGTGTTTTTGTAGGAATACACCCCTCGTTGAGACAAACACCGCCCAAATACCTTTCTTCTATCAAGAGCGTTTTGAGTCCTCCTTTTGAAGCTCTTTCTGCTGCCAGATACCCCGCAGGTCCACCACCTATGATTATTAGGTCGTATTTCATCTGCATTTTCACCCTCTCTAAATAATTCAGAGTGCCAAAAGCAAATCAAAGTTTTCTAAAAGCTCCTTTAAATCTTTCAAAAACCTTGCTGCATCGGCTCCATCTAACGCTCTGTGGTCAAATGTTAGTGATAGCCCCATTGCAGGATAGAATTTTATATGTCCATCTTCTTCCTTAGGCCTTTGAACAATTGAATTTACACCTAAAATCCCTGTCTGAGGAGGATTTAGGACAGGTGTGAAACTTTCTATGCCAAAGCTTCCTAAGTTAGTGACAGTGAATGTCGCTCCTTTTAAAAGATCTGGTGATATGGTTCCCTTTTTGCAAAGAGCAATTAGCTCCTTTGCTTCTTTTGAGATTTGGCTCAAACTCTTTTGGTTACAATTGAATATCGTTGGCACCATAAGACCACGCTCTGTGTCAACTGCAAACCCAAGATGAACATTCTTGAAATATCTCATTTTATTATCCAAAAAATGGCTATTGAGCGACTTGTGTTTTGGTAAAATCCTTGAGACAGCAAAAAGGATTATATCGTTTATTGTGATATCCTCAAGTCCCAGTTTTTCTCTGTTTTCTTTTACCTTTTTCCTAAACTCAAGAACTTTAGATGCATCAAATGATGTATGTAATGTCAGCTGAGCTGTTGTGGTAAGTGATAGATACATAGCCTTTGCGATAGCCTTTCTGATGTTAGATAGCGGCACATCTTCATATTCTACATTCTGCCCAGAAGACTCAGAAGTTTTTGAGACATAGCTTTCCTGCTTTGCCCTTTCAATGTCAAAAGTTGTAATTCTACCACCAATGCCAGTTGGCTCTAAAACTTTAGCATCGTCAATTTCTTTTGTTTCCTGCTTTGCCGCACTTGTAAAAACAGGACCTGACTCAAAAAGCTTTAAAATGTCTCTTTCAATTATTCTTCCGTCCGGTCCTGAAGGTTTTGCAAACCTAAAATCAACATTTAATTTTTCAGCTAAGTTCTTTGCCCTAGGCGAAATTTTTATTTTTCCTTCAGTTTGTAAAGAAGCGTTTGGAATTTTTTCTTCAGTTTCCATCGGCACCTCGTGGTCAGATGCCTGTAAATCCAAAACCTCATCTTTTTTAGATTCCAAAGATGCCTTTGGATTGAACTTTTCTACTTTCTCGCCATGTTCACCAATCACACACACATTTGTCAAGACAGGAACCTCTTCACCCTCTTCAAAGAAAATGTCAAGAAGCACACCACTTACCTTTGCTTCCTCATCAAAGCTTGCCTTGTCAGTCTCGTAAGAAAATAAAAGGTCGCCAACCTCCACCTTATCGCCCTTTTTCTTGTGCCACTTTGTAATTATACAGCTTTCAACAGTCTGCCCCTGCTTGGGCATTATCACAGGCACCGCCATATCAAAAACCTCCATTTGAGCTGTTTGTTTGTTTCAATATGTTTGATATATTTTTTCATCTATCATGTTAACTTTTTTCATCTCCAATTTAATAGTATCATTTTGTTTGTTTTTTGTCAATGTTATTTTGATTTTTGTCTTTTTAATTTCATATTTTGCGGATATTTTCAATTATATCTTTTGCATCCTCTGCCATATATGAACTTCTCACAAGAGGACCTGACATAACAAACTTAAATCCTATTGAAATTGCAAATTCTTTGTACTCTTCAAAGACATCTGGATGAACAAACTCAACAACAGGATGGTGATTTTTGGAAGGGGATAGGTATTGTCCTATTGTTACAAAATCACACTCTGCTTTTCTTAAGTCTTCAAGCGCCTTTTTAACTTCATCTTTTGTCTCACCAAGTCCAACCATGATACCCGATTTTGTAAATATATTCTTATCAATCTCTTTTACCATCCTCAAGACATCAAGCGACCTTTTATAACTTGCCAAAGGTCTTACGCAGGGATATAACCTTTCGATGGTCTCTATGTTGTGTGCAACAACATCGGGTGAAGCTTCTACAACTTTTGAAACTGATTCAAAACTACCTTTAAAGTCAGGAATTAGAACCTCAATCTTTGTGTGTGGGCTTTTTCCTTTTATGCTTCTTATGCACTCTGCAAAGTGAGAAGCTCCACCATCTGGCAAATCATCCCTTGTAACAGAGGTTATAACAACATACTTTAGTCCCAATGCACCTACAGCATTTGCAACCATCTTAGGCTCATCACTATTTAACTTCACAGGTTTCCCTTTCTTGACATCACAAAATGTGCAGTTTCTTGTGCATACATCTCCCATAATCAAAAATGTAGCAGTTTTTTTTGAAAAACACTCATAAATGTTTGGACACTGAGCTTCTTCACACACCGTGTGAAGAGAAAACATTTTTAAAATTTCTATGACATCATCTATTTTTTGATCTGCCTTTACTCTTATCTTCAGCCAATCAGGCTTTTTTAGATAGCTCATCTTTCCATACCTTCTTGTGTTTGAATTTTTAGCAAATTGAAAAGCTCTTCTTTGTCCAAGATATTCAAACTCCTGCCGAAAACCTTTCCAAAATAAGTCTGAACCTTATCAACCACATCTTCAAACAGAATTGTACTTCCAATCAGTCTTTCTAAGGATGTAACGCCTCTATCTTTCAGTCCGCACGGGATAATCCACGAAAAGTGTTCAAGATTTGTATTTACATTGAAAGCAAACCCGTGCATGGTTACCCACTTTTTAACTGCTATACCTATAGCAACTATCTTGTCATTGCCAACCCAAACACCCGTGTATTTATCTTCATCCCTGCGCGCTTCAACTGCATATTGGTCTTTTAAAAGCCTTATAAAAACCTCTTCTAAAAGATACACAAACTTTTTTATGTCTCTATCTGTCAAAGCCAAATCAAAAATTGGATACCCAACAAGCTGACCAGGACCGTGGTATGTCACATCCCCACCACGGCTTACCTCAAACACCTTGACACCCATTTTCTCTAAAAATTCCTCTGACACAAGGATGTTTTTCCTACTGCCACGTCTTCCTATTGTGATAACAGGTGGATGTTCAAGCAGCAGCAGTATGTCACCAATCTTTTTTTCAACCCTCAAAGACCAAATGCTCTCTTGAATTGAAAGAGCTTCCTGATAGTCTACCTTTTCTAAATAACAAACATTTATACACACTTTGCATATCTTCCTTTCATCCTTGCCAATATCCAATTTTAACTGTCAAATCTTTTTAGCATTTTCTAAAAGAAAATCTTCTGCCTCTTTGCACCAAAGACCATTATTTCTTTCAACAATCTTTGCAAGCTCTGCAAAAAGAGGATTTTCTTTGCCTTTTTCTTTGAAATCTTCTATTGCCACAAGGTCAAGCTCTATGTTTGTGTATATAAGCTTTTTCCCGCCAGGGATTTTGGGAAGATTTAGAGTTGTTTGCGCCACACAATTAAGTCCTCCAATATGAGTAATCATTGCAGCGGGGTTGACGATACCTTTTGCCATCAAATCAAGCGCTTCAATCATGTCATCGGTATTGCCACCACTTGTTCCAACAACGTGAGTTGAGTTGTAGTGGACATTGTAAAAGTTCAAAAGTGCTGAAAAATTGGGGTCGCTCGGTCCTGCAAAAAAGTTTAGGCACCCATCTCTTGCAAGAATCCTGTCTGCAAGTTCAACAAGTTCTCTGACTGGTGCAAAGACAAAAACATCGTCAAAGCCTCTGCCATCAGTAAATGAAAGAAGATAATTCTCAACATTATCTATATTGGCAGTATTGACATAATAAAGGTCAACACCATGCTTTTTAGCATCCTCTTGAGTATATATTGAGGCTGCTCTATCTAACCTTTCCTGGTTTATATCTGTCACAACAAGCAGCTTTGGTGGTTTAGGTCCGTGCACAGCATAGTCAATAGCCCCAAGCCCCATTGGACCAGCACCTGCTAAGATTGCCATAAAACCGTTTTCTAATGTACCCATTTTGTGTATATACTTGCCGGGCTGGGTATGATAGCTTGCATGAAATGCACCAATAATGCACGACATTGGCTCTGCCAGTGAGCCGTAAAAGAATGCATCACCCTCATACTTTAAAAGACAGTTTTGATCCATCACCTCATTCGGAATAATGATGTATGTCGCATCACCACCAATGTACTGGAACGAATATCCCGGTGCTGCATACGGATTATCTTTGAGGTTCAGCGCAGGCTGAACCGTGAATTTGTCACCTGGCTTGAACTTATCCTGCCACTTTTTACCCACTTCTATTATCTGCCCGCAAAATTCATGGCCTATTATAACCGGGTTTTTATCTATGTCTTTTGGTACTCTTTTGTGCTCACTTCCTTGAATTGCTGCCTTGTAAGATGACATGCAAAGACTATCAGAAATTACTTTTGCCAGGATTTCGTCTTCTCTTATTGGTGGAAGCTCGAATTCTTCAAGTCTCAAATCGTTTTTTCCATATAATCTCACAGCTTTTGTCTTCATTTTTATATCCTCCTTTACAAATCAAAATCTTACCTATAACATCAGGGTTGTTATAAGATAATGATAATACATCTTGGCTAAAAAATCAATAAAGTCAAAAATAAATCAAATTGATATAGACACAAACACAACATGTATTGTATAATTTATTTTAGATAGAGCAAAAAGACAACATGTTAAAACAATATCAAAGGGGGTACTATAATATGAGCTGCAAACGATTAGAGGGACAGGTTGCGATTGTTACAGGAGCTGCCCAGGGGCTTGGCGAGGCTTTAGCAAGAAGACTTGACAAGGAAGGTTGTAAGGTTGTTGTTGCAGATATAAATTTGGAAGGTGCTCAAAAAGTTGCAAGCGAGCTATCCGAAGCTATTGCTGTAAAGTGTGATGTTACAAACGAACAAGATGTCGAAGCAATGGTCGACAAGACAATTGAAACTTTTGGCCAGCTTGATTTGATGGTTGCAAATGCCGGAATACTGATTGCAAAGCCTATTACAGAATTTTCACTTGCTGAGTGGAAAAAGGTAATCGATGTAAACCTCATTGGATATTTCTTGTGCGCAAGAGCCGCAGCAAGGGTTATGATTCCACGCCGAAAAGGAAATATAATCCAGATAAATAGTAAGTCCGGAAAGAAAGGATCATACAAAAACTCTGCATACTCTGCATCAAAGTTTGGTGGAATTGGTCTTACACAGAGCTTAGCACTTGAGCTTGCAGAGTACGGGATAAGAGTAAACGCAATATGCCCGGGAAATCTGCTTGATTCACCTTTGTGGGTAAACAGCCTTTATGAGCAGTACTCCAAAAATCAAGGACTTACACCAGAACAGATAAGAGAAAAGTATTTGAGCCAAGTACCACTCAGGCGCGCCTGCACATATGACGATGTTGCAAATGTGCTCGTATTTTTAGCATCTGATGAGGCAAGCTACATGACAGGGCAGGCTATAAATGTAACAGGTGGTCAGGAAATGAGATAAATCTTTAAAAAGGAGAAAGATTTGAAACATGGCACAAGTTGAGTTTGAGCTTGAAAAAGAACTAAATCATGAAGATAAGGAGAGAAGACTTGAATCTCTTTTAAAGTTTTTTGAGCTTGTCAGGCAAGGCAAGATTTCATTGCTACCAAAAAGTAGTGTCATTAACAATCACATACATACATTCTACTCATTTTCACCATACTCTCCTTCAAAGGCAATCTACATGGCGGCAAAAAGCGGTCTTCCGACAGCAGGTATAATGGACCATGACACCATAGCAGGCAGTGAAGAATTTATCTCTGCCGGGAAAATAGCAGGTATTGCAACAACAATTGGTGTTGAGTGCAGAGCTGACTTTTCAAAAACCTTGCTTTCTGGCAAAAAGATAAATAATCCTGACCAGCATTCTATTGCTTATGTTGCAATTCATGGAATTCCACATAACCAAATTGAAACTGTAATGAACTTTTTCAAGCCGTATATCGAAATAAGGATGAAAAGAAATAGGCTGATGGTGGAAAACATCAATAGTCTTCTTTCAAAGTATGAAATTGCTTTGGATTTTGAAAAGGATGTTGTGAGTATTTCAAAATATAAAGAAGGTGGCACTGTCACAGAAAGACACATACTTTTTGCTCTTGCAAAAAAACTCATCGAAAGAGTTGGCAAGGGAAAAAAATTGATAAATTTTCTTAAAGATGAATTGAAAATTGAGATTAGTAAGAAGGTAGAAGGTTTTCTCAGCGATGAGCAAAACCCTTTTTATGAATATGACCTGTTAGGTCTTCTCAAGAGCGATTTTACTCCAAAGTTCTATATAAATGCCACAGATGAGTGCCCTGACATAAAAGAGGTTGTAGAGTTTTCACATAAGATAGGTGCAATAATTGCATACGCATACCTTGGTGATGTTGTTGAATCTGTCACAGGCGATAAAAGAAGTGAAAAATTTGAAGATGATTATCTTGAGCTTTTGTTTGAGGTTTTGGATGAGCTTGGCATAAAAGCAGTGACATACATGCCGTCAAGAAATACTCTTTCTCAGCTCAAAAGAGTAAAAAACTTATGTGAAAAATATGACTTTCTTCAGATAAGCGGTGAAGACATAAACTCACCCCGCCAAAGTTTTATATGTGAAGCATTAAAACAGGATGAGTTTAAACATTTGATAGATACTACATGGGCTTTGATTGGACATGAAATAATGGCAACAGAGGACAAAGAACTTGGATTTTTTTCAGATAAAATGCAAGAAAAATTTCCAAATTTAAGAGACAGAATTGAATATTTTAAAAATATTGGTCTTAAAATGTGGTCAAAATCAGATTAAAAATGATACTTTTTACCATATTAAAAGGCAACAAGCAGTTGTGCCTACTTGTTGCCTTCTTATTTTGCCATTTTCTTTAATAGTTCTTTTCTATATTTTTCACTCTCCCAGTTTTTGATATATTCCATTTCATTCTGTGACATAGTTTTTATAGTAAGACTAAACTTGTTTATTTTAGTTATCACATAAAGATAAGCAAGCAAAGTCTCTTCAGTTGCAAGCGCTTCTGAATAGGCTGCATTGTATATAACTCTGCCTCTTTGTAAATCTATTTCTATCTTTGGATTTTCTGCATACAGACTTGAGTTTATATAAACAAGCTGGTCAGGATAAAGAGGATATTTTTCAAATAGTTCAAATTCAAACTTTTCTGACTTTATAAAATCCAAGATAAACCTTGTTCTGCTCTGGTATCTGTTATCACCAATTTGTTTTAGCACACAAGAAGGATATCGTCCTCTTATTTTGAACCACCTTTTTATCAAAAGGTTAACCCTTTCATGCACCTCATAGACTTCTTTCAAATTATCTGAAGACACAATAAGTCCATGATTTTCCATGAAGATTACCTTTGGCCTTTTATCTTCAGCTGGCAGGCTTCTAAGCTGGTTTGCAATTTCAATGGTCAATGAAAAACCAGGATTGATATAAGGTATCCAGATAAAGTTAAAATTTTTATCTTTAAATATTTGGTAGCAAAGCTGCCTGCCTTCACATGAACAAGCCAAGATATTAGCATATACAGAATGAGAGTGGATGACGTATCTATCAAGTACAGAGTGAAACCCTACTTCCACTGATGGTCTTAAAACTTTCCCAGAAAAACTTAAACTACTTTTTTGAGCAATTTCAAGACTTTCTTTTTCGTAGTCTTTGTTCTGTGAAAGATTTACATTCTCATAAAAGCTTTTTATTTTTTGATAGTCTACAATTACATACCCGTCTTCTTCTGTCACTTGGTCAAGCCTAAAACCAGAGGCTTTTATTGCCATATACTGAGAATCAAGCTTTACAGAAATATTTCCCCCGCCACCCTGAACATAGTCAATCTTTCTGCCAATTTTCTGGCACAGCCATACAAGCTCTTGTAAGGTTTTATTTCTTTCCATCTCATCATCCCTTTCAAAATATTTTTCACAGTTTAAATGCTCTTTCTATCTCTTCAATTTCTTCTTGGCTTATTAGCACAACATCACCCAACCTCTTTGCATCTATGATAGCCTTTGCAGTAAACTCCAGCACCTCAAGTTTGTCAAATGCATCTAAAAGGTCTTTACCAACAACAATTACACAGTCATTTTCAACAATCACAGCTGGAGTCTCCTTAGAAAACACATCTGCAGTCATTTTTGGCTGCATAAACGATGAACCAAACGGAATTTTCTTAACGTTTCTGAGAGAAATATAAGTTTCGGGTATTGTTTTTGAATCAAACTCATTTTCTGTCACTGCAAAAGCCATTATGTTTGGCGGATGAGCAATTATTATCGCGTTGACATCAGGATGCTTTTCATAGATATACTTGTGCAACAGCACTGACCTGCTCGGCCTTTTCCCAGCCTCCTTGTACCCATTTTCTATTCTTACAATATCCTCTGGCTGGATGTATTTTCTATCCACCATGTATGGTGTGATAATAAAAGAATTGCTGCTAAGCCTTTGGGAAAATGTTCCTTGCGTGCTTGTAAAAAGTCTCTGGTCATATGCCCTGTGGATAAGTTCACACATCTTCTTTCTTGACAGTCTTTCGAAACTTGAATATGTTTTTGGAATGAACTCATCCATTTGAATATCCTGTTTTGCTTTTGAAATCTCAATGTCTTTGGGTCTGAGTGGTTTTGGCTCACCAATAAGCTTTGCTCTTATCTCAAGCTGAGCACAAAAATCAAGCGTTTCAAACGCCATAAACGCTTTGAAAAGGTTTTCTGCACCTACAACAATCCCGTGGTTTGCCAAAACAGCTGTTGATACCCCTTTTTTGAATGTATCAGCTATCTTTTGACCAAGCTCAGTGCTTCCCGGCAAAGCATAGTCAACAAGCTCAACTTCGCCGCATATGAGATGAACATTCGGAATCAGTTTTGTATTTGGAATTTTGCGTGCAAGCGAAAATGCCATAATCGCCGGTGGGTGCGCATGAATTATTGCTTTTATATCAGGCCTTGCCCGGTATATCATTTCGTGAAACGGAAGTTCAACAGAAGGCTTGTGCTTGCCAATAATCTCTCCATCTTCTTTTACCTGGACGATGTCGCTACTTTTTAAACTTCCTTTGTCTATGCCAGAGGGTGTAATCCAGATATCGCCGTTGTCGTCTTTAATTGATATATTGCCACCAGACGTTGTTGTCATACCATAGCCGTATATCCTTTCCATTATCATAACTATCTGGTCGGCTGGATGTAGTAGTTCAAAATTCATAATTTACGCTCCTCTCCACAACTGATATTTGTGCAATTTTGTTTTTATGTTTAATTGTGCTTGATTTTTGAAGCTGAAGTTAAATAGTTTTGTTTTTATGTGTTTTTATATTTGATTTTGATGTCTTTTATTAATTATTATAATACAACTCAGATATTTTGTCACTATGATTTATTTAAAATTTAAACTAACCAAATTGTTAATTTAATCTACAAATTGTTATGAGATTATTAAAAATATACAAAAATTATTTCAAAACAAACCACTGCCAGAAAGCTTCACGACAATAATATTTCTCTTGCGCAGAGATTTTTCGTGTGCTATATTTTTAGCTAAATGCGACAAAGCTTATGCAGCTTTTGAAATAGCTTCTTCAAAAAGGGGGCGCAAGATGGAAAGTAATATTCTTCTTAAGAAAAATCTAAACATCTGGATGGCACTGTCCTTAGTTGTGGGAATGGTAATTGGTTCAGGGGTATTTTTCAAAGCAACACCTGTTGCAAAGTACTCTGGAAGTTTTGCTTTTATTTTTTTTGCATGGCTTTTGGGTGGAGTTATGTCACTGTGCGGTGCCCTTGTTGCTGCTGAGTTTTCAGCAAGATATCCTCACACAGGCGGGCTTTATGTCTATCTTGAAAAGATTTATGGAAATGAAATTTCTTTTTTGTTTGGCTGGATGAACACTCTAATTTATACACCGGCCATACTCTCTGCATTATCTGTTTTGTTTGCAGACCAAGTATCAAGTATGTTAAATGCAAATCAGATGGTACATGATATTTTAGTTTTGAGTATCTTGACAGCAATAGTTATAATCAATGTTATAGGCAACAAATATGGTGGAGCTCTTCAGCTTTTGGCAACAGTTTTAAAACTAATACCCCTTTTTCTGATTATTCTTTTTGGTCTCATAAGACCTATTGAAGCTGAAAATTTTGCATCTTATGGACATTTTACAAAAAATTTCGGACTTGCAGTTTTATCTACACTGTGGGCTTACGATGGCTGGCTCTCTGTGCCAAATGTTGCTGGAGAGATGAAAAATGCCAAAAAAAATCTGGTTTTGGTGCTCATATTCGGAATGTTATTTGTCATAGTGGTTTATCTTCTTGTAAACATTGCTTACATTAATGTCATTGGAATTGGAAAGCTTGCAACAGCTGAAAACGCTATAAACCTTATTTCTGAAAAGTTATTCGGTCAAATTGGAAAGGTTCTAATATCACTTGGTATAATTATTTCCATTGTTGGAACCTTAAATGGTTTTGCCCTGACAGGTATAAGAATTCCTTATGCCATGGCAACAAATCAGCGATTTATTGTAAACAATGTATTTTCAAAGCTTCATCCTCGTTTTGCAACACCTGTGAACTCAAGCATACTTGTTTATATTCTCTCGCTCTTGTATATTTTCACACGAAGCTTTAACAGGCTCACAGATCTTGCCATGTTTTCAACGTGGATATTCTATGTTCTGTTTTTTATTGGAATATTTATCAAGCGAAAAAGAGAAGGAAAAAACAAGGAAGGGTACAATACATTTTTGTATCCTATAACCCCACTTGTTGCTATCTTCAGTGGTTTGTACATTCTTGTAAACAACATATTCTTAAACCCTACAGACTCAATTTTTTCTATTTTAATTACTTTACTTGGCCTGCCTGTATATTTTCTATTTGTGAAGAAGAAAATAAAAAAATAAGGCTCTTCGTGAGGGCATCCACACAAAGAGCCTTTCCTTTTATTTTATATTTTTCATCATTTCATCAAGTTCTTTGAACTTCCTCCCAAATTCTTCCCAGTTGCCTTCCTGCAAAGCTTTTTTAGCATCCTCAAATATGCCTTTTAATTTTGAAAGCTGCTGCGAAAAGTTCTGAAGCTCCTGAGTACCTTGTTGCTGCTGCGGCGTTTGTAGCTCTTGGGTAGTCTGTGCAAGCTGCTGTCCAATCAGCTGTGAAAGAGCATCACTTAAGCTGCTTCCCATTACAACTTTGCCGTTGCAGGCAGCAATCACTCTTTTTACCTCTGGCAAAGCTGATGCGTTGTCAGATGCAATATATATGGGTTCGATATATAAAATCTTCTGGTTTATAGGTAACGCCAACAAGTTTCCTCTTATTACCTTAGAACCTCCCTGATTCCAAAGAGACAAATCTTTTGAGATTTGCGGGTCCTGGTCAATCATATTCTCTACCTGGAGCGGGCCATATACAGTTGAGCCTTTCGGAAACTTGTAAAGCACAAGCTTGCCATAATTTTCCTGGTCACTTTTGGCTGCAAGCCATGCAATCATTGTATTGTATTTTAGCGGGGTAAATGGCACCATCAAAATCATTTCTTCTTGTTGCGAATCTGGAAGTTTCATTACACTGTAATACGGCGGAATGTAGTCAATGGACCCGTCAGGCGTTTTGTGCTTCCCAAAATCCCACAAGTCTTCTTTGTTGTAGAACACATTAGGATTGGTCATGTGATATCTTTTCAAGATGTTTGCCTGGACAGTGAAGATATACTCCGGATATCGTATGTGCTCGGCAATATCCTTTGGAATGTCTCCTCTTTCAAAAAGGTGAGGATATATGCTTCTGTAGACATTTACAATCGGGTCGTTTTTGTCCACAATGTAGAATTTCAAGGTACCATTGTACGCATCAATTAAAACCTTTACAGAGTTTCGAATGTAATTAAAACCTTCTTCGGTTGGCTCTGAATATGGAAAATAACCTGTCTTTGTATACGCATCTAAAACCCACACTAAACGGCCTTTCCCATCAATCAGGATATACGGGTCAGAGTCAAACTCCAAAAACGGTGCAACCTTTTTTGCTCTTTGAACAATGTTTCTGTTTATAAGAAGTTTGCTGTTTGAATTTATCGCAGAGGAAACAAGAAGCCTAAAATCTTTGTATACATATGAAAATATCAGCCTGTTTAGCGGTGTGAGTTTTATTCCGCCCTGACCAGTGTATCTGTAGAGCTTGTTTGAATCACCTTCCGGGTAATCTATCTCATCAACCTTTGTGTTGACTATTACATACGGGTCTGTCTTTTCTCCATAGTATATGCGCGGCTGGGTAACCTTTGGTGCACCATCTAAGCTTTTTACCGGAATATCCTTTATAATGAACTTTGGCTGACCTTCTGGTGGCACCTCTGTCATAAGACTCATAACAACGCCGTAACCATGGGTATACTGGAATTTCTGGTTTATATATGTCTTTGTAGGAATGCCCTCGTAGTTTATCTCCCTTGCAGAGATAAACACCGATTTTATCCTGCCGTTTATGGTGTATTTTGCAATGTCTGCGTCATTGAAGATATAATATTGTTTAAACCGCTGAATCTGGTTTTGTATATCCAAGGTAGTTGGAAAATCTGTTATCCTTATATTTTCAACTGTTGCTTTATTTTGCTGCAAATCTTTTGCTGTTATATTATTTGATGTGTCCACAGGAAAATATCTCTCTTCGATGTTTTCTAAATTGTAAGCAAGACGTGTAAACTTTATATTCTTCTCTAAAAATGGCCTTTCATATACCTGTTCGTTTGGTGATACAACAAAGTACTGAAAACCTGCTGAAATTATGGTCCCCAAAACTGCCCATCCAACATAAGAAAGCATAACTTTTCCGATGTTTGTGTACTTTCCTTTTGCAAAAAAGTAAATACTCAGCACAATAACTGCAGCCAAGACTATATAGGAGATCTTAAAGTAGTTCATTCTAATATAATAGTCTGTGTATCCAACACCGACAACCTCTCCAAAGAAAGAGTATAAAAGCCCTTCCATTTCATACTTTAAAGTGAATATTTTGACAACAAATATGAGTATAAGATTGAAAAATATATGAGACCTGACCTTTTTGTCAGATAGAATATCCCACGAACTTGTTCTGCTAACAAATGAAGCTGTGTAAAGAAGCAAATATAGCACCACAGTGTATATACATACAAATATCATCAAGAAAAAGAGGAAATTCACCACAGTCAGAAAAAATGGTCTTTCAAACACATAGTAACCTATGTCTTTTTTGAAAATTGGGTCTTTGATATTAAAAGGTTTAGAATGTGTCAATGTTAAAAACTTTATATAGAGATTGTTCTCTAAATATTTACTTGTCACAAGCGCCAAGAAAAGCGAAAGAATTATGTTAAGAATGTTTTTCTTTAAAAAACCAATTTTCCCTACAATTCTTTCTACATTCTTTTTCACAATTGCATTGTTAATAAAAAACACAAAGAACAGTATAACAAAAGAAATTATCTGCACAGAAAGTTTTACATAAAAATTTTTCCAGAATACACTGACAAAATTCTTGCCAATCTCTCTTATCTGAATTAGTTCCAAAAACAAATCAAACACAATTGAAAATACAATTACAACCAAAATCAGCAGTGCTAATACAAATCCTATTCTTTTCAAAACTCTCTTTGTCTTTTCTCTTTTATAATCATAAATTATTCTATCTGCCATCTTCGAACAAATCCCCTCGCTTTTGTTTTTACTTATTTATCTGCAAATCCCCATAGCTCATCTTTAAGCTCAATACTGTCGGCAATGATTTTTGAAATGTCAGCAATTATCTTTGCCAGCATCATCTCAGCAGAAAGGTACTCTTCTATATCTGGATTTAAAGATATTATCTGATAAAGCTGCTGCAAGGAATACACGTCAGAGCTTGTAACTTCCTCACCCTTGAGGCGCTTTTGTTCAAGTTCGAACTGTTTCTTTTTAAAATCAGAAATCATCTGTTTTAGCTTTTCATCCTTTTCAATCTTTTCTTTTGCAGCTTTAAACCTTTTAAATTCGTTTGACTCCTTCAAAGCAGTGGCAAGTTCATATGCAATGTCATATATATTTCTCATCTTTGGTTTTTCACCTCTCCTCATTTTTTATTGTGATGATGATTGAGAGTTTGTATTATCATTTGTTCTTATTAGCTCAGAAGCGCCAATGAGAGTTCCAAGATTTTTGAACGCATCTGTTGGGATATATACTTTATTTGCCGGATTTTTAGCAATCTCAATTGCAGCCTCAATCTGTCTCATCGCAAGCACAACCGCATCTGTTCCACTTTCTTTTATTGCCCTGTTGACATATGCAATAGCATTTGCCTGAGCCTTAGCTACCATCTCTATTGCCTGAGCCTGACCTTCTGCCTGCAAAATTTTCTGCTGCTTTTCACCCTCAGCTCTCTTTATAAGCGCCTGCTTATACCCTTCTGCCTTTGCAATCTCGCTTTCCCTTACACCTTCTGCTTCCAAAATCATTGCTCTTTTGTCTCGCTCTGCTTTCATCTGCTTTTCCATTGCCTGGGTAATTTCTGCTGGCGGAATAATATCTTTTATTTCAACCCTTTTAACCTTAACACCATAATTATCTGTTATCTGGTCCAAAACAGATGTGAGCCTTGAGTTAATTACTTCTCTTGATGAAAATATCTCGTCAAGTGTCATGTTACCAACAACATCTCTCAAGTTAGTGAGCACTGAATACATAATCGCTGCCTGATAGTTTTGAATGTTGTAAGTACACATCTTAGCGTCAAATACTTCAAAAAACACAACAGAGTCTATCTTTATCCTGACGTTATCCTTTGTAATCACATCCTGTGGCGGGACATCAAGAATTCGTTCCTGCATATTTACCTTTGCTCTGACGTTATCAATAAACGGAATGATGATATGAACACCAGGTTCCAAAACCCTGTGAAACTGTCCAATTCTTTCAACAACATAGCAGTATTTTGTCCTGACAACCTTGATGCTTGAGAAGAAGAATATTAAAAATAGTCCCACAACAAGTATTACCCAGCCAATTGTTGGCATTTACTTTCCCCTCCTTATACCTTATCCTCAATTTTTTCAACAAAGATTTTTAGCCCATCTACCTTTGTAACCCTGACTTTATCCCCTATTTGAAGCTTCTTTTGACTGTAGATATTATAAAATATCCCGTCTTTTTTTATCTTACCAAAATATCCATCCTCAGATACTTCCTCAACAAAAAATTCATCACCCACAGATACAAAACTTTTATTTTCTATTTTTGGCATATTCTGAAGAAACCTTTTTATCTTGGGCTTGAAAATTAAGAAAATAGTAACTGTCAGAACAATAAATATCCCTACTTCAAGTGCAATATTGTTGATAAACAAGTCAAGAATAAAAACAGCAAAGGCTGATATATAAATTGGGAACAAAACAAAGCCTATAAACGTATCAGCAATCAAAAACGCAAGAGCAATCCCAAGCCATATAAAGTCATAAACGCCTACATTCAACAAAACTCCCCCTTTCATCTTTTATCCTTTCAATGTTCTGTAAAAGCTGTACACCTTTGTAGATTTTAGGTTCACCTTTTCTTGTGTTTTAAAAAACTCTTTTACCTCAATTCCCTCGTGAGTAACCTCTGCTAAAATGAGACCTGCCTCTTCAAACATTTGGACAATAAAAAGCAATTTTACTACCTTCAAAAATGGGTCTGATTCATATATACCCGAAAAATTGTAAGATATAAACTCACAGTCCCTCAGTGTTTTATAAACATTAACACATTCTTCATTTATCTGCAGTGAAAATTCATCAAATTTGTTATCAAGGTCAATCAAAAGAATGTTAGCATATTGATAAAAGTTTTTGACATACTGATAAGAAGGCATATCAAGAGCAACAACTAAATCTGCCTCATCCATAATGGAATTTAGCTTATCAAGCCTTGTTGCAAAGATATCGTCAAAATACACCTCTTTGAGACTACTTTGATGCTGAATTATTCTACCTTGTTTGTTTAAAAATTCAAAAAACTCACCCTCCACATCTTCTCCCTTTAAAAATTTCAAAAAATTAAGAACAATGTGCGGCCAAAAAGCTACAAAGATACACCTTCTGCTTTCTATCTCCTGCAAGCTGCCTCTTTTCACTTTATATCTCTGAAAGCTTGAGTGGTTATTTCTTACAGTCTTCAAATTATTATATAGGTCCTTTACCACCCCAAAACTAATATTTTCACAGATGTCAATGATATTGAACTGATTTTTTCTCACACTGTTAAAAAGATTTTTTTCGAGCTTGCAAACAATGTCAACCTTTTTCATTGAAATCAGCTCATCTTCATCTTCCAAGTTGGAAAAGCACACAACATCATATTTTGTTGAGTTGCCAGCAAAAAATTTGTAGTATTTGTTGCCATCACCCATGAACCTAAAATTCTCCACAACAAGATTTTTAATCAAAAAAGTAGGTTCAGGATTCCCAACCCCAAACGGTTCTAAAAGATAAACCTGGTCGATAAGTTCATCATCAATCTCATTTAAAGAGAGCACAAGGTCAACTTCAATTGCCGGCTTGAATATCATAAAATGATAATCCTGTGCAATTGAGTTTAAAATCTCGTCAAGTTTGTCAACATTGTCAACAGGAAGTGAAAGACCTGCTGCATGTTCATGACCACCAAACTTGAGCAAAATTTCTGCACAGTTTCTGAGTGCTTCAAACAAGTTAAAACCTTTAATTGACCTTCCTGAACCTTTTAAAACACCCTCGTCAGCGAGTGTCAGCAAAAGAGAAGGTCTGTAATACTTTTCTGTGATTTTTGAAGAAGCTATCCCAACAACTCCAGCATGCCACGAACTATTGCTAAGAACAAATATCTTCTTCTTCAAAATACTCTTATTTTTAGCAATTAAACCCTGGGCTTCTTTAATTGTTTTTTCTTCTATTTCCTGACGCTTTCTATTCTCCTCGTCAAGTTTTTTTGCGATGCTCTCTGCCTTTATAACATCCTGCTCTAAAAGAAGTGACACAGCCAAATTCGCATCAGAAATTCGCCCAGCGGCATTGAGTCTTGGACCTATTATAAATGATACATCATAGGGTTTCAGCTCCTCTTTTGACGAAAGTCCAGCTACTTCTATGAGCTTCTTTAGTCCAACATTTTTCGTATTTTTTAAAACCTTAAGCCCGAACTTTGCAAAAATCCTGTTTTCATCAACGAGTGGCATAACATCTGCAATTGTACCAATCGCAACAACATCAAGATACTCAGACAGTTTAAGATTTACCCCTGAGTTTTTAAGTGCATGTAAAAGTTTAAACGCCACCCCAACACCCGCCAAATCCCTGAAAGGATAAGTGCTATCTTTCCTTTTTGGATTTATCACAGCATCAGCATCTGGCAAAACTTCCTTCGGTTCATGATGGTCTGTGATTATAACCTCTTTCCCTTTTTCTTTAAGATACTTCACTTCATTGTGGCTACTGATGCCTGTGTCAACAGTAATAAGCAGGTCAAACTTACCTTCCAGTTTCTTTAAAACATCAAGATTGAGCCCATATCCATCTTTAAATCTATTGGGAATATAATATGTTGTGGGCAAGAAATTTCTCAAAGCTGAATAAAGCAAATATGTACTTGTAACTCCATCGCAGTCATAATCACCATATATGAGCACCCTATTTTTGTGCAAAATAGCTTGGTTTATGATTTTAACTGCTTCTTTCATATCAGGCAAAAGAAATGGATTGTGGAGATTTTTCAGTGAAGGATTTAAAAACCTTTCTATTTCTTCTTTTTCCTGTACACCTCTATTGTTCAAAACCTTTATAATTTGAGGTTTAATCTTTCTGCCATCAATTTCAATATCCATATTTTCAATGTTATTGTTATCCTTTAAAATCCATCTCTTCTTCTGAAAAATCATACTTCAAAAAATCCCCCTCAGATGCAGAAAATAACTTTTTAAGAAACTCAATATATCCAAATCATTATTATGAGCGTTACAAAAAAAGAGGTGGCAGCACCCGCTAAAAGCTGTTTTGTATCATGTCTTTTTAGCACAAGCCTTGACCACATGACAAGAGGAATGAGCAAAGCCAAATAAATCATCTTTATCCCCGCAATAAAGTTTATTGCAACAATCGGACCGGTAATTCCACATGCATGACCACTTGCTTTGAATTTCAAGACTTTGTTTACAAACGCTAAAATCAAGGCTGAGATAAGATATGATAAATAAAGTCCTATCATTGCCCTTGTTGGTTTTTTGATAAACATTAAACTTATATTTCCAAGCACATACCCAACTATTCCGAACACAAACGCAAGTTTTCTCTCAACTTCTCTTCCCCCGGCCTTAAACTTTGGAAAACTTCTTGCAACAATGTATGCACAAAGGGGAATTATGGTGAAAAAGAATATCGAATTTAGATAGTAGTAGAAATTCCCGTTAAAGTTTTCTTCGCTATTATCAAACCACATGATAGTAAAAACAAGTAGTGCTACCATAGGAACTGTAAAAAGGCTGCTGACAAGATATGCAATCCTTTGTCTCATTATCTTTTCCCCCAAAAAGATTAATTTTTTCCTTGAATTTATTATATATCATAATGAACTCAAAGGCAAAAAAATAAATCCCCTTTCGCTTTTTTAGCAAAAGGGGAAAGAAAATTTTACCTAATTTCACCTTCTCTTTACCCTTGTTTTTCTTACTTTGTTTGAACTGAGCGCTCCCATTAAAAATCCCAACACAGGGCCAATGAGAATTATACACAAGTGGTATTTTGAAACACTAAAATTTTTTTTAAACACAATGCTCAAAATAAAAAGTATACCTGCAACAAAAAATGAAACCAAAAACGCTGCCACTTTTTTTCTGCTCTGTGACATAGCTGCTGCCTCATACCCAGAAAATGCTATCCCCACAAACATAGAAAATAGCGTGAGAAAAAGAGCAATCTTGTCTGGCATAGAAAAATACATCACAAAAATAGATATAACAAGTATCAGCAAACAAACCATGAACAGAGACTTTACTATGACCCATATATATTGATAAAGGGACACATCTGGATTCTTTCTATCCATTTACTTACCATAAATTTTATCCAAAACAAGCTCTAATAAACATTATTAAAGGTTTGAAAAAGTTAGAACTACTCTTCAAGAATTTTAAATATTCTGAGCTTCTTTGAGTATTATATCAACCTTGTCAGTTCTCTCCCATGGAAGGTCCAAATCTTCTCTTCCAAAGTGACCATATGCAGCAACCTGCTTGTAGATAGGACGTCTCAAGTCCAAGTCTCTGATTATTGCAGCAGGTCGCAAATCAAATACTCTCTTTACAATCTCAGCAATCTTCTCATCACTGATTTTACCCGTGCCAAATGTGTCAACCCTGATTGAAAGTGGTCTTGCAACACCTATCGCATAGGATACCTGAACCTCACATTTTTTAGCAAGTCCTGATGCAACAATGTTCTTTGCAACATACCTTGCAGCATATGTTGCCGAGCGGTCAACCTTTGTCGGGTCTTTACCAGAAAAAGCACCACCGCCGTGGCGTGCATATCCACCATATGTGTCAACAATAATTTTTCTTCCCGTCAAGCCAGAGTCGCCTTGAGGTCCACCAATCACAAATCTTCCTGTAGGATTTACAAAAATCTTTGTGTTCTTGTCAAGCATATCCTCTGGAATCACAGGTTTTATAACATGCTCAATAACATCTGCCTCTATCTGAGCATGTGTAACCTCGGGGCTGTGCTGTGTGGATACAACCACCGTGTCAACTCGAACAGGTCTGTCATCTTCATACTCAACTGTGACCTGAGTCTTGCCATCTGGACGAAGATAAGGCAGAATACCTTCCTTTCTCACATAAGCAAGTCTTCTTGCAAGCTTGTGTGCAAGATAGATTGGCATTGGCATCAAAACTGGCGTCTCATCGCATGCAAATCCAAACATCATACCTTGATCCCCTGCACCAATTGCCTCTATCTCATCTTCTGTCATTTCACCCAGTTTTGCCTCTAAAGCTTTGTCAACACCCATTGCAATGTCAGGTGACTGTTCGTCAATTGATGTTATAACAGCACATGTGTCAGCATCAAATCCATATTTTGCACGTGTATAGCCAATCTCTCTTATTGTATCCCTTGCTATCTTTGGTATGTCTACATAGCATTTTGTTGTAATCTCACCCATAACCAAAACAAGACCTGTTGTTACTGCAACCTCACATGCAACCCTTGCGTATGGGTCTTTTTCCAATATCGCATCCAAAACAGCATCTGAAATCTGGTCACAGATCTTGTCAGGATGACCCTCTGTTACTGACTCTGACGTAAATAGCTTTCTCATCTGCTTTTTACCTCCTTTTAAGTAAAATAAAAACTTTTTGTTTTTTTAAAAATACCAAAAAATTTAAGCCCCTTCTGAAAAGAAGAGGCAAAACTTTCTTTTGCAAAAGTTTTATCCTCATCTCTCAGAAAGCCAGGATATTCTGCTTTCTGACGGAGTTGGCACCGTTGCAAAGCTAAAAGCTTTGCCGGTTGCCGGGTTTCATCGGGCCTTTTTCCCTCCACCTCTCTTGATAAGGATAACCTTCTCATATTCACCATATTCAATTTTTTAAATTTGCCTCATTAATATTAACAAAACAAAAGGGCATTGTCAACCGGAAATGTTATTACATTCAGTACTCTTTTAATCTATTTTCAACTTCAGCAATTTTAAAATAATCTCTGTCATTGTGAAGTAAGTAAAGATTATTTTCAATAGCTATCTGGGCTATTATCACATCTACAGTACTTCTAAGGTTTATACCTCTTTTCTTACACTTAAAGTAGAGCAGCGCTGCTTCTTCATACGATTTTTTCCCTTTTGTCAATTCATAAAATTGTTGAGTGCTCAAATATTCCTTCAACAGCTCAAACTCTTTTTCATCTTTAGCACCTTGTAAAATCTCCTGATAAATTAAATGAGTAATCCCAAATGGTATTTTATTTTTCAATATCCATTCAAACTTTTCTACTTTTTCGTTTGTATTTCCCTTAAAAAAGTCTATCAACACAGAAGTGTCAACTAAAATCATTGCCCTGCCCTCATCCTTTTATAATCATAATCTTCTGCAAACATTATTTTGCCTTTTAACTCTAACAAATTCTTTCGTGTGTGATTTTCTAAGTACTCCCTCAAGGCAATCTCAACTGCTTCTTTTTTTGTTTTTACCCCAGCAATCTCCATCACTTTCTTTAATAAATTTTCATCAATAAAAATATTTGTTCTCATTTTATACACCTCCCTATGTGTATCTTAATACACATAGGGATAATTGTCAATCTCTCACTCTCCCATAACGGTGTCAAGAGTCTGTAGGAAACTTTTTGCGCTAAATAATTTTTAAGAAAACATGTAAAATAAGTGTATAACTAATTAAAATGGGTTTGGCAAAATTACCAGCTGACTTTCTATTTTTTTACTAAATAACTCAATGTTAACATGTAATGGCATTAAATGATTGTTTTTGTGTGGCCATTTTATTTTTTCACGTGTCTCAACATTTGAAGGTATACCTGCTATACTTTAAACTTTTCAATCAGACTTCTTATTTGCACCATCGAACTCGATAGTACAGAAATCTGTTTAGATAAATCATTAGCCTGGCTCAGATTGTACTCCGTGGAAGATATTATCTTTTCGGAAAATTGGCTTATTTCCGAGATACTATCAGCTATCTCTTTGGTTGCCGAAGCAATTTCTGCTACAGAAGCACCTTCTTCTTCAGAATGAGCTGAAAGATTATCGACAAGAGAAGTTAAGTCCTTGATTCTCTGAATTATGTCAATAAAAATTTCTGAAAGTTCAGTATATTTCTTCTTGTTCTCTTCTACATCATGGTATAGAACCGCTATTTGCTCTTCGAGTTGTTTAGAATATAAATCTACAGCCGAAATTGTTCGATTTATAACAGCTGTCGATTCTTTGGTCTGCTCGGCTAATTTCCTAATTTCATAAGCAACAACAGCAAATCCCTTCCCAGTTTCTCCTGCCTTTGCAGCCTCAATTGCTGCATTTAATGCCAATAGATTTGTTTGCTCAGCAATCTGCCTAACAAATTTCACAACATCGCCAATGTTTTGGGTTGTTTGTGCCAGTTGCTGTACTCCATCTCTCAACTGGCTGTATTTTTCAACGAGCATTTCGCTCGTTTTTAGTATAGTTTCCACCGCTACTTGACCTAATTCTGATTTCTCTGATAGTGCCTGAAAAGTTGAAAGTACAGTAGATGCTAAATCACTTAAACTTTGGGCTTGAGCAGACAATTCTTCAATGCTCGCATTAATTTCTTCCACCGAAGCTGCTACTCGCTGAATATCGGATTGTTGCTTTTCAATTGCTTTAGCGTTTTCAAAAGAATCCTTATTTAGTCTTTCGAAAACTTCCCGTGCATTCTCGAATGTTTTAATAGATCTACCTACCGTACTTTTTACACCTGTTATAAGATTTTTGAGAGATTCTATAGTCTCAATTAATTTGTTGTTAATTATGCCAAATTCATCGTTTGAATGAACAACACTCTTAAAGGTTAGGTTCCCCTGCGCTAATTTCGAAAACGTCTCAGAAATTGCAGGTACTGCTGACAAGATCTTTCTATTTATTAGCCACAAAACTAAAGCAAGTATTATGTTCGCAATAACACTTATTAAGACAAGATTCATCTTTGTGGCATTGTCAAGGTTAATTCGAATCGTGATGTATTTCAATAAAACTGGACCGACCCAAAGAGAAACAGATAAAACCCCAACTGTTAATTTTGTGGAAATCGAAATCTTAGTCTTTTCGGCATACTTTGTGAATTCCTCCTGATTTAGAACCTTAGAATATATAAAAAGCAAAAGAGCGATAATATTCATATTTATAGCTATTGCTCCGCTTACCCTTAATGCAAGTGCATCCTCTGGAAGAGGCTTTATTTTTGATGCAATAACACCTACTAAAGTTGCAGCAAGGACGTTTGCGAAAAAGATAAGAAAAGATAAAAATACAGGCAAGTTGTACCCTGAACCAAGTTCCACTTTTCTTGCACTCAATCTTGCGATAAAGACAACAGGAATACCTATGAACAAAACACAGATAATGTATCCCACAAGAATGTTTACAATTGGGTAATTTCCCAAGCCAGCAAAAATATAATATGAAAATAGCAATAGGAGTGGATCAACAATCAAAAGTATGACTAAAGAAATCTTGGTTATTTTAGATGTCAAGTTCATAGCAACTCCTCCCACAAAAAAGTTTGTTTAAACTGTATTTTGCGAAATTCAAAATCCAAAATTCAATTCCTATTTTTTTCACTTATGCAATAAAGTTTACTGAAATATTTCCATACTTCTTCAATTTGTAATTTAGAGGTTATCTCAACTTTTAATGAATTTTATTAACAAAACAACGCAGTAATTATGCATATTTGCAGATAGGTTTTTGTGTAGATCTTTACACGTATTTGTTGAAAAAATTTTTAAATTCCTAAGTGTTATAAATGCATAAGCTATAATTCACACCTGGATAGGCACTCTCGAGGCTTGCCGCCGTTATCTTTTCTGAATTAAAATAAATCTTGAAATAAATTTATCTTTTGAAGGATTTTAGCTTTGCTTATATTGTTTTTTTTATTTAAGTCCTAAGCACTCATTGAATTTGCTTTGTCAAATGTCTCATTATGTTCATTCTCTGACTTCTTAGCTTCTAACACAACAAAGGTTAATATCATCATAAAATCACTAGTAACACCCAAATACTACCCACCAACTGTGATCAAAACATGACATTGCCTTACTCCCCAATAATCTTCACAAGCACTCTCTTTTTTCTTTTTCCATCAAACTCTCCATAAAACACCTGTTCCCATGGCCCCAAGTCAAGCTTGCCATCTGTAATGGCAATGACAACTTCCCTGCCCATAATAGTTCTTTTAAGATGCGCATCTGCATTGTCTTCACCGACGTTGTGGTGGTACTGAGAATAAGGTTTTTCAGGTGCAAGCTTTTCAAGCCAGATTTCAAAATCTTTGTGAAGACCTGGCTCATCGTCGTTAATAAATACACTTGCAGTTATGTGCATAGCATTGCAAAGTAAAAGTCCTTCTTTTATACCACTTTCGTCCACACACTTTTGTAGTGTATCTGTGATGTTCACAAAAGCCCTTCTTGTTGGAATTTCAAACCAGAGTTCTTTTCTATATGACTTCATTTTAAAAAAATCACCCCCGCTAAATTATTGATTTTCTTCTTTCTTGAGAGATTTTTAAAAATATTTTAATAATTTTTTTGTAATTATTCAACAGCAAATGTGGTATATTTCAATGTATAGACAATTTATTTGTGGGGGGATTAAAACAATGAAAAAGGTCTTTGCAAAAAAGGACATATTTACCCGCTACAGTGGAAATCCAATAATCACAGTATACGACATCCCATACTCAGCAAATGCTGTGTTTAACGCTGGTGCAATAAAATATAAAAACGAGTACTTATTACTTCTGAGAGTTGAGGATAGGCAGGGAAAGTCTCATTTGACTGTCGCACGAAGCAGTGATGGCAAAACTAACTGGAAGATTGAAAAGTCACCTCTGATTTATCCCCAACCCACAGTGTTCATATACGAAGAATTTGGCTGCGAAGACCCGCGAATAACTTATATTCCTGAAGATGATTATTATTACATCACATACACCGCGTACTCTCGTTATGGTCCTGCGGTTGCACTTGCAAGAACAAAGAACTTTAAAAAAGTTGAAAAAATGGGGTTAATTTATCCTCCCAACAATAAAGATGCAGTTTTGTTCCCTGAAAAAATTAACGGTAGGTACGCCATGCTTCACAGACCTGTTGCAGGGGACATCGAACACATCTGGATTGCATATTCGTCAGACCTCATCCACTGGGGAAACCATGAGGTTGTGCTTGTTGAAAAAGGAGGCCCGTGGTGGGACGGCTTTAAAGTTGGGGCAGGAGCTGTACCAATAAAAACTCAAGAGGGCTGGCTAATAATCTATCACGGCGTGAAGATGATGCCATCAGGACCAATTTACAGACTTGGTGCTGCACTTTTGGATTTAGAAAATCCGGCAAAGGTCAAGAAAAGATGTCCAGAGTGGCTACTATCACCTCAAGAAGTATATGAACGAATTGGGGATGTCAACAATGTGGTATTCACCTGTGGAGCAATTGTTGAAGACAGCCAAATCTATCTTTACTATGGAGCTGCTGATTCTTGCATCGCTCTTGCTTTTGCTGAGATTGACCAGATTTTGTCTATCTTGATTGAGGGGGATTTGCAAACAAAATAAATTTACAGGGCTGCATATCGAAATTTCAGCAGCCCTGTTTTATATCTAAATCAAAAAACTAATCAATAATCTCATCAATAGGAGCACCGGGTGGAACAATTGGCAGTGCTTTCTCGTCCTTGTCAATTACAAAGTCAATTACAGTTGGTCTTCCAGACTCAAGAGCCTTTAAAATAGCACTGTCTACTTCTTCTGATGATGTAACTCTTATACCAAGTGCACCGTATGCATCTGCAAGTTTGACAAAATCTGGAGGCCTGTCTAAGGTTGTTTGTGAAAATCTCTTGCCATAGAAAAGGTCCTGCCACTGGCGAACCATGCCCAACACACCATTATTAAGCAGCGCAACTATCACAGGTATATTGTAGTGAACAGCTGTTGCAAGCTCGCCACAGTTCATCCTAAAGCTGCCATCACCTGCAATATCAATTACTACTTTGTCCGGCCTTGCAATTTTAGCTCCAATTGCCGCACCAAAACCATATCCCATTGTACCAAGCCCGCCTGATGAGATGAACTGTCTTGGTCTTTGGTATTTGTAAAACTGTGCTGCCCAAATCTGGTTTTGCCCAACCTCTGTTGTGATTATTGCATCGTTGTTGGTAAGAGCAGAAATTCTCTCAACAACATACTGGGGATGAAGCTTGCCATCTTGAGGATAGCTCAAAGGATAGTTTTTCTTCCATTCGTAAATCATCTCTATCCAGTCTGTGTTAGTCTTCTTCTGTACATTTTCAACCAAGATTTTTAATATCTGTTTTACATCGCCAACAAGCGCAATATCTGTACTGACATTTTTGTCAATCTCAGCTGGGTCAATATCAATGTGAATAATTTTTGCACTTGGTGCAAACCTGTCAACTTTGCTGATTACTCTATCTGAAAATCTTGCACCAACCGCAATCAATAGGTCACAATGCGATACTGCATAGTTAGAAGTACGTGTACCGTGCATTCCAACAAGGCCTGTATAGTTCGGATGGGTGGAAGGAAATCCACCAACACCCATGAGCGTTGTTGCAACAGGGGCGTTTATTTTTTCCACAAATTCAATGAGTTCTTCAGATGCTTCAGATGAAATAACCCCTCCGCCTGAGCAGACAAAAGGTCTTTGACTTGAATTTATAAGCTCAATCGCTTTTTCAATCTCTTCTTGTGTAGCTAAAACCTTCTTTTTTATCTTCTTTGGCTCCTTTTTCTCATATTCAGCATACTGCGCAGTAACATCCTTGCACACATCAACCAAAACAGGTCCTGGTCTTCCACTCTGCGCAATCTCAAATGCACGTCGAATCGTATCGGCTAAAACATTTACATCTTTTACAATAAAATTGTGCTTTGTAATTGGCATGGTAATACCTGTTATATCAACCTCTTGGAACGAGTCTTTGCCAAGCAAGTTTGTTGGCACCTGACCAGTAATTGCCACAACCGGCACAGAGTCCATGTACGCTGTTGCAATACCTGTCACAATGTTTGTTGCACCAGGTCCTGAGGTAGTAAAAACCACACCAACCTTGCCTGATGCCCTTGAATATCCATCTGCAGCGTGGGATGCGTGTTGTTCATGCGATGTCAAATAATGTTTTATTTCATCCTGATGTTTGTAAAGAGCATCATATATATTTAAAGCAGCACCGCCCGGATATCCAAAGATGACATTTACTCCCTGTTCTTTTAAACATTCGATTATAATCTCTGCTCCTGTCAATTTCAAAATCCAACAACCCCCAAATAAGATTTTTATTCAAGTATAGCACCGGTAGAAGCAGATCTGACAAGCTTTGAGTATCTGTAAAGATACCCTTTTTTCACCTTTGGCTCAAATGGCCCAAGACTTTCAAGTCTTCTTTTGATCTCCTCTTCAGGCACCTCTAACGTAAGAGTTTTGTTCTCTATGTCAATTGAAATCATATCCCCATCTTGAACCGCTGCAATTGGACCTCTCTCTGCTGCTTCTGGTGATACATGTCCAAAACATGCACCTCGTGTTGCCCCAGAAAATCTGCCATCAGTTATCAGTGCAACATCTTCAATTAGCCCAACCCCTGCCAGTGCTGATGTGGGTGAGAGCATCTCTCTCATTCCAGGTCCGCCTTTTGGCCCTTCATATCTTATGACAATAACATCTCCTTTTTGTATCTTTCCTTTCAAGATTGCTTCAAACACCTCTTCACCGCTTTCAAACACACGCGCAGGTCCTCTATGCTTCATTAGCTTTGGCGGCACAGCACTTTTTTTGACAACAGCACCATCCGGTGCAAGGTTACCCCTCACAATCACAAGCCCGCCTGTTTCAGAATATGGATTGTCAATTGGTCTTATGACATTGTAATTCTTAACATTTGCATCTTTAATATTCTCACCAACTGTTTTGCCTGTAACTGTCATAAGATGTAAGTGGATCAACCCCTTTTTTGACAGCTCATTCATAACAGCCTGAACGCCGCCTGCAAAGTAAAGGTCCTCGATATGGTAATGCCCTGCAGGTGAGAGTTTGCAAAGATTGGGTGTTCTATCGCTGATGTCATTTATAATATCAAGGTTTAGCTTAATACCAACCTCATTTGCTATTGCAGGAAGATGCAAGATAGTGTTTGTTGACCCACCAAGCGCCATGTCAACTGCTAAGGCATTTTCAAAGGCCTCAGGAGTTAAAATATCAGACGGTTTTATGTCCTTTTCAACAAGTTCAACAATCTTCATTCCTACCATTTTAGCAAGACGGATTCGTGCTGCCATTACAGCAGGAATTGTTCCATTTCCAGGAAGAGCAAGCCCCAAAGCCTCGCCCAAACAGTTCATCGTGTTTGCTGTAAACATCCCAGAGCATGAACCACAGCCAGGACATGCATTTTCTTCTAAGGCATATAAATCCTCTTCAGAAATCTTGCCTGCAGAGTATGCACCCACACCTTCAAATACAGAGTTAAGGTCGCATACCTTATCACCAACTTTGCCTGCAAGCATAGGTCCACCGCTTACTAAAATAGCTGGAATATTTACCCTTGCTGCTGCCATGAGCATTCCAGGGACGATTTTGTCACAGTTTGGAATCAAGACCATGCCATCAAACTGATGTGCCATTACCATTGCCTCGATTGAATCTGCAATGAGCTCTCTTGTGATGAGTGAATACTTCATGCCAATGTGCCCCATTGCAATACCATCACACACACCGATGACGTTAAACTCCATTGGAGTTGCACCGGCAAGCCTGATACCCGCTTTCACTGCCTCTGCAATCCTATCAAGATGAATGTGCCCTGGAACAACCTCGTTCCATGAATTTACAACTGCAATAAGTGGTCTTCTTATCTCTTCATCAGTGTATCCCATTGCTTTGAAAAGCGAACGCTGAGGAGCCTTTTCAAATCCTTTCTTGACAATATCACTTCTCATCTTATGCTTTCATCTCCTTATTCGTATATGTCAACACCATCAACAAGGGTGAGTTTTTTGAACTCTTCCATGAGCTTTTTGGTGATTGGTCCAACCTCACCATTTCCAATCTTTCTACCGTCAACTTCAGTCACAGCAATAACCTCTGCCGCAGTTCCTGTAAAGAAGCACTCATCAGCATTGTAGAGGTTGTAGAGTGTAAATACCTTTTCATACACAGGTATTCCCAAATCTTTTGCCAAAGCCATAACAGTTCTTCTTGTAATTCCATCCAAAGCTCCAAGATACACAGGTGGTGTGATAAGCTCACCATCCTTGACAATGAAGATGTTGTCTCCTGTGCACTCTGTCACATAACCATCTTGTGTAAGCATTATAGCTTCAGGAACTCCGGCTCTGTTTGCTTCAATCTTTGCCAAAATGTTGTTAAGATAGTTCAATGACTTTATCTGGGGGTCAACACACTGAGGACTATTTCTTCTTGTGGATGCTGTTATTACCTTCATTCCCTTTTCATACATTTCTTGTGGATATAAAACAATTGAATCAGCAATTATTACAATTGTCGGTTTTGGACACTTTGTTGGAGAAAGACCTAAATCACCCACCCCTCGCGACACAACAAGTCTGATATATCCTTCCCTGATATTGTTTATCCTGCAAGTCTTCTTTAGAGCTTCGATCATTTCTTCTTTTGAGATAGGAATTTCCATATAGATTGCTTTTGCAGCCTGATACAGCCTGTCTACATGTTCTTTGCACTTGAAAATCTTGCCATTATACACTCTTATTCCTTCAAACACGCCATCGCCATACAAAAAACCATGGTCAAACACTGAAATTTTAGCTTCTGATTTCTTGTAAAACTCCCCATCAATGTATATTAGTTTTTCTTCCATTGAAACATTTCCCCCTATGTGTATAGAATTTTTGAGATGTTCAAAAGATTAATTATTTATTGTATAATAGCTGAAAATCAAAGTCGACATGTTTTTTATACCTATTCGACTTTTTTTTAATGATTTTTTCACTAAAAGAAGAGAGAAAATGCATAAATATTATCATTTTAATACATTATACTTGAGCAAAAGAAAAATTACAATAACAAAAAAGGACCTTTTTAAAAGGTCCCTTTTGAAAGTTGATAAAATAGCCTATTGAACACTTTCTAAGATTTTGCACATCCATTCATATGTCTTAACAACCTCACCCAAAACAGCATACTCAGATGTTGTGTGAGGGTTATAATACCCAACAGAAAGACAAAAGCTACTAATTCCAAACTTGTCTGCAATAAACCTTATATCAGCAACATGAGGACTTTTTTCCCTTTTTGCAGGAATTCCCAATGATTTACCAATATCTATCACTTTGTCGACACATTCATTCTTGAAACACACGTCCTTCCCACCATAGCTGCAGACAACATCCCCAAACCCTCTTCTGTCAAGACCAATCACAAGGTTTACGCCCTTGAAAAATTCTGGATGATTTTCAATAAAGAACTTTACACCCTGATGCTCATCTTCACACGATGTAGTGAAAAGAAACTTGAATTGATAATCAGTAAACCTCAAAAGAGCTAAGATTATAGCAATACCACACCTGTCATCAGCCCCTATCGGACGCACACCATTTCCTTTTATTTTGCCTGTTTTTTCATCATAAATCACTTCAAACATCCAGTTTTTACCCACATGTTCTGCTCCGTATGAGTCAAGGTGAGCATTTAAAAGCACCTTTGGATTTTTGCCTCTTTCGCCAAAGAGATTGTTTTGCATATCGTCGTCGTAAAAGATAAGCATCTCAGAAAGTTCATTTTCAACAAACTCTTTTAACTCTTCTTCCTTGCCCGGATACGACTCTAAAGCACACATCTTCAAAAGAATTGACCTTATATAATCACTTACCCCTCTGACATGATTAAAACCTTCTTACCAAGAATTATTTTTCTATTTTTATTATATCACTTTTTAAATAGAAAAATAAACCTGTCCGTAAAAAATTTAAAGCCATGGAACAGACCTTCCATGGCTTTGCTGCTGGAAAACTTACAGCGAATTTGTCCACTTACCACACCTGTCACCCCACATTGCAATGACCTTGCCTTCCATTGACACTTTCACAACCTCGCACCTGTTCGAACAACCCTTGCATTCAAAAGATGATGTTGAAAAATCAATGTCAGCAGCGTCAAACCCCCTGAAATTTGTTCTTGCCTTTGTCTTTTCAATGTAATCTTTTGCTAAAATGGCGCTACCTATTGCCCCCATCACATTGAAATGTTCAGGCACAATAATTTTGCTTTGAAGTTCTCTTTCGAATGCTGCTCTGATACCCTTGTTTGCTGCAACACCACCTTGAAAAACAAATGGCGGTTCTAAATTCTTGCCTCTTCCAACATTGTTCAAATAATTTCTTACAAGAGCATCGCAAAGCCCTCTTATTATCTCAGCTTTTGAAAATCCAAACTGCTGCTTTGCAATCATGTCAGACTCTGCAAACACTGTGCATCTTCCCGCAATTCGAACTGGCCTTGTTGCAGATAGCGCCAAATCACCAAACTGTTCAATAGGAATTTTGAGTCTTTCTGCCTGATGGTCCAAAAAAGAGCCTGTTCCTGCAGCACATACAGTGTTCATTGCAAAATCTACAACCATCTGGTCTTTTATGATTATTATCTTTGAGTCTTGGCCCCCTATTTCAAAAATAGTTCTCACATCCGGTACAAAATGAATTGTCGCTGTTGCATGGGCTGTAATTTCGTTCTTCACAACGTCAGCACCCAAGATAGCACCTGCAAGCTGTCTTCCAGACCCAGTTGTACCTACTCCTAAAACCTCTACATCTCCAAGAGTCTCTTTTAACTGCTTTACACCTTCTTTGACAGAATCTATAGGCTGTCCGTTTGTCCTTATATACGTCTTAAAAAGTACGTTCACATTTCTATCAATGGCAACAACGTTAGTTGAAACAGAACCCACGTCAACCCCTATGTAGATTTCCTTCATACCATTACAACCCTTTCTTCCTGAACATGTTCTTGTATGTTGTCAATAAAGACTTCTTTTGTTTTTCCTCTTTTCCTATTTCTCAAAAGGTCAATGAAAGCTTCTATCCTGGTGAGCATATTCGCCTTTCCTGTCTGCTCATCTATTGGAAGTGACAGAATTGGAATGTCAACCTCTTTCGATATCTTTGGAATTAAACTTTGGGTTACAAGTTCTGGCAAACATGCAAAGGGCATAAGATGAACAATTCCGTCAAACCCTCTCTCTTTAAAGTCTATAATATGTCCTACAGTCTCAACCGCATGACCACCAATTAAAATCTTGATATATCTTTGACCCTTTTTTATAATCTCTTTAAACCTCTTGGGTCTCAAAATCCATGGAACCAGATTGTCGTTTATCCACTCAAAAAGATACAAGCTTCTTTCTACCTCAACCCCAAGATTGCCCAAAATCTCTTCTATCCCAAAGTTAATAGAGCTTTCCATCACAACATAAATCTCGCCTACAATCCCAACTCTTATCCTGTCTTTTTCATCAACCTTTCTTGTTGGGATACTAAGAAGCATCTGCTTGCACTCTTCATAAACTCTATACAGCTGCTTTCTTGTCTTTATTTTGTCAAACTTTTCTTGGATTTGATTCCAAACCTGAGTTGTCTGGCCTTTGTTGACTTCATATGGTCTTATTTTTTGAACCATCTTCTCAAGCTCATCAAGTTTCTGGACAAATCTGTATAAGGTGTACATCCTGTTTATAACCTTATGCCATGGAACTCCATTTCGAATTTTTTGAACATTTCTAAAAAATGCCCTCCAGTTATCCTGTGGAGCATCAAAGATTATAAGCTCAACATCGTCATAGCCAAGAGATTTTAATATATTTCTGTGAGTGTCGCCATAAAAACCTGCTCTGCACGGACCATGTCCACCAGATGTCACAAGCACTTTTGCACCTTTTTCAATGGCCTCTAAATACGTTCCCATGACCATTTTAAGAGGAATACAAGCAAACTCTGGTGAGTATTTGACACCAAGGTCCATGGTCCTCTGAGTTGGTTTTGGCGGCATTATCACTTCATGTTCCAAAAACTCAAAAAGCTTTTTATACACTATGGCAGAGCCCATGTACGGAAACGATACCTTCATCTTTATAATACCTCCGACAATTTTGCCCACTTTTTTCGCTTGAGCATGTCAACAAAGGCTTCTATCCTTGTGACCATATGCCCTTCGCCTGTGTGCTCATCCACCCTTAAAGTAGTAAACGGCTTTCCTGCAACATCACTCTCGTACTGCAAAAACCTTCCAACAATTGCATCAGGGCCACATCCGAAAGCTGTCACATGGATTATACCATCCACCTCTGGGTCTTTTAGATAATGAAGACCTGCACCAAGTACCCTGTTTGAAAAAGTCCAGAAAAGCCTTTTCCTGTAATGTTTTAAATTGTCATATGCAACCTTTTGGGGTACCATCTCAAACGTTTTTATATTTACATCTAAAGCTTCAAGCTTTTTTATAACATCCATGCTTATGAAAGAATCATACACATCATACACATATCCTAAAACAGCAATTGTTACATCGCCATCTTTTTTTACTTTTTCTAAATCTTTTTCCCATCTACCTGTTTTATAACTTTCAAGTGCTTTGTCGCAAGAAAGTCCACTGTGCAAAAGAGCTTTAAACCTTTCAAAAACCTCTTCTGCTCTTTTTATCGCAAGTCGTATCTCCCTGTGAGAAAACCCAAACATCTCTGTCAACATTTCATAAATCTTTGGCGAGCTTATATTCTCGTTGTTTTTTTCATTTATTATGGGTGAGATAACTCTTCCTTTACTTTCTTCTACCGTTCCCTCAATTATGTCTGGAAGCCCCATAAACTTTGGACAAAAATATTCCGGCTTTTTTATCCTCGCAAACCTTGGAACAAAGACATAATCAGCTACCTTCAGCCCCTCAATAACATGTCCTGTAAATATTTTGATAGGCGCACAAATGTCAGCAACAGCCGCCTTTGAACCTTTATCAAGAATATCCTTGGTTGTTGGTCCTGTGTCCACAACCTCAAACCCGAGCTCTTTGAAAAATGTATCCCATAAAGGAAAATAGTAATAATACAAAAGCGAATGCGGAATAGCAATTTTCATGCTATTTAAAATCTCCTTCTTTCCCATTTTACCTTCCCTTACTATTATAGCACAATTAAAAGATTATAGTATTCTAAAAAAAGGGGCAGCTTTTTCAAAATAAAACAAAACTGCCCCTTCCTCTTTTACTAATCCTTCGGTCGCATTGTTGGGAAAAGTAACACATCTCTGATTGAATATGAATCTGTCAGAAGCATAACCAGCCTGTCAATTCCTATTCCAAGCCCACCTGTCGGTGGCATGCCGTACTCAAGCGCTTCTATAAAGTCCTCATCCATCATGTGGGCTTCTTGGTTACCTCTTTGCCTTTCTTTAAGCTGCTCTAAAAATCTCTCTTTCTGGTCAAACGGGTCGTTGAGCTCTGAAAATGCGTTGGCTAATTCCCTGCAAGTGATGAAAAGCTCAAACCTCTCTGTAAACTGTGGATTGTCTTTCTTTCTTTTTGCAAGCGGAGAAACCTCAACCGGATAGTCCATTATAAATGTTGGCTGAACAAGAAAATCTTCTACTTTCTTTTCAAATATCTCATTTATAATATGACCTACCTGCCAGTTTTCCTCAACCTCAATCCCAAGATCTTTTGCAATTTTTCTTGCTTCATCTATAGAATTCACATTTTCAAAGTCAACACCAACATACTTTTTGATTGCTTCAACCATGGTAAGTCTTTGCCATGGCGGTGTCAGGTCAATCTCCTGCCCTTGATATGTTATTTTTAATGTGCCCAAAACCTCTTTTGCAACTGTTGTGATGAGCTCTTCTGTAAGGTTCATCATATCCTTGTAGTCGGCATATGCTTGGTAAATCTCAATGGTTGTAAATTCAGGGTTGTGTTTTATTGAAATACCTTCATTTCTAAACACACGACCAAGCTCGTATACCTTATCAAACCCACCAACTATAAGTCTTTTTAAGTGAAGCTCTGTTGCAATTCTCAAATACAGGTCAATGTCCAAAGCATTGTGATGAGTAATAAAAGGTCTTGCAGCAGCACCACCTGCAACAGGGCTCAAAACAGGAGTTTCTACCTCCAAAAATCCCCTGTCATCTAAAAATTTGCGGATTGAACGGATTATTAAACTTCTTTTGATAAAAGTATCTCGAACTTGTGGATTTACAATTAGATCAAGATACCTTTTTCTATACCTTGTATCAATATCTCTGAGCCCATGCCACTTTTCAGGAAGTGGTCGCAAACACTTGGTGAGCATCTCAATCTCTTTCGCCTTTACCGAAATTTCGCCCTTGTGAGTCTTGAAAACCTCACCTTTTACACCTATTATATCTCCAATATCATAATACTCTTTGAACTCCTCGTACTTTTCTTCTCCAACCTCATCAATCTTTATATAAATCTGGATTTTTCCTTTTGTGTCCAAAATATCGACAAATGAAGCCTTGCCATGACCTCTTTTTGAAAGCATTCTTCCTGCAACACAGACAAACTTACCTTCAAATACTTCAAAGTTTTCTTTAATATCAGCGGAATAATGTGTCGGGTCGTACTTTACCTTTTCATATGGATTGTATTTATTCTGCTGAAGTTCTTTTAGTTTTTTTATCCTGTTCTGTATCTGTTCGTTTAGCTCTTCCTGTGTAAACTCAAAATCCTGCATCCCCACTCACCAACTCCGTCTTTTTATTTTGATATCTCAAGTATCTTATATCTGAACTTTCCTGCAGGTACACTCACCTCAACAACATCCCCAACTTTCTTCCCCATCAAAGCCTTGCCAACAGGCGACTCATCAGAAATCTTAAAATTCAAAGGGTCTGCTTCCTTTGACCCAACTATTGAATATTCAAATACATCCCCAGTATCTAAATTCTGAATTTTCACGTTTGTACCAATTCCAACAAAATCAGTTGAAACTTCATCTTTATCGATAATCTTGGCATTATTGATAAGCTGTTCTAAATACGCAATTCTTTCTTCTAAAGCTGCCTGTTCTGCCTTTGCCTCATCATACTCGGAGTTTTCCGAAAGGTCACCAAACGAACGCGCAACCTTTATCTTTTCTGCAACCTCTTTTCTTTTTACTGTCTTTAAATTTTCGAGCTCTTTTAAGTACTTTTCATATGCTTCACGAGAAAGTTGATATTTTGCTGTATCCATTTCTCTTGCCATTTTTTCCTCCCCTTTTTCAAAAAGAAAATAGACTTTATTTTTTATGATTAATTTTAATTCAAACCACTTCAATTTATGCTTGTACATTTTAACTTTTGTCAATTATAAACCAAAGATGTGCTTCATGTCAAGTGAAGAAAAAGAAAAGCCTCAGACAGTTTTTTGATGAAAACTATCTGCGGCTAAACTTATCATAATAGTTTAAAGCTTTCTCTCCAAAAAGCAAACGTCAAACAGTCCCAGGAAGGTTTATATATTCAAGAATGGCTGTACAAGCAAAATCAATGTTAAAATTATTATGAACACAACTGTCACCCATGCAATTACATTAAATAGTTTTGAATTCACATACTCACCCATGATTTCTTTGTCGTTTGTGAGCTTGAGCATGTAAATGAGAATTATTGGAAGCAAAATTCCATTTATCTCCTGAGCTATTATCATAAGTTTAATTAGCGGTATATTTGGGAGTAAAATTATTCCCGCACCTATTACAATAAAAAGAAGTATTATCCCATAAAATGCAGGTGCTTCTTTGAATTTCTTGTCGAGTCCATTTTCAAAACCAAACGCCTCAGTTATAGCATACGCTGTTGAAAGTGGCAGAATATGTGCACCTAAAAGTGATGCACCAAAAAGCCCTATCGCAAAAAGGCTTGACGCATATTTTCCTGCAAACGGCTGAAGCGCTTTTGCTGCATCTTCTGCTGTTTCAATTCTAATCCCGTGCTTGTAAAGTGTTGCTGCTGTTGCAACAACTATGAAAAACGCAATAAAGTCTGTCCAGAAGGCTCCCAAAAACACATCCCATCGCTGGTACTTAAGGTTCTTAACATCAACTCCTTTATCCACAACAGATGACTGCAAGTAAAACTGCATCCATGGCGTTATCGTGGTACCTATCATGGCAATAAAAATCAATACAAAACTGGGCTCAAAACTAAATGAGGGTACAAATGTGTTTTTGAACACCTCTTTCCAGTCTGGTTTGGCTAAAAATCCCGAAATTATATAGCTAACATAAATTACCATAAGGCCCAAAAAGAACTTCTCAGTTTTTTTATATGAACCTTTGTTAATAATATACCAAACAAAAATAGAAGTAAGAGGTACAGAGATATATTTTGATATACCAAATATTTCAAGACTTGCTGCAATTCCTGCAAACTCGCCAACTGTTGTTGTAAAGTTGGCAATCAAAAGGGTCACCATCGCAAAAAATGTCATCTTCACACCAAAGTTTTCTCTTATAAGGTCAGAAAGTCCCTTGCCAGTTACAACACCCATTCTTGCCGCCATCTCTTGAATTACTGCCAAGCTTATGGTTATAAGAAAAAGTCCCCACAGCATCTTGTAACCAAACATGGAACCTACCATTGCATATGTTGCGATACCCGATGCATCATTGTCAGCTGTTGCAGTCACAAGTCCTGGCCCAATTACACTTAAAATTAAAAGAATATTTCTTAGTCTGGTGCTTCTTGTTGTCTGTGCCATCTTTACATCACCTCTTTCGTATCAACCTATTATCTACAGCAACAGTTTTCTTTTCATCTTCAATAGTTCATATACAATGTCGTTTATAATGACAACTCCAATGAGTTTCTTGCTCTCATTCACAACAGGCACAGCAAGAAGACTATATTTTGAAATAATCTCAACAAGAGAATTAACATTGTCAGTGTCTTTGACACAAACCACGTCCCTGTTCATTATCTCATAAAGCGGTGTTTGAGGCTCAGAGATTACCAAGTCGCGCAAAGATACAACCCCGCAAAGCCTTTCATCATTGTCAACAACATACAGATAATAAATTTCATCTGGTTCAGGTTTTAAGCGTCTTAGCTCCTCTATTGTCTGCTCAACTGTGAAATGTGTCTTGAACGAGATAAAATCGGTTGTCATTATCGCGCCAACACTGTTTTCGGGATACTCCATAAGTTCTTTGACTTCTTCTGATGCTTCTTTTTCCATACTATTTAGAAGCTCTTCTGCTCTTTCCTCTTTTATCTCGTCCAGAATATCTGCAACCTCATCAGCCGGCATTTTCTCAAGCACATCCGCCGCCTTTTCAACAGGAAGACTCTCTAAAACATTTCTCTGTGCTTCAACCTCAAGCTCTTCCAAAACATCTGCAGCCTTTTCCTCATCCAGAGTCGAAAAGATATAAGCTTGCGTCTTTTTGTCAAGTTCTTCAATAATGTCTGCCAAATCCGAAGGATGCAAGGTAGCAAGCTTTGAATATGTGGTTGAAAGTTTCAAATCAAGCCTTGGAGATGCAAGCGGCTGTACATCATCCCACAAAATCAAACGCGAAGGAATGTTTTTACCAAGCGGTTTTAACACCTTTTTCAGGGGCTTTGCAAGACCAAGCCTTCTCAAAAGTCCTTCAAGACCGATATCTACAGCTATTACATAAACACCTGTAGAAAGTACTGCAAGTCTTATATCATTTACCCTCACAACTTTTCTGCCGTTCATATCAACAATCTGCTTGTCAAGTATATGACGAACAAGCATAATGGTGTCTTCTTTTTTCACATCGATTGGCTTTAAGTTCCTTGTTTCAATCACGTACTGACCTTTTTCCTTGTAGATTATGAAAAACGAAAAGTCCACAATTTGAGTTTGACCGCCACTTTTTACCTTTGCAGCAATCACTTTGGGTCTTATATAACTTGCATCAACAACCAAGTCTAAAAGCCTTCCTACAACCTTCTTTTCTTCTGAAAAGACCTTGTTGCCGATTACTCTGCTAAGATAAAAGCTTGTGACGTTTGGCATTTTAGCACCCCTCCTTTTTTGAATTTTTATTTTTGGTGTCATTTGGTGGAGGGGTGCTAAAAGCCTTTAAAATCTATTTGCAAAAAGGTGTATTTATCCCTTTATTTTCTTCAAAACAGAGAAAAATTAGCACCCCTCCACATTCCAAAGTACAATTGCTTTTTGCTGTCCAATCCTGCTTACTCACAGGACCAGAATCCATCTTTTCTCTCAACTCCTTCTTTAAGAAGAATTTTCGCAATAGCAAAATTTTATACATTGCTATTAGAAACAAAAAGTGCTTTCACCCAAAGCTTAAAAACGAGGTGAAAGCACACTTCTGCCCTTTTTAAAGCTACCTCGTACAAGCTTTGGCACTACACGGCATAAAAAGCTGCATTAGGTTATGCCTTGGTTTCGGCAAAACCTGTTCACCAGCTCAGATTGTCTCCAATCTTTCGCGGCAGCAGCCTATATCCCTGTAGGAGCCTCGCCTACCGAGATATCTTGCAATATTCATTTTTTCAACTTCTATTTTAGCACAATTTTTTCATTTTTCAACCCTTTTTCGGCAAAATTTTTATGTTTTCCGGATATTTTTTTTAAATTTCTTTAATTATCTCTTATTTTCTCTAATATAAAATCAAACATCTTGTCTTTTTCTATCACGTTAGGATGCAAAATTGGCTTTGAAAGAAGACTTTTAATCCCCTCCGGGACCTCAACACCTGTCTTTGCATACAAAATCTCTACCGCTTCAAACGGGTCAATATTATTATATTCACCATCAAACAAAGCGTTCAAAACATCTTTTGCAAACTTGTAAGGATTTGCAGTTTGAAGTACAACCGTTTTTGTACTATCAAACGTCTGCTTCTGGTACTTTCTGTAAACATCAAACCCAACAGCAGAGTGCGGGTCAACAAGATAGCCATACTCGCGGTAAATACTCTTTATACTATTTCTTGTCTGGTCATCTGTGGAAAAATCACCCCAGAAACTTTCCTGAATCTCTTTTAAAACTTCTTCTTCAACTTTGAAATACCCATCACTTTTCAAATCTAACATGTATTTTTTTACTCTTTCTGAATCTTTTGTTACCAAATACAATAACCTTTCCAAATTACTTGCAACAAGAATATCCATTGAAGGTGAGATTGTTTTGTAAAACTCTCTTCTTCTGTCATATAAGCCTGTCCTGACAAAATCGGCAACCACACTGTTTATGTTCGAAGCAACAATCAGCTTATTTATAGGAATTCCCATAAGTTTTGCAATAAAACCTGCCAATATATTGCCAAAATTGCCTGTCGGAACAACAAAGTTTATCTTTTCACCTTCAGATATATCTCCAGCCTTTAAAAGCACCAGATAACTCCAGATATAGTATACAATCTGTGGAAGAAGCCTACCAAAATTTATTGAGTTTGCAGAGGTAAAGAAAAACCCCAGATTTTCGATTGTATCTATGCATTTTTTGCTTGTGAAAATCTCCTTCACGCCAGATTGGGCATCGTCAAAATTGCCTTTTATCCCGGCAACAAAAGTGTTTCTGCCTTCCTGGGTTGTCATCTGTCTTTTCTGAACATCTGACACACCCTCAGATGGATAAAACACAACTATCTTTGTTCTATCAACATCCTTAAACCCTTCCAAGGCAGCTTTGCCAGTATCGCCTGATGTTGCAACAAGTATGAGTGCCTGTTTGTAAAAAGTGGGCATTGATTTTAGCAAAAGATGAGGAAGCACCTGCAATGCAACGTCTTTGAAAGCGTACGTCGGACCGTGCCAAAGCTCAAGAGCAAAAAGACCCGGGCTGAGCTTTTTGATAGCCACAACATCTTTTGTGTCAAACTTGCCACGGCTATATGACTTGTCAATGCAATCAGCAATTTCTTCATTCGTAAAATCAGTAAGGTAGAGCTCAAATATATATTTTGCAAGATTTGCGTAAGAGTCTATGTTTTTTATCTTACTTAAATCAAGAGAAGGAATTGAAACAGGGGTGTAAAGCCCACCATCCTCAGCTATTCCCCTGTAAATAGCCTCTTTTGCCTGCACCTCTTTATTTCCTCTTGTACTTATATATCGCATCCATTTCACCTCAAGTCTTACTTTATTCTCTCTTTTTCAAGAAGTTTTTCATTTAGCTTGTACGACAGTACCATGAGACTGTCAATCAGATGCACATTCTCAACAACTACATCACCTTTTACTTCAATCTCCTTTGCAGTAAAATTCCAAATACCCTTTATCCCTCCTTCAACCATTATATCTGCAACCTCTTGCGCAACATCTGCTGGCACACACAGAACACCTATGTCAACATCGTTCTTCTTTATAAAATCCTTAAGCTTGTCAATATGCTCAATCTTTATATTGCGGATAGCTTTTCCTACCTTTTGAGGGTCAATGTCAAAAAGTCCAATGAGTCTAAACCCCTTTTTATAGAAGTTAGCATAGTTTGCCAGTGCTTGCCCAAGGTTACCTACTCCCACAATGACCATTTTAAAATTCCTGTCAAGTCCCAAAATTTTTACAAGATTCTCATAAAGAACCTGTGTGCTGTAACCATATCCTTGCTGACCAAACCCGCCAAAATTGTTGAAGTCTTGCCTTACCTGGGAAGCCGTATAACCCATTCTCTGGCTCAGCTCTGACGAGGATATTCTCATAACATCATGGTTTAAAAGGTCTTCAACATACCGAAGATACCTCGGCAGTCTTCTTATAACCGCAAGTGAAATGTTCTTTTTTTTGAACAATTTTCCTCCCCCTTATCTTCTTTTGATATTTTTTTGACATACTTCTTCTAAATTAAAAGCCTGTTTCAATTTTAAAACAGGCTGTTATCTTCTTTTCCCGTCAAATCGTTTGTTGTATTCACTAAGCTTTTGATTGCTGTCTTTTAAAAACTTTGAAAGTTTTGCTTCAAAATCATCTTTAGCTCTTTTTTTCTCTTTTTCTCTTTTCATTGTTTCCTTTGCTCTCTTTATTGATAGGCTAATTTTACCATCTTCTTTTACATTAATAACCTTTACTTTAACAGTTTGATTTTCTTTCAAATACTTTTTAATATCTTCAACGTACTCGTCTGCCACTTCTGAGATATGAACAAGCCCAACTTTGCCGCTTGGTAACTCAACAAACGCACCAAACTGTGTTATGCCCTTTACAATACCTTCTAATATTTGACCTCTTTTGATTGACACAAAATAGCCTCCTCTACTCTTTTTTCTTTTTGTTCTTATCTATAAACACAATCTCATCCTTGCCAACAAGCCCAAGCTTTTCCCTCGCCACCTGCTGAATGTAGTCTTTTGTCCCAACATACTGCGCGAGCCTTTTTAGATATTCATTTTCTTTTTTGATTTTTTCTATCTGGACAATGACTTCCCGCTGCTGAGCCTTTACCTGTCTTAAAATCATTTGCTGCTTAAAAACTGTAGTAGCAGAATATACAAAAAAGGCTATTACAAATATAAGCACAAAAACTCTCTTGAGAACTTTAAATAATTTTTTCACGGCTTGTCTTCCTTTTTGGAAACTCTCAAAAGTGTAGTTATATTCTATCACAATTCATCTTTTATTAAAAGATAAAACTTTGTTCACCTTTTTTAAAAATCCTTTATAGAGTGGCGAAATGGTATTTTTATAAACATAAATACCGCAAGCTATTGCCAAAAAAGTGTACCATTTGAGTGTATAAAAATTTATAAACATAAGACCCGCTATCAATATTGCCGTGGATAGAATTGAAGATATAAAAAATAAAATTTCTTTTGTGCGGCGTTTCAATATTCTTTTGAAAAAGAATGAATCAAATACAACTCCTACTGCAAACCCAAGGAAAAAACAGCTTGTAAAATCCGAAATCTGCTCAAATACGCTTGCCGGCAATCTTTTTCGCCTCTCATTTAAAAAGTCGCGAAAGCAGTCCTTTTTTGGGACTTTCACCATACTCAAGCGAATAAATCTGTCCTTCTATGAATACCTCACCTGTCTCTGTGTTTATTTTATTTATTCTAAGGTCAAACCCTTTTATTACAAGCAATTCATCATTGACAATAAGTATGATATTGTTCTCATCAAAGCTCTCAACATCATCAACGCCATTTATTGTTATCTTTTCCCTGTTCTCAATAAGCACATTGTGAATCTTAGACTTTAGATTTTTTCTTTCATCCATTACCATGTGGCATCCTTCAAAAATATTCTCAGCATCACAATAATAACTATATTTATTCTGACAAAAAATTATGTCAAAACCTCTTCAGAAAACCTTACTCCATCACTTCATACATTGAACTTGCCAGATTCTTTTGGACCTTTTCATCAACACTTGTCACTTTGCATTTAAAAACCCTGTCACCAAAGTGTACCTCAATGACATCTCCAACTTTGACATCTGTTGATGGTTTTGCTACTTTTCCGTTCACAAATACTCTTCCCGCTTCACATGCTTGCTGAGCCAAAGTCCTTCTTTTGATAATTCTCGACACTTTTAGATACTTGTCTATTCGCATTTTTTAAAGTCCCCACCTTCTTTGAACCTTTTTGAAAAATCATAAAAGTGGTGAAAAATTTATGGCTGCAGCTAAAAACTGGCTGCAGCCGAGTTAAAACTAAAACAAGGTTTTACCCCTCTTTTTTAAAAAACTCTATCTCGACCAAAAAACCTATTTTGCAACAGCATCTTTCAACATCTTGCCTGCTTTGAACACAGGTACCTTTGTTGCTGGAATCTTTATCTCTTCTTGAGTTTGAGGATTTCTACCAACTCTTTCTGCCCTCTCTCTTACCTCAAATGAACCAAAACCAACAAGCTGAACCTTTTCCCCCTTAGAGAGTGCCTCTGTTACTGCATCTACAAACGCATTTAGTGCCTTTTCAGCATCCTTCTTTGTAAGACCGCTCTTCTCTGCCATTGCCGAAATCAAATCTGTTTTGTTCATTCTTTCTTACCTCCTCGCGTATTTTGTGATATTCTAAATATTTCTATTCTATATTTATATCAAAAATCCTTCTTTTTTCAAGCCTTTTCTAAACTTTTTTTGCCTCTTCCCAAAATTTGTCCATATCTTCAAGGGTCATTTCATTCAATTTCTTGCCTTGTTTGGAGGCACTTTCCTCTACATATGAAAATCTGGTTATGAACTTCTTAACTGTTCTGTGCAAGGCTTCTTCAGGGTCAACTTCAAAAAATCTGGCTATATTCACAACTGCAAAAAGAATATCGCCAATTTCTTCTTCAATTTTCTCTTTTTTATCATTCTTCGACAAACACTCTTTCAGTTCTTCAAGCTCTTCATATACCTTATTTAGAGCACCTTCGAAACTTTCCCAATCAAAACCTACTTTAGCTGCTTTTTCTTGAACCTTATAACTTCTCATAAGAGCTGGAAGATGTTTCGGAATTCTTTTCATACTATCTGTAATGGTTTCAATTTCTTTTTCATTGTTTTTAATTTTATCCCAGTTCTGAAGCACCTCTTCAGCGGTTGAAAAGTTGTCGCTACCGAATACATGTGTATGCCTTCTCTTCATCTTCTGACAGATATCATAAATAACCTCGTAGATATCAAATCTACCGTTTTCCTGAGCAATTTTGGCATGAAATACTACTTGTAAAAGCAGGTCTCCAAGTTCTTCTTTAAGTTTTGTAAAGTCTTTTTCATCTATAGCTTCAATAACTTCATATGTCTCTTCGATGAGGTACTTTTTAAGACTTTCATGTGTCTGCTGTCTATCCCACGGACATTTACTCCTGAGTATGTCCATTATTTCTACAAGTTCCTCAAAGCTTGCTCTCATCTTTTGACCTCTCCTGCACCAGATTTTTATAAGCTATATTATACCACTATTTTTAGAAAGAAGCTGTGATTTTTTGATAAGGTACTTTCTCTTGGTTGCAAGCCCTCCTCTTATGTGCCTCTCTTGCTTATTTCTTTCTAATATAGCTCTTACCTGCCTGTAAAGCCCTTTGTCAATGTACAAAAGCCTTTCTGTAAGGTCATTGTGAATTGTGGACTTTGACACACCCAAAATCCTTGCAACCTTTCTCACAGTTGCATTGTACTTAATCATAATTTCTGCTGCAAGAAGAGCTCTTTTTTCAATATCCTCCTTCAACGTCTTGTCCTCCAGAACATTTCTCTTACTTAGGATTATATGCTACATTTCAAAGAAGCTTTCCCTACAAAAGAGTAATAGTCAAGTTTTTGTCAAACTTTATGTTTGAATTTTCATAGCTTTTTTGATACTATATATTAAAATCTGTGTTAACATGGGTGATAAAAAATGAATGAGATTGTTATAAAGCAAAACTTAGCACCAAATGTATGGCTCATGGGCATATACTCCCCACAGGTTGCAAAAAAGGCAAAGCCCGGCCAGTTTGTTATCTTAAGAGTTACAGAAAACGGTGAAAGGATTCCTCTTACAATTGCAGATTTTGACAATGAAAAGGGAATAGTATACATCATATTTCAGGTTGTAGGAAAAACAACCTCACTTTTATCTCAGCTAAACCCCGGTGACAGAATTATTGATTTTGTCGGGCCGCTTGGCATGCCATATGAACACAGCCCGGAAGATAATGACTACCTCTTCATTGCAGGTGGACTTGGAATACCAGCAATATTTTCAAAGGTAAAGATGCTTCACAGCCAAGGCAAAAACATAGATATCATCATTGGAGGAAGGTCAAAAGAAAACATCTTTTTTGAGGATGAGTTAAAAAAATATTGCAATAATCTCTACATCTCCACAAACGACGGCTCCTATGGAAAAAAAGGATTTGTTACAGACATCTTGAATGAGCTTTTAGAAAGTGGCAAAAGGTATGATGAAATATTTGCCGTAGGACCAGTCCCAATGATGAAAGCAGTTGTTGACATAACAAAAAGGTTTTCAATCAAGACCTTGGTCAGTCTCAATCCAATTATGGTGGATGGGACAGGAATGTGTGGCGGATGTAGAGTAAAGATTGGAAATGAAGTAAAGTTTGCTTGTGTTGACGGCCCTATTTTTAACGGATTTGAAGTTGACTTTGACGGACTTATGATAAGAAATTCCTACTATCAAGACCTTGAAAATATTTCGTACAAAGAACACAAATGCAAAATTGGATTGGGGGAGTAGAGAAATTGGACGTATTGAAAAGAGTTCCTATCAAGGAACAGGAACCTATTGAGAGGATACACAACTTTGATGAAGTGTGTTTTGGCTACACACCTGATGAAGCTGCTATGGAGGCACAAAGATGTTTGCAGTGTAAAAATGCACCGTGTGTAAAAGGCTGTCCTGTTGAAGTCAAGATTCCTGAGTTCATTCAGCTTATAAAGGAAAAAAAATTCAAAGAAAGCTACTTTAAGATACTTGAGACAAACCTTCTTCCCGCTATATGCGGGCGCGTATGTCCTCAGGAAACTCAGTGCGAACAGAACTGTGTTCGTGGAATAAAAGGTGAACCAATTGCTATTGGCAAACTCGAGAGGTTTGTCGCTGATTGGTTCAGACAAAACTGTGAGTTTGAATTTTCAAAGCCTCAACCAAACGGCAGAAAGGTTGCAATAATTGGTTCTGGACCTGCAGGACTTTCATGTGCTTCTTCCTTGGCAAAGATGGGCTATGAAGTAACAATATTTGAAGCGTTTCATAAGCTTGGCGGAGTGTTGTACTATGGTATACCTGAGTTCAGACTTCCAAAGGAGGTTGTTGAGTGGGAGATTGAAAATCTAAAGAAGATGGGCGTTGATTTTAGAACAAACATGATATTCGGCAAGACATTTGACTTGGAAGATTTAAAGCAGGAAGGGTTTGATGCTGTATTTATAAGCTCTGGCGCTGGACTTCCCAATTTTCTGAACATTGAAGGTGAACTTTTAAACGGGATATATTCCGCAAATGAATTCTTGACAAGGATAAACCTCATGAAGGCATACAAGTTCCCTGAATATGACACACCAATCAAACTTGGCAAGAAGGTCGGTGTAATTGGTGGCGGGAACGTTGCAATGGACGCAGCAAGAGTGGCAAGACGCCTTGGAAGTGAGGTTTATATCCTCTACCGAAGAACTGAGGCTGAGATGCCTGCAAGAAAAGAAGAAATTCTGCATGCAAAAGAAGAGGGAATAAAAATAGTTGAACTTGTAAGCCCTGTAAGATTCATAGGTGATGAGTCGGGCCATGTCAGAGCTTTGGAACTTGTAAAAATGAAGTTATCTGAGGAAGATTCCTCAGGCAGACGAAGCGTAAAACCTGTACATGGTTCAAACTTTGTCTTTGAAGCAGACAACTTCATTGTTGCAATTGGACAAAGCCCAAATCCACTTGTCAAAAAAGCTGTACCTGACCTTGAACTAAACCCCAACGGGTCTATTAAGGTAGATGAAAGCCTCATGACAAACATTGAAGGTGTTTTTGCAGGAGGTGACATTGTCACAGGCGCAGCCACTGTCATTCTTGCAATGGGGATGGGAAAGAAAGCGGCAGAGAACATTGACAGGTATCTTAATGCTAAAAAGCATGAAAATCTTTAATCCTTACACTAAAATACAAATAAAGGCTGCCTTCTCTCTTTTGAGATGGCAGCCTTCACTATTAAATTAGTACTTTGTAAGATATGAGTCAATCTCCCATTGATGTACTTTTGTTCTGTAATCGTCCCATTCAAGCTTCTTTGCTTCTAAGTACTTTTCAAAGATGTGATCTCCAAGTGTCTCTCTCATAAGAGCGCTGTTTTCAAACTCTTTGATTGCCTCTTCTAAGCTTCCTGGCAAGCTTCCAATTCCGCGTTTTGCTCTTTCCTCTTCGCTCATTACGAAGATGTTTTCTTCAACTGGTTCTGGCGGCTCAATCTTGTTCTTAATGCCGTCAAGCCCAGCTGCTAAAACTGCTGCAAATGCAAGGTATGGATTTGCTGAGGGGTCTGGACACCTTAACTCAACTCTTGTTGCCTGACCTCTTTTAGCAGGAACTCTTATGAGCGGGCTTCTGTTCCTTGGTGACCATGCAATGTAAACTGGTGCCTCATACCCTGGCACTAACCTCTTGTATGAGTTTACAAGTGGATTTGTAACAAGCGCAAACTCTCTTGCGTGCTTCATAAGACCACCAATGAAGTAATATGCCTCTTTTGAAAGCTGGAGCTTGTCATTTGGGTCTAAAAATGCATTCTTGCCGTCAGATACCCTTGCAAGAGACATATTTGTATGCATTCCAGAACCATTAATTCCAAATATTGGCTTTGGCATGAATGTTGCATGCAGGCCATGTCTTTGTGCAATTGTCTTTACAACAAGCTTGAATGTCACAACATTGTCAGCTGTATAGAGTGCATCGTCGTATTTAAAGTCAATCTCATGCTGGCCAGGTGCAACCTCATGGTGAGATGCTTCTATCTCAAATCCCATCTCTTCCAAGGTCAATACCATGTCTCTTCTTGCATCCTCACCCAAATCAACAGGTGCTAAATCGAAATATCCGCCCTGGTCATGTGTCTGCAAAGTTGGGTTACCGTTCTCGTCTGTGAGGAACAAGAAAAATTCTATCTCTGGACCAACAAAAAACTTAAATCCCATCTCTTCAGCCTTTTTGAGCATCTTCTTTAACACACCGCGTGGACAGCCAGGGAACGGTGTTCCATCTGGAAGGTAAACGTCGCAAATTAACCTTGCTACTTTGTTTGGTGACGGTCTCCATGGGAAAATTGTGAATGTGTTAAGATCTGGTCTTAAATACATATCAGATTCCTGAATTCTCACAAACCCTTCGATTGACGAACCATCAAACATAATTTCATTGTTCAACACTGCTTCAAGCTGCTCAACAGGGACTGCAACATTCTTTAAAATTCCGAAAATATCCACAAACTGAAGCCTTATAAATTTTACATCCTGCTCCTTGCATATGCGAATGATGTCTTCCTTGGTGTAATTCTTCATTACCAAATTCCCCTCCATTTAAAGATTTTTGATACATAAACAAAAAAGGACAAAGACGCCCACCTTAAACTTCAGGACGCCTTTGTCCTTTCAATTTTATTATATTATATTCTTCGAAAAAATGCAACTACATTTTTTTAATCTTTCACACTTTTTTAAGCCGGCTGTGGCTGAGCATCTTCAAAAACAAGTTTTCTGAACTCTTCGCCTGTGAGCTTTTCTTTTTCTAAAAGCGCATTTGCCACCTTGTGAAGCTTATCAATGTTCGCTTTAAGTATCTCTTCAGCCTTTTTATAGGCTTCTTCAATAATGCTCTTGATCTCCCTGTCTATTTCAGCAGCAACTTCCTCAGAGTAGTTCCTTGCAAGCGCAAGGTCCCTTCCCAAAAACACCTCTTCTTGCTCTGTTCCAAAGGTCATGGGACCAAGCTTATCAGACATTCCATATTTTGTTACCATGTCCCTTGCAATCTTGGTTGCTCTTTTTATATCAGATGCTGCACCTGTTGATACATCTTCCAAAACAAGCTTTTCTGCAACTCTTCCGCCCAGCAAAGTTACAATTTCTCTCATCATATCAGATTTTGATGCATAGAACTTGTCTTCCTTTGGAAGATACATAGTGTATCCACCGGCATACCCTCTTGGTATAATTGAAACCTCATGGACAGGTTCTGAATCAGGAATCATGGTACGAACAATTGCATGACCTGCTTCATGGTATGCTGTAAGTTTCTTTTCTTTTTCAGTGTAAACTCTGCTTCTTTTTTCAGGTCCCATCAACACCTTTGCCACAGCTTCCTGAACCTCTTCCATGTTAATCTGTCTTTTACCTTTCCTTGCTGCCAAAAGGGCAGCCTCATTTAAAAGATTTTCAAGGTCAGCGCCAGTAAACCCAGCTGTAATCTTTGCTATTTGAGATAGGTCAACATCTTCACCAAGAGGCTTGTTTCGTGCATGAACTTTTAAAATCTCCTCTCTTGCCTTTGCGTCTGGAACATTTACAACAATCTGCCTGTCAAATCTGCCAGGTCGCAAAAGTGCAGGGTCCAATATGTCAGGTCTGTTGGTTGCCGCCATTACAATTATCCCTTCGTTTGTTCCAAACCCGTCCATCTCAACAAGAAGCTGATTGAGTGTCTGCTCTCTTTCGTCATGACCACCGCCAAGCCCTGCTCCCCTGTGCCTACCAACTGCGTCTATCTCGTCTATAAACACAACACACGGAGCATTTCTCTTTGCCTGGTCAAATAAATCCCTTACTCTTGCTGCGCCAACACCAACAAACATCTCAACAAAGTCAGAACCGGAAATGCTAAAAAATGGAACTCCTGCCTCGCCTGCAACTGCTTTTGCTAAAAGGGTTTTACCTGTTCCAGGCGGTCCAACAAGCAAAATTCCTTTCGGAATTCTTGCACCAAGTTCAATATACTTTCTTGGGTTTTTGAGAAAATCAATAACCTCTTTGAGCTCTTCTTTTTCTTCATCTGCACCTGCAACGTCTGCAAACGTGACCTTCCTTTTAAGGTCCTGGATTGTCTTTGCACGCGATTTTGTAAACGACATTATCTTGCTGCCGCCGCCCTGGGTCTGCTGCAGCATGAATATCCATACAAAAATCATCAAGCCAGCAAAGATTAGCATTGGCAAAAAGGTCGAAAGCCACCATGGAACCTGCGGAGGTTCTTTTGTCACTATTTGAATCTTCTTTGCCTGGATGGCTGGTTGTATCTGGTCCAAAAACTTGTCTGGAGAAGGTACAAACACATTGTCAAACTTGGTCCCGTCTGCGTACTGACCAGACACATTGTTATAGCTCAGAACAATCCTTGACACTTTACCGTCGTTTATGTCGTTTATAAGCTCTGAATAAATGACTTCTCTTCTTTCGCTTAAATTTGAAAAGAGCTGATTGTACGAAAGCCCTCCACTTAAAATATCTACAAGTAACAAAATCACAAGGGCTATCAGAATATAAATTGTTGCAGTTTTAAATAGGTTCCTCAATTGTAAATAGGCACTCCCTTCAAATATTCTAAGATTAAATTTTATTCTATTCCAAAACGCCTATATAAGGCAGGTTCCTGTAAAGTCCTGCATAATCAAGCCCATAACCAATTACAAACTTGTCTGGTATCTCAAACCCTTTGTAATGTATCTCTACATCCACCTTTCGTCTACTGGGCTTGTCAAGCATGGTACAAATTTTTAAACTCCTTGGTTTTCTTCCCCTCAAATATTCGGTTATATACCTCAACGTCAGACCTGTGTCAACAATGTCCTCCACAAGCAAAACATCCTTGCCTTCTATGCTTGTGTCAAGGTCTTTGAGAATTCTTACAATTCCCGATGAAGATGTTGAGTTTCCATAGCTTGACACTGCCATGAACTCTATCTTAACAGGAATTGTTATCTGTCTGAGTAAATCTGCCATGAAAATGACCCCACCTTTTAAAATACACACCATCAAAAAATCGTCACTATCTTTATAATCTTCAGAAATTTTTTGTCCGAGCTCTTTTACCTTTTGTTTTATCTGCTCCTCGGTGATTAAAATCTCCTTCACTTTGAACGATATATCTTTCACTGTCATCCGTCTCCTTCCATTTTTGTAAATTCAATTTCCAAGAAAGTCCTTGTATCTGGTTTTATTTTGTACTTCTGATTTATGGTAACTATATTTGAATAAATATCAAATATAGCAATCACTTCGCTGTCTTTTGCAAGAAGTAAAATGGAGTCGCGCCATCGTTTGGGAATCTTTTTGTCGATGAACCAATCTTTTAATTTTTTCTTACCCGCTTTAAGATAAATAAAATCACCATCTCTTCTTGTTCTGAGAAAGATCTTATTTTCTGCAATCTGCTGAATATCGATGTATATGCTCTTCTGATTTTCTATTTTGTGAGTAGTTTTAATATTAAACTTGAAATTTTTGTAAAATATTTGATGTTCCTTGTCTAAACAAATTTCAAAACAAAAAGAACTTTCTTCAGCTTTTCTGTAAAATACCAGCGAATCATTTTGCTTCTCAACAACCAGATCTTTATATAACTTTTTCTTGCCAGACGGAAGAGAAAATAGATCTTCAATCTCTTTTAACATATCGTACGAAATTGCGGAGTTAAAATATTCAAGTATCATTTTTATAATTCTTCTTCGTAAAAATGCTGGAAGATTTTTTGTCTTTTCAATATTTAAAACATAGTAAATATCCTCTTTTTGAACACATTCCTGAAAATATTTCTGAGCAAGTTCTTCTATCTGGTCACTCTCTTCTCTTATTATTTCGACTGTTCGAAAAATGGTATTTAACACACTTTCTCCAAATTTTTCTTTTATAAGTGGTAAGATTTCGTTTCTTACTATGTTTCTTTTATATTTGAGACTGAAGTTTGTCTTATCGACAACAAATGGAATGTTATTAACTTTTGCAAACTCTTCAATTTCTTCTCTTGAAACATTTATAAGAGGTCTTGCAATAATATCACGTACAGGCGGCACAGATGCAAGACCTTCCATGCCACTTCCTCTGAACAGATTCAAAAAGAAGGTTTCAACTACATCGTTTTTGTTGTGCCCCAGAAGTATTCTGTCGATATTAAGCTCTTGGGCTATCTCATAAAAAAAACTATATCTTGCGCTTCTTCCTGCTTCCTCTTCAGAAAGCCCTTTTTCTTTTTTTAGTTTTGCAACATCAACTTTTCGTGTAATACATTTAATATTATACCTCTTGCACATCTCAATTACAAATTTCTCATCATCATCTGCCTCTGGTCTTAGCATATGATTAAGGTGTGCAACAGTTATATCCAAGCTGTACTCATCTTTTAGCCTGCAGATGCAATCAAGCAGTACCATTGAGTCAACGCCGCCAGAACATCCTATTAGTACCTTAAAACCTTTTTTTAGCATTCCATATTTCTCTATGTTACTCTTTACCTTCTCCAAAAGCTCCACTTTAAATTCACACCTCAAGGTTAAAAGCTAAAAACTATTATATTGATACGCTTTTCAAAACATCCTCAAACTTCTTTATCTTTGCTTCCTTTTTCCACTTCTCAAGTAAGCTCTGATAATACTCATCCTTCTTCTGACTCTCAATTGTTGACTTTATCTCATCCTTGACCTCGTTGAGAGAGAGCTGTTTTCTATCTGTCACCTTTATAATATGAAACCCGTAACTTGTTTTGACAATGCTGCTTATTTCACCAATATTCAGCGAAAAGGCAGCATCTTCAAATTCTTTGACCATCTGTCCTTTTCTAAAATATCCAAGGTCTCCACCTTTTTGTTTTGTTGTCTCATCTTCAGAATACTTTTGTGCGAGCTTTTCAAAGTTCTGCCCGTCTTTTATCATCTGCAAAATCTCTTCAGCCTTCTTCTTTTTTGTAGCTTCCTCTTTTGAGTCATTTACCTTAAACAAAATATGGCTTGCTTTTACCTCAACAAAGTCTGATTTATGTGAATTATAATAGCTTTCTATCTCAGCATCTGTCGCTTTTTGATTTTTAGTTACCTCATCATACAGCTTTGAAACAATTTGTGATTTTATTACCTGGTCCTTATATTCATTCTCGGTTGCACCAATTGTCTGAAGATACTGCTTGAACTCAGCACCCGATTGAGAGTCTGATTTGTACTGCTGAATTTGCTGGTCAATTGCCTTCTTTTCTGCTGCTGTTAAAGTAATATTTCTCTTTCTTGCCTGCTGAAGCTCAATCTGTCTTATTATAAGACCATTCAAAACATTTTCTTTTATCTGCTGCTCATATGTCTTGTCTCCAACTTTTTGGGATAAAAATGCTTTGTCAAGTCCATAGTAGTTTATCTGAGACCTATAGTTGATGGCAAACTCCTTTTTTGTTATTTTCTCGCCATTTACTATGGCAACTGCTCTGTTTTCATCTACATACCTTACAATCTCAGGTGTTACAGCAATGAGAATTATCAGAAGTACAACTGCTGCAATAGAAAAAAGCACAATTTTAGTTCTTTTATCCATACATCCCTTCTCCTTTGTTAAAAGTATTTTGATAATATTAATATTATAAAACAATAAATGGTCAATTTAAAGCACCCCAATTGTAAAAACTTTTTTAATTTTCTTGTAAATCTTCTAAAATAGCTATCAGGGTATCAAGCCAGTTATTCTCTAAAGTAAGCTGTAAGCAGTCGTCCTTGTTTTGCGAACATGAAAGTCCTTGCTGCAAAAACTTGTTCATTGCTTTTAAAATCATTTCACTGTTAAAAAACTGAAGTTTAAAAAGACATTCTTGAAGCTGCAAAATACTTATTATCCCTGCCTTTTTACACAAACATTTCAAGTACGCAACCTTTATTAAATTGTCAACCTCTTTTGGAACATCTCCAAACCTGTCTATTAGCTCATCATAAATATCGTTTACATCATCTTTTGACTCGATTGACGAAATCTTTTTGTACATATTAATTCTCTCTTTTTCATCGTCAATGTAACTGCTGCTAATAAACGCGCTTACCTTTACATCTATCTGAGGTTCAATCTCAGGCTGTATATTTTCGCCTTTAAGACGCCTTATCTCTTCTGAAAGAAGTCTTATATACATGTCATATCCAACACTGTTTATATGCCCATGCTGAAGTTTTCCAACAATAGACCCAGCACCTCTTATCTCAAGGTCCCTCATGGCAATTTTAAAACCAGACCCAAGTTCTGTAAACTCCTTTATTGCAGCAAGTCTCTTCTGTGCCTGTTCGGACAGCACCTTGTCTTTTCTAAATGTAAAATATGCATATGCAAGCCTTGAAGACCGACCTACCCTTCCTCTTAGCTGATAAAGCTGAGCAAGACCAAGTCTATCGCTGTCTTCCACAATAAGTGTATTGACGTTTGGCATGTCAACCCCAGACTCTATAATTGTTGTACACACAAGCACATCGTACCTGCCCTCAATAAAATCAATCAAGACCTCTTCAAGCTCCTCTTCTTCCATCTGACCATGAGCACACGCAATTTTCACACTATCGCCCACAAGGTTTTGAAGTTTAGCTGCCACTTCTTGTATGTCTTTTACCCTGTTGTAAAGATAAAATACCTGACCTCCTCTTGAAATTTCTTTCAAAATAGCCTCCTTTATTATCCTTTCATTGTACTCAAGCACAAATGTCTGCACAGGGTATCTATCTTCAGGCGGGTCTTCAATCACGCTCAAATCCCTGATTCCCAAAAGTGCCATGTTAAGTGTCCTTGGTATAGGTGTTGCGGTGAGGGTCAGAACATCAACATTTGTTTTTAGCTTTTTTATCTTCTCTTTTGCTTCAACACCAAACTTGTGCTCTTCATCAATAATCAAAAGACCAAGGTCTTTGAACTTAACATCGCTCGAAAGTAGCCTGTGCGTACCAATCACAATGTCAATTGTACCTTCTTTTAACCCTTTTATTATCTTCTTTTGTTGTGTCTCATTTTTTAAACGTGAGAGAACCTCAATTGTTACTGGAAAATCTTTCATTCGTGCAGAAAATGTCATGTAATGCTGCTGCGCAAGAATGGTTGTGGGAACAAGTACTGCCACCTGTTTTGAATCCATCACAGCTTTGAAGGCCGCTCTCATTGCAACCTCAGTCTTGCCATAGCCAACATCGCCGCAAAGTATTCTATCCATCGGCTTTTCACTTTCCATATCCCTCTTAATCTCTTCTATGGCCTGAAGCTGACCTTCTGTCTCTGTATATGGAAACCTCTCTTCAAACTCTTTTTGCCACACAGTATCTTTCGAAAATTTAAAACCTTTGTTGAGCTGTCTTTTTGCATAAAGCTCAACCAAGTCTTTTGCCACAACCTCAAGAGATTTTCTTACCTTTTGTTTCTGCTTTTGCCACTCTTGTGACCCAAGCTTAGATAGTTTTGGCTGTACATCATCAGTTCCAATATACTTTTCAATCACATCTAAGTTTGTGGTTGGAACATATAGGTAAGAAGAGTTAGCATATTCAAGCTTTACATACTCTTTTGTTGTGCCTTCGACAGTAATCTTTTCAAACCCCAAGAATTTGCCAATACCATATGTCCTGTGAACAACAAAATCGCCAGGTTTTAAATCTTCAACAGTATAAAAAGTATCTTTTTTAGATTTTACCCTCTTTTTTGCTTCTGTTTCCTTTTTCTTTTCAAGATGGAAAAATGAAAGGCAAACCCATTTGATATCATGTATTTCAATGCCCTTTTCGGCAGACTTGGCTATTAGATATACTCCCGGTTTTTCTATTTCTGGCTCATCAAGCTCAAAAAACTGTATATTTTCTTTTAAAAGTGCCTCTTCTAAATCCTCAAGGGATGTTCGACTTCCTGTAAAGATGTTTATGGTATAGTTTTTTGACATATAATACTTCAAATCATCAATTAAAACCTCTTTCTGAGCATTGTAGGTGGGAAGTTCTCGAAAGAAGTTGAAAGATATAATCTCTCTCAGTTCAAGCTCTTTAATAGAAGATGCAAATGTTTGAAGAATTATGGTGCTTGAGAACTTTTGCAAAATCTCATTAACAGTAAAATAACAGTCTGCCATCTTCGGAAGCACAAACCCTTTTTCTAAAAGGTCTGAAAACATCTCTTGCATCTCTTGTTCAAAAGCTTTCAAGCTGCTATAGACTTGGTTGTACTCGTCAACAAAGATAAGACATTCACCAAAAATATCAATAACTGAGAAAAATTGTTGGTAGTAATAGGGATACAGTCTTTCAACATTTAGTTGAAGTTCTTCTACAACCTCTCTGAAACTCTCCTCTAAATTTTTTCTGCCATCTTCCTTCAATTTCAATTTCATTTTTTTGTAGTCTTCCTTAACGCGTTTTAAACCTTCTGAAAAGTCCTCTTCCAAATCCCACTCAATTGCCTTGTAAATCTTCACACTATCTATTCTTTCAAAAGACTTCTGAGTTTCAACATCAAAAAGTCTAATTGTGTCTATCGTATCTCCAAAAAACTCAATCCTCACAGGGTACCTACTTGCTACAGGATATATATCAACTATGCCACCCTTTTGTGAAAACTGTCCTTTCTTTTCGACAGTTTTCACTCTTTCATATCCGAATTTTAAAAGCTTTTCTATAAGGATTTCAAGCTGAATGTCAAGACCTTCTGTGAGATGGATATAATCAAACTTTAAATTTGTGTACTTTTCAAAAAGGTTCTGGCTACTTAATATGAGAACATCAAAACCGTCCTCAAAAATCTTCACAAATTGTTCCATTCTGTTAATTTCAGAATCTCTGCTCTTTGCAAAAGATACCACAAAAGGATTTTCTCTCTCTTGTAGACTCACCACACTATTAAAAAGGCTCATAAACCTTCTTTCCCATTCAAGCTTTGCTCTTTGAGTTGTGATAAACAACGCCTTTTTGTTAAACTTTTCACATAGAGATTTGACCACAAGCGCCTTCCCCATCTCACCAAGGCCTGTAACAACAAGAGGAAGGCTCTTTTTTATTACATCTTCTTCAAGCCTTTTGAAACTTTCAAGTTTTTCTAAAACCTTTAACAAAGCCTACACCACCACATCCCCGTTTATATAATTCATTGCCCTATCCATATCACTTTCAAGCAAGATTTTTATACCGTTTGATGCTTTTTCAATTGCTCTGAATATCTTTTCTTTTTCACCATCTTCAAATTCAGACAAAACATATTTTACCATATCATATTTTGGAACACCAATGCCTATTCTGATTCTTGGAAATTCTTCTGTACCAAGGCGCTGTATTATTGATTTTACGCCGTTGTGCCCTCCATCTGACCCTTTTTTCCTCATCTTCACAACTCCAACATCAAAGGCTATGTCATCGTAAATCACAATAAGCTTTTCAGGCTTTATCTTATAAAAGTTTACTGCCTCTATGATACTTTCTCCGCTTGCGTTCATATATGTCATTGGCTTTAAAAGCAAAACCTTTTTACCGGCATATTCAAAGCTGCCAACCAAACCTTTGAACTTTATTTTATCTACCTTTGTATTGAAAAGCTGGGCTAAATAGTCAATCGCCAAAAAACCTGCATTGTGTCTTGTAAATGTATACTTTTCACCAGGATTCCCAAGTCCTGCAATGATATAATCCAATTCCTACTCACTCCTTTTATTTATAAAAACAGGCTGCCTTTTAAAACATTTCAAAAGACAGCCTTTATTTATCTTCTTGATACTAATTTTTATCTGTTTCCTTTTGTGCTTATATATTCATCAAACAATGTGGAAATAGCCACATCCTCGTATATTCTTGTTATTGCTTCAGCAAAAAGGCTTGCAACAGACAACACCTTTATCTTATCAATCCTCTTTTCAGGCGGAAGAGGAATGGTGTTGAGCACAACAAGCTCTTTAATAGGCGACTGTTGTATTCTCTCAACAGCAGGTCCGGATAAAACCGGGTGCGTACAGCACGCGTAAACTTCTTTTGCACCGTAATCCATAAGAGCCTGAGCTGCAGCAACAATAGTACCTGCTGTATCTATCATGTCATCAACCATCAAACATGTCTTGTCTTTCACATCACCAATTATGTTCATAATCTCGGCAACATTTGCTTTGGGTCTTCTTTTGTCAACTATGGCAAGCGGCAGGTCAAGCTTTGTTGCAAAGTTGCGTGCACGTGTCACACTTCCAAGGTCTGGTGATACAACAACAGCATTCTCTAAGTTCACATTTTCCATAAAATATTTTGCTAAAATTGGAACACCAATTAGATGGTCAAGTGGTATATCAAAAAACCCTTGAATTTGAGGTGCATGAAGGTCCATTGTCAGGACCCTATCTGCCCCTGCAGATGTTATCAAATTTGCAACAAGCTTTGCTGTGATTGGGTCGCGTGCTCGTGCTTTTCTGTCCTGTCTTGCATATCCATAGTATGGTATCACAGCTGTAATTCTTCCTGCCGAAGCTCTTTTGAAAGCGTCAATCATGATTAATAGTTCCATCAGATTTTCATTTACAGGATGACAGGTTGACTGGACTACAAAAACATCTGCACCGCGCACAGTTTCGTTTATTCTAACTGATATCTCCCCGTCTGAAAACCTGCCAATCTCTGCATCACCAAGTTTCTTGCCCAGGTGACTGGCTATCTCTTCTGCAAGCTCCTTGTTTGAATTACCAGTAAATATTTTTATCTCTTTACCATGTGTTATCACTTTTTTTACCCCCAGCACAAAAGTTAGTTTTTTCGATTGCTTTACCCACGCAACCTATATTATAACACAAAAAATTTAATTAATTTATTCTGAAAATATCTACAAAATTTATTCGTTTTATTATTTTTCATCTGTGTTTTCATACATCTTCTTGCGTCTGAGCACCCAGCCTTCTTTTATAGTCTGCTTTTCACGGGCAATCGCAAGAGCATCTGCAGGAACATCATCTGTGATTGTAGAACCTGCCGCAACATAGGCATTCTTCCCTATTTTAACCGGTGCAACAAGGTTTGAGTTGCAGCCAATAAACGCATTATCTTCAACAACCGTTCTGTGCTTTTTATACCCATCGTAGTTTACAAATATGGTCCCGCAGCCCAAATTCACATTTTCGCCTATGTCAGCATCTCCAATGTATGTAAGATGAGCTGACTTTGTGTTTCTGCCCACCTTTGAGTTTTTCACCTCAACAAAGTTGCCAATCTTGACTCCTTCTTCCAAGATGCTGTTTGGACGCAAGTGCGCATAAGGTCCAACCTTTACATTGTCTTTTATCTCAGACTCCTCAATCACCGAAAACCACACATGGCACTTGTTACCTATTTTTGAATTTACAATGTATGAGTTTGGGCCAATTATGCACTCTTCCCCTATTGTAGTGTTGCCAAGTATGAATGTGCCGGGATATATCACTGTGTCTTTGCCTATCTGCACATCTGGATGAATATAGACAGAATACATATCTATCATTTGAACACCTTCTGCAAGGTGCTTTTTATTTATTCTTATTTTAAGCTCCTGCTCAGCCAAAAATAATTCATACCTTGAGTTAATGCCCATGACCTCAAAATTATCATCACATGCAATTTTTACCACCTTCTTGCCTTCTCTATTCAGTATCTCTATACTGTCTGTAAGATAATACTCTTGCTGGCTGTTGTTATTGTCTATCTTTGTTAAAACACTTGCAAGTGCATTTCTTTCAAAGCAATAAAATCCTGGATTTATTTCTTTTATTCGCCTTTGCTCATCTGTTGCATCTTTTTCCTCAACAATCTTTAAAACATTACCATTCTCATCAGAAATTATTCTCCCATACCCATACGGATTTTCAAAGACGGCTGTTAAAAGACAGAGCGATGCTCCTTCCTTTTTTCTTTTTTCAGAAATTCTTTTTAGTGTATCAGCTTTAATAAAAGGTGCATCTGCGTAAAGCACAAACACATCTTCTGCTTCTTTTGATACCATGTCCATTGTACACATCACTGCGTGGGCAGTTCCAAGCTGTTTTTCTTGATGAGCAAATTTCACATTCCTACCTTCTAAAACTCTGTAGACATCCTCTTTTTTATTACCTACAACAACTATTATCTGGCTATCTTCAAAGTTTTTCTCAATCTCGTCAATTAGATAAAGTATCATTGGCTTCCCCATTATCTTTTGTACAACCTTGGAATACTTTGATTTCATTCTCTTGCCTTCACCAGCAGCAAGTACAATAAACGTTTGCCTTTTCATTTCAAATCACCTTCACCATTTTCTTCAAACTTTACAACTTCTATTCCTGCTTCTTTAAATATCTGCTGGCTCATCTCATCTGGATACGAACCTTTGTATATGACCTTCTTTATCCCTGCGTTTACTATCATCTTTGCACATATCACACAAGGATATGTTGTTGTGTAAATTACACTTCCGTCTATTACAACACCCATTTTTGCCGCCTGGATTATGGCGTTTTGTTCTGCATGAAGTCCTCTGCAAAGCTCATGTCTCTGCCCTGAAGGGACATTAAGCTTTTCTCTCAAGCACCCAACCTCTTCACAGTGAGGAAGGCCTGTCGGTGCTCCATTGTACCCTGTTGCAAGAATCCTTTTGTCTTTTACAATCAAAGCTCCAACCTTCCTTCTGAGGCAAGTGGAGCGCTCTTTTACTATATCCACAATCTGCATAAAATATTCATCCCATGTAGGTCTCATCTCAAAAATCCTCCATCCAGCTTCTTTAAACTTGCGTTTGTAACTTATTCAATGCTACTTTGTACCAAACAGTCTGTCACCGGCATCACCAAGCCCGGGAACAATATAGCCGTGGTCATTTAGCTTCTCATCCACTGCTGCACAGTAAATCTCAACGTCCGGATGATCCTGAGTTAACCTTTCAATCCCTTCTGGTGCTGCAATGAGGCACATGAGTTTCAAGCTCTGAGGATTGTATCTTTTTATATAGTCAAATGCAGCAGAGGCAGACCCACCTGTTGCAAGCATCGGGTCAAGCACAATTATGTCTCTTTCGTGGACATCCTGTGGAAGTTTGCAGTAATACTCAACAGGCTTTAAAGTCTCAGGGTCTCTGTAAAGGCCAATATGCCCCACCTTTGCAGCAGGAATTAACTTTAAAAGTCCATCTACCATGCCAAGCCCGGCACGCAGAATAGGCACAATTGCAAGTTTTCTCCCAGAGATTACTTTGCACTTTGCAACTCCAACAGGTGTTTCAATTTCAACCTCTTTTAAAGGCAGATTTCTTGTAACCTCATATGCCATGAGCATCGCTATCTCTTCAACAAGTTCTCTGAATTCTTTTACTCCTGTGTTTTTGTCACGAATTAAGGTCAGCTTGTGCTGAATTAAAGGATGATCAAATACGTATACATTTTTCTTGTACTCTACCATACTCTTTACTCCTTTCTGAAAATTTGTGAGGATTTTTTCTATCTCTGCTCATCTTCTATCAGATGTATCTTATCAACTCTTCTCTGATGCCTTCCACCTTCAAAGTTTGATGCCAAAAAGGCATCTATAATCTCACATGCAAGTCCTTCACCAATAACCCGTGCACCCATTGCAAGGATGTTAGCGTTGTTGTGAGCCCGTGCAGCCTTGGCAGAAAATGTGTCATGACAAAGCGCAGCTCTAATTCCCCTTACTTTGTTCGCAGCAATAGAGATTCCAATGCCTGTCCCGCAGATGAGTATGCCAAATGTAAACTCTCCGCTTTTTACTGCCAGCGCCACATCTTTTGCAATGTCCGGGTAGTCGCAAGACTCTTGAGAGTACGTCCCAAAGTCCTTGTACTCAACCCCCTTTTTCTCAAGATGTTTCTTGACCGCCTCTTTCAAAGGAAATCCTGCATGGTCAGAACCTATTGCAATCTTCACTTTTAAATTCTCCCCTTTCAAAAATGTATTTATAGTAAAGAGCAAAGTGATGGACTGTACCTGTTTGCAATTTCAAGAGAAAAATTATAACTTTCAAATACACCATGCTGCTTTAAAATTGAACTTACCGTCAAAAGCGCAACATCCGGGTGATTATTTTCTTCGCTAAGATGTCCTAAATAAATTCTTTTTGTTCGAGCAAGATTTAATTTCAATATCATCTTGGCTGCCTGCTCATTTGAAAGATGGCCTTTGTCACCTTTTATTCTCTGTTTAAGGTGATATGGGTAAGGTCCGAACATCAGCATCTCAACGTCGTGGTTTGACTCAAGCAAAATAATATCTGAAAAATCTATCATTGCTGCAACGCTGTCACTTACATGTCCAACATCTGTGCAAATTGAAACTTTTTTGTCTTTGACATAAAAGCAAAACCCCATCGGGTCAGATGCATCGTGAGGTATTGAAAATGTATCAATTCCAATGCTTCCCACCGAAAAGCTTGTCCCTGTCTCAATTAATTTTACATAGCTTTCGTCTACTTTGCCAAGAGAGCTTTTTATACTTTCCCATGTTTTGTAATTTGTTATAATGGGAACATTGAGCTTTCTAAAGTAAATGCCTGCACATTTAACATGGTCAGAGTGGTCATGAGAAAGTAAAATTGCATCAATCTTTTTGTTAAACCCAATTTTTTCTAGCGCCTGTGCAAGTTTTTTAAAGCTCACACCAGCATCAACTATGATCGAGGTATCTTTGTATGAAATTAAAATGCTATTTCCGCTGCTTCCACTGTACAGCGGGCAGAAAAGCATTTCATCTGACATTATTATCTTTCCCCTTTAGTCTTATCTTCTTGAAACCTTTGCACCAAGCTTTGAAAGCTTTGAATCTATGTTTTCATAACCTCTATCAACATTTTTGGCATTGTAAATCACACTTTTTCCTTTAGCTGCAAGCCCTGCAACAATTAAAGCAGCACCTGCCCGAAGGTCAACAGCCACAACCTCAGCCCCCTGAAGGCTCTCAACACCTTCAACAACAGCAACTCTTCCCTCAACCTTAATGTTTGCCCCCATTTTTTTGAGCTCATCAACATACTGGTATCTATTTTCCCACACACCCTCTGTCACAACGCTTGTACCGCTACAAAGACTCAACAGCACTGTCATCTGAGGCTGAAGGTCTGTGGGAAAACCTGGGTATGGCATTGTCTTTATGCTTGAACTTCTAAGCCTACTTTTGCAAATGACCTCGATGCTGTCTTCATAAGTTATAACCTCTGCACCCATCTCAACAAGCTTTGCTGTCAGCGACTCTAAATGCTTAGGAATTACATTTTTTACAATTACATGTCCTTTTGTTGCGCATGCAGCAATCATATATGTCCCTGCTTCTATCTGGTCAGGAATGATAGCATACTTTGTTGGATAAAGCTTATCGACTCCTTCAATCCTGATAACGTCAGTACCCGCACCTTTGATTTTGGCGCCCATGCTGTTTAGAAAATTTGCAGTGTCAACAACGTGCGGTTCTTTTGCTGCATTTTCTATTATTGTTATGCCTTTTGCCTTGACAGCGGCAAGCATAAGATTGATTGTTGCACCAACAGACACAACATCCAAATATATCTTTGTGCCAACAAGCCTGTCTGCATATGCCTTTATCATACCATTTTCTATTCTAACATCTGCGCCAAGCGCCCTAAAACCTTTTATGTGCTGGTCAATTGGTCTTGAACCAAAATTACACCCCCCTGGCATGGCAACCTCCGCCCTGCCAAACCGGGTAAGAAGTGCTCCAATGAGGTAATATGAAGCTCTTATCTTCTTGACACTTTCATATGGTGCTATGTAACTGTGCAAGTTCCTCGCATCTATTTTAAGAGAATGATTGTCATATTCTATCTTTGCTCCAAGCTTGAGCAAAATGTCATCCATTGCAAACACATCTTCAATTAAAGGAAGGTTTTCTATAACGCTTTCCCCGTCAGCCATTAAAGCTGCGGGAATTACAGCAACTGCAGCATTCTTTGCACCGTTTATTACAACCTCACCTTCTAACGGGTAGCCACCTTCTATCACAAGTTTTTCATAAGCTTCTTTCAACTCTTGCACCCTCTCTTTTCAAAAAGCTTTTATTTATTTTCCCATTCTTTTATATTATATTCTTTCTTGCGAAATCTGAAAAGAAGAATATTCTTTTCATCAAGCCAATTGAAAATATCAGCGGAAATGAAAAAGTAGTGTGATTTTCTAAAAAATGATATAATAAGAATAAGCCAAGAAATTATAGCCGAAGGGGAAACAAAAGATGAAAATCGGAGTTGTTCAAATGAAGATCTCAGATAAGATTGAAAATAATCTTCTCAAAATTGCAAATTTTTTAGAACAAGCAAAGGTCGAAGAGGTAGACTTAGTCTGCTTTCCTGAGATGGCACTGACTGGCTATAATATCCAGCTTCTAAAATCAATAGATTTAAATGATGTAATTTTGCCTGCTCTTGATAAAATCTCTCAACTTGCAAGCAAATATTCAGTTTGTTGTATAATTGGTCATCCGTACCGCGAAGGGGAAGAGTTAAAAAACCGTGCATCGGTAATATTCCCTGATGGCAGATGCGAAAAATATGACAAGCTTCATCCAACTGAGCTTGAAAAGAAAATATTTTCTGAGGGAAAAGGTACTCTTGTTTTTGAATACAAACACAAGCGTTTTGGCATAGCCATCTGCAGAGACCAGAATTTTTATAATATATTCAAAGAATACAAAGATAGGGGATGCGACGGTGTATTTATTTTAGCTGCACACTATTACAGTCCGAAAGAAGCAAGGTGGAAGATAGATAAAAATAGAAGTATTCCTATTACAAGAGCTGTTGAAAATGGATATTATGTGTTTTTGGCAAACGCAACAGGTGCCCATCTTAACATGATAAGCCTTGGTCATAGCCTGATTGTAGATGGAAGCGGATGTATTGTATGTGAGGCTGATGAGGCAGGGGAATATCTTTTGACTGCAGAAATCTAAGTCCTATATCTCAACCAAAATAACATCTTCACCAATCTTTTTTATCTTATCCCATGGAATCACATAATCTTTTTCTTTTGAGAAGATGTTGCCCACAGAAAATGGTGCCGGGACAACTATTGCATCTACTTTTCCAGTTTTGACATCAACCTCTAAATCACAAACCTTGCCAAGCTTTTTACCATCAGAGATGTTTATTACATCCTTTTCTCTCAAATCTGAAGACTTATACATTTTCTTTTTACCACTTTTCAAGCATTGTTGTCTTTTATTATTATATGCAAAAGTTTTCTTCATGTGAAAATTTCACATGAACAAAAAGCCGCAGGTACATTCTATATTTGCCTGCGGCTCTATTAGCATAAGTAAGTATATTCAAATCTCAGTTATGATTGGAATTATCATTGGGTTTCTTCTTGTCTTTTCAAACAAGAAATTTCTCAAATTATCTTTTAAAATTACCTTTATTGCGTTAGGCTCAGTAATATCGTTTTTATTGCAAAAATAAAGAACATCCTTTATAACTCTTTTTGCCTCTTCAATTAAAGGCTCAGATTCTCTTATATATATAAAACCTCTTGTGATTATATCAGGACCTGAGATGACATCTCTTGTTGCTGAATCAATTGTGAGCACAACAATAAAAAGTCCGTCCTGAGCAAGATGACGCCTGTCACGCAGAACAACGTTCCCCACATCTCCAACTCCAAGCCCGTCAACAAGAACATTGCCTGCCTGCACCATTCCAACAACCTTTGCACCGTCTTTTGTAATCTCCAGGACCTTCCCATTTTCCAGCACAAACACATTTTTCTCCCCAAGCTCCATTGCAAGCTTTGCATGGTGTATCAAGTGTTTGAACTCACCATGCACGGGAATACTGTATTTTGGTCTTGTAAGATTGTGTATAAGTTTTATCTCTTCCTGGCAGGCATGACCTGACACATGAATGTCATCAATGTCTTCATATATCACCTGCGCACCTTGTTTAAACAGGTCGTTTATCACCCTGTTTACAAACTTTTCATTTCCAGGAATTGGTGCTGCCGAGATTATAACAACATCGCCGGGTATAATCCCCACCTTTTTGTGCTCGGCAGACGCCATTCGTGAAAGGGCAGACATGGGCTCGCCCTGACTTCCTGTTGTGATAAGGACAATCTTGTTTGGGGGATAGTTGTCAAGCTCATCAACGTCAATCAGCATCCCATCTGGCATCTTCAGATACCCAAGTTCAAGCGCTTTGTTCACAACATTTACCATGCTTCTTCCCAAGACGCAAATCTTTCTTCCTTGCTTTTCAGCTGAGTTTATGACCTGCTGTACTCTGTGAATGTGCGAAGAAAATGTTGCAACAATAACTCTTCCCTGAGCCTGGGAAAATATCCTGTCAAACGTCGCACCAACAGTCTTTTCAGACAATGTAAAACCAGGCCTCTCTGCGTTTGTTGAGTCGCACAAAAGTGCAAGAACTCCCTGTTTGCCAAGTTCTGCAAATCTTATTAGGTCAATTGGTTCACCTTCAATGGGTGTGAAGTCCACTTTGAAATCGCCTGTGTGGACAATGGGACCAAGTGGTGTGTGTATAGCAACAGCAACAGAGTCAGCTATCGAATGTGTTGTTCTGATAAACTCAATGCGCATATTGTTAAAACTAATTACATCCCCTGCCCTGACAGTGAACAGTTTTACAGAGTTCAAATCTATACCAAATTCCATAAGCTTTATCTCAACAAGCCCCAGGGTAAGTTTTGTGCCATAAATTGGAATATTTAAATCACGCAGTACATACGGTATAGCTCCAATATGGTCTTCATGACCGTGTGTGAGAATCAAAGCTCTTACCTTTTCCTTATTCTTGATAAGATATGATATGTCAGGTATTACAAGGTCAACGCCAAGCATCTCATCTTCTGGGAATGCAAGACCACAGTCAATGACAACTATCTCGTCGTTTACTTCAACAACAAGCATGTTCTTTCCAATTTCGTTAAGCCCACCAAGTGGTATGATTCTAATTCGATGCTCTTGCTTTTTCTTCATAAAGAATTCCTCCAAAAAAATCAAATATAAAAAGACATTTTAAAAAAGCCCTTACGAAAATGGCTTTCGCAAGAGCTTTTTTGAAGAATTTAAAAACAAGTCATAAAAAACAGCTTTTCTTTTATGCTCTTTTTGGCTTTGCCTGAAGTTTCTTCTTTCTTGTGCTGAGCTCCCAGTCAAACCACAGTGCAGTTGCTATAAATATAGAAGAATAAGTACCTGATATAACACCAATCAAAAGAGGGAACGCAAATTCTTTTATTGACTGAACACCCATGATATACAGAACAACAAGAACTATAATGACACTCATTGCTGTTGCGATTGATCTTCCTATCGTCTGGTTCATGCTAAGGTTTACAAGGTCTTTAAGATCCATCTTCCCAGCTATTCTTCTGTTTTCTCTTATTCTGTCAAACACAACAATGGTGTCGTTTATAGAATAACCAAGGACGGTAAGTACTGCTGCTATAAAAGTGGAATTTAGAGGGATTCTAAAGAGAGTATAAACTGTCAACACAATCAGCAGGTCATGAATTAGCGCTACAACTGCAGTTGTACCAAACCTGAACTCAAATCTAATAGCAATATAAATGAGCATCAAAATTGATGCAATCACAACCGCCCAAATAGCCTGAGATTTTAACTCAGACGACACAACTGCACCGACATTCTGGTATGATATTAAATCCTCTTTTTTAAGATTGTACTTTTTTGCAATCTCAGCAAAGAGCTTGTCTCTTGTCTGTTTTGAAAGCTCTGTCTTCTTTTTGCCATGAACCTCATGTGCGTTTATCATTATCTTTTTACCATCTTCAACTTTTCTCACAATTGGAGTTTGAGTTCCTGTAATTTGCTTTGTCAGTTTTTCAAGCTCGGATATCTCTTGAGCTGTCGGAACCTTATGAAGGTTTATCTCCAAAACTGTACCACCTGTAAAGTCTATGTCATAGTTAAAACCTTGTACAAAATACGAAATCAGCCCAATTACCATAACCAAAATTGAAACTATATAAAAGTATTTTCTTTTCCCCATGAAATCAATCTTGGTCATTTAAGCATCCACCTCCCTGGTTTTCTTACCGCCATACCACCTGATATCTTTGAAAAGTCCTGTATTTATAATTGAAGTAAGCAAAAATCTTGTAACAGTAATTGCTGTGAAGAACGATACCACAATACCAATTGTGAGCGTCCATGCAAAACCTTTAATAGGACCTGTTCCTAAGAACAAAAGCACAATTCCTGCTATTATCGTTGTCACGTTAGAGTCAATAACAGCATTAAGCGCTCTTCTAAAACCTGCGTCCATAGCAGCTCTTAATGTCTTTCCACTTCTTAGCTCCTCTTTCAACCTTGCAAAGATTAAGATGTTCGCATCAACTGCCATTCCGGCAGACAGGATTATACCTGCTATACCAGGGAGGGTCAAAGTTATCTTTGCATACCCCACAATTGCAACCAGAATAACTATATACGCAACTAAAGCTATATCAGCTATAAGCCCTGGCAGTCTGTAGAAAATTATCATGAACAGGAACACAAGCAAGATTCCAATAATTCCAGCCTTTAAAGTTGATTTAAAAGCCTCATTTCCAAGTGAAGGTCCTATAGCCTTGCTCTCTATGACATTCAAGGCAAATGGCAGTGCACCAGCTTTTATCTGCTGAGCAAGTGTTTTAGCCTCTTCTAAATCTTTCATGCCTTCAATTACAGCCTCACCATTGTCAATCTCTGCCTGAACAACAGGATTTGAAATGAGCTTGCCATCAAGATAAATTCCAATGTTCTGACCCAAATATTTTTTTGTCCCTTCTGCAAACTTTTTTGTTCCCTCTTTATCAAACTTTAGTGCAACAACGTATCCTGATGCTGTCTGCTGTGCATATGCATCAACAACGTTTCTACCTGAAACTATCAAATCTCCAGAAGGTCCCTTAAACTCAATCAAAGCTGTTCTTCCTATATATTGTATAGCTTCATCAGGGTCTTTGACACCCGGAATTTCTACCCTTATTCTCTTTGACCCCTGAATTGTCGCCGTTGCATCATAAAAGTTTCTCATGTCAAGCCTTGTTCTGATAAGCTGCAATGCCGATTCCATTTCTCTTCTTGTTGGGTTCTCTTTTTCTGCCTCATATACAATGTAAACGCCGCCTTTTAAGTCAAGACCATACCTTATGACTTTTTGGACTGACGGGATGCTTGCAGTTCCAATTTCCAGCCCAAAAAACACTATGTAAAATGCAAAGGCTATTACCAAGCATCCTATCAGAAACTTTGCTAAGCTTTTATTTTGCATAACCCTTTCTCCTTTCTTTTTAGAAGGTTAAGAAAAAACATGTAGAAAATTTAATATATACACAGACAAATACTCATTCAGTAAAATTATAATCCTCTGCTTGATAAAAAGTCAACAAACAAAATTTAATAATCTTTTATCTTTTTATACTCATTGCTAAGCTCTATATACTCCTTTGCAGAAATTGCAATCTTTTCTATCTCCTCTGGCGTGAGCTCTCTTATCACTTTAGCAGGTCTGCCAAACACAAGGGTATTTGGCGGGATAACTGTGTTTTGAGTTATAAGACTTCCTGCTCCAATCAAGCTATTATCACCTATTTTGCTTCCGTTCATAATGATAGTCCCCATTCCAATTAAAACGTTGTTACCTATTTCACAACCATGAAGAACTACATTGTGACCAACTGTAACATTGTCACCTATTATAACCGAGCAGCAGTGGTCTGTGTGTATTGTTGTGAGGTCCTGTATATTGGTGTTTTTGCCAATCACAATTTTATTTTCTTCACATCTTATAACGCAGCCAAACCACACACTTGAATTTTCTCCAATCTCAACATCGCCTATTATAACTGCATTCTCTGCCACAAAAGCAGAAGGTGCAATTTTAGGTGTTTTGCCTTTATAAGTAATTATCATTTTAGCTTCTTATCCCCTTTTCCATAAGATAAAGTTTTATGGCTATTGCATTTTCCACCCTCTTTCTTTCAAGTTCACAACCAACAATGTAAGATTTTTTAACATCACCGTTCATATTATAGTTTGCAGCAGCACATCCGCCACTACAGTAAAACCTCGCCCAGCACTGTGAACATTCATCTTTTTCATAAACATTATTTTTCTTAAACTCATCAACCAAATCAAACCTCTGTATGCCTTCAAAGACGTTACCAAGTTTAAAATCTGGCTTGTCAACAAACTGGTGGCACGGGAAGATATTACCCTCAGGGTCAACTGCTACATACTCAAACCCGGCACCACAGCCTGAAAGTCTTTTTGAAACACATGGGCCACCTGTAAGGTCTATATTAAAATGGAAGAAGTTAAAACCTTCTCCTTTAAGTTTCGCATTTATATACTCCTCAGCCAAAATATCATACTCTTGTTTTATTCTTTCAATGTGACTCTCACGTATCGCCCAGGGACTACTTTTGTCCAGCACAACAGGTTCAATCGAAATTTCTTTTATCCCAAGGCTGTATAAGTGTAAAACGTCCTTTGAAAAATCCAAGTTCTTTGCTGTAAATGTTCCTCTCACATAATAAGTTTTCCCATTTCTTTTCTGGATAAACCTCAAAATGTTGTCTGTAATTTTGCTATAGGTGCCATTGCCGTCCCTGTCAATCCTCATAAAGTCGTTGACTTCAGGTCTTCCATCATGGCTGAGCACAACATTTTCCATGTTCTGGTTTAGATATTCAATTATATCGTCTGAGAGGTTTGTTGCATTTGTTGTCAGGGTAAAAGATATTTTCTTGTTATACTTCTTCTCCTCTTGCCTTGCATACTCAACAATATTTTTTACCACATCAAAATTCAAAAGTGGCTCTCCACCAAAAAAATCAACCTCTAAGTTCTGTCTTGAACCAGAATTTTGAAGCAGAAAATCTATTGCCTTTTTGCCCACATCAAAGCTCATAAGTTTTCTTTCTTGTTTGAAACTGCCACTTGATGCAAAACAGTATCTGCATCTCAGGTCACAGTCGTGGGCAACATGAAGGCACATTGCCTTTATAACCGGATTTCTCTTTTCAATCAAATTCATATCCTTATAAGTATCCTCAGAAAACAAAACACCTTGTTCAATCAAACTTTTTACTTCAAAAACTGCCTCAGCTATCTGCTGTTTATCAAACTCAAGTGCATCTTCTACTCCATCAAAACTTCCATTTTCTTTGTAATACTTTATTACCTCATAAGCAACGCTATCAACTGTGAAAATTGAACCTGACGCCACATCTACAACAATTTTGAGTCCGAACTTCTCAAACGTATGAACCATCTTTTCTTATTTGTCTTCCTCCTGCTTTATCACATTTTAAATTAAAAAGTTTTGCACAGGGCTGCCCTCAAAAAAATTTTTTGACAGCCCACCCACAGAAGATTATTTTCTGTTTTTGCAAATCTGGTTCCCAACAGTACAAGATGTCTTGCAAGCTGACTGGCAGGATGCCTGGCACTCGCCACAGCCGCCAGAAACAACTGTTTTTGAAAGAGCATTTTTTACAACAACCTTTATATGCTTCATAAAAACCTCAAACCTCCTTTTTAAAAATTAGAAACTTTAAAACTTATTCTTTTCACGCATAAAATATCCACTATACGCATAAACAACATATAGTATTTTACCACAAACTATTTTACAATACAATTTTGTCAAAAGAAAAAGGGCAAGGTTTTTCCCTCGCCCTTTATTTGGCAGTATTTTTTATCCTCTGTTTTTCTTTATCTCCTCTAAAATTTCGGGAGCCTTGCCCGCACAGCCAAGAACATTTCTAAGCTTGTGTTTTACCATCTCTTTTATTGCATCTCTGCCATCTTTGAGATACTGCCTTGGGTCAAAATGGTCAGGATGCTCATATAGGTGTTTTCTGATAGCTGCGGTCATTGCAAGTCTCAAATCAGTGTCAATGTTAATCTTTCGCACACCAAGCTCTGCTGCTTTTCTGAGCATATCCTCTGGTACACCTTTTGCACCTGGAATATTTCCTCCATACTTGTTACACATCTCAACAAATTCTGGCAAAACTGTTGATGCACCGTGAAGAACAATTGGAAAATCTTTTGGAAGCTTTTCAACAATCTTCTGAAGTCTTTCAAAATCAAGTCTTGGGTCGCCTTTGAATTTGTACGCTCCATGGCTTGTTCCAATTGCAACAGCTAAAGAGTCAACACCTGTTCTTTCAACAAACTCTGCCGCCTGGTCAGGGTCTGTGAAAGCTGCTTCATGCTCTGCAACCTTTACATTGTCCTCAATTCCGGCAAGCTTGCCAAGCTCTGCCTCCACCACAACCCCGCGTTCATGAGCATATTCAACAACCTTTTTTGTAAGAGCAATATTCTCCTCAAAAGGAAGCCTTGACCCGTCAATCATAACAGAAGTAAAACCACCGTCAATACATGCTTTGCAAATCTCAAAGTCCTCGCCATGGTCAAGATGAAGGGCAATTGGAAGGTCTCCTGAATCTTCAAGTGCTGCTTCAACAAGCTTGATAAGATAGATGTGCTTTGCATACTTTCTCGCACCTGCTGAAACCTGTAAAATAAGCGGTGCCTGTTCCTCCTTTGCAGCCTCAACAATTCCTTGGATAATCTCCATGTTGTTGACGTTAAATGCACCTATTGCGTACTTGCCTTCGGCCGCTTTTTTAAACATTTCTCTTGTGGTAACTAACGGCATTTTAAATTACCTCCTCAAAATTTTTGTTTTAAATCTCAATATCCTTTCCATGAAGCTTTAGAAAGCTTATAAAGCTTTCTAAGCTTTTGTTGACAATAAGCTCAGGCGGAAATTCATACTCACACACAAGTTTTTGAGTAATTTCGCATCTGCCGATGTCTGCTTTGTAATGTGCATCTGAGCCCATGGCAATGTACACACCATGTTTTTTGCACAGCTTTAAAATCTCTGTGCAATTTTCTTTGCTCTTTTCACGAACATAAAACGAAGAGTTGTTTATCTCAATTGCTTTTTTATACTCCTTTGCAGCAAGCACAACCTCTTCTTTGTCAATTTCATATAGTGGATTTCCCGGATGCCCTATACAGTGTATATACGGATTTTTGATTGCACCTATCAGTGCCCTGGTATGGTCAGAAACTGTCCCACTCGGGATACAAACGTCGTGCAGGCTTGCAATCACAAAATCAAGTCTTCTCAAGGCTGCTTCCGGAATGTCTATATTGCCTTCATAGTCAACTATATTCGCCTCGCACCCTCTAAATACCATTATACCATTTATTTTTCTCGGTACAACCACCAGATTGTAAAAATATAAACTGCTACACGACCCTGGCATCTCAGGGCCGTGGTCAGTTATACATATCCCTTTTAAACCTTTTCTTTGTGCCTCAAGTACCATCTCTTCCAAGGTATTGTAAGCATGACCGCTTGCAATGGTATGACAGTGCGTCTCCACTTCCAAAAACATCTTCATCTCAGCTCTCATCAAAAATTTTTGTTAACTACATTAATCTTTAATCTCTGCAAGTTTGTTCTTTAAAATATCAATCTTTTTCACAGGAGTTGGGTCATTTTGGTAAAGTGTTGCGAGATAAAGTGATACATAGTCGCCTAAGTAGATTAGAGAAAACATTCTTGCAAGTCTTGAATTTCCGATTGAGTATATATCATTTACTCCAGACACAACACCCTTTATAAGGTCTTTTGTAATATCCATTCTGATTGCATTTCTCTTGTGGTCTTCTGTGTCATGGAGCATTACAATTTCAAAAAGTCCAAGAATATGTTTTGGCGACTCAGTTCCAACTATCTCGTTGTGGTTGAGTTCTGAAAACACATTGAAATATGCTGGTGACTTTGAATTTTCACAAATCTGCCCCTTCCATCTCTCTGCAATGACCTCTGTGGTTCCACTAATGCCATATATGATTGGGAGCTTGTTCCAAAGTTTTAATGTGAGTCTCTTTGCAAGGTTTTTCTCTTCAGGCACCTCTGGTTTATATCTCTCTCTCAAGTCACTTAAAACCTTTACTGTCTCTTCTATCTGGTCATCAACAGGTTCAATCAGGCCAAGTTTGACAAATAGCATCAAGAGTGGAATGAATGAGTATCCAAGTGCAGCTCTTGGCTGAAGCCCGCTTGGAATTGTGATTACATCAAATCCATCTTTTTCGGCAAACTCTTTTAACTTTCCGCCTGTTGTGATTGCAATGATTTTTGCTCTTTTTGCCTTTGCATCCTGGTATGCAGAAAGTGTCTCTTCGGTGTTACCTGAGTAGCTGGACGCTATGACAAGAGTTTTAGAGTCAACATACGCAGGAAGTACATAGTCTCTGTTAACAATCACAGGAATTTTGCACTTGTCAAGGACAAATACTCTCAAAAGGTTCCCACCTATTGCTGAACCGCCAAGACCTGTAATCACAACCTTATCTATATCTTCTGCTTTTACATTCACGCTAATATTTTTGCCTATCTCGTATGCTTTTTGAATTTGCTCAGGAAGATTATACACTGCCTCAAACATACCGCTTGGGTCATTTTGTGCAATTGTTTCTAAATTATCAAGCATTTTCCCTGACTCCTTTCTATAAAATTTTCTATTTCATAATATAACAATTTTTCAGTTTTTTCAACTTCAAAACCACACAAAAAATAGGAAAGCACCACTTCCAAGAAAGTTTAAAACCTTCTTGTGGTGCTTTCCCATTCTATCTGCTTTTTATTCTTCTGGCACAACTGACGGGTCTATTAAGCTCCAGAAAGCAAATTTTGGCTGATAATCTTTGTCAAACAAAAGTGGAAAATCACCTTTCAGCCATGAATAGTCATCTTTAAGCCCCCAGAAAGAAACACTTGTCACCACATTTTTGTATTTTTTGAAAACTTCAAAAAGATCTTTTAACTTTCTTGCCTGCTGAATCAAAAGATATCTTTTTGTTTCTTCATCTATATCTTCACCAAATTCTTTTGAGATACTTATATCAATTTCTGTGACATGTATCTTAATACCAGGAATGCTGCTAAAAAGTTTTATGGTTTTTTCCACCTCTTCAACGCTTGGCCAGCTCACAGAGATATGGCACTGAAGACCAACACCATGAATGGGTACTCCTTTTTCTTTTAGGTCTTTTATAAGCTTGTAAATGTATTCTCTCTTCACTGGATTTTCTGTGCTGTAGTCATTGTAAAAAAGCTGAGCGTTAGGGTCTGCCTGATGAGCGTATATGAACGCTTTTTCGATATACTCTGGACCTAATATATTGAACCAGTTGCTTCTTCTAAAACCGTCCGGCTGGTTTTCGTCAATAGCCTCATTAACAACATCCCAAGCATAAATTCGGCCCTTGTATCTTGAAACAACTGTCTGGATATATTTTTTTAACCTCTCCAAAAGTATCTTCTTGTCTTTTTCACTGTTTGTCAGCTTCTCCCCTGTCTGAGGGTTCTGGAAAAACCAGCTTGGCGTTTGCTGATGCCACACAAGAGTGTGTCCACGAATAGCTATATTATTCTTTTTGCAAAAATCCAAATACTCATCAGCAATTGAAAAGTTGAAAGTTCCTTCATACGGCTCAAGTGCTTCTGGCTTCATCTCGTTTTCTGCTGTAATGCTGTTAAAATGTCTCTTTATGAATGCAACATCAACAGGATTTGTCAAAGCCTTGTAGGGTACAGCAACACCAACTTTAAAGTAGTTTTTGTATTTCTCACTTAAAGAAGGTAAATCTAAATCAGGCACAGCTGAATACCACCCATCATCTGAAATTGTGAAGTTGTCAAAATAATAATAGGAAATATCTGAAAGGGGTCTTATGAAAATCACAAAGTCTTTTATCTTTGAATCCAAAGAGGGCGTATAACTTGCAAATACTTCTGTCCACTTATTCTTTGGAACAGTTACTTTCCCAAGCACAATCTCTTTCGTGTTCTTTCCATTTTCCAGAAACCTAACGCCAACTGCCAAGTTTAAACTCTTTAAAATGGGCTGATACACATAAAAAGATATTGAATAGCTCTTACCCTTTTCAAATGTACCTTTCACCGGCAAAGTAACAGTTGTATTCTGCTTTTTTGCAATCTGCTGAAACTTTATGCTATATGTACCTTGATAAGCTTTTTCTTTTGAGACTGACAATTTACATTTTTTATCCTGAGAAATAAATCCTGCTATGTTTTTGTCTTCAAAGCTTTCAAATTTTATGAGATGAGAGCTGTCGGCAACTTTGAGTGTAAAAAGGTCAACGTAAAAATTTGTGGTTGAGGTTGGCACATATACCTTTAGCCAAACTTTTTTAATCCCTTTTAGCTCAGTCAAATTTAAACTTGCATCAAGTTTTTTCCAGCTATTTGGCATGATAACCTTCTCGCACAGCAGTTTATTTTCCTTTCCGCTTTTTGTCTCAATTTCGCTACTCACAACAAAACGCTGCAGCTTGCTGGACTTGTGATAAACATATAGAGTAATTATATATTCATTTGCATAATCTATAAGATTGGTTACATCAAGCAAAACTCCATCATCTATTTGCTTTCGGCCACTTGCAAGAAGTGAAAAGGTTCCTTCTGCTGCGGTTGTACTGTCAATCTTTAAAGTCATAGATTTGCCCGATGCTTTAAACGGCGTTGCAAATTTATTTTCAAAATTAAATTCCACAAAACTCTTTTTTGTTGCTCCGCTAACTTTACTAACTTTAGCACTTTCTATGCCAATCAAGGTTGCAACCAAAAATAAAATTGCTAAAATCAATGTCGAAAACCTTTTCAATTTTCCATAAACACAACCTTTCATTTAATACTTCCTCCTCATGTATACTCTGGAAAAGAAAGCATATCAGAAATCACCATAGCTATGCATCCCAACACTACAGCTCTGTCTTTCAGTTTTGAAACCTCAATCTTAAGATCATAAAACTGGGCGATAAAAGACTTTTGATTAACTACCTCTCTCAATTTTTCCAAAAACAAATCACCAAAAAATGACACTTTGTTACCTATAATTACTATTTCAGGATTAAAAATGTTTACAAGATTCGCAATTCCTATTGCCATCTTTTCAGCAACCTCAAGTACAGCCATCCTGCAAACTCTGCTTCCATCTTTTGCTGCTTGTATTATCTGAGAAGGAGTGATTTCATCTACATTTTCACAGCTTATATACCTATCCTCTGCTCCTTCTTTTACAAGTTTTTTGATAACACTCAAAAGTGCCCTCTCAGATGCAAAGTTCTCAAGACAGCCGATGTTGCCACAGCTGCAAACATCGTCTTGAAAGTTGATAGTGGTGTGTCCAACCTCACCTGCAAATCCTGCAGCACCTCTGAAAAGTTTGTTGTCGATAATAATTCCTGCACCAAGCCCAATTCCAACACTCAAATAAATCAAATCAGTAACTTTTCCCCACTCTCCAAACCACTTTTCGCCCAGCGCTCCTGCATTTGCTTCGTTGTCAATATAAACAGGGAGGTTGAATCTTTGCTGAACAATCGACTTTAAGTGAACATTTTTCCACTTCAAATTTGGAGCAATAAGCACAATCCCAGACTCTTTTTCCACAATACCTGGAACACCAATACCAATACCTAAAATTCCTTTGGGTGTTTGTGGAGCTCTATTTATTGCTCTTTCAATCAGGTCAAAAAGAAGATCCAAAAGTTTTTCTTTGTCCTCCCCCATCTTCATGTTGGCATATTCTTCAAAAATAACTTCTCCCACAAAGTTTGAGAGAATAATATGAATATAGTCGACACCTAAGTCAATTCCTATGATTGAACCTACATCCTTATTTACCTGCAAAAGGACAGGTCTTCTTCCGCCTTTGGACTTGCCATATCCTTTTTCTACTACATAACCTTCTTTTATGAGCTCATCGGTGAGGTTCGACACTGTTGCTTTATTTAAATCCACAAGCCTTGATATTTTCGCGCGGGATATTATCTTGTTATCTAAAATTGTTTTCAAAACTAAAAGCTTGTTTATCTGCTTTAGCAGCGTGTGGTTGCCCATCTTGTCATTTTCCTTTACTAATTAAGCTTTGCAAATTATTATACAACAAAAATAGGCTGTGGGAAAACAGTTTTTGACGTTAAAACATCTTTTTATCCTTTTACGGCACCTGCCATCATGCCTTTTATGATTTTGTCCTGACCCAAAATATACGCAATCAGCATTGGCAAAAGCGATAATGTCAAGAATGCCATGATGGCTGGAATGTCTGAACCATACTTTGTCTGGAAATCCCAAATACCAAGAGGCAGAGTCCTCTTTTCAGGAGTGCTTGTCAAAACAAGTGCAAAGATAAACTCATTCCAAAGATAAGTACCGTTGTATATTCCCACAGTAATCAGAGCTGGTCTTGAAAGAGGAAGAATTATGTTGGAATATAACCTGAACATAGAGCACCCATCTATTTTAGCTGCTTCTTCAAGTTCAATCGGAATCTCACGCATAAACTCTGTTAGAATAAATATTGACATTGGAAGGCTCAAAGCCACATAAGGTCCAATTAACGCTAAAATGCTGTCATAAATTTTCATCTTGTTTGTGAGAATATAAATTGGAATTAATGTAACATGTATAGGAATTGCCATTCCTGCTATAATAAGAGAATACAAAACATTGTTAAGACCAAACTTCATTCTCGCAAATACAAATGCTGCCATAGATGATACAAGTAAGATTAAAACTACAGAAACTGAAACTGCAATTACACTGTTCTTGAGATAATTGAAAAAACTCCCCTCAAAAACAGTAAGATAATTTCCTATCGTAGGTTTTTTGGGTATTTGCCATGTATTGCCCATCAGAAGTTCCATCTGAGTTTTAAGCGATGTAAATGCCATAAACAAAAATGGTATGTCAGCAATTAACGTCCAGATAGCTAAAAACGCAAAATACCATTTTTTTATTTCCTTACCTGTTGCCATTTGAATATTGCACCCTCCTTTGCTGTAAAGTTTATTTATGCTTCTTTTTGCCGCGTCGCAAAATATGCCACAATTCCAGCTGTTGTAATGATTATAAACATTGCAGAGGCAATGGTACTACCATATCCCATCTTAAAAGAAGCAAAAGCACTTTTGTACATATATGTTGCCATGAGCTCTGTTGCGTTTGAAGGACCACCTTCAGTCATTACATAAATTAAATCAAAATATTTCAATGAACCAATCAAAGATAAAATACAAGCCGTTTTTATTGATGGTGAAAGAAGAGGAAGTTCAATTTTCCAGAAATACTGTCCCTGTGTTGCACCATCAATCTTAGCTGCTTCATAAAGTTCCTGCGGAATGTTTGAAAGAGCAGCAATAAAGAATATCATATAAAAAGGTATATACTGCCAGCAAATTACCGCAACTACTGAATAAAATGCAATCTTAGGGTCACCGAGCCAATCTTGTGCTAAAAAGTCAAGATGTAAAAAGTTTAAAATTCCGCTTAAAAGCCCAAATTGAGGGTCATATATATACTTAAAAAGAACACCTATTGCAACAGATGACATAAGCATCGGAAGATAAAACAACGATTTAAAAATGTCAAACTTCTTACCACCCCTGTCAAGTAACACTGCTAAAAGAATTGCTATTGGCATTTCAATAACAAGAGAAAGGATAATAAACTTTATATTGTTTCCTAAGGCGTGCCAAAAAATTGTATCATGCATTAAATCAATCCAATTCTTAAATCCAACATAAATCTTTTGGGGAGAAATACCATCCCAGTCGAATCTACTCAAGTTAAATGACATTATAATGGGCCAGATTATATAAACCCCTATAAGAATTAATGCAGGTGCCAAAAAAAGAAGTATTCCCATATTGTGCCATAGCTTTGCTGACCTCTCTTTTCCCATCTGTCTGCCCCCTCGCATGAATTCGAATTCACATTAAAAGTGAATTGGTATTAGCCCGGGGAAACATCCCAGACTAATACCAATTCCAAAGTCCCGTCAATTATTTCTTAAAGTAATCCTTTGCAGCCTTTTCCATCTTTTCAGCAGCAGCTTTTGGTGTAATTGTCAAACCAAAGAGAGATTGAACAATATCCTTGTGTACCTCTGCAAGCTGAGGCGGCAAGTACTGGTCCCACCAAAGCTGAACACTTTTTGCTTTAGCAATCAAGTTATAAACTTTTTGTAACATTGGGTCAGTAAACTTCAAACCTTTTACAGGTGGTATCTGACCATAAGCAATTCTTTCTTTTACTGCCTGGTCATCTATGAGATACTGAATCATCTTAAATGCTTCTTTTGGATACTTGCATGTAGTGGTTACTGCGTAGTAGTTAGAAGATGCCATTCCTATTAAGTTGCTTGGGTCACCTTTTCCACCCTTGATTGCAGGGAATGGGAAGAAATCAAGGTTATTCTCATAGAATTTCTTGTTTTCAGCTTTCATAATTGGTATCTGCCATGTGCCCATTAGCTCCATTGCAGCCTTTCCAGAATACAGAAGCATTCTTGATTGCCCTGTATCATAATCAAGTCCATTAAAACCTTTTACAAATGCACCCATTTTGACAAGGTTTTGGAGCATTTCTCCTGCCTTTATAAACGTTGGGTCTGCAAAACTTCCTCCATTTCTCTCTGCAGCCTTTTCAAATACTGAAGGACCGCCCAGTCTATCAACCAAATACCAATACCATTCACATCCAGGCCATTTTGTTTTGTTTGCAAGAGAAATTGGTGTTATACCTTTTGCTTTCAGCTTTTTAATCAGGTCTAAAAACTCATCATAAGTTGTTGGAACTTTTAAATTGTATTTTTTGAAAATCTCCTTGTTGTACCAGACAAGTGCAACACCCGCACCCTCAACTGGAACTGCCCAAATCTTGTTGTTGTAAGTAATTGGTCCAAATGATGCATCAATAAACCTGTTTTTATAACCATTTTCGTTCATGTATACTGTTATGTCTTTTACCTTTCCACCTTTGACATATTCAAAGAAAGGACCGCCACCCCATGTAACAAATACGTCTGGTGCTTGATTTGAACCCATAGCAATCTTCAGCTTTGTCTTAAATGCATCATTTTGAAGAGGAACAACTTCAACCTTGAAACCAGGATTTGCCTTCATAAAGCGATTTACCTGATTCTGAATCATCTGTTTGCCGACAGCATCAGTTGTGATGTGCCAAAATACAATCTTCTTTGTTCCACCAGCTGAGCTGAAAGCCTTTTCAGATGGTGAGAAAACTAAAACTAAGCTCAACATGAAAACAACCAAAGTCACCACTGCTACAATTCTTCCAAACCTCTTCACATTACACCACTCCTTTTTGTTTATTTATTAAACAAACTATTTATATATTTCGCTGCAAATTTTAAAATTCCTTCTTTGATTTTTTAATCTATTGTCGATTATTTCTAAATAATTCGGCAAAATTCAATATATTTTTATGAGACATGTATTAGATGTCATACTGAAATTTGCAGCTTTATTTTGTCAGATATATGTAATTTAAAGATCTGCTTTTTAAAGCTGATTTTTTAAGTGAAATACTATATAATCTAATTAGATTATTTTATGTAATGAAATTTTTATTTAGGAGACCATAAAGCTATGAATAGGACAATAGTAAAACTTTTTACCATTCTTGCGTTTTTGCTTGTACCTATGTATATCATAACTACTATTGTTAACAACGTTAAGCTAAAAAATGAGGTTCAGCCTTCTTCTAACCGGCAATATTATATAACAGTTCCAGACAAAATTTCTGATAAGAGCTCACAACTTCCGGCTGTTGTGTACTCGAAGCCGTATGAAAGCCAACAGGTAAGTGAAAATCTTACCATCTCCGATGCCGTTTACACTCAAAAAGTTTCAGATTCTATATATATTGTAAGCAGTAAAAACTCAAATGGAACCACAACTCAGAAAATTTATTATAAAAACAAGGTTTCTACATCTGAAATGAAATATTACAATCCTGTCATAAGCTTTATCAAGTCTCAAATATTGATGTCAAATGTCTTTGAAAGAGGAATTTACGATGTGTACATTGAAAAGATTGACGTTGCATCAAAGTACATAAACGCTGCTGTTATGTTTTACCCTTTAGAAAAGATTGAAAGTAGCAAAAATTCGCTAATTGATGGTGAAATGATTGTCCTTACAGTCTTTGTTGACAGAAACAAAAAACCAGAGGAATATTCACTCTTATCTGTGATAAAAGACCACAGCCCAAATGACTTTTTTAATGTGTTTTTAAAGTCGGTTTATAAATTTACTGTGATAAAGAAAGGAGAAGAGAATTAGAAAAGCGCTATGAAACAAGACATTACAAAATTAGCTTCCTCTAATGACATTTCGCAATTTCTTTACAATATTTATAACAAGCTTTATGAATTTTGGGGCCCTCAACACTGGTGGCCTGCTGAAACCAAATTTGAGATGGTAATAGGCGCTATCTTAGCTCAAAATATCTCTTGGAACTCCGTGGAAAAGGCTATTTGTAATCTAAAAAGAGCAAATATCCTGTCAATTGAAGGAATTTTACAGACTTCTGATGAAAAGTTGTCTGAATTAATCAAACCAGCAGGTTATTATAACCAAAAAGCCAAAAGGTTGAAGGAATTTTGCAACTTTTTGAAAAGAGAATTTAACTCTGACTTAGAAAAATTGTTTGCTCTTGATATCTCAAGTTTGAGACAGGTTCTACTTTCTCAAAAAGGTATAGGATTTGAAACAGCTGATAGCATAATTTTGTACGGTGCTGAAAAACCCATCTTTGTGGTAGACAGTTATACAAAAAGACTTTTTTATAGGCTGGGTTTAATAGAAAGCGAAAAAGCAAAATATGAAGATATACAAAACCTTGTTATGCAAAATCTTGAGTTAGATACATATATTTTTAATGAGTTTCATGCTTTAATTGTAAAACATTGTAAGGAGAGATGTAAATCCAAAAAACCGATGTGCAAGAATTGTTGCTTAAGCGCTTTTTGCATTTATCTTTCCCATGGTCAAAACTAAGAAAAGTTGAAAAGGGTTTATTTCTTTTAACCACCCTGCACTTACTTTTAAAGCGCAGGGTGGTTCAGAAAAACAGAAAAGTTTATTTATCAGCCCAATTTAGAACAGTATCATTTATGGTCATCTTGCCACTTCCATCATCTTTGACTGTAAGTTTCCTGTTTTCAATCTCTTCTTTGTTTGCACCTTTTTCAACCGTTGACCAGCTACCTCTTGTGTACTTGTACTCAAAAGTATCACCACTATTGAGTTTTAGAGTAACAGTGTATGTTCCATCTTGTGTTTTCACAAGTTCAATTGCACCATCTTTGTCGCCTGGATTCCAGTCAGCAAGCCCAGCTTTCCCAAACGAACCTGCCAGGTATATAACATCGTCGTCTGTGCCGGCTGGAACTTTTACGTTGAATGTAACAGCCACATTACCTGTTCCATAGACTTTTGGTGTTAAAACAGACTGTGCTGTTTCAAGTGAAACTGGGTCTTTACCAACAACCTTCACAAGGCCCTGTGGGAATTCATCACTCTTGTACGCAACAAACATAGAAATTGGAGCAACTAAAGCCTTGCCTGATACAAAGTTTGTAAGATTCTTAATTGGTGTTGTGCCAACCTCATCACCGTTTGCAACAACAACCCAGTTTCCTCCTGGTAATGTTATCTCTTGAACCTTCTTTGTTGAGTTATAAACAACAATGATGTCATTCCATGTATCTTTTGGATATGTGAGTCTAAATCCTAATGTTCCTTTTGGTGTTTGGATAAATGTAAGATATTTCTGTATGTCTTCTGCAGTTGTCATTCTGAAGGCTGGATGAGCTTTTCTTAGTGCAATCAGCCCCTGATAGTACTTGAAAGTATTGTTCCACTTTACTTTCAAGTTCCAGTCATACTTGTTAATCTTGTCACCTGCATTGTATGAGTTGCTGTTCATAAACTTTGTCCTGTTGAACTCAACACCGCCATGTAAGAATGGTACACCCTGTGCTGTCAAAACAATCGCATTTGCCAGCCTACCCATTTTATCTTTGATATAATCCGGTTCATTTGGAACACTCTTTTGAAGTTTATCCCACAGAGTCAAATTGTCGTGGGCAGAAACATAGTTTATACACTCGTCAGGGTCTTTAGCAAAATCACCAAGCCCACCTTGAATGCCTCTTTTGAGGTCTTCAAGCCTAAATGAGTAGTTCCCCTGCATGAATCCCTTAGATTCATTGTCAAGGTTTCCTCTTATTGCCTCTCTTATTCTGTCATTGAAAAGTCCTATGTGAAGGCCTGCCTGATTAAATGAGCCTATTTCCATTCTAAGTGAGCTATCAAGCGGTGTTGAACCTGCAAGCCATCCCTCGCCATAGATAACTGCCGATGGATTTATCTTTCTCACTGCTTCTTGAGCTTTTGCCATTGTAACTCTATCTATTGCTGCCATTAAGTCAAATCTAAAACCATCTATGTGATACTCTTTTGTAAGGTATGTCAAGGTATCAATTATAAACTTTCTTACCATCGGCTTTTCTGTTGCAATTTCATTGCCCACACCTGAGCCATTTGAGTAGTTACCGTCTTTGTCTTTTCTGTAGAAGTATCCTGGTACTACCTTGTCAAATATCGAAAATTTCGCATCGCCAATCTGGAATGTGTGATTAAAAACAACGTCTTGAATAATACCTATGCCAGCCTTGTGCAGTGCCATGACCATTTGTTTGTACTCTTTTATTCTCGCAATTGTGTTTGGATTTGTGGCATAGGACCCTTCAACGTTTTGATATAAAACAGGATCATATCCCCAGTTATAGCCTTTATCAGGATTGGTCTCATCTACCGAACCAAAGTCATATGTTGGAAGCAAATGAACATGGGTTATTCCAAGTTCTTTCAAATGGTCAATACCTGTTTTTACGTCATTTGGTCCTTTTGTTCCCGTTTGAGTAAATCCTAAGTACTTGCCTCTAAACTCTGGCCTTACTCCACTCGAAGCATCTATTGTAAAGTCTCTTACGTGCGTCTCATAAATTATTGCATCCTCTTGATTTTTTAGCGTCACAAAAGTATCTTTTTCCCAGCCAACAGGGTTTGTATCCTTGGGATCAAAGATTAAAGTCCTTTCAGAATTTGCAGATGTTGCTCTTGAATATGGGTCTGGCACAACATATTTTCTGATTGTATCGTCGGTTATAGAGTTAGAAGCATGCCAAACTTCATATTGGTAGTATTTACCTTTCAAATCTCCATTTATCTTAAGATACCATGTTCCGTTTACCGACTGCTGCATTTCATACTCTTTGTATTTTGTAGTCTTATAATCGTCGTAGAGTCTCAATATAACTCCAATTGCTGTTGGAGCCCAAAGTCTGAACGCTGAATAAGCTTTTGTATATGTGCATCCTAAATCATTGCCTTTGTAGTAGTACTTTGGATTGTCTAAAATATTTCTTGCCTGTGCAACTGTTGGTTTGAAGCCATCTTTTGACACAACATAAGGAACTTGTGGTTCTAACTCATCTTCAGTTGTGATTTTAAAAGTGTCAACCTTTGTTATCTTCTCATTACCTGTATAAAGCTCTTCAATAACCTTGTCATTTCCCATTCCATCTGGATACCACTTTGCAGATGTCCCATCCCATGAGGTGAACTTGAACTTAGCACCAATTACAACACCGTCTTTGCCAAGCTCTTTTACAAGTTCATAGTAACCTTTCTGTGCATTCCATGTCATTTTCCATGCAGGAAGTGGTTTGTACTTTCCTTCAGAAGAAGCCGTTCCGCCCCAGTCGTTCATAGTTCCAGAGACATATACCTCAAGCTTGCCAGATGTGTCTGTAAATTTAAAATCACCTGCACCAGGTTTTAATATAAATCTCACTTTTGTGCCGCCATCAATTAGCTCATACCCTGCATCCTCTGGTTTAAAATTCTTGTTTATCTTCGGCAAAACTGGTTCAACCTTTTTGATAGGAACTTCATCATAAAAAGCTGTCACTTTAAAACCTTGAGTTTTATTATTCGAAAGAATGTCTGCTTTCTTTGCAAGCCTTACAACGATCGTATTAAGACCATCAACAAAAGCTGTCATTTTCGGAGTTTTCTGGGGCTGAGATGTATAGATTTGCTCTTCACCTTCTATCAGCCAAACCTCTTTTGAACCGCTGATTCCTGAGATGAACCTGTCAACGGCAACATCTTTTGCTTCCCAGTTACCTTTTCTAACTATGATACCTACTTTTGTTACTTTCCCAGGAAGTTCAACTACTGCTTTTACTCCAAAGTCATCCTTGGAAGTAAACTCATAAGCTTTGCCTTCTGCACCAACTGGCTCAACAGGCCATATCCACAAATTCCAACCCTGATAGTCTTCATTGTACCTGTAGTAGTGAATGATGAGAGTTGTTTTTTCATCTGCCCCCAGAATAGAAATTGGAAAAATTAGAGTAGCAATAAATAGGACCACCATCAAAAGGCTTATAAAACGTTTGCTCTCAAAATATTTCACCATCTTTCTTACCTCCTAGTTAATTTAATTAGTTTTTTTGAAACAACGCAACAAATAATAAACCCGAAACTCTAAAATGTCTTTTATGAATGCAAAGGTTTGCCTTAACTTTGTAATGATTATATATCTTTTTATTAAAATTGTCAATATGCTGCAATTTGAATAAATTAAAGACTTGAATTTATGAAAAGTAAATAAAAATAGCAGCCTCCACACACTGTGAAGACTGCCGTATAGAAAAGTTGTAAAGTTTATTTTTTTATTCCCATTTGAAAAATATCCTGAACAAAAGCTGAGCTGCTTCTGCACGAGTTGCAAACTTTCGCGGCAGTATTTGACTTTTATCATTTCCTTTTATTAAATCATTTGCAACCAACACGGAAATGCTATCTTGAGCATACGAAGATATATCAGATGAATCAGAAAATTTAGTTGCAAGGTTACTTTTTGTTTTTACCATCGGTTTGTTTGCAACCTCTAATGCTCTTTGTACAAGTACCATCATATCTTGCCTTGTTATATAATCTTCTGGTTTAAATTTATTTGCATAACCTTTTGCAATGCCAAGTACTTTTGCAATTGCAACTTCACGCCAGTAAATGCTATCCTTTTTCACATCTTCAAAGTTCGAAGAATACTGAACATCAAAACCAAAAGTATTTACCAGCCACTTGACAAACTCTCCACGCTTTATATATTCTTGAGGTCTAAAACTATTTTGGTCAATACCACTTATAATATTTCTTGCAGCCAGGGAAGACACAGCTTTTTCAGCCCACGAATAATTCTTCAAATCGTCAAATTTTCTGGTAACATACCCTATTGCAAACTTGCTAAAGCTTTTCACGCTTGCAACAACATATTTCGATGTCCTTACATATTTACTATTTGATAAAATCTCTACTTCCCCGTCCTCTTTTATATGCAGCAATACCAAGTTTTCAATACCGCTTAGCTCATCTACTCCAGGAGTATAAGCAATAGATATTTTTATGGAATTTGTAGGGCTTCCAACATTTACCTTTTTTAAATCTTGATGAAGCTCAACTTCATATATTGGTCTTTTCCCAACTGCCGTGCGAAGCTCTGAAGGTATATTAGAATTTTCTACTTTCTTTATAAATATCTCAATTTGCTTGTTATTGTCTATGCTCTTTCCCTTTAATAAGTCAGTTGGAAGTTTTAAGCTTAATTCATTTGTATTAACTAAAACTTCTTTTACATCAAAAGAGGCTGTAAATATTTTTGATGGAAGCGCAATATTGTACTGTATTAAAGGCTTGTTGCTTTTTAGATCCAATATTAAAGTTTTGTCTTTCGACACCTGCTTCTGCAGTGCTTTTTGTGCTAAAGACTCATCTATTCTAACGTCTAATCTTCCCTCTGACAGCTGAAATATTTTGGGCTTAATTATTCCATTATTATCAATCGTAATTTCAGGCAAAACCTCTTTATCACTTTGTTTAATATCTTCCTTTTGAGATGATTGACTACCTATCTGCCTTTCAGCTTCTTTAAACTCAGGGGTTAAAATCTCAAAGGATGAAGAAGACAAAGATGGCTGTTTCCTTATTACATTGAAAGTTTTTATATCCACAATAGACCCTCTACCTGCTACAATCGTGTAAGTACCCTCAGGCGAGTCTGCTGGTAAAGTAACTTTGTCATTGAAGTTTTTTCCCTTGAGTGTATTTATATAAAGCATGGTAGAATTTGGTCTCAATACTTTGATAACAATCTCATCAAACACTGTTTGCCCAGAAATTATAACGTCTTCACCTGGACTTTTATCAGGTATGGAATTTAAAATAACTTCCTGGGCAGAAAATCCCACAGATAATAAGGAGAATAAAAACACAAAAACAATCAATATACTTGAAACTATCTTTGTTCTTTCCTTCATTATTAAAATCCTCCTTTTGGGTTTATAGCCTTATAAAACCTTTATAATCTGCCCGGCAACCACTAAAAATAGTTGCCGGGCATTTATTATTCATCTAAGTTCAACAGGCTCAGCAAGACTATTTGGAGTAGTACGGCTTGCGTCAAACTTGTCAAATACAAATACTTTTATCCTGTAATCAGAACTAAGATAATCATTTACATTAAAGTATGCCTTGAAATCTTCAGCATCTATTATATCTTTTTCAACAGCAACAATTGAAACAGGAGTTGTCCCTTTAAGTAGCTCAAATACAATGGCCTCTTTCCCCTCATGTTGGATACCTTCTGATTGTTTCACTGTAACACTCGCAACAATTCCTTTATCCTTTTGCAGATTTGCATTTAAAATTTTAAATTCACTGTCAGCAACCTTGAAAAATTCAACATCGTCAAGGTTGCACCATGTACCTCCTGCATTCTCTGAATCTGAATAAAGCCCTATTGTAACGCGTCCGGTCGTAACTTTTATGTTTGCAATTACCATGCTGTGCCACTCAGCAACCCATGTAGTTGGCATATTTATTCTCAATTCTTCTCCACCATAGTCTTTTACAAACAGGTAGTTAGCATTCTGACCGCCTCCTCCATTTGCAAAGGCTCTGAAAATGTAGATACCATTTGGTATATTTTCTATTGCCTGATATGTCACCACTTTGTAAGGCTTGTCACTCCAGTGAGTAAGCTGCGTTCCTCCAGAATGCCCTCCACTTTCAGTTTTGACTGCATTTGTATTTCCTTCGCTTACCCAATACTTTAGTCCTTCTTCAAAACTGTAATTTTTTACAATGTTTTTGCTGTTGATAACCTTGACTTTGGCATATGCTTTTAGAGTTGTGCCTTTTACAACACCTGTAACAGTAAATTCACCAATCGCTGAGTATTTACTCTCATCAATAGCTTCCCATGTAACATTTGCCTCAGAGGATGTATCATCATCATAAACCACCATGACAGTTGGCGGAAGCTGAGGCTTTTGTCCTACCTCTGTTGTAATATCTAATCTTTGAACACTCACTATATTCTTTTCGATATCTGGGTCCTGGCGATAGAACAGAACATCGTCTATTGCACACCAAAAACCTGAATCAGCAGCAATTTCAAATGAAATTGTGCACTTTCCTGTTGTCACATTAATATCATTTATTTCAGCAGGTGTCCAAGCATCCCATGAAGCTGATTGTGGAATCTGTATTCTTATCTCCTGCCCCCCGTAGTCTTTTATCACAAGATCACGTTTTTGAGCACTTCCAGTGTTAACAAACCATGCTTTAAATGTATACTTGCCTTGCCCTAAGCCTGTAATTGTCTGAGATATTACAAGATTGTATGGCGATCCATACCAAATATTTAATTTCTTGTTTCCAGAGCGGACAGGAGCGCTGCTGTTTGCATTCGCTGCTCCAGTCTGCCCCTCTATATTCCAACCAGTTAAATCCTCTTCAAATCCAGAATTTTGTATTAGATTAGCTACTTTTACTTTTGCAACAGGTGTAACCTCACTTCCTTCAACATGACCGTAAACTTCAAAGCTACCAGCTTGAGCATATTTTGACGGGTCAACGCTATCCCATACCACATCAACCTCTTTTGTAAGACCATTGCTCAAAATGGCTGTGATTTTAACAGGAAGTTTTGGCATCTCACCTGGAGCTGTTCCAACAACAACTGGTTTATAATCTACAATCATGATGTTATTGAGCATTTTGAATACATACAGAGAATCCAAAGCATTTCCATTAAAATCAAACATAGCTTGGTTATCCCATCCATTTCCCTCACCTGTCTTCCAGCCAGCACCTTCAACAGGTATCCAATCTGGCTCCCAATAGAATATGCCAAGTCCTTTGCCACCTGGAACTTGTGCTACAGCGTTTGCAATGTTTCTAATAACCAGTGCTTGATTTTGGACTGATGGCTCATACCCGGCTGTTGCAGCTTCACTTGTGCCAAAGATATTATTCAGTCCATCTCCATTTTCTAAAGTGTACGCATATGCTGTTTCTGCAATAACTACCTCTTTGTTATATCTTTTGCTAATATCATTCATATTGTAGATTAAATCACTAAGCTTTCCATGCCAGTATGGGTAATATGAAAGTCCAATTACATCAAACTCAACACCGCGCTGGGTCAAATTGTCAAATACTCTTCTGTATAGTTCATTGTCCCCTCCGTTAGCAAGGTGAATCATAATCTTCACCTGATTATCAGGACCAGCTGCATCTTTTACACCTCTAATCCCTGCCTTTAGAAGCTCTGCAAAATTGTCATATCCTCCAGCATCTTCGCCCCATGTTTTTCCGTCCGGCCAGAGCATACCGCCATTAACCTCATTTCCAACCTGAACCATGTCAGGAAGTGCACCTTGATCTTTGTACATTTTTATGACGTCATAAGTATACTGGTAAACTGCCTGTTTTAGTTCATCAAATGAAAGATTTGCCCATGCTTTCGGTTTGTCTTGTTTTCCTGGGTCTGCCCAAAAGTCACTATAATGAAAATCAAGTAATAGTTTCATACCTAAAGCCTTTGCCCTTTTTGCAATCACAAGCATATTCTCCGCACTGCAATTTCCACCTCCCAATGGATTACCATTGACATCTTTTGGGTCATTCCATATTCTAAGCCTTATCCAGTTAACTCCAAAATATTTCAAAATCTCAAGTGCATCCATCTGGACTCCGTTCAAATAGAACTTACCGCCACAATCTTCTATTTGTTTTAGCATTGACACATCTGCGCCCTTTATGAAAGTATCATCAACCATTTTGTATACCTTGAACTCCTTTATTGAAGCTGGCTGATTGTTTGGTGTTGAGGTGATTGTGACACGGATATATCTTATCCCTGAGGCAGGTGGTATGAACTTGTTATACTGCGTTTGTGAAGTGTCAGTATTGTTTGATTTGTCTACTAATACTGTCCACCTATTGTCATCTATTGAATATTCAATTTTATACTGATAGCTCCCATTACCATTAAAAACTATTTCGGTTGCAAAGAGATTTGCATAAACATCTCCCAAATCAATCTTCAGCCAATGAATGCCTGCATCCTGTGCACTCCAAAAAGTAGTCTCATCACCGTCATTTGCAAGGGTTGCCTGATTTGTTGGGGCTTCACTGTCAGAAAAAATATTTTTGCCTACAGCTATATTAGGACCAATTGGGTCAACTTTTATCCCAATTTGCTTCTTTACCTGAGCTGAATTCTGTGCAAAGACCTTGGTTGGCAACAAAGGAAAAGCAAAAGAAATGACAAAAATGAGCAATACAAAAATGGCAAACACTCTTTTCATTTTTTGTTCCACCCCTTTATTGTTGTTTAAAAGCAGGCAAGAACTTGCCTCAAAAATTTGCATTTCACAATAAGCTACTCTATAATTTAATTTATAAAACTCCTTTATGCTCTATTTTCTAACTAAATTAGGGTAGAGGCTACCAGCAAAGCACCACACTTTTCAGAGCACTGGTAGCCTCTTTCTTTTTCAAAAAACTATTTTATAAACCTACTGATTTCTCTCCCTGAAGTACTGCTCAAGCTGTCTGAGTGCCTCAGCTTTAACCTTGTCAACACCTGCTGCTTTGAGCTTCTTGTCAAGTGTTGCAAAAGCTTCATCCACGTTCTTTACCATACCCAAACATATTGGATTGTAATACTGTGTCATAACACTGTTGAGGTTTGCAATCTCTGTTTTTACCTTTGTCTGGTCAAGTGAGAATGAAGATAGTGGTGAGCTTACAAGCGCCTTCTTGATTGTGTTTCTGAGTGCAATGTAGTTATCATCCCAGCTTGCAAGTGGCAAGAACTGGTCTTTATTTGTAAACCAGAATCCTGCTGCATCTGGTGGATATGTGTTGTTCTCAGCTGTTACACCTTTTGGCAGGTCAATCTTGTTGTTCTTGATTATATAGTTTTTGCCTTGAATACCAAAGTAAACAAGATAGTTATATGATTTTTCTTCCATAATCAAGTCAAGGGCCATAAGTGTTCTTTCTGCATTTTTTGTCTTTGCAACAAGAGCAACACCATTGTTTATATATGGGTCTGCTGGTCTGTGGCCTCTTTTATCAAATATTGGAATAACCTCAACCTTCCAACCTTTAGCTTTTGCATTTGCAAGATTGGACTGGATGTCTTGGCTATTTCCAAACGCAACAGCAGACTTCCCTTGGTCAAAAGCATCTTTGCTTCTCACCTTATTAGCATAAGCATTTCTGTTGATGTATCCTTTGTCGTACCATGACTTTACTTTCTTTGCTGCCTCTTTGAATGCAGGAAGTATTTCTTTGTCCATAATATAGTAAACTTTTGGTTTGGTGTCGTATATGGTTGTGAAAAGTCCTGTACCGCCTGTTGATACTCTTGCAACATCCTCCAAGTAATCTGTTTTTTCAACTAAAAGTCTCCACATAACTGAGTTCAAATCATATTGGTTGTCCAAGTTCATTGGCATCAAGCCTTTTTCGTTCTTCTTTACTGCAGCAAGGAATGGCTCAATATCATTGTATTTTTTGATTGGAGGCAACTTATATTTTTCTCTCAAATCGCCTCTTATAATTACAACGTCAGCTTTCCTGTCAGGTGTTGCAGTAGGAATCATGTAAATCTTGCCTTTTACCTTTGCCTCTTGCCAAGCAACAGGTGGTGTTGCTTTGTAGTGTCTTGGCATGTATTTTTTGATCATATCCATTGTAAGTTCCTTAAATCCACCTTTTGCAGCTTCCTGGAAGTAGAAGCACCAGTTCGCTGCATACATCCAGTCAACATTTTCTCCAGATGCCAAGATAAGCGGATATTTGTAGTTCAAATCTCCCCATCCAATGTAGTTAATCTCCATTGTTGCGTTGATGTCTTTTTGAAGCTTTTTGTTGAGCTCTTTCATAACGTTTGGAAATTCAGCTGGTGCATCACCCAAAAGATAACCAACAATCTTGACAGGTTTTGACACATCAATGCTCGGGTCAAAACCGGGTGCAGTTCTTTTCGCCTTTGTTTGCGCACCAAAACCAACCGCAAACATTGAAATTAAAAGAGTTGAGAGGACAAAACATACTGTCAAGGTGATCGCTAAAAGCCTGAAGTTCTTTTTCATCACGCAATCAACCTCCCTGATTCATTTTAATCTATACCAACAGGCATTATAAAAAGTACCTGTTGATACCATTTTTTAGCCTTTTACAGCACCAAGTGTAATGCCTTTGACAAAATACCTTTGAACAAACGGGTACAAGAAAATTATTGGACCTGTTGCAACAACTGTCATCGCAAGCTTTAAAGTCTCTTTTGGCATGTCTATTCGCACAACATTTTGCAGAATATTTGCCGCAACATTGACACTTGACAGGATTAAATACAGCGTATACTGTAGAGGATACAAGCTCTGTTTTTCGATGAACATCATCGGCGTCCACCAGTCGTTCCAGTAATTGAGAGCTATAAAAAGTCCAATAGATGCCAAAGCTGGTTTTGAAAGTGGCAAAACAATTCTCAAGAATATTGTAAAATCTCCTGCGCCGTCAATCTTTGCTGACTCTATCAAAGAGTCTGGAATAGAACCTCTAATAAAGTTGCGGAGAATCAAAATGTAAAACACATTGAAAAGTGGCACAAGTATGAGAACAAGTACATTGTTTTTTAAATGATAGTAATTTGCCAATATTATATAGTACGGAGCAAGGCCGCCGTTAAAAAGTGTTGTGAAGTACAGGAAGAAAGCTAATATATTTCTATATTTTACATCTTTTCTGTACATAACATACGCAGCCATTGTGGAAAGAAACAACGACAAACTTGTGCCAACGCTTGTTACTACAATGGTTACCAAGTAAGCTCTGAAAATTCTTTGAGGGTTTTGGAAAATGAGCTTATATGCACTGAGTGAAAATTCTCGTGGAATTAGAGTGTAACCGTGGTTTATGATATAGTTTTCTGAAGCAAACGAACTTACCACAAGCACAACAAAAGGTATGAAGGTAAATAGCCCGATTATTGTTATAAATATATATCCGACAATGTTAAAGAGGATATAATCCTTACCCTTTCTCAACGTTCTCTCCCCTTTTAAGTCAAGATTTAGAACAGTGCATAGTCTTTGTCATATCTTCTGACAAGCCAGTTGACAAGCATTATAATCACAAAGCACAGCACAGACTGATAAGCACCTGCTGCTGACGCCATCCCAATATCCTGAACCTGCATGAGACTTCTGAACACAAGAGTGTCTATGATATCTGTATAGTCAAGCAAAAGACCGTTATTACCTATTATCTGATAAAACATATCAAACTCGCCACGTAAAATTCTTCCAAGCGCAAGTAAAATTAATATTATCATTGTTGGTTTTAACATCGGGATTGTGATATAAAAGATTCTCTGGAAGATATTTGCGCCATCAATTATTGCTGCCTCATAACACTCTTCGTCAAATCCCATTATAGCTGCAAGATATAAAACGCTTCCGTAACCTACCCATTTCCATACATATAACATTGGCAAAAGGAAATACCAGTAAGTAGGATTTGAGTAGATATCTATAGGCTCACCACCAAGGTTTTTTATCAAGGTGTTAATAAGACCATAATCATAGTTGAAAAAGTTATACATCATAGCTGCCACAACAACCCATGATACAAAATACGGTAAAAACATGACAGACTGGATGAACTTTTTAAATATCTTACCTGCAAGCTCGGCTATAAAAATTGCGCACGCAACTGAAAATACTGTGTATGCAGCTAAAAAAGCTAAGTTGTAAAGAATAGTGTTTTTTGTGACAAGCCAAGCTCTGCCCGAAGCAAAGAAATACTCAAAGTTTTTGAAGCCGTTCCATGGACTGAAAAGTATTCCATCTCGATAGTTGAACTCTTTAAAAGCAAGAACAATTCCACCCATCGGTATGTAGGCAAACAGAATGTAGTAAATTGCTACTGGTAAGAACATGGCATAAAGTACCTTGTTCTTTTTTATTTCATACCAAAAACCATTCTTTTTCAATTTCTGCCACTCCCTTTGTAGTGATTGAACAAATCATTTATTTTCGCTTCTTCTATTTCTTATTATAAAAGGTCAGTTAAAAATTCATATCAGACAAAATTAATATTTTCTTTGTAAAATTAAGATGATAAAAATTGCAAAAAAATAAAAGCTGGCCTTTCAAAACCAGCTTTCCTATCTTTTTGAGCATTGCAAGGAGAAAAAATTATAATGCTGCTGTGGCTATTCTTCCACAGGAAACAGGACTTTTGCAACTGTTTTCTCGTTGATTTTGCTCTCGTAAAACAGTCCAGCTTCATTTCCAAAATAGATTTTCAATCTCTCGTTTATATTTTTTATACCAAAACCATGTCCTTTTGACGTCTCAACCTCTCCCTTCTTTATCTTTTCAAGAACTTCTTTAGAGATTCCAACGCCATCATCAATAACATATATCGCAGCCATTTTGTCATCTATTATTTCGCCTTTTATGATTATAGTACCTTTCTGCTCGTCTTTTTCCAAAATTCCATGGTGAATAGAATTTTCAACAAGCGGCTGAAGTGTCAGTTTTGGTATCCGCGCTTGTAGGAGTTTTTGTGGAACATCTATCTTAAGGTCAATGCAGTTGTCAAACCTGTAATTTTGAATCATCACATAGGCTTTTACATGTTCTATCTCATTTTCCACTGTTACAACATCCTCACCCTTGCTAAGACTTAACTTATAAAACTGAGAAAGAGAGGTTACAAGCCTTGAAATATCTTCATTTTTGTTCTTAATTGCAATCCAGTTTATAAGGTCAAGGGTGTTGTACAAAAAATGAGGATTTATCTGTGACTGAAGAGCTTTGAGTTCCAAATTTTTCTTCTCCTTGCCAAGCTGGTACTGCTCATGCAAAAGTTCTTTTATCTTCTTTAGCATATAGTTGAAGGTATATATGAGCTGCCCCACCTCATCTTGAGAGTGGGAATCCAGCTCTATATTGAAATCACCTTTTTCGATAACCTTTTTCATATTATGAGTAAGTCTTTTAATTCTTGATGTGCTTGACGTCGCTGCCCAGAAAGCAAATATCAATGTAAAAGGTGCAATCAAGAATATCATGAAAAAGACCTGTTTAATAGTCTTTATATTAAGCTCATGAATCTCTTTGTAAGGTGTAACCAGTACAAGATACCAATCTGTATCACTAATACTCCTTGTTCGAACAAGAAGTTTCTCTCCCCCTACCTCCATCTCAACAACATTTGCCTCTTGAGATGATATATTCTTTTCTATCCCTTTTATTATCTCCCCAATGGATAAATTTGTTCTATTTAAAGAACGTGCAACCACTTCACCATTTGAATTGACAATAAAAGCAAGTGTTCTGCTTGTAAACAAAGCCTGATTTAGAATTCTTTCAATTTCAGCAATTGAGATATCCGCTCTGAGCGCAGCTCTGTATTCACTAATATTCTTAGGGTCTGGAATCAGTCTTATCAAAGACACAACATCTTTTCGCGCAACATTTAGCATTTTGGGAGTAACCCAAGCAAAAAGCTCCCCTTTTAAAACCATCTGCTGATACCATGGAAGCTTTTCAATCCGCTCAAAGAGAAAATAGCTATCTGTCTCGCTGAGCTTAGCCAATCCCTGTGTCATATAAATTGAGATGCTGAGTATGTCAAAATTTTGGCATGTGCTGTAAAAAAGTCTTGTAAATCTCTGGGAGTCTACAAGCCAGTTACCTATATTTTCGTAGTAATAGTCATCAGGCCTGTTTACAAGCTCTTGCACAGTTGAATCAAGAGCTAAAATGTTCAGTACATTTTTGACTGATGACACCCTGTTTTCTAAGAAAGAAGCTGTCTGGTCCACAATCTTGCCAGAAGAATAAATAGCCTGTTTTTCGACATCCCTTCCAACAATAACGTAGTTCATAAAAGAAAATATGCCAAATGATATTAAAATAACAAACATATATGAAGCAAACAATTTGTATTTTATACTCATATTTGAAAAAGTATTTGCAATCCTTTTCATACATAATACCTCTCTCTAAATTCAGATGGAGTCATTCCAACCTTCTTTTTGAACAGGGCTGAGAAATAATTCGGGTCTCCAAATCCAACTCTCTCTGCAATCTCATATAGCTTGATGCTATTATCTTTTAGAAGCTGCTTGGCTTTTTCAATTCTGACTTCAGTTATATAATCGTTGAGTGTCTTACCAGTTGCTTTTTTGAACATACTACACAAATAATTTGGACTGAAATAAAAATGGTTAGCTATCTTTTGAACACTCAGATGCTTGTCATAGAAGTTTTCTTCAATAAACCTCATTATCTGATACACCTTTCGATTTAAATTGCCACGTGTTGTAAATAGCTCAAATATTCCATCAAGCGTCTCATAAATAACCTCTTTTAACTGGTTTAAAGTAAGCTTTTGTTCTATTTCGCGCCATTTTTTTGCTCTCCCAGCTTCATCTAAAAGCTGTGTTATTTTTCTTTGTCTCCCTACTTGGTATGCAATCAAGAGCATCTCAAAAAATATATTTTTTACCTTTTCAATCTCAACGCCTTGATTTGACTTAAGCCAAAAATACAGCTTCTCTATCTCATCTTTAGCCCTCTTTACATCATCCCTTTTTAGATATTCCTCAAATTTTTCAAAGTCAAAATTAATTTCCTGTTCTCTTTTGTCTACAAAATCCTCATATGTATACGAATTGCCAAAACCATTATAAAATACATTTTTCTTGAGTATCTTGAGCATATTTTCAATGCTCTCTTTTACTTGACTTGCCTTTATCGAGGTAGCAACCATCAGGCAAATCTCTCCTTTTTGTAAAAAAACCTCTTTTAGTATATTCGCTGCCTTGTTTATATCAATCTCACTTTTTTCGCTGTAAATAAGAACAAAACTGTTCTGTGATAAAAACGAAAATAACACAGCAATTCTTGATGTAAAGTCTTGACCCAAAACTTGGTTATATATTTCTTTTGATACTATTCCATCCAGATGGTCCTCTTCAGCCTTCCAGTCTACAAATCCTACAATAACATCTAATGTTGAGGTTAAAAAATGTTCGGCAGCATACTTTTGGAAAATGCTATAATCTGTGTGGTCTTTTAACAGCTGCTGAACAAGCTGTGTAGCAGCGTAATATATACTCTCATTGTAATGTTCTTTCAGCCTTTCTTTTTCTTCCTCTTCTTTTCTCTCAAACTCTATAATCTTCACAACTTTTTTCATTGTGCTTTTAATCTTTTCTATATCGAGAGGTTTTTCAATGTAGTCAATTGCATTCAAACGGATGGCTGACAAAAGATACTCCTTTTCTGCATAGCCACTTATAAAGACTATTTTACATTTTGGAAAAATATTTTTTAACCTCTTTGAAAATTCAATGCCATCCATCCGTGGCATTCTTACATCGCACAGCAGAATATCGGGAGTGTAACTTTTTACAATTTCCAAAGCTTCTTGACCATTTTTAGCACTCTTAATTTCTCCAATCCCAAGCTCATTCCATGGTATCAATGTTTCAAGACTTTCTCGGGTTATCCTCTCATCTTCTACAATCAAAAGCTTAAACATTTTATTAGCTTTCCTCCCAACAGAGAAAAAAGGTTAAACTTGCACAACTTTTTGTAGGCTTTCTACTTGAATATTATACACCATGTGAACTCTTTAAGTAGCTAAAAAATAAAAAAAAGCCTGTCCATCTTCCTTTGCACCTTATAAAGTGGACAGGCAACAAGTTTTTTAAGTGCTTATTTTGCTTTGTAAAAGCAACGTTTTGGTGACTCTATCAGACCTTCACTTTTTAGTTCCTTGATAGCTTTTTCAACCTCTTTTTTGTCAAGCCCTGTCTTTTGAACAATATCCTGAGTTTTCATCGGCTCTGGAGAACTCTTCAAAGCCTCTAAGACCATCTCTCTTGCGCTCATAAAAGTCATCTCCCCTCTAATATAAATTCCTTACAGTATCTTTTGCTTTCAATACATTTTTATACCACCATTTTGCTTCTTTATAACAGCATCTTCACCTTAAAGTGATATAATTATATATGTAAACTCTGCAAAAGAAGGAGATGATGAGCATGAAAAGCTTATTATCTTCTTCATACATTTTGATGTTTGATGAGTATTATTCTTTTCAGCCAAGACTTAAAGAGATGTGCACTTGCATTGACCTCAAAGACCTTTCTTCAATTAGATACATGTGTTCAAAAAAGGTGCTTGACTCAATCTCAGAAAAGATAAAAAAAGTTGAAAATTCCTTGTTCTTTCTTGGCGCTGGCGAATATCATCACTTTACATATATGCTCTTAAAAAAATTTGATAAAACCCTTTCTTTAATAGTCATAGACAAACACGTTGACTATTCAGATACATACCAAGGATTTATAACATGCGGTTCATGGTTAAAAGATGCAGCAGGATTAAATCAAATTGTCGAAATCTTTGTTCTCTCAGAGGAGAAAAAAAATGTGCACAACAGTAAAATCAAAATTTTTTCACCACTTGAATACAAAAAAATAAAACCTCGCCTACCAGTTTATATAAGCATTGACAAAGACATCTTGACAAAGTCCTCAATAAACACAACTTGGGACCAGGGACACTGCCAGCCAAAAACCTTAATCGAAATAGTTTCACATTTCTCATCAGCTTTTGAAATAGTTGGAGCAGATATTTGTGGTGAACCACCTGCGCAGTTTTTCTCACCTGAACACAAAAAAAGCGAAGATATAAATTTAAAACTCCTTCTACTGCTCACAGCAAAATCTCAAAGTATTGTCGCATGAAAAAAGCTGGAAGGAGCTTCCTTCCAGCCTTTAGTTTACAATATTGGTCTTATTCAGTGAACATATATTTATTTAAAATCATCTCAAGAAGTTCTTGCTTGCCAGATTTATTTTCTATCTTGTCAAGAGACAGAGCATATTCCTCTAACATCTTGAAGTTTGCTTCACCGCTTACAATCTTAGCGCCGATTCCTTCTTTGTAGCTCTTGTATCTCTCATCTATAAATTTATCAAATACGCCATTTTTAACAAGCTTATACGCAATCTTGAAGCCTTTAGCAAAAGCATCCATACCAGCAATGTGACCAATTACTAAATCTTCAAGCTCAAATGAACCTCTTCTTACCTTTGCGTCAAAGTTGAGTCCGCCTTTGTCAAAGCCGCCCATCTTGATAACCTCATACATAGCAAGCGTGGTAAGTCTTACATCTGTTGGGAACTGGTCTGTATCCCAGCCCAAAAGCAAATCGCCCATGTTAGCATCAATTGAACCAAGCATGTTGTTTATTCGCGCAAATCTCAACTCATGGTGGAAATCATGTCCTGCTAAAGTTGCATGGTTTACCTCTATGTTGAGCTTGAAGTATTTGTCAAGATCATACTTTTTCAAAAATCCATATACATGAGCAGCATCAAAATCGTACTGATGTTTAGTTGGTTCTTTTGGCTTTGGTTCAATCAAAAACTGACCGTCAAACCCTATCTCTTTTGCATAGTCAACTGCCATGCGCAAAAATCTTGCCAAGTTGTCAAGCTCAAGCTCCATGTCGGTGTTCAAAAGTGTCTCATAACCTTCTCTTCCGCCCCAGAACACATAGTTTTCGCCGCCAAGCTCCTTTGTAACCTCTAACGCCTTTTTCACCTGCGCTGCTGCATATGCAAAAACATCGGCATTGCAGGATGTTGCAGCACCATGAACATATCGCGGATGTGAAAATAGGTTTGCTGTTCCCCACAAAACTTTTGTTTTGCTTGTCTTTAAGTATTCTTTGATCATAGAAACTATCTCATCCAAGTTCTTGTTTGTTTCTCTTAAATTTTCTCCTTCAGGTGCAATGTCTCTGTCGTGGAAGCAGAAAAATGGAACATTTAGCTTTTCAAAAAACTCAAATGCGGCTTCAACTCTTGCCTTTGCGTTGTCCATTGGATTTGAGAACCTGTCCCACGGACGAACAATTGTAGGTTGTCCAAACGGGTCAGCTCCAGTTGCACAGAATGTATGCCAGTAAGCAACTGCAAAACGAAGGTGGTCTTTTAAAGGCTTGCCGTCAATGATTTCGTCAGGATTGTAATACTTGAAAGCAAATGGATTGTCTGATTGTGGACCCTCGTACTTTACTCCTGGAATATCTTTGAAGTACTTCATTTTATAAATTCACTCTCCTTCTATAATAAATAATTTTTTTAACTAAACCTTATTTTTTAAACATGCCAGTACGCGTACTTAGTTTGTTTATTAAACAAACTAACATCATTATAATATATATTCTTCATTTTTTCAAAAAATCCTTCTTTCAAAACAAAGATTATTTTGCAAAAAATAATGGCAGATTGTCAGTTCAACTTGCACGATGAATGTATTTTGTTTATAATATAACTATAAATTGAATAGAATTTAGGTGTAATATGAGGTGATACAAATGGAAAAAGAGGTTTTAAACTTTGAAGAAGCGGCTGAGTTTCTGGAAATCTCCACAAAAACGCTCAATCAAATTTTAAAAGATGAAGATATACCAGCAAGAAAGATAGGCAGAGAGTGGCGTTTTTCTAAACACGCTTTGCTTGATTGGCTTGGAAGAGGATCATCAAAAGATTATTTTAAAAACCAGACCATATCTCGTTTTGAAGAGACAAGAAAAGGAAAGACTGAAAACCTCATTTCTCATGCAAAAGAGATTCTTGACACAATTTCCCGTGAAAAGTCAATTACCATTGAAGATCGAAAGTTTGATTTTCCAGATAATGTGGAAATGGAAGTCAAAATCAAGAAAAGAAGCGACAGTATAAAGTTTGAGCTCGAATTTGAATGGCAAACTGATGAGAAAGGAGAGATTGAGAGTGAAGAATGAAAAGAACAATCTTGAGGAAAAGAAGATTCTTGGCATACCCTGGAACGCTTTTATATTCGGTTTTGTAAGTTTTCTCAACGACTTCTCAAGTGAACTGACAATCAGAGCTCTCCCTCTCTTTTTGAAAAACGTTTTAAATGCAAAAACCTCTGTAATAGGTCTTATTGAAGGTGTAGCAGATTCGACCGCAACAATCCTAAAAATCTTTTCAGGGTACCTTTCAGACAAGCTAAATCAACGAAAGTGGCTTGTAACCATAGGTTATGGTCTTTCTGCACTTTCAAAACCACTTTTATATTTTGCTAACAGCTGGGTATTTGTTTTGGTAATAAGGTTTCTGGACAGGGTTGGAAAAGGCATAAGGACCTCTCCTCGTGATGCCTTGATTGCCAACACAACCAGAAAAGAGGAACTTGGAAAGGCATTTGGATTTAACAGAGCAATGGATCCGGCAGGGGCAATTTTAGCTTTGATTGTTGGTAGTTTTATAATATACCATACATCTAAAAACACCTTGAAACTCACAGAGCATCTATTTCAGATTCTTGTTTTAGTATCAATTTTTCCAGTCTTTATTGCACTTTTTTTAATAATTGCATTTGCAGTAGATAGCAAAACTCAAAATCATTCTGCAGCAAAGGTCAACCTGTCTTTGAAAGGATTTGATAGAAAATTCAAATTATACCTTCTAACAATCTCCATCTTTACCCTTGGAAATTCTTCAGATGCTTTTTTAATCTTGCAGGCTCAAAACAGAGGATTGACAGTTTTAGAGATATTTTTGATGCTGGCTGCCTTCAATTTGATAACAACTCTTAGCGCTTACCCTGCTGGAATTTTGTCAGATCGAATAAAACGCCAATATTTGATTGTGATGGGCTGGATTGTATATGCCTTGATATACTTAGGCTTTGGACTTGCAACGAAGACATATCAAATAGTTGCTCTGTACATTTTGTACGGTCTTTACTATGGACTTACAGAAGGTGTTGAAAAGGCACTTGTTGCAGATTTAGTTCCCCCTGAAAAAAGAGGTACAGCTTACGGTCTTTACAATGGCGCTGTCGGAATTTTCGCATTTCCAGCAAGTTTGGTTGCAGGACTTTTGTGGCAATATATAAGTCCTTCTTCACCATTTATATTTGGTGCTATCCTTGCTATTTTTGCCTCAATGATGCTACTGAAAGTAGTGAACATGAAGCAAGAATAATTTTAAGTTCAAAAAAATGAGAGGGGCTATTTCTTGCGTGCCCCTCTTTTTATTCGCTTACTTTTTCACCTTTTAGTTTTGCACCTTCTTTGTATTCAGAAGGGCTGTAGCCAGTGTAGCGTTTAAAAAGCCTTGAAAAGTAGTGCGGGTCTGGAATACCAACCCTGTCTGCAACTTCGTACGTTTTAAGGTCGGTTGTGAGCAAAAGCTGTTTTGCCTTTTCTATTCTATACTCATTTATAAAGTCTGAAAGGTTTTTTCCTGTCTCTTTCTTGAACAGCCTGCTCAAATATGAAGGACTTACAAAAAATTTCTCTGAAATCTCGCTGAGTGAAATCTCGCCTGAGTTGTAGTTTTCTTTTATGTAATCTATTACCTTTTTTATTAAACTGCCCATTTTGTTTAGGTTGTGTTTTTGGACTTCTTCAATTGTACGCTGGATAGATATTCGCAAGATGCTACTTAGTTCTGACAAACTTTTGCATTTTATAATATCATTAAAATAATCAATGTGTTCAAACATCTCTGGATTGTCAGGTTTATTGATGGCCGAAGAAAGCTGAGCTTTTATCATATTTATTTCAATGAGCAGAAGATAGTAAAAATTGAAGATATACTGTTTATCTGCTTTTGACTTTTTCAAGGTCTCTTCGAGCTCAAGCAAGAGACTATTTATATTTGAATAATTTCCGTATCTGACGCTCAATAAGATTTCGTTTTTCAGGTTTTTCAACTTTCTGTCATCAACATACATAAAAAAGTGAGAAAGGTCCTTGTAATATATGATATCTTCTTCATCAAAGTAAAATCTGTAATTTATCGCATCTATGCATTCCTTATATTTGTCTGGAAGCTGCACAATGCCCCTGCCCCACGTACTTACTGCAAGTGTCAAATCAATATTAAAACACTCCACTGCTGCTTTTTTTAGCTGGCTCAAAAGCTCAAAGAACCTCTTCTCTTCTTCTTTTTCAAGTTCTTTCTTTGAGCTTACAATATACACTGCCTGAGAGTTATTTAAATAAATAGTATAGATGGTAAAATCGTGGCTCAAAAAATCATTTAGCATATTTGATATTCCCAAAAGGTACAAATGAGTATTCTGTCTTCCTCTTTCTTCTTTTGTACTGCACTCAGCTAAAATCATCAAGAAACTGCCAATCTCAATCTCATAGAACGAAGCCATCTGAAGAATTTCATCTTCATTTGAAATCATCTCAAATATGACATTGAACAAGAAATTCTCTCTTAAGATTGGTAGTTTTTCTTTCAAAATGCTATTTATCTTTTCCAGCTCCTCAACTATTGTCTTTTCTTTCTTTATCTCGTTTATAGCTTTTTGCACCACATTTATTATATCTTCTACCTTGGTTGGTTTTAGAAGAAAATCAAAAGCACCGTATTTTATAGCTCTCTGGGCATATTCGAACTCTCTGTAAGCTGTCAAAATTACAATCTTGCACTGGGGAATAATCTTTCTAATCCTATCAATGAGTTCAATTCCGTCCATATTGGGCATTTTGATGTCTGTAATAACAATGTCAGGTTTTATCTCTTCAATCACCTTTAAAGCCTCATCCCCGCTTGAAGCTTCAGCGCAAATTTCACACTCCAAATCTTTCCATCTTATTACATTTCTAATTCCTTTTCGAATAAGCATGTCATCGTCAACTATTACAATTTTATACATCTTCCTCTTCCCCTTCGCCAGAAAATTCCTGTAAGCTTTCTTCTACCGCTCTGCTGAGCGCATCTAACAGAATTTCAATTTTTATAGTAGTGCCTCTCTGTGGTAGGCTTTCAATTGAAAAGCTTGCATCCTTCCCATAGATGAGCTTTAGTCTCTTTACCACATTTACAAGCCCTATTCTTGTATAGGACCTTTCCTCCTGTTCAAGCAAGACCTCACTGTTATCTTCTAAATCTTGACGTATCCCCTTTAATTTTTCAGGTGGTATTCCCACACCATCATCTCTTACAATTATGGCAAGCTTATCGTTCCAAATATAACCACCCACAAATATTCTGCCAAAACCTTTTGGACGTATACCGTGAAAAATGGAATTTTCTACAAGAGGCTGTATAAGAAGTTTGGGAATTCTAAGTTTTAAAGCTTTTCTGTCCACATCCACTTCAAGTTTTAAATTCTCTTCACCGAAGTTTATCTTCAAAATTGAAATATAAGAGGTTATGTATTTTATCTCTTCCTCTAAGGTTAAAAACTTCTCTTCTTTTAGATTCACCTCTAAAAGCTTTGAAAGCGCAATTACAACATCGCTTATTTGGGATACGCCATTTAGCTGTGCAAGCCAGTTAATCGATTCCAAAATGTTAAACAAAAAATGGGGATTTAGCTGGGTTTGCAAAACTTTTAGCTCAGCCTCTTTTCGTGTTATCTGTTCCTTGTAAATTGAATTTATCAGATGATTTATTTTTACCACCATACTATTAAAGTTATCAATTAGAATACCAAGTTCATCCTTTCTGTCAAGATTCTCTATTATCTTGTATTCTCCTTTTCTTATTCTCTTTGTTGCTTCCACGATAGCATTAATTGGTTTTAAAAAGTCCATTGAAAGCATCAGCGACATTGCTGATGTTATCACAAACGACAAAAAACACAAAACTATAAGCCACATCCTGAGTTTGTCTATATCTCTGAGCAATACTTTAACTGGAATAGAAGTAACTATGTACCAGTCTACCTGTTTTATTGGCAGAATATTGACAATGTACTCGTTAGAAGTATATGTAACAACGCCGTTTTTATTTTTTACTTGAGACATAAACTTGAGTATTTTTTCTCTTTTTATTTCACCCTTTGTTGAAATAAATATGCCATTTCCTACCACCGCAATTGCCTGACTTTTTTCTGCAACAAGTTCAGAAAATGTCTTGTCAAAAAGCTCTGTGTTTATCATGACAGCTAAAATTCCTTCAAACTTTAATGTCTGGGGATTGTTTATGCACCTTGTTATCAAAACTGCCACTTTGCTTTCTTTGTCTTTTTTCAGTAAAGCTACATACCAAATAGGCTTTCCACTTCCTTTTGCAGCTATGTCATATACTTTTTCTAAAGAAATCTGAGACGGTATTATTTCGTCAAGTCCTATTTCTTTTGAAGTGTTATCAACTATACACAGCTTCTTCTCTTTTGTAAATACTCCTATTGACTGTACATCCAAATGCCCTAAGATTATTTTTCGAAACTTGTTTGTAAGTGAAGCAACATCATCATAGTAATCCACATTTTTCATTGATTTGTCCAAAACATTGTAAAGTTCTGTTTGATACAAAATATCCTGAGTTATGCTATTGAGTTCGTTTATCTTGTCAACAATGCGCAGTCTTGCTGTTTTTATAACATCAGAGGTGTATCCTACATATTTTTTGAATATCAAATCTGACGAAATTCTAAAGCTCAAAACCCCAATGAGGATTATTGGAATAAATATTTGAATGTATGAAACTGCTAAAAATTTTTTGTCTATGGAAATGGTACGATAATATTTTATTAAATTTCTAAAAATTGGCTTTATTTTAAACATTCTCATTCACCCAATTTTTCCATATTCTCTTCCCACGCTTTGATTGCTCTTTCCCAAAATAACTTTGAAGAAATTGTTCCCTGTAGATAATAAGGAATATTTTTGGTTATAACCTCTTCCCAAACCATTCTGTCAACAAAATGGTCAGGCGGTGCAACAAGCACATCAGCTTCTTTTATAAGCCTTTCCACTTTTGAACGCAGAGGATTTTTGACATTGGGCGGGTCTTTTATCTTTACATTTGAAATCAATCCCGTTCTTTCAACAAATATTCTTGCAACCTTTTCGGAGGTCAAAAATTTTAAAAGTTTTATCGCCCAGCTTCTCTTTGTTCTATCTTGCCAGGCTTGACTGCTGACATAAAATGTCCCCGCACCAAGACCATAAATCAAATGCTTTTTTCCAGTATCATTTACCTGGGGGAAAAAATATATGTCAACTGTTTGTGGGTCACATTTTGGTATGAACCATGAACCCTGAACAATCATTGCTGCCTTCTTTGTCAAAAACAAATCATTTCGTTGTTTGCTGGTAAGTGAATAGTAGTTTGCTGGAAAGGCACCTGCCTTGTAAAGAACTTTTAAATAGTCAAGGGCTTTTATGTAAGGTGATGAAAATTCACCACTCTTGATCGGATTTTCTACATCATGCTTTGTTCCTATCGAAACAATAATGTTCTGGTATATGTATGTCCCCTCTGGCTGGGCATTGAAAGCAATTGGAATAATCCCTTTGCTCTTTAGTATTTTTGAGACACTTATCAGCTCAGCTAATGTTTGAGGAACTTTTAAATTGTATCTTTCAAATATATCCTTGTTAACAAATAGGCACTCAACTATTGTTTCAAGCGGAACACCATAAATTCTTTTATTGAAAGTTACATACTTCCACATGTTTGGATAAAAACTTTGATACCATCTTATATCTTTTTTAAGTACATCCGTTAAATCAGTTATTTGGTGCCTTTGAATTAGTAAGTCTCTAATAGATCCTGGAAAAAGACCAAAAATATCTGGAGGGTTGCCAGATGCAAAGTCTGTCTGAAGTTTTATCAAAAAATCATCACCAAACAGAGATTCATTGACGATAGTTATGCCGGCATTTTCTTCTTGAAACTTTTGAAGTACAAACGAGAGTGTGTCGGCATAAGGGTCACTCCCACCCCATGGACTTAAAAATCTTATTTTTGTATTAACTTCTAACTCTTCATTTTCAATAGTCACACTTTCTTCCACAGTTTTTTGAGTATTCAAAATTAACACAATTATTAGCACAAGAGTAGTTACAAGAGGTACAAAAAAACTTATCGATAGAATATGTCTTTTATTAAATGAATCTTTCATAAAAATCACAACCCTAAAAACTTTAAATATGAGCACTTTTACTTTTATTTTAGCTCATATTGATACAAAATCACAATCTATTTCTTTTCAAATATTAGCAACAAACGGGATACCGGTGCTCTAACTTTAGCACCAGCATCCCGTCTATAAATTTTTTAACTATTTCTTTCTTCCTGTCTTCTTAAGAAACTCATCATACTGTCTTTGTGCTTCTTTTATAATAATGTCAACACCTGCTTTTTTGAACTTGTCAATTGCCTGTGGAATGTATCTGTCTGGATCAACGCTACCTGTTTCAAGCATTGGTATATATTGTTTCCATACATTCTTGCATGCTGCAACCTGTGTTTTTACCTTTGAGTCATCAAAGTTGAATCCAAGGCTAAGAAGAGGTAATGCTTTCTTATTATACTCTTCAAAGTTCTTCCACTTGTTCGGGTCTTCATTTTCATAGATGTAGTTTATAAACTGATTTCCAAACATCCAGCCAAGACCAGGGCTATAGTCTTTTGCTTTTGGTCCCGGAGCAATAATGCCTTTTGCCTTGTCTTTAAATACGTAGTGCTGACCTTCAATACCGAAGTTTACAAGGTTGTTAAGATACTTGTCTGTGTTGAAAAGTTCAAGGAACATTAAAGCTCTTTCTGGATTCTTGGATTTTGCATTGATTGCCTGCATAGAACCAATAGCTTCTCTTGTTGACATAACAGGTGGTGTGATGTCTATCTGTTTCCACTGGTACCCTGTTGAGATGGACATTTCAGCATCTTTGCCAGGCTTTAGCGATTGTGGCATTACAAAAACTTTTCCAGCTTTCAAATCAGACATCCAGTCTGTTACACTTGCTGCATCTTTTCTTATATAACCAGCTAAGTAATATTTTCTTACAGTCTTAAAGAGTGCCTTTGTATTTGGCTGCTCAAGCTCATTAACAATTTTTGTGCTCTTGTTGTTCGGGTAAAGTGATACAGGAACATCATCGTCAACAACCTTATCCCAGTCCAAAAGAAATCTTGGGGACTCACCAGCATATGCTCCAAGTGGATATATACCTGGCTCTTTTTGCTTGATTACTTTAAGATATGGCTCTAAATCTTCTAATTTTTTGACTTTTTTAAACATGTCTTCTAACTTATACTTCTTTACCAAGTCCATTCTAACAATGAATCCCCAGTTGTGAGCTTTCTCTTTATTTGCTGGAATTGCATACAGAATTCCATTAATGGATGCACCTTTTATAAAATCATCGCCAAGAAGTTTCTTTGTCTTTGGTGCATACTTTGAAAGAAGGTCATTTCCAGGTTTATTGAGCGGCAAAAAAGCACCTTTTGCCACATTTGTTCTGTAATTGTTTGTCCATATTGCTGTAAAACAGATATCAAATGGCTCACCTGCTGCAATCTTTGTCTGGAGCTTATCATTGTACTCGCCCCAGTCAAACATTGTCATCTTGATTTCAGCATTGAGCTTTGGTTTGATGTACTCATTAACCTTTTGATTGATTAAATCCCAGTCTTTTTGCGGAGTTCCGATGACATACCAAGTAAGCTTCACATAAGGAAGCTTTGAAGAAGATGCACCAAATCCTGTCATAACTCCAATCACACTTGTGAGCACAAAAGCCACAACAAGCATCCCTACAAGAAGTTTTTTGGGCTTCACAAAAATCAACCTCCCGCCTTTTATTTTTTTGTATATAAGCTTCAGCTTGCTGCAACCAAAACTGCAGCTCTGAAGCTTATACCCGTTTTAATACCATTACATATCAGCCTTTGATAGCACCAATGGTAAGCCCTTTTACAAAATAGCGCTGGAAGAATGGATAAGCTAAAACTATAGGACCCATACCCAAAACAGCCATTGCCATTCGCGCAGACTCTGCCGGCAAATCTTTGAACGGACTGTTACTTACAACAGAAATTTTTGCAGCTATTTCTGCTAAATACTGAATCTTTTGTTGAACTCTGTACATAAGATATTGAAGATTATACAGTTTTTCACTCTCCACTAGCATGAACGGAAGCCACCAGTCGTTCCAGTATGTGATAGCTGCAAACAGAGCAATTGTTGCAAGTCCAGGCTTTACAAGCGGCACAACAATTCTGAAAAATGTTGTAAACTCTCCTGCACCGTCAATTTTTGCAGACTCTATGATGGAATCAGGTAAAGACATCGAAAGATATGTCCTGAAAATCAGCACATACCACATATTCATCACATAGGGTAGAATCAACGCATATATAGTATCTTTTAAGCGAAGGACATTTACGCACACTATATACCAGGGAACAAGCCCGGCATTGATTAACATTGTGAAAAAACCGAAGAATGTGAAAAACTTTCTGTATTTAAAATCTTTTCTGAATAAAACATAGGCATACAATGAAACAACAAGAACACATAATATTGTACCTACAACTGTAACAAAAATAGTTAGAGCATAAGCGTGAACAATTGCTGCACCTTGTGCTAAAACGAACTCATATGATTTTACACTCCATTTAACAGGCCACAGTCTATATCCACTTTGTCTAATTTTGTTATCATCACTAAGAGAAATTGATATAACAGCCCACAGTGGAACCAGACACGCAAGTGTTACAATCCCGAAAAAGATGTGTAAAATTGCTTCTGAAACTGTAGATATTTGCAAAAATCTGCTCTTTGACTGCATATCTTATCATCACCTTTCTAAGCTGTTTGTTTGTCAATAAAAGTTTTTTCATTAAAACAGTGCTTTTTCCGGGTCAAGTCTGCGAACGATGAGATTGGATGTGAGCACCAGAATAAATCCCATTATTGATTGATAAAAGCTTGCGGCAGATGCCATTCCTATATCGTTCATGCCCATGAGAGTCCTATAAACATAAGTGTCAATCACATTTGTGACATCAAAAAGAGCACCGCTGTTCATTGGAAGCTGATAAAAAAGTCCAAAGTCTGCATAAAAGATTCTGCCAATACCCAAAAGGACAAGCACAACAACAAGCGGTGACAAAAGCGGAATTGTAATGTGTCTTATCTGTTGCCATTTTGATGCACCATCAATCAAAGCAGCTTCATAATATTCAGGGTCAATTCCTGTAATTGCTGCCAAATATATGACTGCATTGTAACCTGTATATTTCCACAAATTTGCAAGTATTAATATCACCGGCCACGGTTTTGTTTCAAAATACCAGGCAATTGGCTGCAAGCCCAGCTTCGGAAGAATCATTGTGTTGAGAATCCCCAAGTCTATACTCAAAAACGCAAATGCCATATATGCAACAACAACCCACGACAAAAAATATGGTAAAAACATTACTGACTGGTAGAACTTTGCCATAAATCTTGCTCTCATTTCACTCAGAGAGATAGCCGTTGCAATTGCTGCCAAGTTCCCAAAGACTATAAATGCAAAGTTGTAAAGAAGGGTGTTTCTTGTAATAATAAAAGCATCAGGTGTTTTGAAAAGAAACTCAAAATTCTTTAAGCCCACCCACGGACTTTTGAGTATACCCAAATCATAGTGTACATCTTTGAATGCAATGATGAGTCCAAACAGAGGTAAGTATGAAAATGCTATCAAAAGAACAACCCCTGGCAATGCCATTAAAAATAGAGGAAAGTTCTTGTTAAGTTCTCTCAAAAACCCGCTTCGATATGTGCGCTGACCGTTTGCCATTTTTGATGCCGTCTCCTTTCTCAACTTTTTTATTGAAACTTTTGACTTAGTTTTTCTTGAGGTTTTCGATTATAGTTTACATCCTATTTTTCTCAAAATGAATTGACAAAATTGCAGTCTTTTTGTGAATTGTTGATATTAAAATGTGCAATATTTTGTCATATTGGAGTGTCAAAATAATATAAAAATAGCTGCCAGCATTTAGCCAGCAGCATTTGTTAAAAATTTTTTTCAATTTCATGTATCATAGCTTGCCTGCTAAGTTCAAGAGGTTATAGAAAATTGTTGCCGCCTCCCCTCTTGAAACGCTCTTACTTGGTGCAAATGTTCCGTCTGAATACAGGTCAATAATACCGAGCTGAATAGCTAACTTCACGCTTTCTCTGTATTGAGGATTTATAAGCCCTTCATCGGCAATTTGAATATCGTCTGTGCTAACTTCTATTTTACCTGTCAATCTTCTGTACACTTCAATTGCCAAAGTTGCTGCTTCTTCTCTTTTCATAATCCTTTCAGGAAAGATTCTATTTTTCTCTTGTTCAAACAAACCATTTTTAAACGCCGTATAAACCACATCCGAATACCAGGCATCATTCTTTACATCAGAAAACCTGCCGTCATACTTTTCGATTTTCAGGTTCAATGCCCTGACACAAAGTGCAGCAAATTCAGCCCTTGTAATGTTTTTATCTGGCAAGTACTTAAATGCTGAAATTCCTTTTATGATTCCTTTAGAATAAAGTTTGGCGACAGCATCATAAAGGCTGCTCTCAAAATTGATATCTTCAAAAAGGACATTGGTACATCTAACATTATCTATAAACATTTTTCCCTTAAAATCGCTATTGCCATCTGCGATGACTACTATTACATCTCTCAAAAGTGTATCTTTGCCCAAGATTTTACCATCCTGTATTTTATCTAAGTCAAAAAATACATTGAATTTGTAAATTCCGTCTTCTATCTTTTTTGCACTTGAAAGTTTTGCCAAGTCGATATTAAAACTGTCTTGTACTTGAGCCCAGTAACCTAAGGAAGGTGGTGAAAAAGCTAAAAATATCTGAATCATACCTTTTGAAGCTCTATCTGGCTTTAAATAAAAATCAAAAGCTAAATATTTGTTATCTTCCCTTTTGGCATTTATCTCTTTAAGTATAAGTCTTGCAGCTGTTGCCCAGCCATCTTGTGGTTTTTTCTCTGGATACTCAATCTCAAAAGATAGCGCTTTTGAACCATTTACACTTTCGATGGTAATAGGGCCTTTCACACCAGACGGACTATCCCAGTCCCAGCCCTGACGCGTGTCATCTTCAAACGTGGATGGTAAGACTTTTTCGCCTAAAGGTGCACTTTGTCCTTCTTTTATTTGGCTATCCCTCTCAATTGGCTTATATGCAATTCCTTTTATCCTTGCTCTCACATACTCTCCAGATATACTCAGCTCCTTTATATCCCACACTTTATCATCGCCAGGATCAAGTGATGTGGCATCATGCATGCCACTTATATACGGAACAAAAGCAGCTGATGTTTCATTTTTGTTTGACAGTGACCAGTTCACCCAGCTAATATAGTTTGCATTTAAATACTCAAGCCACTTATCCGCCTCATCAAGATATGGTCCACCATCACCGCTTGCCAAACTTGTTCCCCATTCACTCACGAAAATTGGTACACCATTTTCAAATGCCTTTTTCATGTTTTCAAAAACATACCCATCAACCTTGTGAGTTCCAGAGTAAAAATGAACTGAATACATAACATTTTTATCATTTATAGGATCTTGAATTGCAAAGTCAGGTCTTTGGCTCCAATTGGGCGAACCTACAATTATAATGTTCTGATTCCCCAAACTTCTGAGCATTTGTATAATGAGCTGTGCATAAGCCTTTACCTTTTTCCAACCATCCAAACTATTTTCTACTCCCGGTTCATTTGGATTTGGTTCATTGCAAAGTTCATATATTATGTGATAGTCATTGGGAAACATCATAGCTATCTCTTTGAAAAAGTCTTTTGCTCCTTTATAAATTTCAGCATTCGGGTCACCGGGATTTAACACGTGCCAATCAACAATTACATACATGTCATTCTCAATAGCAAGCTTAATCCCTTCTATAACTTTTTCTTTGATACTCGGATTTGAAGCATAGCCGCCCTCACCAACATACATCGCAAGCCTTACAACATTGCACTCCCAATCTTTTGAAAGAGCCTCAAATGCATTTTTGTTTATAATATCACCATACCATTGAAGTCCATGTGTACTCATGCCACGAAGCTGGATTATTTCACCTTTCTGGTCAGCTAAATACTTTTTCCCGTCCTTTTCAATAATCTGCAGTCTGCCGGCAACCGATGGTTTTTTAACTGCCTGATTGCCAAGAAGATTTGGATATTTTTCCTTTTCATACGGTATGCTCTGGGCAAATACAGGTAAAACTCGTAAAATAGAAACAATCAAAATAACCACTATCAAGAGTAGACCAGACTTTAAAATAATTTCTCTCATAATGTGAATCCCTCCTATGTAATCGTTATCATTTTGTTATAAAATTAATATATTCCATGCTCAGGAAGTTTTAAATTAAAAAAATTTCATATCTGTTTTAAATTTTTGACCTGATATTTGTAGCATCTTGCTCTAAGACAAGGTAAAAATTTTGCAAAAAATAAGGCTCCTGTCCCAACAAAAATCTTTAACTATTTTAGGACATGGAGCCGCAAAAAATTCTTTTTTTATTTTACAACATCAACCTTGATGTGAAGCTCTCTGAGCTGTTTTGGTTCAACCTCAGAGGGTGCATCAGTCAGCGGGCACGACGAATCTTTTACCTTCGGGAACGCAATTGTGTCTCTGATAGAATCCAAACCCAAAAGCAGCATGCAAAGCCTATCAAATCCATAAGCTATACCACCGTGTGGTGGTGTACCGTACTTGAAAGCTTCAAGCAAAAAGCCAAACCTATCCTGTGCCTTTTCCTCTGTAAATCCAAGGGCTTTGAACATTCTCTTTTGAATCTCAGGTGAGTGAATTCTGATAGAACCACCGCCAATTTCTGTACCGTTTAACACAATATCGTATGCTTTTGATCTTACTTTTGCTGGATCAGTTTCTAAATATTCTAAATCTTCATCCATTGGCGAAGTAAATGGATGGTGTTTTGCAACAAACCTGCCCTCTTCCTCTGAATATTCAAAAAGTGGAAACTCTACTACCCACAAAAGATTAAACTTTGACTTGTCAAGAAGGTTTAACTTTCTTGCTATCTCAAGTCTCAAGTTTCCAAGAACATCAAAGACAATTTCATCCTTATCAGCAGAAAATAGCAGCAAATCTCCAACCTCTGCACCAAGTCTCTTTAGAATTTCATTTATCTCCTCTTCTTTTAAAAACTTAACAATAGGAGATTTCAGACCATCACTTTCAACTGCAATCCATGCAAGACCTTTTGCTTTAAAGTTTTTTGCAAACTCAACAAGTGCATCAATCTCACGCCTTGAAAATGTAGCCGCACAGCCCTTTGCATTGATAGCTCTTACTGACCCACCTTTGTTTGCTGCATCAGAAAATACTTTAAATTCGCAGTTTTTTACAATGTCAGTAATATCAACAAGTTCCATTCCAAAACGAGTATCTGGTTTGTCTGAGCCAAACCTTTCCATTGCTTCCTTGTAGGTAAGTCTTGGAAGAGGAAGTTTTAAGTCTATCCCCAGCATCTCTCCAAAAATGGTCTTGAGAAGTTTTTCATTTATCTCAATAACATCGTCAACATCAACAAACGACATCTCAATGTCTATCTGGGTAAACTCAGGTTGTCTGTCTGCTCGCAGGTCTTCATCTCTAAAACATTTTACAATCTGAAAATATCTGTCAAACCCTGCAACCATCAAAAGCTGTTTAAAAAGCTGCGGTGACTGTGGCAGCGCAAAAAATTTTCCCGGAAATATTCTGCTTGGAACTAAGTAGTCTCTTGCACCTTCTGGAGTGGATTTTGTGAGCATGGGTGTTTCTATCTCTATAAACCCATTTTGAGAAAGAAAATTTCGCACAACCTGATAGAGCTTGTGTCTGAACATCAAATTTCTCTGCATATCAGGTCTTCTTAAGTCCAAATACCTGTATTTTAATCTTACTGCTTCATTTACATTTATCCCCTCTTCAATCGGAAAAGGAGGCGTCTCAGACTTGTTAAATATCCTCAGTTCTGTTGCTCTTACTTCTACCTCGCCTGTTTTTATCTTTGGATTTACTGTCTCAGGTGGTCTTTTCTCCACAATACCTCTAACACCGATACAGTATTCGGACCTTAATGAGTCAGCCTTGTCTAAAAGTTCTTCTCCCATCTTCTCATCAAACACAACCTGTACAATACCTGTTCTGTCCCTCAAATCAACAAAGATTATCCCGCCAAGGTCACGTCTTGTATCAACCCAACCTGTTAGCACAACTTCTTTTCCAACATCCTCAAGCGATACTTCTGCACAGTATTTTGTTCTTTTAAACCCCTTAATACCTTCCACACCTATCACCTTCTTTTAAATTTTTTAAAGTTATAAAAACATCCTTGTTATTTTTGAAGTTTTTCTTTTAAATACTGACAAACATTTTCTATTTCTACTATTTCCTCTGAAGATGTCTTCATATTTCTAATCTTACAAACACCTTTTGTAATCTCGTCATCTCCGATGATTATAGAAAACTGACAGCCAATCTTGTCAGCATATTTCATCTGGGATTTTAAGCTTCTTCCCATCTCTTCAATTATAGTGGAAATTCCTTCAAATCTGAGTCTACTTGCAATCTCAAAAGCTTTTTTGAGGCTATTTTCTCCTACTGTTGCCACAAACACTTCTGGGACCCGCGGTTTTGCAGGAAGAAGACCATTTTGCTCAAGCAGCATCAAGAGTCTCTCAACACCAATTGCAAAACCAATTCCTGGAATAGAATTCCCACCTATCTGTTCTATTAAATTGTCGTACCTTCCACCGCCACAGATTGCAAGCTCTTTATCAGAGACAGTAGCCACAATCTCAAAAACTGTCTTTGTGTAGTAGTCCAAGCCGCGAACAATAAATGGGTCAACCTTGTATAAAACCTTTGCCGAATCTAAATAAGTTTTCACACTTTCGAAATGGCTTTTACAATCATCACAAAGATAATCAATTGGTTTTGGTGCATCTTTTGCAACCAGCTTGCAACCCTCTTCTTTGCAGTCCAAAATTCTCATTGGATTTTTGTCAAGCCTCTGGTGGCATGTGGTGCAGAGCTTTTGAGAATTTGCCGAAAAATACTCCTTTAAATTTTTCACATACTCCTTCCTGCACACAGGACACCCGATGCTGTTGATATTCACAGTAATATTGTCAAGCCCAATGCTTGTAAAAAAATTGTAAGCAAGTGAAATTACTTCAGCATCTGTCACAGGCGAAGAAGAACCAAAATTCTCAATTCCAAACTGGTGAAACTCTCTAAACCTTCCGCCTTGCGTATTCTCATACCTGAAAGCTGAAATAATGTAGTAAAACCTTTGGGGCATCGGACGTGACGCAAAACCATGCTCGATAAATAGTCTTGCTGTGGATGCTGTCCCTTCTGGCCTTAAAGTGATGCTCCTTCCACCCTTGTCCAAAAAGGTATACATCTCTTTTTGGACAATATCAGTGGTCTCGCCTACACCTCTTTGGAAAAGCTCTGTGTACTCAAATGTGGGAAATCTAACTTCCTGATATCCATAAAGCTTGCAAACCTCTCTGAATTTATTCTCAACATATTGCCACATATAACTTTCTTCCGGAAGCACATCCTTTGTTCCTTTTGGTGCTTGGATTTTCATTTCCTACTCTCTCCTCAAAATAATTAAAAAGATTAGAATTTGCAATATTTAAATTATATATTAATTCAATTTGGGGTTTCAAGTGATGAGACCTAAAAAATAATCAAAATATAGTAATACTTAGACAAAGCTTGCTAACCAAATTCCCACACCAGCTGCAACTATTCCAAAAATGATAGAGACAAGTACATAAATAAAGGCTTTCATGTGTTTTTCTCTCTTTATATACCTTGATGTTTCAAGCATAAACGTAGAGTATGTGGTGAACCCGCCAAGAAGACCAGTCATCAGAAAAAGTTTGTATTCACTCGAAAGATGCTTTGTTGACAAATATCCTATTAAAAAACTCCCTATCACGTTTATAAACAATGTAGCAACAGGATGGTCTTTGTCCATTACCTCTCTAAATATTTTCCCAACTATATATCTCAAGATTGCTCCAATGATACCACCTGCTCCAACAATCAGATAGTTCATGCTGCCTCGTACTCCTCTTTTTGCTGTCTTTCTGAAATAACCCTTGCAAGTTCAAAGCCAAAAATTGAAGCTAAAAGCCCAAGTACAATGGATAAAAGAGGATAGACAATCGCAACAGTAAATTCTCCTTTCATTAAAAACCTCACAATTTCAAGTACAAATGTAGAAAAGGTTGTAAAGCTGCTTATAAAACCTGTTGTTATCAAGTGTCTTAAGGCGGTTGAAATCTTTATGTGTTCTACCGTTATCTCTGCAACAAAGCACAAAACAAAACTGCCAATAACGTTTATAAAAAGTGTTGCAAATGGAAAGCTGCCAAGGCTCAGCTGAGATATAAAAAATCTACAAATAGCACCAAAAAAAGCTCCAATAGCAATTGCAACAATGTTTTTCATATACCTTTGCCTCCTTCAGTAAAATCAAAGTAATCAGCAGGAAATTAGGCCTATAAAATACAAAAACTCCTACAGATGTTGCTCTTTTGCAGCATCTGTAGGAGTCATCAGCCCTCATTGGCATTTGTACGGCGGACTCCATCGCCGTTAGCAATATTATATCATCGAACACAGTGGATTTCAATATAGACTTTTTGTGACTCTTCCTACTTCTCATCCTCAGGTTCAATGTGGATTGTAATATACGAATTTGGCAGAACTGATTTTATATCCTTTTCTATCTGGTTACAAAGGTTGTGAGCGTCGATTAAAGTAGTTGAATTTTCCATTCTAATGTGAACATCAATCTCGCGCCTGTCTCCACTTTTCCTGGTTCTGAGCTTGTGAAAGCTTGTAACCTGAGAGTATCTTCTTATTATATTCTCAATTATCTCAATCTCGTTTTGAGGAAGACTCTTGTCAACAAGATCACATAGAGCTTTTTTAGTCAAATCAACAGAAGCTTTTATTATCATCAGGGCAACAATGATAGCAATTATCGGGTCTATAATGTACATATGTGTAAGTTTTATTGCAACAAGCCCTAAGAATACTCCAAATGAGGTAAACACATCTGTGAAAAGATGCATTGCATCTGCTTCCAAAGCCACAGAATCTGTTTTTTTAGCCACTTTAAAAAGTTTTGTGGATATAAAAAGGTTTATAACGGCCGAGATTAGCATAACCAAAAGCCCTGTTTCTATTTTCTCAATTTCTCCCCTATTTATAATCTTTTTTATCGCTTCATAAATAATCATAGCTGCTGCTAAAAATATTAATATTGCCTCAAATGCACCAGAAACATTTTCAAACTTGCCATGACCAAAAGGATGGTCACTATCTGCTGGTTTTCTTGCCTGTTTGATGGAAAAATATGCAACCAAGCTTGCTAAAAGGTCAATGCCAGAGTGAATTGCCTCTGATATAACAGACACAGAACCCATAATGCTACCTGCAATAAGTTTGAATAAAACCAAGGCTGTATTAGAAAAAACTGATAAAAGTGCCGCACCCTGCTTTTCCATATACCTTCACTAAAACCCCTTTCATCATAAGCTTCTTCGCCAACACTATTAAAACAATAAAAAAATCCTGCCAAGACTCATGTTTTGTGTAAAAACATGGGTCCCGCAGGATTTTTTCATCCCTGCTGCCTGGTAAAATTCCCAGGCCCGAAAAGAGCTTTTGAGCGCTCTTTTCTGACCACTTCGAAAATATTAAATTTTTCATATTACTTGAGCTTTATTTTAACATCAAAGAGGTCTTTTGTAAAGACATTTTTGGCATCTGAAAAACTATTTATGGTTGTAAAAAGAAGCTTTTCACAAATGATTTCAACCATGTTAATAGGCAAATTGATAAAGGGTGTCACGTTATATATACATATATCTTTCAGAGGAAGAAAATCAACACAAATCTCAGAAAGAAAAAAGAACTTCTTCAAAAATTCAAAATCTTCTACCACACCCTTTTCAGGATAGCACACTATCCCTCTTTTTAACGCATAAGCTGTCTTGTCTAACTCTCTGAACACAAACACTATATCCGCATTTTCAAACAATTTCTCTTCTTCCCAGCAGTTTATTATAACTGTTCCGAACTCTCCCAAAAGTTCATCAGCTATTTTTGTCTCTTGAAATGAAGCAAATGAAGTATAAAGAATATCTGTATTTTCCGCAAGCTCATATAAAAGTCCATTTTTTTTAGCTTTTTCAAGTCCAATTATTCCTATTTTTCTATTTTTTAAACGTTGACCGTATTTTTTTAATATTTCTCTTACAATATAATATGCAATAAAACAATTAATGTTAATATTTTGTTCATATGTCCAATCAAAGTGTATTACTCTTCCTCTTCTTTGCTGGTCAATAAAATGTTTTATTTTTTTATGTTTCTTTGAAACCTTTTCCATTTTCGGAAATATGAAAAATTCTAATCTCATCTCTATTCCACTAATTAGCCTTATATACTCTTCGAACTTAGGCTGGGAATTTGCAACTAAAATTTTTCTTAAAAATAGAGGAAAAAACCTTGCATATTCTGGAAGAAAAATTCTACGTTCACCTTCTAACACAAAAGTAATAGTATAAATTTTTATCAACCCAAGAAAATATCTTCTACTAATAGAATATTTCTACCCTGGGTTTAAAATCAATCTCTTTTATGAGCTTTTCTATCTCTTCTTGACTCATATTTTCCAACTTTTTACCTGTTAGAGCAACTAAAATTGCCTCAACAACATTTGTCCCAAAAGATCTTCCGTCAAACTCAGGCGTTGTAGTAACAAGCATCTTTAGCTTTCTTCTTTTAAGCTCTTCAACATCCTCTTTTGTAATGGTATTTGTGATAATTATCTTTCCTTCCAAACTATCTGGCATGTACTTTTGAATGTATTTATAATCTCCCGCAATGATGTCTGCTATTTCAAAATATTTCCAATACTTTCTAAGCTTTTTAGGGTTTTCTTCTTTTTTGTCATCATTGGGATACAACATCCTAAATGGTAATTTTATTATCAATGGGACAAGCAAAGCTGCAAGATAGTAAAATACCTTGAGACTCTTTATCATAAGTGGAATTCCTAAGGCAAACAGGGCATCACCAAGCAAAAGCTTACATCCAGCTTCATATAGTCCCTCTGCAAGCTTGTATCTATCAAGCGCGCATACAACAAGTGCAGTTTTTCCTTTGAAATCTATTATGCTGTTGTCTTGAAGATATTTTATAACCCATTTTTCAAAGGTATTTTTAACACCTGTGCCATCAACAAGAGGCGTCTTTTTAGCAGCATTTTTTATAGGAATAGCCTCTCTTATGACATAATTTTTACCTCCACCGTAAAGTACAATGTCAATTCCTCCCATACCAAAGGCATCTACCTTGCCATCTAAGGACTTTATAATCTCTATTGCCTTTTTTATATCTCCATCTGTCCCTATTCTTTCAATCTCAAAGTCAATACCCATTATTTTGGCTTGGGTTTTGTGATCTCTCTTGCTCGAACCAATGCTGACACTCACTACCCTTTTCATGCAAAAAACATCTCCTTTTCCTTCTTGCTACTTCACAATAGAATCTAAGATTTTTTTCAGCTCTTCAACATCAACTTCAACATCATATTTGAGCGGAGATTTTCCCAGAGGTATTGTAATGACCTCACAATCAAGAAAAGCTTTGAACCAGTTTAGTCTAAAGTCCGAACCCATGGCAATTACAATGTCAAACATTTTAAAATTATTTATATATTCACCCATGATATTCAAAAGTTGAGCAGCAGAAAGGGAGTTTATAAAACTATTTCTTTCTTCTTCTGTCATTAAAAGATAGTAGTTTATTCCGTAGCTCTTCAATACCTGTTCTACTTCATCTTTGTTTTTTACAGGAAATCCGATTGCAGCAATATTTTTGCCCTTGCGTACTTCTCCAAGCCCTTCAAGCTTTGAGATAAAAGACCTATCTATTTTCAGCTTTTCGGAAACCTCAATCTGCGAAAATCCTTTTTGACGAAGGTCCAATATCTTCTTGACTTCATCCACTATTTTTTGAAGACTTAAGACCTTATCACCAATCCTGTAAAAGTCCATTTCTTCATCACACTCAACCGCCATTTGTTTTATTCTATATTATCACAAAAGCCTTTTTATGTTAACATTTTTGTGCACACAGTTTTTAAAAAAATTTTAGCTTAGCAGTTTTTTAATATCCTCTTCAGAGACCTGTGAAAAGTCGAGGTAAAACTGTCCAACTGCCCAAAATGGCTCGCTACTTACAATATAAAAAATGCCATCACATTCTTTTTCCAGCTCTTTTAACGTCGAAGGTGCAATTACCGGTGTTGCAACGTATATTTTTTTAGGATTTAGTTTTGAAAGAAACCTTATGCATGCTTTTGTTGTTGCACCTGTTGCAATTCCATCATCCACTATTATTGCCACCTTGTTTTCCAAGCTTTTATACTCAACAGATCCCCTGTACCTAATTATTTGGTCTTTTAAGCTTTCTAAGACTCTTTTCTTTTGGTGTTCTATATATTCGTCTCTCATAGAGAAATATTCTACATATTCATTATTTAAAACCACATCTCCATTTATATCCACTGCGGCAATAGCAAACTCTTTGTTAAAAGGGACACCTATCTTTTTTGCCAACACAATATCCAAAGGGATTTTGAGCCTATCTGCAATTACTTTTGCGACAACCACCCCACCTCTTGGAACTGCAAAAAGAACCACATCCTGCCTTTCTTTAAATAGCCTCAGCTTTTCTGTGAGCTTCTCACCCGCATCAACTCTATCTTTGAAGAGCATTTTCAAAATTCACTCCTTTTTTATAAAAAAACAAGCTATTGATTACAACAAAAAAAGGCACCTACATTTATTTTACCACATTGGTGCCTTCTAAAAATCGCTTTAATTTTGAAACCCATAATTTTACACTTTAACAAAGAAACTTAGTCTTCAATCAACACCACCCTTGCAGGTGCACCGTCACAGTCTTTTAGTTTCAATGGTAATGCCACATACCTGTATTTCCCTCTACATACCTGTGAAAGGTCTAAACCTTCAATAATCACCACATCATTGGAAAGAAGTAGCTTGTGAACAGCAAAATCGTTTGAGTTAAATTCCTCTATCGAAAGACAATCAATCCCCACAACCTGAACTTTCTTTTCGATGAGAAACTGGGCTGCATCTAAGCTCAAATAAACATACTTTTCACAGAACTCTGAGGTGTTGCTAAGATACTGAGAATTTTTGGTCTTGAAAAATATCCTATCACCATACTCTATATCCTTGCTTTCAAGAAACTCTCTGGTTATACTATCGTCTTCATACACCTCGAAAACCTTGACTTCTCCTATCAAGTATTCCAAAGGAATCTGGTCAACTGTCTTACCATCCTTTATAAAATGAGCTGGTGCATCAATGTGCGTCCCTGTGTGGGATGAAAGTATGAGCTTGCTGACATTTGCCACTTCTCCTTTTTCAATGCTATAAACCCTTGATATTTGCGGATTTGGGTCACCAGGAAAATATACCATACTATTAGAAATTGGAATACTGACATCTATAATCCTCATTTTCAAGCCCTCCTTGAAATTTAACATTTTTTAAAATAATAAAAAGGGGCTTCTGTCTAAAGCCCCTTTTGCTGACAAACATTTCAAACTTATATTTGGTATTTTGCTTTTTCTTCCTTGATTAGATTCATTACAAACTCTATTGCTTTCTCAATTTCAACTTCAAAAGATTCTTTTGTTCTTCTATTTCTAATCTCGAGCTTTCCTTCTGATATTTTCTTCCCAACAGTAACTCTGAACGGAATTCCTATCAAATCTGCATCCTTGAACTTAACACCCGCTCTTTCATCTCTGTCATCAATCAAAACCTCAACTCCATTTTTCTGAAGGTTTTCATAAATCTCAAATGCAATCTTGTTCTGATTTTCATCCTTTACATTTACAGGCACAACAATTACCTCATACGGTGCGACTGTAATTGGCCAGATTATACCGTCCTCATCGTGCATCTGTTCAATGATAGCTGCAGCTGTCCTGTTAATACCAATACCATAACATCCCATTATCATGAGCTTCTTTTCGCCTTTTTCATCTGTGTACACGCAGTTAAATGCCTGTGTATACTTTGTACCAAGCTTAAATATGTGTCCAACCTCAATTCCTCTTTCAATTGTCACCTTTTGAGAGCGGCATTTTGGACAAAGGTCGTCTTGGGTTATATTCCTGAGGTCTGCAAACTTTGTTACTTTAAAATCTGAGAGATTAACATTCTTTATATGATAATCTGTCTTATTTGCGCCCACCACAAAGTTTTTGAGATATTTTATCTCGTTGTCTGCATACACATCTATCGAAAGGGCAATTGGTCCGGCAAATCCCACCTTTGCACCTGTAATTCTTTCTACATCCTCTGCCGATGCAAGCTCAAGGTCTGTAGCTCCTAAAAGATTTTTTAGCTTTGTCTCATTTACCTCTCTATCTCCCCTCACCAGCACTGCAACAAACTTGTCATCTGCCTTGTAAATCATTGTCTTTACAAACCTTGTGCTGTCAATGCCCAGGAAGTTCACAAGCTCCTCAATTGTCCTCACATTTGGAGTGTAGACTTCCTGTTTTTCTTTAAGCTCCTCATTGTTTTCAACAGGCTCATCCAAACACTCTGCCTTTTCCAAGTTTGCAGCATATCCGCACGCTTTGCAATATGCAATCTCTGCCTCACCAACAGAAGATGGAACCATGAACTCGTGTGAGCTTGCTCCGCCCATTGCACCTGTGTCTGCTTCCACAATCTTTACATCAAGCCCACATCTCTTGAATATCCTCACATACGCATCATACATCTTCTGATATGATATGTCCAAGCCTTTTTCATCAATGTCAAAAGAATAAGCATCTTTCATTGTAAATTCTCGGCAGCGCATAACACCAAACCGCGGCCTTCTTTCATCGCGAAACTTTGTTTGAATTTGATACAAAATTTTTGGAAGGTCCCTGTAAGATGAAATCTCATTCCTGACTATATAAGTAAATGCTTCTTCGTGAGTAGGTCCCAAACAGTACTCCCTTTCATTTCTATCTTTTATTCTAAACATCTCTGGTCCAAATACTGCCCATCTACCAGACTCTTCCCAAAGCTCTTTTGGCATAAGTGCAGACATATGAACCTCTTGAGCTCCGCTTCTATCCATCTCTTCTCTGACAATGTTTTCTATTTTTCTTAAAACTCTGTAGCCAAGCGGAAGATACACATATATGCCAGAGGAGAGCTGTCTCATAAAACCAGATCTTAACATAAGCTTATGTGATTCTATCTCTGCATCTGAAGGTGTTTCTTTTAGAGTTGGCATGAAAAGCTCTGAAACTTTCATCTTCCCTTGTTACTACCCCTTTCTAAACTTTAGTTTTTTAGCTTACAAAAAGCTTTTCAATTATCTTTTTTCTCATCGCCCTCTCTAAATCCCAGTGGCGAAGAGGTTTTGTCTCTGTCACAATTCTGAGTGTATATTCTATCCAGTTTGTGTCCACAATACCCACAATCTGTGGTGGTGTTACAATGTCTTCTTTGAATTCTTCTTCAATCTCTTTGAACACCTCTTGGAGCTTCAAAGACACCTCATCAAAGTTCATCTTTGTGTTGAGCTTAACATCCACAATTGCCTTTGAGTTGTGTCTCGACCAGTTTGTAATGGCACCTATGGAACCATTTGGAATAATATGGATTGAGCCGTTGTAGTCCTGAATTTTAATTGTCTTTATTCCCATTTCTTTTACAGTACCACTTCTTCCATCGATGGTAACATAGTCACCGACAGACAGCTGATCTTCTATAATCAAAAAAAGACCTGCTATCACGTCGCGAATTAAACTCTGTGCACCAAAACCTATCGCAAGTCCACCTATCCCTGCAACAGCTAAGATTGTTTTGATTGAAACGTTAAAGTTTTCAAGAATGAGCACAATCACTAAAAAGTATATAGAGTATTTTATAATACTTTTGAAAAGTGCTGCAAGAGTGTCTATCCTCTTTTGATTAATTGGAAATACAGAACTTCTCTGTTTTTTCTTCCATTTTTCCAGTATTTTGTTAGAAAACTTTAAAAACAAAAAACCAATAACCAAGATGACTATCGAATAAATTATTTTCCCACTATATTTCAAAATTATTTCAGACAGCTCCCCAATACTCAAATACATCACCCTTTCAAAAACCTCTCAAAAAGCCTTTTTTGAAGAAGATCATCCTTTACCATAAGCTCGGGATGCCACTGCACACCTACAAAAAAGCTTCTGTCTTTTTTTGAAATTGCCTCCACAATGCCATCTGTTGATACTGCCTCTATTTCAAACCCAGGTGCTACCTCTTCTATTGCCTGATGGTGAAAAGAGTTTACCAGAATCTTTCGGCATCCAAAGATGCGAGTGAATAACCCTCCAACAACTTCTACAGTGTGATATCCATACATACCATCAAGATTCTGGTAATGAGAGATGGAGGATTTTCTCTCTATGTCCTGTATCAAAGTCCCACCAAACGCAACATTCATAACCTGCACGCCCCTGCAGATTGCCAAAACTCTTCTGTCCATCTCATATGAAATTCTCATTGCTTCAAACTCTATTCTATCTCTCAAAAGATTGATTCTTCTTATTCCTACTTGAGGTTCTCTGCCATAAAATTTAGGGTGAACATCCTCACCTCCGCAAAAAAGAACACACTCACACATCTGTATGTACTCTCTTAAAAGCTCGGTTGATAAGACACTTATAGGAAAAATTATGGGTTTTGCATTTAACATTAAAAGTACTTCTATGTACTCATTCATAACATAAAGTTTTCTATTGTCTGCATCAAACCCGCCAAATATAAGAACTTTCATTTGACTTGCCTTATTCACTTTGAGTTCTTTAATTTCCATTCTATGATTCTCTTTGCCACTTCTTTAATAGGCATCTGGTGGTCCATACTGAGCTTTTGAAGCTTTTTCATAGCACTTTCCTCATCAAGCTTTAGCTCCTTCATCAAAATCCCTTTTGCCCTTTCAACAAGCTTTCTTGTTTCCAAATCATCCTGAAGCTTTCTTATTTGCTCTTCTAACTTTCTTAATCTCATCCAATTTTTTACAATAGTCTCAACAAAAGATATGAATGCCCATTTATTAAATGGACTGTACAAGAAAATGTTGAACTCATCATCTTCTAAGATTACACTTTCTATATTAGACCTTTGTGCCTGGTTTGCCAAGATGACAACAGGACATATTCTATCATTTTTTAGAATATCTATCATCTCCACCATACTGCCAACACTAAATCCATACTCCATAACAACAATATCTGGTTTTAAAACCCTTATCTTTCTTAGGCAATCTGCAAAGTCCGAAGCAGTGTCAGCAATGGTATAGCCATTTTCAATAAGGGTACTTTTTACAACAGAAAATAATTTTTGGTTCTTTATAGCCAAAATGACCTTGAACATCTCTATTCTTTGCTCCCTATCAAGCTTATTTAATAATTTTAACACACTCCTTTTTCTTTTTCTATAAAAACATCACTAAACCTTTTTGGGCTAAATTAATCAGTTTTTCCACTATAGTAGTATCGAACTGGCTGCCGGCACACCTTTTCATCTCGCTTAAAGCTGTCTCCTTATCAAAAGCTTTTCTATAGGGTCTATCAGAAGTCATTGCATCATAAGCATCGGCAACAGCTACAATCTTTGCAAGAAGGTCTATTTCTTCATCTTTCAATCCAAACGGATAACCTCTGCCATCCACCCTTTCATGGTGCTGAAGCACAACCTTTTTGATTCTGTCCGTAAACTCTAAATCTTTTAAAATGTTGTAACCTATTAAAGGATGTTTTTGTATTTCCTCATACTCATGAGCTTCTAAAGAACCTTTCTTGTTCAGTATATCCTCTTTCACACCAATCTTTCCTATATCATGAAGCAAACACGCAACCTTTAGAACATCTTTTTCTTCCTCTGAAAGCGAAAGCTCATCGGCAATCTTTAAAGCAATGCTTTGCACTCTTTCGCAGTGTCCTTTTGTATACACATCCTTGTACTCAATTGCTTTGGACAAGCATAAGATTGTTTCATAGAAGAACTTTTCAATTTCTTGATTTTTCTTCTCCAGTTCTGCCTTTGATTTATTTAACTCCTCAATTGTCTCTTTCAGTTTTTCGTTCATGTAAGTGCTTTTTTCATACAAATCTTCTATTTCTGATTTCTGTTTTTTGAGATTTGAATAATAAATGGCATTTTTTATGGCTATAGTAATAAAATTGCACAGGCTGATATAATATTCAACATCTTCGCTTGAAGTGCTTTTGCATTCAATTCCATAAAAACAAATACCTTCACATCTCTCTTCTGAAACAATCGGAATAGCTACTTTTACCAAGTTATTATTTTCTATCTTGTAAGCAATATTGATATCCTCTCTTGCTCTGCTCAGAAGCAGCTGTTCATGTACATCTTTTTGCCCAAACTCGCTCAAGATTTTGAATCTTTTATAATCACTATCATGATAAATGCTCATGCGAAAAAATCTTAAACTTCCATGGCTATACTCACCTATAACCTCAACTATATTTTCTACATTCGAAAGACTAATAATCTTAGTTGAGAGCTCAAAAAAATTTTTAAACCATTCATTTTTTTCTCTTAAGTCCCTTTCTGTCTCAATTAATCTTTTTACAATATTTGTCATCTCTTTGTTCAGTCGGATACTATCAATATAATTTTTTTCAATACTATCTTTTTCCTCTTTTAGCTTTTTAATTATGACCTTTTGTTTTTTCTCAAACACTCTATATCTTTTCAATATACTGCCATATCTGAGAATATAAAAGACTGTAAAAAATACCATCGCAAAGAACAGAGTTACAATTTGAAGATATTCAATGATAGGTTTTTTAACATGAAAAAAAATTTCGGCAACCTGAACTGCCAGTGGAAAACATATCAAGAAGAAGAGAAAAAACTCAAAAATCCTCATCCATAAATTCTTTTGTAGTTTCAATCTTCAGTCCCCCTGTCAAAAAAGTCACACACCTTATTATTTCGACAAAAGGCACAAAAATCCTTCAAACAAAATGACAAAAAAGAGAGCCAAACACGGCTCTCTTACATGTTAAATAAATCTTTTACTCTTGGATATATGCTATTATAAAGTTTATAAGTCTTTCTATATACTTCAAATAAGTCTTTATTTGGACTACAGCTTTCAACCTTCTGAATCATAGTATCGCAAGCCTCTTCGACCTTATTATACACCCCTGCACCAACAGTTGCCAAGATAGCCGCACCAAACGCAGGTCCTTCTTTGGAATTCAGTGTCCATACATCCATCTCAAATATGTCTGCCTGCATCTGTCTCCAGAGCTTGCTCTTTGCACCACCACCTGAAACTCTCACCTCTTTTACCTCAATGCCCATCTCATGTAAAATATCAAGACAGTTTTTAAGTGAAAATACAACACCTTCCATGACAGCTCTAATGAACTCTCTTCGTGTATGCTTTGCCGTTATCCCAAAGAATATCCCCTTTGCGTACGGGTCCAAAATGGGCGTTCTTTCCCCCATCAAATATGGCAGGAAGACAAGTCCATCTGAACCAGGGTTTGCAAGTTCTGCCTCCTGGTCCATCAAAATGTATGGGTCTTTGTCAATAAACTCAAACGCAGCCTTTTCGATATGAGCAAAGTTGTCTCTAAACCACTTAAGAGAAAGTCCGGCACCTTGTGTTACACCCATAACGTGCCATTTTCCCGGCACTGCATGACAAAATGTGTGAACCCTTCCCTGTGGGTCAATCTTAAACTCGTCAAGATGGGCAAAAACAACGCCAGACGAACCAATTGTAGATGAAATCACACCCGTCTTTACTATGCCATTTCCAACAGCACCTGCTGCCTGATCTCCTCCACCTGCAACAACAAGCGTCCCTTCCCAAAGACCTGTAATCTCACTTGCTTGCCTGCTCACTTTTCCTGTAACCTCTGGCGACTCATAGACTTTTCCAAGAAGATCTTTGTCTATCTCAAGCTTTTCAAGTACCTCATCAGACCAGCACCTGTTTTTAATGTCCAAAAGCTGCATACCGGATGCATCCGACACATCTGTTGCAAACTCGCCTGTAAGCTTAAATCTTATATAGTCTTTGGGAAGCAAAATCTTGTAGACCTTCTCATAGTTTTGGGGCTCGTTGTTCCTCACCCACAAAATCTTTGACGCTGTAAAACCTGTCAGTGCAGGGTTTGCTGTAATTTCAATAAGTCTTTCCTTGCCAATCTTTTCTGTTATTTCATCACATTCTTTTGCCGTTCTCTGGTCACACCAGATGATTGATGGTCTTATAACGTTGTAGTTTTTGTCAAGCATCACAAGCCCGTGCATCTGCCCGGTAAGTCCCACAGCCTTAACTTCCTTGGGATCTACCTTTGACTTTTCAAGCACAGCTTTAATTCCTTTAACGCTTGCATCCCACCAGTCTTCTGGATTTTGCTCAGCCCAGCCAATCTGAGGCTGATAAAGAGGATACTCAAATGTTGCTGTTGCCAAGATGTTCCCTTTGGAGTCAGTTAAAATGGTCTTTGTCCCAGATGTTCCAACGTCAATTCCAATAAAATACATCCAAAACACCTTCCTTTCTTGAATTTTTTCTTGAATTTTTATATTGAAAATATATTTTACGCAGACTGTCTTATTATAAGCTGAGTGTCAAGAATATATTCACTTTCAAATTTTTTGGTCGGGTCATCTATTTTTTCAAAAAGAATATCACAAGCTGTCTTTGCCATAAGGTCAATTGGCTGGCGAACTGTTGTAAGTCTTGGCATTTTGCTGAGCTGAAGCCCTACCAAATCCACATCGTCAAACCCGACTACCTTCACATCATTTGGAACAGATATTCCCATCTCATCCAATGCGTACATGCTTGCATATGCCATAAGGTCGTTTGCTGCAAATATGCCATCTATTCTTTTGTTTTGTAAAAGCTTTTTCGTATTTTCATATGCCTTTTGAAACATAAAATCTCCCTCGATGACAAGTTCCTGATCAAATTCTACTCCAAAGTCTCTTAATGCTGCCTTGTATCCCTCATATCTTGCAACACTTTCAAAAGACTCAAGTGGACCTGATATATGTACGATTTTCCTGCAACCTTTTTCGATAAGGTACTTTGTTGCAATGTAGCCACCTTGCAGGTTATTTACATTTATCCTCGGAACATTTGTAAATTCAGTGTTGTTTTCTGCAAGAACAACTGGAACATTGTTAGCATGCAAAAGTTTTAACGCTTGCTTATCAATGCTTTTATATCCAAAAACTATGACTCCATCCACTCTACCTACCAAGAATTTGAAGTAGTCAATATTGTCTATCAGCTGACAAAATATAGCCCCGTATCCCCGCTGGGTTATATATTGGTTGAGTAAACCCACAACTTCACTGTAAAACCAGCTGCTGAGCTGTTGGATTATGATTCCTATTGTATCTGTCTTTCTTCTTGCTAAATTTTTAGCTGTTACATTTGGAGTGTAATTTAAAGCTTTAATAGCTTCCAAAACAGCCTTTTTCTTTTTCTCAGATACATTCGCTGTTCCATTTATAACTCTTGATACAGTTGCCTTTGAAACACCAGCTCTTTTTGCAACATCCTCAATTGACGGCAAATACTCTGCCCCCTTTCATTTTACTTTTTTAATTTTATCAAATACAGGTGTTGTAAGCGATTTCGATTATTCTTTGATATATACTTTATCACATTGGTAGTTGGTTTTTCAACAAAAATTAATAAATGATATCTAAGGATACTAAAAAATTTGAGCAAAGAAGTGATATTGATAATTGCGGATATTTCTTTTTTTAAATAAAATGGAAGTAAACATAATACAGCAGAAGTTTTTCACACGCTTTGTAGGAGGATTTTTAAATGAATGAAAAACTAATTAAAATTTATAGAATATTTTTCTATTCTCTTGCTACATTAGCAGTTATTGGTTCGGTGATTAGTTCAGTTTTTGCAAAAAATGTTTTCTATACTTTAGGAACCATTGTTTTGGCTATCGTTTTAATTGCAATGATAGAATTTATTCTTTTCCCTTTTGTTTTTGGAACAAAGTTTACGAAAAATTTTAAAAAATTTTTAGGGTTATTTTTAGCTTTTGGCATAATTTTGAGTATAATTGTGTTTTTGATTGTAGGAATTACAAGCAAAAAATTCGAACTAATTTATCTTGGCCTTCCATTGTTGGCCTTAAGCCTTGCTGTAGTTTACAAAGTTTGGATAAGGTAAATTTTGCTATTGAAATTTTGAAAACTTATGAATATAATGAAGTATAAAATCGAATATAAGCTAATGGTAAAAGTCCATCCTTCGGGGCGGGGTGAAATTCCCCACTGGCGGTAAAAGCCCGCGAGCAAAAGCTGTCCTACTTGCAGCTTTTGCAGAACCGGTGAAATTCCGGTGCCAACGGTTACAGTCCGGATGGGAGAAGGAGTGGATGTGTAAGGAAGATTTTCTTATACATCATAAAACACAAGCTTGCAAGCCTCGAAGGTGGAAAAACACTTTCGAGGCTTTAATTTTTTTGTGTACAAATTTCTGGCAGAGGGGAGGATACTTTTGAGGTCCCTTTCGCACAGTTATTACATGAACATGGCACTTGAGCTTGCAAAGAAAGCCTCACCTTTGGTGCTGCCTAACCCAAGAGTGGGATGCGTGATTGTAAAAAACGGAACAATAATTGGAAAAGGATATCATCAAAAGTATGGTGAAAAGCATGCAGAAGTTTTGGCAATCGAGGATGCAATAAAAAATGGCTATAGTCTCAAAAACGCAACAATGTATGTCTCTTTAGAGCCCTGCTGTCATTTTGGCAAACAGCCACCTTGTACAGAAGCAATTATAAAAAGTGGGATTAAAAAGGTTGTGATTGCCACAAGAGACCCAAATCCCTTTGTCAATGGCAAGGGTATACAAATTTTAAAACAACATGGAATTGAGGTTGTAGAAGGCGTGTTGGAAAAAGAAGCAGAAAGTATCAACAAAGATTTTTTTAAGTACATGAAGACAGGCATTCCCTATATCGCTATAAAAGTTGCCCACAGTATTGATGGAAAAATTGCAACACCCTCAAATAAGAGATTTCTGTTTAATACTGAAGAAGAAAACGTCTTTGTGCACAGCCTTCGTCAGAAATATATGGCCACTTTGGTGTCTGTAAATACTGTAATTTCAGATAATCCAATTTTAAATGCAAGGTATGGCCAGATTGTAAGGCAGCCCATAAGAGTTGTGCTTGATTCAAAACTTCGAATTCCTTTTGAATGCAATATTGTAAAAACCTCTGATGAGTATTCTACCTACATTGTGTGCAGCGAAAATGTAAATGATACTCAAAAAATAGATCTTCTTTCTCAAAAAGGAATAAAAATAATTTTTGCAAAGTCGTCAGAAGATGGTCATCTTGAACTTTCAGATGTGTTTTCAAAACTTGCACAGCAAAAGATAGTATCAGTCCTTGTTGAGGGAGGAAGTTTATTAAACTTTTCTCTTTTGAAACAAAGAATTGCAGATTACTGGTATTCATTGATATTCAATGTTTTCATTGGTGGGCAGCACACAAAAGGTGTGGTAGGCTCAGAAGGCTTTGAAGACCTTTTCCCAAAGCTTGTAAATACAAAAGTCACAACCTTTAAAAACTCTACCATTATTGAAGGAGATATAAGTTATGTTTAGCGGTATTGTTGAAGAGGTTGGCAGGGTTGTTTCAATAAGAAAAATTGAGGATATTGTAAAGCTGAGTATAGAAGTGAAAAAGATAGATGCAAAAATTGGTGACAGTATAGCAGTTGATGGTGTGTGCTTGACAGTTACAAATATTTCAAATAGAATTTTTGATTTTGACCTGTCACCTGAAACAATTGAAAGAACAACACTTAAATTTTTAAAAGAGGGGATGCCTGTAAACTTACAACCTGCTTTGAAGATGGGAGACAGAATTGGCGGTCATATTGTTCTTGGCCATGTTGACTGTATTGGCACAATCTGTATGCAAAAAATTCAGGGAAAAAGTAGAATAATTGGGATAAAGCCATCTGAAGATTTCAAAGGCCTTGTTATCAAAAAAGGTTCTGTTGCAATTGACGGTATTTCTCTTACAGTTGTAGATGTCTTTGACACATACTTTACAATATCTTTGATTCCACACACTATTGAAAATACTACCTTGAAGTACAAAAAGGTTGGTGACTGGGTAAACATTGAATTTGACTACATTGCAAAGATTGTGAAAGAAAATTTGAGGTGATATAAATGTACGGCTTGAAAAATGTAATAGAAAGTTTTAAAAATGGAGAATTTGTCATAGTATTTGACAGCCAAAACCGTGAAGATGAGGCAGACTTAATTCTGCCCGCTCAGTTTTCAACACCTGAAAAGATAAGTTTTGTCTTAAATCACGCTAAGGGAATGTTCTGTGTTGCTATAGACAAAGAAATTCAAGAGCGCTTGAATTTATACGTTCCTTATAACACTAAAGACAGTTGCACTTTCACAGTTACAGTTGACCACAAAGACACAAAAACAGGTATAACTGCTAAAGAAAGGAGCAAAACAAGCAAAGAGCTTGCAAATCCAAATGCAACGGCTTCTGACTTTAAAATTCCTGGGCATGTAAACCCTGTTGTTGCTCATGAAGGAGGTGTTCTTGCAAGAAAAGGTCATACAGAGGCTGCTGTAGAACTTTGCAGAATCTCAAAGCTTTTTCCTGCTGCAGTGATGATTGAAATCTTAGACGAAAAAGGAGACAGTCATAACAAAGAGTATGTAAAAAGCTTGGCAAAGAGGTTTTCAATACCTGTTACCACAATTGATGAGATTGAAAAATATATTCTATTAAGCCACTCCACAGTCCAAAAAGAAGCTGAGGCAGACCTTCCCACACAGTATGGAAAGTTTAAAATTTTTGCTTTCAAAAACTATTTTTCTCAAAAAGAACATGCTGTGCTAATAAATGAGACCTTTAATCCAAGCCAGCCGGTAAATGTAAGAATACACTCTTCGTGCAAAACGGGAGATGTTTTTCACAGTTTAAGGTGCGACTGTCATCAGCAGCTTGAATTTTTCTTGCAGTTTATGGCAGAGAACAAAAACTGCATGCTCATTTATCTTGACCAGGAAGGAAGAGGAATTGGATTTGCCAATAAAATAAAGGCATATGCACTTCAACAGCAAGGTTTTGATACCTATGAGGCAAACAATCTACTGGGCTTTGACGATGATTTAAGAGATTACTTCGATGCTCTGCATATTTTAAGGTTCTTTGGTATAAGCAAAATTAATCTTGCAACATCCAATCCTGAAAAGGTTTCTTTTTTGCAGGATTGCGGAATTGAGATTTTAAAGAGAATATCTATTCCGATTGTTATAAATCCATATAATAGGAAATATATACATTCGAAAATATTAAAGAAAAAGCATGAAATCTTAATAAAAGGAGAGGATGGCTTTGAGAACTTTTGAAGGTAGCTTTCAAGGAAAAGATTTGAAATTTGCAATTGTCATTTCAAGGTTTAACTCATTTATCACAGATGAGCTTTTAAAAGGATGCTTAGATGGTCTTAAGCGGCATGATGTGGACAGTGAAAATATCGACGTATATTATGTACCAGGTGCTTTTGAAATACCACTTGTTGCTAAAAAGCTTGCAAAGTCAAAAAAATACAATGCAATAATTGTACTTGGTGCAGTGATTCGCGGCAGCACACCACATTTTGAGTATGTAAGCGCAGAAGTATCAAAAGGCATTGCAAACGTCTCCTTAGAACAAGAAGTTCCAGTCATATTTGGTGTTCTGACATGCGACACAGTTGACCAGGCAATCGAAAGAGCGGGCACGAAAGCAGGAAACAAAGGATTTGACGCAGCTCTGTCTGCCCTGGAGATGGCAAATTTGATGAAAAATATTTCTTTTTAGAGAAAAAGTTGGCTCAATAAAAGAGCCAACTTTTCTTTTATACTTTTAAAAATGACATTTGGTCACTTTGGAAAGTATTTCATTTGAGCTGAATAAAAACCTGGCTTTATAATGAAAATATATTAAAACTTTTGAAAGAGGCGGGGTTTTTATGAAAAGATTATTGAGACTTTGGCTGTTTGTTACTACTGCTATAGTCTTATCTTTAGTCATAGTTTCTCCTTCGTTTGCCTCTGATATTCAAAAAGAAGAAGCTCTATTTTTTGATGCAAATGGCAACCCATCTTATATCACCATTATTAACAAAAGTTCAGTAGCATATCTCTCTCCTTATGAACTTTCAAGGATACTGGGTGGAAGTTTTGCTTTCGATCCAAAAGACTATAACTTTCTTCAGTCAAAGCTTATCGTTGACCAAAATGAACTTATATTCAAGCTCGATAGCAATGTGGTGACATTCAATGGAAAAAACTTTTATATGGACGGACCAATGCAAATCATACAAAATAGAATTTGTGTACCTTATTCTACTTTCAAAACTTACTTGAATTTATTTGAATATCGTCATTATACATCAGGAAAACGAATGATATTCAAGCCAAACGGAAACTACATAGTCTACAGTGTTCAAAGCGGTGACTCTCTCTGGATATTGTCTCAAACTTTCGGAACATCTATTGAAACTATTAAAAGCCTCAATAGCCTTACAAGCGACACACTCTATGTTGGACAAAAGCTAATTGTAAAAAAGGTAAGTATTAACCCTGTCCAAATTACTGGAATAATAAAGTGGTGGACATATGTAAAAGCTTTTCCATCTTCGTCAGCACAAAATCTATTTTATCTTACCCAAGGACAAACTGTAAACATCATTGGAAAGCAATCAGAATTCTATAAAATTTCATCAGCAAAAGGAACTGGCTTTGTTTCAATCTGGGCAGTAGATATAAAACAAGATATTTCTGACGTCTCAAAACCAAGTAGCTATTTTTATTCTTATATACCTGTTGATACTTCAGGTGACTATGTAAGCTATACATACTACAAGGTGCAAAGTGGAGATACAATATGGTCGATTGCAGTAAAATTTGGAATACCCGACTATGAACTTATGTCGGCAAATAATTTGAATGAAAACTCATACATCTATGCAGGACAAACCTTAAAAGTGCCTGTTCACACAGTTGCTGTGCATTTAAATGAGTACGGAGTTGAAATGCTCGACTGGTTTTCGCAGGGAAATTATGTATTCCCAATCGGCAGCGTTGGCAAGTTTATTGACATCCAGACAGGAAAATATTTCTTTGCAAAAAGGACAATGGGTGCAAGCCATGCCGATGTAGAAACCTTGAGCTTTAAAGACACTCAAATCATGAAAGAGATATTTGGTGGCAGCTGGACATGGGAAAGACGTCCGTTCATACTTGAAGTAAAAGGAAGAAGAATAGCCGTGTCAGTTTCTGGCATGCCACACGCAGGGGTGGACGGCGTTCCTTACAATCAAAATGTTGCAAACAGAAGCGGTGGATATGGCTACGGTCCAAACCTTGATACAATTGTAAATGGAATGGATGGACATTTTGATGTGTATACATTCAATGGACTTCGCCACAAAGACAATCAAATTGACCCTCAGCATCAGCTGACAGTTTCGGTTGCAGCAGGCTTAAGATAAAGAAGGAACGAGTAATACTATTAAACAAAATTAAAAGGGATTAGTAACTTCTTGTCATTACTAATCCCTTACTCTTTATATTAAAATACACTAAAACAGTAGTTTTTGTTAAAAAATCTTGCACTGCATCGCCCTATATGGTCTCATACTTTATTTTCTCACTTTCACTCTTCACACAATTTCTCCCTGCTTTCTTAGCTTCATAGAGCAGATCATCTACACGTACAAGAATACTATCAATTGTATCTTGCTCTTTGAATCCTGCTACACCAAAGCTCGCAGTCACATGCCCAACCACTGGTAGTTTCATACTGCTTATATGTTCACGAAGCTCTTCGGCCACTTTTACAGCATTATTCACCGAAGTCTCTGGCAATAGAATTATAAACTCTTCACCTCCCCACCGTGCAAAATAGTCGGTTTTGCGTATCCTTCTCTTTACCGTCTCAGCAACTCTCTTGAGCACTACATCTCCCATGGCATGTCCAAAATTATCATTTATTTTTTTAAAGTGGTCTAAGTCAAACATAATAAGAGAAAATGACTTCCCATTTCTCTTCGTTCGCTCTATCTCTTTTTCTAACATTTGCATAAAAAATCGACGATTGTAAATGTTCGTTAATGAGTCAGTAATAGATTGCTTATAAATTAGTTTTTCGAATTTCTTTCGTTCAGTTATATCACGCAAAATTCCTATTGCATGCCATGCATTATTAATCTTCACAGCAGAAAGAGAAAGTTCAACATAGATTTCATGACCTTTTTTGTGTTTCGCCTTCAATTCTATTGTTTTCCCTAAAACAGCTCCTTTGCCAGTTTGTTGAAATTTCTTAAAACCCTCTTTATAAAGGTGGTACACTTTTTCGTCATTTATAACTAATCTATGTAACTCAGCCCCCATTACTTCCTCTTTGGAATAGCCTAATAGTCTTTCTGCCGCAGGATTCCAAAATGTTATACACCCTTCACTATCAAGCATTATAATAGCATCGTGAACATATTCGGTGATGATACTTAAGATCTTGTTTTGTTCCCTTAGCTCTTTCTCCATCTGGATGCGTTCACTTATATCAATTATAAAGGCTATACATAACTTTTTACCCATATATTGTACAAGTTGGAGATGGACTTCTACTGGATAAAGAGAGCCATCTTTCCGGCGGTGAACAGTAGTGAAAACAATGTGGTTGTTTTCACTATAAGTTAAGTCAGAAAGCAATTTTTTGAAACTTTCCAAATCAAATTCAGGTTTTAAATCAAGTGGAGTGAGAGCTTTTAGTTCCTCCTCAGTATATCCTAAATTTTTTCGTGCTCCACGATTTACAGCGAGAAACTTTAGGGTTTCAGGAGAAAATATATATATATTTCGTTGAGTGAATCTTCAAATAAACGTTTGTAAAGCATCAGTTCTTCTTCAACTCTCCAGCGCTCAGTAATGTCAAATATTATTAAATATAACACCACCTTATTTTCATGATGTATATAAGATGGATAAACTTCTACTATTCGCTCTTCTCCATTTGCCAATCGATGAATACAAATCAGTGAATTATTACCATTCCTTAAGGTTTCTTCGTATTTCTTCAAAGCTTCTACTCTGGTAGAACAAAGAATTGCTTCTACATTCATTTGCAAAAATACTTCCTTAGGATAACCATAAAAATTGCAAGCTGCTCTATTTGCACCCATAATCTTTCCTGTTTCAGGATCAATAATCAGCATAATTGCATCACTTGAGTCAAATAAACTATGAAAAAGCTCCTGTTCTTTTTTTACTCTCTTGTTTGTCTCATACAATTTAAAAGCCATTTCTATAATAGAGATAAGTATATGCTCATCCATTCCTTTTACTACATAGCCATACCCCGTAATTGAGCGGATTTTTTCCATAATCTCTCTACTTGTGTTAGCAGTAAGAAGTGAACTACCGCCCACCTATAGAGGTGGTGGCTTTGTGAGAAGTTTGGTAGGCTTTCAAGCTACCCTTATTCTCACAGGGTGGTTCACACACCCACTACTGGTTATCTGCTTCTTCACAGACTCACCAGCTACTTTCTCAACTATATTTATTGCCCCATTTATATCTGCATTAACTACATGCCCACATCTTCTGCATACGTACAATCCCCTGTGTTTCCTATTGCTCTTATCTACTATCCCACATCTGCTGCATCTTTGTGATGTATAGCTCTCATCTATTTCCATGTACCTTATACCATAGTGCTTGCATTTTGCTTCCAATTTTCTCTTGAACTTGTCATATGGTATACTCACAAAATTTTGATTATTCACCCTACCAAGATTTATCCCCTGTTTGATATCTTCTAACTGCCCTACCACTATATTACCTATCCTCTTTTCTAAACAGTGCTTAATTACAAAATTCACAGTCTGATTTAAAAAATTGTCAATTATATGCTGTCTTTTTAGAGAAATCTTTGCAAGTTTTGAGCCCATTTTGATTCCCTGTTTTGAGTATACACTTTGAAGTCTTGCCCTTTGTTTGTTGTACCATCGGTTGACTGATTTTAAAAACCTACCCTCTATCAAAAAGGCAGTCCCAATGGTATCAACAATAGCAGCAAAATTGTTTACTCCTAAATCTATCGCTAAATATCTGCTCGGGTCAAGAATGTTCATCTGTTCTTTTTCCTCATACACATACTCAATCTCAAACCATCTGCCACAAAACTTCGGTATTATCCTGACTTCACTGAGCTTTTTGTCTGAAATAATTTGTGGCAGTTCAAAATACAAGTATCTTACACCAAACTCTTTCGCAAAACCCCTACCAAGACTCAATCGTACTTTTTTGCCTTCCATTTTGAACTGATCCTTAGGAAAAACAATTTGGTACATCCCGTCCTTTGGCAGATATTTTGGTATTGAAACTTTTTTATCTGTTTTCTCTTCTTTTTTGGCTTTCAAAAGACCTAAAAAGGATTTAAATGTTTCATCTACAGAAATAAGTGTTTGCTGAGCAACCTGTGATGGCAAAAGTCTGTAATTTTCGTTTTCTTTCACAAGATGATATACACTTTCATATCGCAGATATTCCTGAGTTTTAAAATAGTGTTGCCTTACTTGATACAAAGCATAATTGTACAAGTTTTTTGAAAAATGGCAAAGCATTCGCAGTAGTCTGTATGTTTGTTTATCACATCTTATATGATTTTTCTGAGTTTTGTACATTTAACATCACCTGAAGAATATTGTACCATATTTTTAGCAATTCATCTCCATCTTTTAGAAGATGGAGTCTTCTTGCTTAATTCTCGATAAAATAGGAATATCCGAAAACTGTTGAATTAAGTAAGTAGTTTCTATCCCGTCAATCTTCCCTTCAAGTTCAATATCCGTAAGAATTAGATCAATATCATTGCGGCTCTTCAGTCTCTCAATAGCATCTTCCCCTGTAGTTACTATCTCTGCACAATAACCGTACTTGCCTAAAATTTCTGCGGTAATCTGGGCACTTAGTCTACTGTCCTCTACAATTAAAATCTTTTTACAGCTAACTCCATCCATCAGTAGTGCTACCTCTCTCCTCATACCCCACTTTTAATGACTTAAAATTTAATACTTACAATTTAATTTATTTTCTTCTTTTGTATCAGCAATTGAATTTGACTTTTCATTTGTAAAGTCGTTAAGTGAAGATAAAATGGTTATGTTCAGGTTTTTTGTCAACTCTAATAAATATGGTTCATCAACAAAATCATCTTTTATTTTTAATACCTTTACATCTGGCCTCAAAGGAAAACTTCTATGGTTCCTAACTACTATTCCAACCATCCCATTACTCAGTTGCACAATCGTCCCTACAGGATAAGGGAAAACTCGATGCATAAATCCATTGACTACTTCATTATCAAAATGAATTCCTGCCTGAGAGATTATGTATTCAAAAGCCTCATGGGGTGGAAAAGCCTTTCTGTAAGTTCTGGTAGATATTAAAGCGTCATACACATCTGCTACAGAAATAATTCTGCCATAAAGGCTAATCTGCTTTCCTTTTTTCTTATTAGGATAACCTTCTCCATTGTATTTTTCATGATGGTCTATTATCCCACTACATACCAACAGGGAAAAACCCATATCCTTTGCATATTTATAACCCCATATAGGATGCATCTTTACCTTCTCAAACTCTTCTTCTGTTAACTTTCCTGGTTTATTTAGTATTTCTTGACCTATAAATTTTTTGCCAATATCATGTAATAATGCCGACATTCCTAAATTGTATAACTCGTTCTTATTTAACTTCATTTCGATACCTATCAATAATGAAATTAACGTAGTATTCACAGAATGAGAGTATAAATATTCATCAATTGATTTTAATTCAACAATATTAAGATAGGCATCAGTTCTTGTTAATTCTTCCACTACATCAATTATAACCTTTTTAATCTCTTCAATACTCGAGTCGTAAGATAATTCCTTTTCAGCAATAAGATGTAATATTTTCATCATTTTCAACTTTAACTGCTGAGGAATCACATCTGAAGGAATTATCCCATAGGAGATTTCATCTTCGATATATATACCATTAAATTTTTTCTCCTTTAATCTTTCTATGTAGAAATCATTGAGCACCACACCAGCTCTGAGAAGAATATTTCCATTTAAATCTACAATATCTTTTCCAACAATCATTCCTTCTTCTAAATGGTCGATGTCAACAAACCTCATTTGCTGTCTCCTCTTTTTCTAAAATCTAAGGTAAACGTTTTGTACCACGGTACACTTTTATACTTTACCCGTTTTTAGAAATTATACTATACTTTCAAGTACACTAACAATCTCTTTATTGAACAGTTCAGTATCTTTTAGAATCCTCAAAGCTGCTTTTTTGCTCTTTGGAAAACGATAAGGTCTGTAGCTCGTAGTTGCTTCAAACACATCCACCACAGCAACTATTTGTACAACTATTGGTAGTTCATCTTTTTTCTTCTTCCAATATCCTGTTCCGTTTAATCTCTCATGATGATATAAAGCTGATAAACATACTAATTCATTAACATTTGATTCTTTTAATAAATCATATCCATATTGAGTATGTTGCTTCATAATTTCAAATTCAGTTTTGGTTAAGCAACTTCTTTTGTTAAGGATTCTCTCATCAATATAAAGTTTCCCAATATCGTGAAACAAACCACAAGTGAAAAGAAGCCTTCTATCGAGGTCAAAAGGTTCTGCAAATTTTTGACACAATTTGGCTACATTGATTGAATGTGTCATAACACTGTTGGGCAGGGAAAAGAATGCCCACATTACATTTTTATCCATTAAAAAACACCCTACATGTGACATAAAATATTTCTTTAGAGCTGCGGCTGGGGCAGCATCCCATTTTGCGCAAAGCTGTAATACTCATCTTTGGCCACTATAAAATGGTCATTTACGGCAACACCTATTGTAGAAAGAGCATTAACAATCTTCTGAGTTGTCTTAATGTCATCCATTGAAGGTCTTACCGACCCACCTGGATGATTATGAGCCAAAATTACACTGCTTGCATTGTAGCGAATAGCACATTCAACAACTTTTCGCGGATATACCACTGCTTCTTTAACTGTACCCTCAAAAAGTGGCACAGAATATATCACATTTAACTGGGTATCAAGGCAAATAACGTAAAACACCTCATTTTTCCTGCCAACAAACAAACTCTTTATGTACTCTGCTGCTACTTCTACATTCCTCAGCTGAAAGGTTTTTCTATTTTTATCAACAAGATACCTTCTTGATATTTGAGAAATAAGAGATATCAAAATAGCAGAATTTTCTCCAACGCCTTTTACCTTTTGAAGTTCTTTTGGGTGAGCTTCAAATACATTTGATATGCTTCCAAAAGTTGAAATTAACCTGTGTGCAATCTCATTTGTGTCTTTCCTTGGAATGCTGAAAAATAAAAGAAGCTCCAACACCTGATGATCTTCAAAACCATCAAGCCCTTGTTCGATAAATCTTCTTTTGAGCCTTTCTCTGTGCCCTTCATGCACGTTTTGAGACATTCTTATGCACTCTCCATAAAATGGGTTCTTTTTGAAATTTTAATCTTATTATATCATCTTTGATTTGAGGAAAAAATAATCAAAATCTTTATTTTTGGGTAATAATCATTATGAGAAAAAAATTTCTGATTGCTTTAATTTTACAATAATGTTATAATCAAAATTAGTTTTGTCTGTTTTATATAATCAGACTCAAATTGTTTTAATTAATTTGCTTATTATATTTTGCATTAAATCTGTTACTACACTGTGCACATTCAACCCATAACATTTCAAAATCTATTTGATGGAGGGGTATGTGTTAATGATAAAAAAAGTGAAATCTACCATTTACCTGTCTGACATAAAAAAATTTGAATCAGGAGAGCACTTCGAAAGTTACAAGTTCTTGGGGAGCAGGGTTGTAAACTATAGAGGCAAGGTTGGAACAGTTTTCTGTGTGTGGGCACCAAATGCTAAAAGCGTGTCTGTTGTTGGAAATTTTAATAATTGGTGCGGCGAAAATCACAAGATGATGAGAGTTTATGGCAGTGGACTTTGGTGGCTGTTTGTAGAAGGCATTGGTGAAGGAGAGCTCTACAAATATGAGATTATTGGTGCTGATGGGAAAAGGGTTTTAAAAGCTGACCCGTATGCAATCTACTCTGAGCTTCGTCCCAACACAGCATCAATCGTAAGGAATATCCCGGACTATGAGTGGCATGACCAGGAATGGATGGAAAAAAGAAAAACAACTCCACCATATGACAAGCCAATCAACATTTATGAGGTGCATCTTGCATCATGGAAAATGAAAAAGGATGGAAGTTTAGAGAAGGCCGGTGAGTTTTATAATTACCGCGAACTTGCCCACATGCTGGTAGACTACATAAAAGAAATGAACTATACACACATAGAACTTCTGCCAGTTTTAGAACACCCTCTTGACATGTCATGGGGTTACCAGCCAACAGGTTACTTTTCTCTCACATCACGCTACGGTAGTATTGAGGATTTTATGTATTTTGTAGATATTATGCACCAAAATGGAATTGGAGTAATAGTTGACTGGGTACCAGCTCATTTTTGCAAAGATGAGCATGGACTTTATAGGTTTGACGGAACATTTTTATATGAATATGAGGATGAGCTTTTGAGAGAAAACTACACATGGGGTACTGCCACATTTGACTTTTCAAAACCACAGGTGCAAAGCTTTCTTGTCTCAAGCGCCATGTTTTGGTTTGATGTTTATCACATTGACGGAATAAGGGTAGATGCTGTTTCTCACATCATCTACATGAACAACAACCAGAAAAATAGATATGGCGGACATGAAAACATAGAAGGAATTGAATTTATAAAAAAGCTCAACAAGGCAATATTCTCAAAATATCCAAATGTCCTGATGATTGCCGAAGAGTCAACTGCATTTCCTCTGGTCACATATCCAACATACGACGGAGGGCTTGGCTTTAATTACAAGTGGAACATGGGATGGATGAACGACACTTTAAAGTACTTGCAAAAACATCCCAACGAGAGAAAACATCATCACAATCTTTTGACATTTTCCATAATGTACGCATTTTCTGAAAACTTTATTCTGCCGTTTTCACACGATGAGGTTGTTCATGGAAAAAAATCTTTGCTTGACAAGATGCCAGGTGATTACAACCAGAAATTTGCAAACATAAGACTTCTTTATGGCTATATGTACACACATCCGGGCAAAAAGCTCCTTTTCATGGGTGGTGAGTTTGGTCAGTTCATTGAATGGAGATTTTATGCATCGCTTGACTGGCTACTTTTGGACTACCCCATGCACCGCATGCTTCAGCAGTATGTTAAAAGCTTAAATAGATTCTATTTAGAAAACAAAGCTCTATGGGAGCTTGATAACAAAATGGATGGTTTTAGATGGATAGACGTTCACAACTGGCAACAGAGTGTCATATCATACCTGAGATTTTCAAAAGACCCTGATGATTTCCTTGTTGTCATTTGTAACTTTGGTCTTGCTTCATATGAAAATTACAAAATAGGCGTGCCAAGAAAGGGTATGTATTTGGAAGTATTTAACAGTGATAAAGCTGAATTTGGTGGTAATAATATAGTAAACACAGAAAAACTTAAAACAATTGATGAAGTATGGCATGGATATAACCAGTGCATAGAATTTAGGCTTCCTGCGCTTTCGTGTTTGATTTTCAAACCAATTGAATTTTTCAATACTCAAGAAGAAAAGAATCAAAATGACAACAATATTCAGACATAGGGTGGTGATTAAAATGAACGGTCCCAAGCGTGAGATTATAGCAATGATTTTAGCTGGCGGGCAAGGAAGTAGGCTTAAAGAGCTTACCAAAACAAATGCAAAGCCTGCTGTGGAGTTTGGGGGAAAGTATCGGATAATTGACTTTACACTAAGCAACTGTACAAACTCATCAATTGACGTTGTTGGAGTTTTGACTCAGTACCAGCCTTTTACATTACACTGTCACATTGGAATCGGGACTGCATGGGATTTGGACCGCACAAAAGGCGGTGTTTACATCCTGCCACCTCACACAAATGACAGTGGCGGAAATTGGTACAAAGGCACTGCTGATGCTATCTACCAAAATATGAACTTTGTGGAGTTGTTCTCACCTGAGTATCTTTTAGTACTGTCTGGCGACCACATCTATACCATGGACTATCAAGAGATGTTTAAATTCCACAAGGAAAAGAAAGCTGATGTGACAATTGCATGCATTGAAGTACCTATCCAAGAGGCTTCAAGATTTGGAATCATGAATACAAAAGAAGATGGTAGAATATACGAGTTTGAAGAAAAGCCAAAACATCCAAAAAACAATCTTGCGTCAATGGGAATCTATATTTTTAACTGGGAAAAATTAAAAAAATACCTAAAAGAAGATGCTAAGGATGAGGAATCTGCCCATGACTTTGGAAAAAATATAATTCCAAAAATGCTAAAAAGCGGCGAAAAGTTATATGCATATAAATTTAGAGGATACTGGAAAGATGTAGGAACAGTTGAGTCTTACTGGGAGGCGAACATGGACCTTTTGAATGAAGAGTGTCTTTTGGATGCGCCAAGTTGCACTTTAGACCTTTATAACCAAGAAACAAAAGTTTATACCTCATCAATTGCATATCCACCTCAATACATAGCCCCTTGTGCAAAGGTCAAAAAGTCGATGGTAGTAGAAGGTTGTAGCATATGGGGTGAGGTTTACAATTCAGTTTTGTCATACAACGTGTACGTAGGACAAAATGCCAGAGTTATAAACTCTGTTTTACTTAGCAGCGCCTCAATCGAAGATGGTGCCATTGTTGAAAATGCAATTGTGTGCTCAGGGGCAAGAGTTACAAAAGGTTGCAAAGTTATTGGAAAACCGGGGGAAATTGCAGTTGTTCCTGAAAACAAAAAGGTGACTTCTGACATCATAATTTCAGAATAATCGAGTGGAGGAGATTAAAATGCTTACAAATTACTTAGGTATTGTGAGCCTTACAGAAAATGAAAGTAAACTCAAAAGCCTCACAGCAACAAGGCCTTTAGCGTCAATTCCTATATTTGGCAGATACAGGGTTATTGATTTTGTGCTTTCAAATCTTGTCAATGCAGGCATCACAAACGTTGGGATTCTGGCTCCAACCAAGTCAAGGTCTTTGATAGACCATGTTGGAACAGGCAAGCCCTGGGATTTGAACCGCAAGGTTGATGGCCTTTACATTTTCAACTATTCGTATGAACCGCCTTCCATAAGTGATATAAAACTTTTAAAAAGCAATATGGAATTCTTACTTCGCAGTAGAAAAGAAATGGTAATTTTTACTTCATCTTATATGATTTGTAATATAGATTTTGAAGATGTAGCAAAATTCCATGAAGAAAGCGGGGCTGATGTGACAGTTGTGTACAAAAAGATTTCCAATGAAGATGACCTTTTTTTAGACCTTCCTACCCTGATGATTGACCAGAACTCAAATGTAATGGGAGTTGGGAAAAACATAGGAAGGCGCACAACTGTAAACATATCTTTGGATATGTTTGTACTCAGCAAAGAATTCTTGATTGACTGTATTTTGACATGTCTTGAAAATGGCAACTGTACAACATTCAGAGATTTTATATACAAAAATGTCCAGAATATTAACTTAAAAGCTTATGAGTTTAAAGGATATGTAGGATGTATAAACTCTATCTCCTCATACTTTAAAGTATCAATGGACATGTTAAATGTTGATATCCAGCGTGAACTTTTTTCAGAGGAAAGACCCATTTACACAAAGTCCAATGATTCACCACCAACAAGGTATTTTTCCACATGTGAGGTTGAAAACTCATTTGTGTCAAACGGATGCCTTATTGCAGGCAAGGTAAAAAATAGCATAATCTCAAGAGGAGTTGTAATAGAAAAAGATGCAATTGTTGAAAACAGTATAATATTTTCAAAATGCATTATTAAAAGCGGTGCTATATTGAAAAATGTCATTTTAGACAAAAACGTGGTAATAGATGAAAATGCCACATTGATCGGGCATAACAAAAATCCTCTTGTGATGGAAAAGCAAAGTTTTATAAATTTAAGCCAGTTAAAAGAGGTGAAAAGGGTATGAAAGTTCTGTTTGCAGTGTCTGAAGCATTCCCTTTTGCTAAAAGTGGGGGACTTGCAGATGTGGCATATTCTCTGCCAAAAGCGCTAAGAAAACTGGGAATTGATGTCAGAGTCATTATGCCCAAGTACGGTGATATTAGCTCCGACTTTTCCACAAAGATGAAACATCTGTGTCACTTTACAGTCCCTGTTGGCTGGCGAAACCAGTACTGTGGTATTGAGTATTTAAACTTAGATGACGTTCCATTCTATTTTATAGACAATGAATATTACTTCAAAAGACCGGGATATTACGGCTACTATGATGATGGAGAAAGGTTTTCATTCTTTTCAAGAGCTGTATGTGAAGCTGTGTATCATCTTGACTTTGACGTGGATATCATTCACGTAAACGATTGGCACACAAGCATAATCCCGGTTTTATTGAAAGCTCATTATATGCATTCTGAAAAGCATCGGAAAATAAAGACAGTTCTCACGATACACAATTTGAAATATCAGGGTGTCTTCCCAAAAGAAGTTATGCATGATCTCCTTTCCCTTCCTGATGAATACTTTGATGAAAACAGGCTCAAATTCTATGATGCAATTTCATTCTTAAAAGGAGGCATAATCTACTCTGACAAGGTTGTAACTGTGAGCAAAACATATGCAAACGAAATCAGAACACTTTCTCACGGCGAAGGACTACATGGGCTTTTGTCTGGGATTGGAGAAAAATTAATAGGCATTGTTAACGGAATTGACTATGAAGTTTACAACCCTGCAACGGACAAATTTATCTTTGTAAATTATGATGCAAATACATTTGAAAGCCGTAAAAAGGAAAACAAATTTAGACTCCAGCAAATGTTAAATTTACCTGTTACAGATGAAATTGTAGTCATTGGTATGGTCTCAAGACTGACAAAGGAAAAGGGAATTGATCTTATAGAAAAAATTTTAAGCAGGCTTTTGACACTACCAGTTCAGCTTGTTATCTTAGGGGCTGGTGATTACCATTATGAGCAGATGTTCAGACACTATGCTGCAGCATACCCCTCTGAAGTGTCTGTGAACATATGTTATAGCGAAGAACTCGCACGAAAAATTTATGCCGGCTCTGACATGTATCTTATGCCATCTTTGACAGAGCCTTGCGGAATATCCCAGCTGATTGCCATGAGGTATGGAAGTGTGCCGATTGTCAGAGAGACAGGTGGACTTAAAGATACAGTAAAACCTTATAATCAGTTTACAGGTGAGGGCTGGGGATTCTCTTTTGCAAACTATGATCCTGCAGAACTTTTTGCTATCATAAAATATGCACTTTCCATATATCCCGACAAAGCTCAGTGGAGATCTATTGTTTATCAGGCAATGACAAGAGACAATTCGTGGAATGCTTCAGCCTACGAATATCAAAAGGTTTATGAAAGCCTTTTAAACTCATAAAAATTCAGACTCAGGAGGAAAATTTTTGATGATAGGTGGAATTAAGGGTCTTTCAAAAGAAGAACTCAAAGAAAAGATAAAGCAGGATTTTCAGCGAAAGATTATATCCCTCTTTGCAATTGACCCAAAAGAAGCAACAACTTATCAGCAATACCTTGCTCTTGGCGAGGTTATAAAGGAATACTCTTTTGAGAGATGGCTTCAGACAAACAAGTACTACAAGCAAAACGATGTAAAACAGGTGTATTACTTTTCGATAGAGTTCCTTCTTGGGAAACTTCTTGTTAACAATCTCATAAACTTGGGAATACGTGATGTCTGCAGAGAAGCTTTAAACGAACTTGGCATAACTCTTGAAGACATTGAAGAGGCAGAAAGAGAACCAGGACTTGGCAACGGCGGACTTGGAAGGCTTGCTGCATGTTTTCTGGACTCTATGGCATCAATGGGTCTTCCCGGTCATGGAAACGGGATAAGATATCGATACGGTCTTTTTGAACAAAAAATTCAAAACGGGTATCAGGTTGAGGTGCCTGACAACTGGCTTTCTGAAGAGTATGTATGGGAGGTAAAAAGAAGCGATAGAGCCTGCATTGTAAAGTTTGGTGGAACAGTGCGTTTTGACATTGTTGATGGAAAACTGAAAGCCTTCCACGAAAACTATGAACCTGTTTGGGCAATACCTTATGATATTCCTATAATTGGATATGGCTGTAACACTGTAAACACCCTGAGACTTTGGAGTGCAGAACCGTTCGAAAATGTATTTGATTTTGCTTCGTTTTCAAGAGGTGACTATATTAAAGCTGTGGAATACAGGTATATGGTGCAGTCTATCACCCAAGTTTTGTATCCAGATGACACAAACGAACAAAACAGGATTTTGAGACTCAAACAGGAATACTTTTTTGTATCAGCCGGTGTTCAGAGCATAATAAGGACATTTAAAAAACGTGGAAAATCCATACACCAGCTTCCAGATTATGTAATGATTCAAATAAATGATACCCATCCAACACTTGTAATACCCGAACTTATGAGAATACTCATTGACGAGGAAGGTCTTTCTTGGGAAGAAGCCTGGGATATAACAACAAAAACTGTTGCATACACAAACCATACTATAATGGTGGAAGCTCTTGAAAAGTGGCCGATTGATATGGTAAAAACTCTTCTTCCAAGGATATATACGATAATCGAAGAGATAAATAGAAGATTCTGCAGCGAGATGCTTGAACGCACTGGTGGTGATTGGCAAAGAGTATGCAACGTAGCTATTATCCAAGATGGTCAAATAAACATGGCACACTTGGCTGTTATTGGTAGCAGCTCTGTAAATGGGGTTTCAAAACTTCACACAGAGATTTTAAAAAATGAAGTTTTGAAATGTTTTTACAGCCTTTATCCTGAAAAGTTTAACAGCAAGACAAATGGTATTACCCACAGAAGATGGCTTGTTGAAGCAAACCCGGATTTAGCAAGGCTCATCTCTGAAACTTTACAGACAGACAGGTGGATAAAAGAGCCTATGCTGATGTTAAAATTCAAAGATTTTGCAGAAGATAAGCTTACACAGGAGCTTGTTGCTAATATTAAATTTAATAACAAGGTCAAACTTGCCAAGTATATAAAAGAAAAATACAACATTGTGGTTGACCCGCGCTCAATATTTGATGTGCAGGCAAAAAGGCTTCATGCATACAAGCGCCAACTTCTGAACGCTCTTCATATTTTGCATCTTTACAATATGCTAAAAGAAAATCCCAGCTTGGATATTTATCCGCGAACCTTTATCTTTGCAGCAAAAGCAGCGCCGGGTTATATCCTTGCAAAAAAGATTATAAAACTCATAAATTCTATTGCTGAAAAGGTCAACAAAGACCCAGATGTAAAAGACAAACTCAAAGTAGTGTTCCTGGAAAACTATTGTGTATCTTTAGCAGAGAAAATTATCCCTGCTGCTGATGTGTCAGAGCAAATCTCAACAGCCTCAAAAGAAGCATCTGGCACAGGCAACATGAAGTTTATGATGAACGGCGCAATTACCATTGGAACTTTGGACGGTGCAAATGTGGAGATAAAAGAGGCAGTGGGTGATGAGAACATAGTCATTTTTGGCCTTTTGGCTGAAGAGGTCTTGGACTACTACAAAAATGGCGGGTACAGTAGTAGCCAGCTTTACCAGAAAGATTTGAGAATCAGAAGGCTCATTGACCAGTTAATCGGAAACTTTTTTGACGTGCCACCTGGTGAGTTTATGGATATTTATAATCACTTGATAACATATAACGATGAGTACTTTGTATTGAAAGATTTTGACTCTTACCATGAAGCTCAAATGAAAATTGATAAGCTCTACCGAGACACCAAACGCTGGCGAAAAATGATGATAATCAACATAGGAGCATCTGGAATTTTTTCAAGTGACAATACCATTCAAAAGTATGCTGATGAAATTTGGCATATAAAAAGGGTTGAAATTCCAGACTAAACTTGCATAAAAACTTAAAAAAAGGCAGGCAAAAAATTCAAAGTTCTAATGGGCCTGCCTTTTTTGTTTATTTAAAACTCTATAGCTTTTAAAAACGCATTGGCTATAATCATATGGCCTGTGAGATTTGGATGGATTCTGTCAAGCGCAAGCGCATATGAATGATAATGTTTTAAGAAATTATCAAACTCTTCCTGAACATCTACGAATATAGCACCATGTTTTTGAGCTACTTCTTTCATTGCAAATCGGTACTCATCCATCTTTTTCCTCATAGCATCATTCTTGTTGTCATCAATTATAAATGGCGACATCAGAACAAGCCCTTTGAGAGTCGGCTTTGTTTCTTCTATCAATTGGTTTAATGTTGAAACATACTCATCTAAATACACGTGACACTCATAAATCAAAGGATTGTCAAACTGTCTCCAAACATCATTTATACCTATCATGATAGAAAGCCAGTCAGGTTTTAAATCTAAAACATCTGTCTGCCAACGCGCTTTGAGATGCCTTACAGTATCTCCTCCAACACCCATATTGATAACTCTTATCCTGCTTTCTGGGTACTTTGCAAGAAGCTGAGCTGAAACAAGAGAAACATATCCGTTGCCAAGGTTATTCCAGTGAAGACCTTCTCCAACAGGTCTTGCCCTTCCGCAGTCGGTTATTGAATCGCCTATGAAAAGAAGTTTGCTTCCATTTTCAATCTTCATTTTTGCTGCCCACCTTCTTTTTAATTTTACATTTCACAGCTGCTTTGCTAAAAGCGCAGCCCCAATTATACCAGCATCATTTCCCAAAACGGCAGGAATGATTTTGGGCATTGGAACCTGTTTGCAGTAGAATTTTTCATACACAAGCTTTCTCACAGGTTCTAAAAGATACTCTCCTTCTTTGCTAACTCCTCCGCCAATGCAAATTACCTCTGGTTCAAATATATTGCAAACATTTACAAGACCTTCTGCTAAATATTTTACATACTTATCAACAATTGCTGCCCCAACGCTATCTCCCATTCGCTTTGCATCAAAAGCTGTTTTGGCATCAATCTTTGAAATATCACCATTTACAAGCTTCATGATAGTGCCGTTTATATCCCTTGCAGCAGCCTCTCTTGTCATTCGAATAAGAGCTGTTGCTGAAGCATAAGCCTCCCAGCAACCTCTTCTGCCACATGTGCACTGCTCACCATCAACACAAATTACCATATGCCCCAGCTCTGCACCTGCATGGTGTGCCCCGGTGTATATTTTGCCATCGATTATAATTCCCCCGCCAATGCCAGTTCCCAATGTAATTGTAACAGAAATCTTTGTGCCTTTTGCACCGCCTGCTATATACTCGCCATATGCTGCACAGTTTGCATCGTTTTCTATGTTTACAGGCTTTGGAATGTATTTTTGTATCTCTTCTCTCATAGGAACGTTCAAAAAAGCAATGTTGTTGCTGTAAAGAATCATGCCCTTTTCATTGTCAGGTGTACCAGGACTTCCAATTCCAACTGAGTGAATATCGTCAAGTGTAAGACCACATTCCTTTACAAGGTCAAGGCTTAGCTGTGCCATGTCTTTCATAATCTCTGTGTAGTGCCTGTGCGCACCTGTTGGAACAGAACCTTTTTTTAAAATTTTGCCTTCCTCATCAACAATTCCTGCTGCAATGTTTGTTCCTCCCAAGTCAATTCCTATGTAATACACCTTCTCTCTCCTTTCTAATTCTTAAGATTTTGATTTTATTATATCAACAAAAAGAGATTAAGTAAAATAGACTTTTTAGTCTTTATTTTTAGATATTTTGCATAATAAGTTTGCATAAAAATTAGATATTTATTGTTAGCTACAAGAATTGTTTTTTTGATATTATGAAAAAAAATTTGCAACATAATAGAGGAGAAGCTATGAAGTTAATAGGTAAAATATTTGAGGTCTTTTTTAAATATTTCGTTTTAGTCCCTGCCTTTATTGGCTTTATCGAGAATTAAGCAAGAAGACTCCATCTTCTAAAAGATGGAGATGAATTGCTAAAAATATGGTACAATATTCTTCAGGTGATGTTAAATGTACAAAACTCAGAAAAATCATATAAGATGTGATAAACAAACATACAGACTACTGCGAATGCTTTGCCATTTTTCAAAAAACTTGTACAATTATGCTTTGTATCAAGTAAGGCAACACTATTTTAAAACTCAGGAATATCTGCGATATGAAAGTGTATATCATCTTGTGAAAGAAAACGAAAATTACAGACTTTTGCCATCACAGGTTGCTCAGCAAACACTTATTTCTGTAGATGAAACATTTAAATCCTTTTTAGGTCTTTTGAAAGCCAAAAAAGAAGAGAAAACAGATAAAAAAGTTTCAATACCAAAATATCTGCCAAAGGACGGGATGTACCAAATTGTTTTTCCTAAGGATCAGTTCAAAATGGAAGGCAAAAAAGTACGATTGAGTCTTGGTAGGGGTTTTGCGAAAGAGTTTGGTGTAAGATACTTGTATTTTGAACTGCCACAAATTATTTCAGACAAAAAGCTCAGTGAAGTCAGGATAATACCGAAGTTTTGTGGCAGATGGTTTGAGATTGAGTATGTGTATGAGGAAAAAGAACAGATGAACATTCTTGACCCGAGCAGATATTTAGCGATAGATTTAGGAGTAAACAATTTTGCTGCTATTGTTGATACCATTGGGACTGCCTTTTTGATAGAGGGTAGGTTTTTAAAATCAGTCAACCGATGGTACAACAAACAAAGGGCAAGACTTCAAAGTGTATACTCAAAACAGGGAATCAAAATGGGCTCAAAACTTGCAAAGATTTCTCTAAAAAGACAGCATATAATTGACAATTTTTTAAATCAGACTGTGAATTTTGTAATTAAGCACTGTTTAGAAAAGAGGATAGGTAATATAGTGGTAGGGCAGTTAGAAGATATCAAACAGGGGATAAATCTTGGTAGGGTGAATAATCAAAATTTTGTGAGTATACCATATGACAAGTTCAAGAGAAAATTGGAAGCAAAATGCAAGCACTATGGTATAAGGTACATGGAAATAGATGAGAGCTATACATCACAAAGATGCAGCAGATGTGGGATAGTAGATAAGAGCAATAGGAAACACAGGGGATTGTACGTATGCAGAAGATGTGGGCATGTAGTTAATGCAGATATAAATGGGGCAATAAATATAGTTGGGAAAGTAGCTGGTGAGTCTGTGAAGAAGCAGATAACCAGTAGTGGGTGTGTGAACCACCCTGTGAGAATAAGGGTAGCTTGAAAGCCTACCAAACTTCTCACAAAGCCACCACCTCTATAGGTGGGCGGTAGTTCACTGGGAGTACTATTCTTTCCATTATTAACAAATCATTTGGCGGTCTGCTATTAATGCTAAGTGTTATAATTGTCTATTTGTTTCTACCTGAATTAGCATTGCTTGTAGGAAGGTATGGATTTGAAGAGGTATGGAAACAATTTGGAGTCCAAACAAAACCTGACTTTATAAGGCCGTGGAAATTAACTAAAATAGTATTATTTACATCCTGTTGCACTGCAGTAATAATTTCCATTTTAAAAATGATTGAAACAAAAAATTTCTTCTACCTTTTTGGCATTCCAATCAGCGGTTTGGTGTTTTATCTAGTATTAATAGTAGATAAATTAATCCACAAATCAATATTTAAAACCTTCTAAAATAAACATCTTGTAAGAATGAGAAACCTCAGAAATCAAAAGCACTATCAATTGTAGTAATTTCACCATTGTTAAAAAATTAAAGAACAAATAACTAATAAAGGAAATATAAAACTTTTACTATTTCTTTTATTTATTGCTTATCTTAATTTACCTTATTAATTTAGAACAATATTTAAAAAGTAGAATTTAGTATAAATTTATTTTCAAAGAAATCTCACGTCAATATTTTTATATAATTGAAACTATATCTTTTGCTGTATGTTCTTTGTGGTATACAAACTGTACAATAAGCTAAGTCATGTTAAAAAACAGAATTAAAAATGAGAATATAATCTTCAATATTAATTGAAATTAATGGAAGATATTCTTGTTCAATCAGAAAAAAGACAGTACAGATGATGTAAGATTTGCAAATATAATATAACAAAGTAACTGCCTATATAAAATTTTAAAATTATTCTGCCTATAATTTTAAATAAAGTAATCGTATGTATCAACTACAATAATGTTAAAAAAGTATTCCACAAATCGATACTGTTGCATGAGGTAAAATAATTTAAAATAGTAATGTTTTTCTAAAACAGGGTTGTTTTATCAAACAGCCCTGTTTTACATTTTTTATTTACCAACCAGTAATATTTAATTGTAAAACTTGAGATTTTTATAGTATAACTTTATATTGTTATTATCAATTCTTTTATTACTTAGCTCTCTAAATATATAAAACCCTTTTAACTTTCTATTATTCTCTACAACCGCTATCCCTTCAGAAATATTTAAAAAGAAGTAAGGTTTTTTAACTTTAACCTTTGTATCATTTTTCCTATCAATAACCATCGAGTAATCTCCCTTTTGAACAATTGCCAAACCATTATTAAAATCAGTTGCATAATCATACTCAAATGGAATTATTTCTTTTCCTTGTGAATTAATATATCCAAATTTGGTTCCTTTTTGCGCAAGTGCTAAGTTATCAAAAAAATATCCTATAGAATCATATTCAAACTTAACTACAATATTCCCATTTATGTCTAATACTCCAAATTTATTACTAATACTTGCTGGAAAAAGTTTGTTTATTGGAAACCCTAACCATGAGTAAATTGGTTTAATAACAATTTTACCGCTTTTATCAACAACTCCATATTTACCATCTTTATTAATAATTCCTCTTCCCATATAAAATGAAGATACACTACTGAAAAACACTCCTCTGGTTACAAGACTTCCTCTTGTGTTAATATAAGTCCATTGGCCATTTATTTTAACAGGAGCAATTCCTTCTAAAAAATCTCCTGCATCATCAAACTTTAGAGGAATAACAAGTTCTCCTTTAGAATTTATATAACCCCATTTTGATCCTTTTTTAACAGCAGAAAAACCTTCACTCATAGCTCTTATGACATCATAATTACCTTTAAACACACTTACCCATTTTTTGTTAGGTTGTACAAAATACCACTTATTACCTTTCTTTTGAAGAAAACCATTTCCAAACTTGACCCCTAAACTATCAAATCTACAAGAAATCAACTCATTGCCTTTTTCATCAATATATCCCCATTTACCACCTTTACAAACATTAGCAACACCATTGTTATAGGGAAGAGCCTTATCATATACAAAATCTGTAACCTTCTTTCCACTGGAGTCAATATAACCGTACTTTCCATTATATTTTGTTATAATCTTTCCTTCAGAAAAATAAGAAAAATCATCAACATTATATTCTTCTTCTATTTTTACGAAGCGAATGTCAATTTTTTCACAGCGAGAAACTGTATTAATTGTAAGAAATAAAAATACTATCAATACTGTAATAAAAGAGAAAAAAACTTTTTTTGGGAATTGAATATTTTTTACATATATCATTAAAACTCACTCCATTATCTATAAAGCTGAACATGAGTATTAGGCGCTTTTATTAAATTTGTAGTTGGTGTTATATCTATGGAAGCACCATTTATACTAAATGAAATACTTGGTGTTACACTCTTCGTATACTTTGCATAATGTCCATATGCGTCGACTACAGTCGTATTTGATACATTTGCTTTAATTCCTAAAGCCATAAAAGCCCTATTATTAATTTGTGTTTCGTACGTTTGGATAACAAATGCATATCCTTGCGCACTTTTCTCATAAGCCGTCCAGTAATAATCATATTGACCCGGTTCATAAATACCTAAATTAGAAGAGTATAATGTATATTCGTGTCTTAAATACTCACTATCTTTAATTACAGAATAATTAGCACCTACTCCTATTCCTATAATATGAGTATTTACTGGTTGTAAAAAACCATTTGATTCAAAATATGATATATCATTTGTCACAACATATTCATCACCCTCAATTAGTGCAATTTTTGTGGTCATCTTAACCCATGATAAATTAATACTATCAGTATTACTTGCGTTAATATTAACATTTACTTTTTTATTTAATTGAAAAACTTGTTTCTCAAAATCAGATTTTGTAATTTCAATAATTTTTGTTTCATACTCATTATTCTGATTCTTGTTCTTTCTCTCTTCACTTTCAGAGTTACTTTTCCTTACTTCTATTTGATAGTACTTTGTCTCTTCTTTGATATTCAGAATTTTCAGATTGTTATAAAAACTCTTCTTTTCATCACTCATATTTTTTATATCTATATCTACAATACCTAAATCACTTAACGTCAGATTATCGCTCGCAAAAGTGTATAATTGAGATATCATAATTAAAACCATTAAAACTGTTGAAACTATTGACTTTCTTAACATTGTTTTCCTCTCCTTTCTGGTATTTTTAAATATTAATAATTACTTAAATACATATTTATACCAGACTATTTTGTTTGCGTTATTAGCTCATTTAAAACACCTCCTCATTTTCGTTCATTACAGGAATGCTCATATACCTTAAATTCTCTACTTATTCTCAAGAGTGGCCATTTTCAGATATCTTCGTAAGGCATCTTGCGCTATCATCGAAAACTTTACACCTGACGATATCGCTTCTATGCCTTTAGAGGATTTAATTAAGTTTGTGTCCGATAACGGCAACAACAGACTCCCAGACGTCAACAAAATCGCTGAAATACTTAAAACCGAGACTCAAGCGTTTATACAAATTACATCCATCATTAGCTCAGGCAAATGACTTGGCTTTGTCTATGACTCTTGAAAACATTAAATTTATATAAAAAAAGAGGTGATATTTGCATCAATTATTTTTTATTTTAATAGTTTTTTCAAACAAGATGTCAGTTAAATTTTTCCTTGCTGAGCAGCCCGGTATTTTATTATCTTTTTTGGCATGATTATCTAAAAAATTCTCTCTAAAACTCCTTGACATTATACCTTTTGTTTTTCATTTAATCTTTATTTTTATTTTACTCTACAAAAGTAAATATGTCAACATTTTTTAAAATTACATCTACAACAATATTTTGTAATATAAATAAAAAAGGAACTGCCTTCATTAGCTAAAAAGACAGTTCCTTTCTTTATTAAACTTTAAACTAATAATAAACGCCATTATCTTCTCACCGCAATCTTATACTCTTTTCTAAACTTAAACTCTTCCTGCTTGCCTTTGTTCCAGCACTGAACAGGTCTGTAGTAGCCAACAACTCTGCTGTAAACCTCACACTCTTTGCCACAGGTTGGACAGCTAAAGTGCTCACCTGCAACATATCCATGGTCTGGGCATACAGAGAATGTCGGCGTTATTGTATAGTAAGGAATTCTATAGTTGTACGCAATCTTTTTGACTATCTCTTTGCAAACCTCAATATCGTCAATCTTCTCACCAACAAAGCCGTGTAAAACAGTTCCGCCTGTGTAGCGAATCTGGAGCTCTTCTTGATGGTCCAAAGCTGTGAATATATCATCTGTGTAGTCAACAGGAAGCTGGGTTGAGTTTGTGTAAAATGGCTCGTCTTTTCCTGATGTAATTATGTCCGGGAACATCTGCTTGTCTTTTCTTGCAAGCCTATATGATGTTCCTTCTGCAGGTGTTGCCTCAAGGTTGTAAAGAATTCCTGTCTCTTCCTGGTACTTTCTTATTCTTTCTCTCATAAAGTCAAGCACTTTTATAGCAAACTCTCTTCCCTCTTTTGTATCAATACCAACGCCCATGAAGTTAAGCAGGCTTTCGTGCATTCCAACAATTCCAATTGTATTGAAGTGGTTCTTCCAATACTCACCATAGCGTGCATAGATGTCGCGCAGGTAAAATCTTGAATATGGATACAAACCTTTCTTGGTAAGATCTTCTAATACCTCTCTTTTTATCTCAAGGCTTGTCTTTGCAATGTCCATGAGCCTTGCTAATCTTTCAAAATATTCATCTTCGGACTTTGACAGGTACCCTATTCTTGGAAGGTTGATTGTAACAACTCCAATTGAGCCTGTCAGTGGATTTGCACCAAAAAGACCTCCGCCACGTTTTCTGAGCTCACGATTATCCAATCTTAACCTGCAACACATACTTCTGGCATCTTCGGGTTTCATATCCGAATTTATAAAATTACTGAAATAAGGAAGGCCATACTTTGCTGTCATCTCCATTATCTTGTTTACAACCGGGCTGTCCCAGTCGAAGTCCTTTGTGATGTTGTATGTGGGTATTGGGAATGAGAATATTCTTCCCTTTGCATCTCCTTCCATCATAACCTCTGCAAATGCCATGTTGAACATATCCATCTCGCGCTGAAATTCTTTATAGGTCCTATCCATAATCTGCCCGCCAATAATCACTGGCTCATCTTTTAAGGTGGAAGGAGGCACCAAGTCCAAGGTTATATTTGTAAATGGACTCTGGAAACCCACCCTTGTTGGCACGTTTGTATTGAACACGAACTCTTGCAGAGCCTGTTTTACATCAGAGTATGTGAGCTTGTCGTAGTATATAAAAGGTGCAAGGTATGTGTCAAAGTTAGAAAAAGCCTGTGCACCTGCTGCCTCACCTTGAAGTGTATAGAAGAAGTTTACAATCTGACCAAGAGCACTTCTAAAATGTTTTGCCGGCTTTGATGCAACCTTTCCTTCAACCCCAGTAAAACCGTTTAAAAGAAGGTCTCTCAAATCCCAGCCACAGCAGTATACTCCAAGCACACCCAAATCATGAAGATGGAAATCGCCATTTATATGAGCCTCTGCAACCTCTTTTGGGTATATCTTGTTTAGCCAGTACTTTGAAATAACTGCTGTTGATATGTGGTTATTGAGCCCCTGAAGAGAATAGCTCATGTTGCTGTTTTCATTGACTCTCCAGTCCATCTTGCCAATGTACTGGTCAACTGTGTTTTCAATGTCCAAAAACAGGTTTTTGAACTCTCTCATATCCTGATGCTGTTTTCTGTAGAGAATGTAAGCCTTTGCTGTCTTTGCATGACCGTTTTCTATCAAAACCTTTTCCACTATATCCTGAATATCCTCTACATGCGGAATTGAATAGCCGAATTTTTGCTCTAAGATTTCAATAACTTGGTCTGTGAGCTTTTCAGCAATTGAGTAGTCAGAACCACCAACGGCCTTTGCTGCCTTAAAGATTGCATTTTCTATCTTTTTGCGGTCAAAGTCAACAATTGTCCCATCCCTTTTCATAACCTTTGTAATCATCGGTATCTTTCTCCCTTCACCTGCCTTTTCAAAATTTAAAAGTTTCTAAAAACATAAAAGTCTTTTAATGAATCAATAACCACTATATATTGTGTCGTTATTTTTCATCCAGCACAATATATTATATTCCAACCTCATTTCCAAATCAATGGGGAACAAAAAATTTTTTAAAAAACAAAAGGCAGGCATATTCTAAAAAATTGGTGCCCGCCTTTTACTCAAGCTATTTCAATTGCGTTTTTAGGACATACCACTTTGCAGCTTTCGCATTTTATACAGTTTACACTTTCAATGTTTCCATTTTCTTTGAAATAACAAACTTCTACTTCCATCGGACAATTTTTGTTGCAAAGCTTGCAGCTCACACATTTTTGGGCATCTATCTTGAGCGTCCCTCTTTTTTTGCCCACAACTCCGCTAACTGTCCCCATCGGACATAAAACACACCATGTTCTTGCTCTAAACAAAATTCCCAAAATTATTGCAATCAAAGTTGTAACCCATAAAAGCATCACAACACCTTTTCCGAATCTCTCTAAATCTCCCCCGCTTAAAATAGCATTCGCACTCATCATCACAACAAAAAATGTAAGCATAAATGCTTTTGCAACCTTTGATTTTAAAACTGCAGGAATATTTTTATTAAAGCTTGCTTTTGCAACAAACTCATCTAAAAACGCTCCTCTCGGACAAAACCTGTAGCACCAGTACCTTCCTTTATACAAGCTCAGCAAAACGCTACCTATCATGCACACAAATGCAAACAAACCTACTTTCGGATAAAAAAGTCCGCCTATTAAAACTCCAAAAAATACAAAAGTCAAAAATATCTTTGCAATGTGACTTTTGTCCATCTTCAATCTTTTTTCATTTTTTCTTTCCAGTACTTCCATGTCAGATACCCCCTTACCTTTTTCTTTTGTGTCATATGCAATCCAGGTATTTTTTATACCATGGGTAGGTATTGTATGTCAATTAGAAAGCCTTTATGAAATTTGCTAATAAATGTGAAAAATAAATTTTCTAAATTGCACAATCAGTTTAGTTTTGCTGTAAATTTCGAAACTAAATTACCCTTTCATAAATCTGATGTTTTATGTTAAAATATCACTAACCACATATTTGACCTTATCGACTTGGATCAGCAATCAAATTGTGAATAACCATATCAGAATACTATAAAACAATGCTATACCAAATTTTGAAGGAGGGGTTTTTGGTGGAAAGCTTTATTCAGAACATGTTTGCAGAGAGAATTGGCGGAAGCAAATTTGGTAAAGAAACCATTCTTTACAAGTTTGAAAAGATTAAAAGGGCAAAGGCAAAAGCAAAAGAGCTTCACCCTGACATGGAACTCATTGATATGGGGGTTGGTGAACCTGATGAAAAAGCTGACATGGGTATAATTGGAACACTTGCCTATGAAGCAGGAAAAGATGAAAACAGAGGGTATGCTGACAATGGTATATATGAATTTAAAGTAGCAGCTGCCAAATACTTAGAAAGAGTGTACGGCGTCAAGGGTATTAACCCTGATACAGAGGTAAACCACGCGATTGGTTCAAAGTCAGCCTTAGCACTTTTGCCCTATGCATTTATAAACCCTGGTGATGTAACAATAATGACTGTGCCAGGCTACCCTGTTTTAGGAACAATCACAAAATGGCTTGGTGGTGAGGTATACAATGTCCCACTTTTGAAAGAGAATAATTTCCTGCCAGATTTGTCATCAATCCCGGCTGACATAAGAAAAAGGGCAAAACTTATGTATTTGAACTATCCTAACAATCCATGTGGTGCCGTTGCAACAAAAGAGTTTTTTGAAGAGGTCGTAAAATTCGCAATGGAAAACAACATCATAGTTGTGCACGATGCAGCATATGCAGCTTTGGTGTTTGACGGTTACAAGCCACTATCCTTCTTGTCAGTTGAAGGGGCAAAAGAAGTTGGTGTTGAGATTCATTCTCTATCTAAAGCGTACAATATGACCGGGTGGCGACTTGCATTTGTTGCAGGAAATGAGCTTGTTGTAAAGGCATTTGCAGCTGTCAAAGACAACAACGATTCTGGTCAGTTCAAGGCTATACAAAAAGCAGGAATTTATGCACTGGAGCATCCTGAGATCACTGAGAAAATCAATGAAAAATATTCACGCCGTCATGACCTTCTTGTAAAAACATTAAGAGATCTTGGTTTTGATGCTCAAAAGCCAAAGGGGTCTTTCTATTTGTACGTTGAGATTCCAAAGGGCATTAAAAATGGCCGAAGGTTTGAGACAGCTGAAGAGTTTTCGGAATACTTAATCACAGAAAAGTGCATCTCAACAGTTCCATGGGACGACGCAGGACATTTTGTGAGGTTCTCTGTCACATTTGAAGCAAAGACACCTGAGGACGAAATAAGAGTTACGGAAGAACTCAAAAGAAGACTTTCTGATGTGGAATTTGAATTTTAGGAGGTTTTCTGATGATTGTTACAACAACTCCCTCTATTGAGGGCAAAAAAATTGTGGAATACAAAGGAATTGTGAGCAGTGAAGTAATTGTTGGCGTTAACATAGTAAAAGACTTTTTTGCATCAATCACAGACATATTTGGTGGAAGGTCTGGAACATATGAAAATGAGCTTATAAGGGCAAGAGAAGAAGCTCTGCAAGAACTTCAAAATAGGGCTGCAATGCTTGGTGCAAATGCAGTTGTTGGGATTGATATTGATTATGAGGTTTTGGGTGCAAATGGAAGTATGCTCATGGTTTCTGTTACAGGAACTGCTGTTGTAGTTGAATAAACTCTTTAATAGGTGAGAGAAAAAATGAAAGATAAACTTTTAGTGGTTGATATTGGCAATACTAATATTGTGTTCGGTGTTTACAAAGGGAAAGATTTGATGGCAAGTTACAGGATGAAGACTGACAAAGAAAAGGCTGCAGATGAGTTTGGAATACTTATGACACAGATGCTTCTGTACAGTGGTATAAATCCAGCTGAAATAATGGATGTTATCATCTCATCTGTGGTACCACCAATTATGTATTCGTTCGAAAGGGCAATACAAAAGTATTTTGGAACAAATCCTATGGTGGTGGGTCCAGGCATCAAGACGGGACTGAACATCAAAACTGAAAACCCGAAAGAAGTTGGTTCAGATAGAATTGTCAATGCTGTTGCAGTAAACGAACTTTATGGAGGCCCTGCAGTAATAATTGATTTCGGAACGGCAACAACCTTCTGTGCACTCTCAAGAAAATCAGAATACTTAGGTGGTGCAATTGCACCAGGCATTAAAATCTCGGCAGAGGCACTTTTCTCTCATGCAAGCAGGCTTCACAGAATAGAACTTCAAAAGCCACCAAGTGTAATTGGCAAAAATACAGTACATGCCATGCAGTCTGGTATCCTCTATGGTTATGTCGGTCTTGTGGATTACATGGTAAGCAGGATAAAAGAAGAAATGGGTGAGATAAACGCAAAGGTTATTGCAACAGGTGGTCTTGCAAGGCTTATTGCTGAAGAGTCAAAAACAATTCAGATTGTAAATCCTACCTTGACATTAGAAGGACTCAGGATAATATACTATAAAAACAAACAGATGTCAATTTAAAAATGCTAAAATAAACACGGGGCAATAAAACCTTAAAAAAAACAGCAGGTTTTGTTGCCCCTTCTTTTTATATCTGTTTTTCAAGCCACCTAATAAAATCATAGTGAAATTCTTTTTCTGCAATAACTTCATGAAGCTTGTTTGTAAATGCTTTTTCAGACCAGCTCTTTTTACCATTATAATATCTGTTGCATGTTTTCCAATATCTGTAGGGAAAAAGCAGGATTATATAGACAAGTTCAAGCTCGTCTTTGTTCAGCGGCGATACATTTGAATACCAGTTCAAGATGCTCTCACCTGTTTTTATATCCCAGTGAATCCTTTTTAACACCTTTTGCATAAAGCTTGTGAGGTCAACTATTCGAAGGTCATAGGTAAGATAATCAAAGTCTATAATATATACATCACCATCGTGAGTGTAGAGAATATTGTGGTAAGAGTAATCTCGGTGAATAAAACCTCTTTTTTCTCTTGCCTCATCACAAAGTTTTAAGTAATTTGAATTTTTAAGTTTTTCAAGCGCTTCCTTTGCAAGGTCAAAATAATATGAGTATGTAAATAGATACTCGTAATCAAACATGCTCTTTTTTTTCTCTGCCATCTTTCTCATACGCAAAAATTCGTTGCAGCGCTTTTCAAACCTTGTAAGAAGTTTTCCCAAATCATCTCTGACCCTTGCACCTTCGGGAACATTTGTATAACCTATTGATGCTTCGTGCAGCATGGCAAGTTTTTCTGTCGCAGCTTTCAGTTCTATCGGGTTTTCAAGTTCACACTCTCTCGCGTCAATCCAGTCTGTCAACACATAGATTTCATCACCCAACATAACATAAGGCAAGCCTTCCTTGCTTAAGTTAAACCTGTCAATGTCTATAAACCCTCTTGAAACAAGGTGTTCTTTGCCCCCGTGAATAAACAAAAGCGTTTCCACCGAATAGTCTACTCTTTTAAAACATTTAAGACCACTGCCGGTGGAGAGAACTAAAATGTCACGGATAGGCATAAAATAAAAAACCTCTATATCAAAAAATTGAGTTATTTCCTCTCTCAGAGCAATCATAACAAAAAACACCTCCCACTAAAAACTATATGAGCAAACACCTTTTTTAATGCAGGGAGGCTAAAATTTTGTCTTTGTACTGGTCTTTTTCACATATCCTTTTAAACTTTTCTTCAAATCCTTCAGATGCCCAGTCCAAATCTCTAAACCTGATGATTTTCTTGAGAAGAGAGAAATACTCATACGGCAGAAGTATCATAGCTAAGACTAACCATTTTTTGTAATTGTCATATGAGGTAACATAAAATTTGCTTATGCAATCTTCAAAATCAAAATTTTTATCTATTTTGAGCAGGCTTTTCACAAACGTGGCTATGTCCTTTTCACGGACATTTAGCTCTAAGTCAAACATATTGGCAAGTCTTAATTTACCGTAACATTTGTGGATGTTGTAAATAGCAAGTTTGCCATGTATAAATCTATTTTCCTGCATGCTGCGCGATATTACCTCAAGATACCTATCATCTTCTAAAATTTCTAATGCTTTTTTTACGTATTCGATGTTTGGGTCAATTGTGCTTAAAATAATATTCCTAAGCCTTTCATTTTTTATTAGCTGAGGATTTTCTTTTAGTTTGGTGAACATCGAATACATATTTCGTGCAGCAATCCTATCTTTTCCATATTGAACCTTGTATCGTGCACCTACAGCCGATTTTAAGTTAGCAGAGGCTGAATGAAAAGCATTTATAAACTCTACTAAACTTGCCAGTTGTTTTTCAGAAAATTCAATAGGCTCTTTTTTAAAATGTTCTATGAGCACATATGTGTTTCTGTTAAATATCAGGTAAGGACAACCATCTTTTGTGGGAACAATCTTCTCAAAATTAACAAATTTGTTGTCTTTCAGATGCTGATGACAGTGAAATATAAAGACAATTTCTGCAGGCGACATTTTGGTCTTTTTCAAAAGGTATTCTGCTTTGCTTGTCTTGAAAAGATATCCATCTTTGAACTTCTTGAGCTCTTTTATGTCAAAGCCATAGTGAAGCTTAAATTTTTGCTTCAATGCCATTTAAAAATCCCCCCTGCAATCTTCTTTATTATCATCTCCTTTCCTGCTTGTATTCTTTCTGCTCCTTTAAGTCTTTTGAGAAAGTACTCTTCTGTCCACGGCTGTTTTTCGAAATAGTACTGAAGTCCTACCTGCCAAATCTCCTGGGGGAAATACATCAAAATCCAAAATGTTTGCAACCAGAATTTCTTTATAATATTTTTATCATCCAGACATTTTAAATAAATCCGAAATACATTGATGTCCCAATCATTTGTTTTCAACACTCTCACGCCAAGGTTCACAAAGTCATGCACGTCATAGTCTACCATCGCATAATCGAAATCTATGAGATACACCCCTGTCTCAGAAAATATAAAATTGTGATGAGCAGGATCATGATGAATTAATACTCTCTGATTCTCTTCTTTGAAGTAGTCTTCTACTTTTTTCATCATATGTATGCTTTCCACAAACCTGTCTTCAAATCTGCTTAGAACATTCAAGAATATCTCATCAAAATAGCCAAGATTATCTTTTTGATGTATAATATTCTTCATTTGGATAACTTGTGAATACTTTCTCCGAAACACTTCCTGATAAGATGGATAAAAACTGCCTTCCATTTCCTCAGCAAAAGAAAGTGAGGCTAAATGAAGGTGATGCAAGATTGAAACTGCTACTTTTAAGTCAAAAACATTTCTAAAATCTGCACTCCTGCCATCTATCCACTTACATAGAAGATAAACCCTTTTGTGCCCATCTAAAAAATAAAAGCCACCATCAACGGTCTTTTGGAAATCAATCAGGTGGCTTTTGAAATTTGTATTTTTCAGGTGTGAAAAAATCTTGAGAATAAAATCAACATGTTCTTTGTCAACCCTGCTGATCTTTAAAAAATATTCTTTACCATCTTTTGTCTTTACAAAATAGGCGTTGGATTTTATTTGTTTTATTCTTTCTATTCTTATAGAATAATTCTCTTCAACCAACTTCAGTTCGAGTCTTCCCATGAAAATCTATCTTTTTCAAAGCTCAATTTCATTATATGGTAAACCTGTATTGAGTGTTAATCAAAAAGAATAGTAAACTTTTCTGCAAACTTGAAGGGATGGTAAGACATCTTTGCCTTTCTTATTCCCTCCTTACCCAAATCTTCTTCACGGTTTACAAACTCAAAATCCTGCCAAAACTCTGCTAAAAATTTTTGGTTAATAAAAGCATAAAGCCCTTCAACATCCGGGTCTGCCTTTTCTATATGTATGACCACTGTATTTTTATTTAAAGGTTCTCCAAACGTGAAGGCTTTTATTCTGCCATCAATAAAAATTACCATACCTTCATAAGAAAGTTTATCAAAATTTCTTATCGCCCTTTCTATAGCCATTTTCTCAAATGTAAGCCCTATATCCTCCTTCCCATTTCTCTTTTCGTACCATTCACATTCAAAGTCCCAGCAAAGCTTTACAATTTCTTCATCTATTTTTTTCCACTCATATCTCTCTGAATAGAGTCTTAAAAACTTGTTAATATGATTCTTTTTGGGATGATATTTTTTTCCTTTTAGCTGAACCAAATCTTCAACCCTGTAAACATAGTCAGAAAGGTCTCTCTCAAAAATACTTTCAAACTTCAATCCACACTCAGAAAGCATGTCTACCGTCTTTTTAGAAGCTCTTTTTATCATGAAACTATATCCCTCAGATTCAAAATATCTCCTGGCTTTTTCAATAACAATGGGAAGTTTGTCTAAATCTTTGCCCACAGGTCCATGTAAAAAAGGTGGCTGGTTGTACGGCTTTGCCATGATGAGCAGAAAGCCATCTTCTTCGGTAAAATGAATGTCGTAAAACGGGTCCCACATAAAGAGGTTTGTAAATGTCAGGTCAGCAATCTCAGGCTCAAATTCGGCAAAATACTGGTCAAAAATGCTTTTGTGTGAAATGTCTATTTTGTAAAATTTCATACTTTCTACCCCCATATCGATACAAAAGTTTTGAATAAAACACAAATAAAATATATAATATCATATAGAAGGTTTCTGCAATCCATAAAAATAAAGGATGGTAGACAATGGCTACATATGTAGTGTTGTATTGTTTGTACTTCTTCAAAGTATTTTTTCTTGTAAGCCTGATTTTAAGTTTGTTTGGCATATGTTACAGCATAAAAAAAGTTGTGGTTGTGAGTTTTATTCAAGCTTTCTGGGATACCATTGTATTTGGCAACCATATAAATCTTATGCTGGGACTTATACTTATGACACTGTGCTTGATACTTTTGTATATCTTATACCTCAGACTTCTACCCTTATATGGTATCATTTTGGGACTTATTTCGCAATCCTTATGTCTGACATTGAAATTTGGGGGTTACTCAATAATAAGTACAATTGCCAACAATCTCTCTCTCTCACCATCGGTGTTTGTGTGTGATATCACAACCCTTGTAATTGAGATAGCCATCATGAGTGTACTTCTTGCCGTTATAAAAAGTAGAAACTATCTGGTATTTGAAATTTGCAAAATACTACCTTCTTATTCTGATAAAGGGAATGAGGTCAAGTATGAAGAAAAATGAGCATATAAAGCTTTTGATATCAATGCTTTTTTTGCTTGCCCTTATTATGTTTTTGCTCATCTATTCGATATACTTTATAAACACAGAATTCATAAAACATCAAAAGATACCTCAGTGGCAAAGAACACTTGTCATATATTCTTTCACTCTGCTTGCAATCTTAAATTTATATACTGTCAAAAACCTTTTTTCAGCACTAAGTATACTAAAGACAACGCAAGTTTATAAAGATAATATAAAATCATTGGACAATTTTATAAACATCTTAAGAGCTCAAAGACATGAGTTTAACAACCACCTTCAAATTATATGGGGACTTATTTGTGTTGGAAAATACAATGACGCTGTACGTTATATTGAGCAAATCAGCGAAAATCTCAAAAATACATCAAAATTTTACGGGCTTGGGTGTGCAGAACTTTCTGCTTTGATATTTGCAAAAAGTGCTTTGGCTGAGAAGTACGATATAAATTTTGAATTTCATTACAGTGTAGATTTTAGCAATCTCAAGTTTGATTCAATGGACCTTATAAACATCTGTGGCAATCTAATTGACAACGCATTTTACTACGCCAAATCTTCATTTTCAAAATATGTCGGACTTAATATAGAAGATGAAGGTAATCAAATTGAAATCACGGTAACAAATTCGGGGTCATATATAGACAAATGTAAAAAGGATAAAATATTTGAACTCGGATACTCCACAAAAAATTCAAGCGGTCTGGGTCTTTTCATTGTAAAATCAACAGTAGAGAAATATAAAGGTAAAATTGATGTTTTTTCGGAATACAGAACTCTTGACAAAATGGAAGAAGGATATACAACCTTTAGAGTAAGCCTGCCAAAAAAAATATAACCTCTTCAGCTTTTCACTTGAAGAGGTTATATTTTTATTTCAACTAATCTATCTTTCATTTCCTGGCGGAGAAGGAGGGACTCGAACCCTCGCGCCGGTTTTACCCGACCTACGCCCTTAGCAGGGGCGCCTCTTCACCACTTGAGTACTTCTCCGCATACTTCAAATGACACATTATTTATTATACCCAAAGCTTTTGAGCTTGTCAAGGTTGGACAATCACTTTTAGTTGATTCTCAAATTTTCTTGAAAGTGCCTCAGGAAGCTTATCAAGCGAAATTTTGTGGGTTATTATATGCTTTAAATTTATTTTCCCCTCCTGTAAAAGATCAATTGCAAGCTTTTGGGTAAACGGGTTCACAAATGACCAAAAAATCTGGGCTTCTTTTTTGAACATCTCAAACGGACAAATTTCAGTAGCAACAAGCGGTGACGGTACTGAAAACACCAAAATTCTGCCACCTTTCCCTATCTTCTTAAATGCCATTTCGATACTTTCTTTTGTCCCTGCACACTCAATTACAACATCAAAGCTTTCTTCTCTGCAATCTTCATCAACAATATCTTTAACTCCATAATCTTTAGCAACATTTTTTCTAAAATCATCAACTTCATAGCCAAAGATATTGTCAGCCCCATACATTTTTACAAGCTCAAGCATTATAAGACCAATCGGACCAAAGCCTATTATTAAAACTTTGTCGGTGGGAAAAATCTTTATTCTATCAAGACCATGAAGACAGCAAGCCAGAGGCTCTGCCAGTGCCGCCTCAGCAAAATCTATATTATCAAATTTTATCGCCTGTTTTTCTGGCACAGCGGCATACTGTGCAAACCCACCGTTTATGTTCACACCAAGCGCTGTTAAATTTTCGCAAAGCTGAGGCCTTCCACTTCTACAAAACTTGCACACTCCACAGTAGATGTTAGGGTCAATGCTCACCTTGTCTCCTACATTGAAAAGCTTAGATTTTGTCTCAACAACAGTGCCACAAAACTCATGACCCAACACTATCGGCGGTGTGACCTTTGCAGACCCTTCTTCTCCATTGAATATATGCACATCTGTACCACATATGCCACACGCCTCAACCTTGACTAAAATCTCTCCTTCTTTTATTGCAGGCAAGCTAACATCTTCTACTTTTAAGTTTCTCTTACCATAAAATATGGCTGCTTTCATTGTCTTTTTTAAACCCTCTTTGATGAAGTTTTTGATTTTCTATTATAAAGTTTATCACTAACTTGAAAGCTACTTCAATCAAATTTTATCTTCTCTTTATTAAATTTTGCAACACCAATTACAGTGTCAGCACCTCCATAATATACCCAGACCTCATCGCCAACCTCTGCATGACCACAGCTGAAAACCACATTAGGTATGTAACCATCAACTTCCCAGGAAAGCTCGGGTTCCAAAATTGGTTCTGAAAAACGAGACAGAATCTTTGTTGGGTCTTTTGCATCCAAAAGTACTGCTCCGAGTCTGTACACATTCTTATGGTCTGCTGCGTGGTATATCACAAGCCAGCCAAACTTGACCTTTATTGGTGGTCCTGCAATACCTATGCGGCTACTTTCCCATGAATTTTCTCTTACAGTCATTATCTCAACATGGTCTGTCCAGTTTATCATGTCATCAGAAAAAGCAAGCCACATGTTAGGATATCTTCGGTGAAACATAACATACCTGCCATTTATCTTCTCTGGAAAAAGAGCTGCATCTTTGTTAGGTTCATCAAGCGCTACTCCCATTCTCTCCCATTTTATTAGATTCTTTGATTTTGCTATCATTATTCTAAAGTCACCATCATATCTTCCGCCAAAACCTGTGTATGTCATGTAAAACGTCCCATCAATCTCAACTATGCGCGGGTCTTCTATTCCTCTTCTTTCCTGATCGTTTTCTGCCACCATTACAGGCTTGTCAAGTCTGTAAAAGTTAATGCCATCTGGTGATACAGCGTATCCTATGGTAGATACATACTCACCATAATCCTTGTGTGGTGGGATGTTTGTTGCTCTGTAAATCAAATGAAAAAGTCCTCTGTGATATATTGCTGCAGCGTTGAAAACTGCTGCTCTCTCCCATTCATTTTCCTGTTTTGGCTTTAAAACTGGCTTGTCTGTCACCCTTTGAAGTTTAAACATAAAAGTATCTTGCGCCCCCTTTTGTTTTTGCTCACATAAATTTTCTTTCGAAACTTCAACACATAATTTTAATTTAACTTTTGAAAATTTCAATTGAAAAAATAACCTGCACTTTTCTTTCCTTAAATTTTAGAAAATGATATGTTATATTTCTACAACAAAAGAGCCTCCTTTTTGTCAAGGAGGCCTTGTTTTTTTCTCCAATTTTTTAGTTTGCAAGCACATAAACTTTTACACGCCGCACACCAAATTTATACGCATCCTTTTCAACAAACACATCTATTCTGTTCCCTTTGATAGCAGAACCTGTGTCAAGGGCTGTTGCAAAACCATATCCTTCCACATAAAGCCTTGTTCCAAGCGGAATCACCCGCGGGTCAACCGCAACAACACCGCGCCGAACTCTGTGACCTGTTGCAGTCCTGCCATAGTCGGGGTGAGATGGACTTTTTCCCGTATCACTCGGGGTCAAAGAATATGCAGTTGCTATCATTGTATAAACTTTTCTGTATCTGACCACTTCTCCTCTTGATGTCTTGAACCACCTTATTGCTCCAACTTCAACAATCCTCGGCTTCGGAGCTTTGACAACTCTTTCCTCAATCAACTTCCTCTCAACTTCTTTACCATCTTCCAAGACAACTTTGTATCTTCTTTCTTTGATACCATCCTGCCCTTGCTGGACAACCTTTTGCTTTCCGTAGTCCATATTGTAGTTCATCTTTGTAACTGTACTGAAAGGTATCTTTTGTTTTTCCACGACCACCTTCTCTGTTACCTTAGTAATTTTAATGACAGTAGGCTTATCAAGAAGCTGAGAAAGAGGAAGATTTACCTTGTCCAACTTTCCAAGAACAACCCCTGCTTTTTTTATTGCATCCTCAACAGTACCGCTTGGAATATACACAACTTTTTCCTCGTCGCCAACAAGTATTTTCACTTCAAAAGCTCTTTTTATTATTATCTGGGTATTTTCATTTATTTTTGAGTCCAAAGAAGGCGAGACATAGTCATCTTTTGTCAAGTAAATTTGATTTTCTTCTAAAACCTCTCTTACTGTGGACTTAATTGTTTTATAATAAAATGTCTTGCCGTCAATTGTTATGCTAACTTCTTTCACCAGTGCCTGTGCAGTCATGGCGCCAAGCAGGACTGACAAAACAAATACAATGACAAAAGCCAGGATAAGCTTCTTCATATCCCTTGGCCTTGCCACAAGGCACTTGAATTTATTCATAATCAACCTCCTACAAAATGGATTTGTTTAGCAAAAACTTCTTTGTTATTTTAATTTAAAAAAAATTTTTTGTCAAATCACCTTAAAAGTCAAGAAATTTTCTTGACTTGCAACACCTTTCATATATGAATTTTATACCTTTTGCCCATACTCTATACAAAAATTTTATCAACTTTAAACTAATTTTTATGCCATTTATGTGTCTTAAGAGTATTTCATTGGTTTGAATGCCCTTTTTTGTATTTAACAAAATTTTGAAAAGTCATATTAGCAAATCCATAGTTTATCTTTCTGTTTATTCTATGAAAAAAAGAGTAAAATAGATAGTGTAAAAACTTGTTTTAAGAGATGATGGAAATATGATTGAATTTTTGAAATACATGGTTGACAATTTCGGACTTTGGGGAATATTTTTGATATTGGCTGTGGAAGGGCTTGGAATTCCATTCCCCACCCAGATTGCTTACCTTGGCGCAGTAGCACTTTTAAACTTTCACAAATTTACACCTTTTACATTGATAATGGTGATATCTCTGGGAAATCTTTGTGGAAATGTGGTTGTGAACCTTCTTCTCAGAAGTGGAAGAAAGAAAATAATAAGTTTTTTTGAAAGGCTTTTGAGGATAAAAAAAGAGACGCTTGAGAGCGTCAACAGCTTTTTTGTAAAATATGGAATATTTGCTGTGCCGGTAGCAAGAATAATAGGAGTTCCGCGCACCCCCGTTATTTTCTTGGCAGGAATTAGTAAAATGAATTTCTATGAATATGTCATATCCTCATTTATTGGCAATACCATCTGGGCAACATTTTATGTGTATTTTTATTGGTATGGGTTTAGCTTTTTCAAATTTCTTTATAAAAAAGACACACATCTTTTCTGGCTTGCCATCTTAGTGTTGGTTTTTATTGTAATATTAGCATGGACCATATTTTTAAAGCTATGGAGAAGAAGGAGAAGAATTTGAGGTACTTCTTTCAAGCAGCTGCTCTAAAGTCACGTTCGAAATACCGCCTGAAAGGTTATAAACCTTTCTAAATCCGTTTTGCTGCAGAATGTTCTGGGCGATATTTGAACTTACCCCGCTGTTACAGTATACAATTATCTGCTTGTCTTTTGGAAGCAGATTCATTTTATTTTGCAGCATCTCAAGAGGAATATTTACAGCACCCTTTATGTGCTTGATTTTATACTGCTCAGGCGTCCTAACATCCAGAACAACAAAATCTTCACCTTTTTGCATCTTTTCCAAAAGCTTTTCCTGCGTACAATTAAATTTTCTCTTGTCAAGAAAGTTTGACATAACCATGCCAACATAGTGAACAGGGTCTTTTGCAGACGAAAATGGCGGTGCATAAGCTAAATCAAGCTGGAAAAGATCATCTGTTGTGAGCCCTGCCCAGATGGCTGTTGCCAAAACGTCTATCCTTTTGTCAACTCCTTTTGTGCCAACAATTTGGGCACCTATAATTTTTCGCGAGGAAAGTTCGGCTAAAGCTTTTATTGTCATCTTTTCAGACCCAGGATACGCCGTTGTTATATGCGGTTTTGTAATGTGCCCTACATCATACTCAATTCCATCCTGCTGTGCCATCTTTTCTGTATAGCCTGTTTGTGCAACTGTAAGGTCAAACACTTTGAAAATTGATGTTGCCAAAATGCCACTGAACTTCATGCTACCACCTGTTGCATTTTCACCTGCTATTCTTCCCATCTTGTTAGCCGTTGAGCCAAGTGGCACGTACATGGTTTTGCCATTTAGCTTGAAATACACAGCAGCACAGTCACCTGCTGCAAAGATTCCTTCAATGTTTGTTCTCATATACTCATCAACCTTGATAGCTCCATTTGGCAAAAGCTGTATACCACTTCCTTCTAAAAATTGGGTAGAAGGTCTTACTCCCACTGCAAGCAAAACAAAGTCTGCCTCCACTTTGCTACCGTCGCTCAAAATGGCTCTTTTTACTCTCTTGTCTCCTTCAAACCTCAAAACGGAGGTGCTGGTTTTTATCCTAACACCTTTTTGTTCAAGATAGCTCTCAACAAGCCTTGCCATGTCACTATCCAAGTTTGGAAGAATATTTTCCTGTTTTTCCACAATGCATACATCCATCCCCAAAACCTTCAAAGCTTCTGCCATTTCAAGTCCAATGTACCCACCACCAACTATCAAGGCTTTCTTGGGAAAATAGGTATTTATAAACTCTTTTATTCTATCTGCATCCTTGACATTTCGAAGGACAAATATGCCCTCAAGCTCTATGCCATCAATCTGGGGTATCACAGGATGTGCTCCTGTTGCTATAATTAACTTGTCAAAACTATTTTCAAAGGTATTACCAGTATTTAAATCCTTGACAATCACCTTTTTGTTTTGTACATCAACTTTTAAAACCTCATGAGCTGTTCTCACATCAACATTAAACTTTTTGAAATATTGGCTATCTCTTGGAACAATGCTTTTCCTGTTATCTATCACACCCGAAATATAGTATGCAAGAGAACAACCAGAGTATGATATGTCAGTGTCTTTGTCATATACAATGATTTCAGCTTTGTCATCATTTCGTCTTATTTTCATCGCAGCTGTCATCCCACCTGCAACAGCACCAATCACTATATACTTCATCTTTTATTTTCACCATCCTTTTTAAAAGTCTTTTTTCGATTCTAATATACCCTTTTGCTATCCATTTAAAAACACATCTTTGTGTAAAAATTTTCCTTAAAAATATTTTTACAATTGCGAAACACAAAACCCAATTTTATGTGGGATAATATAATTGAAAGAAAAATTCAAAATGAAAAGAGGTGATTTTTCAGTGAAAAGGATAAAGACAATAATTGGTATAGGACTTATTGCAATCCTGATTTTAAGTGTAAGCCTTGCATTTGCAGGTTCTTCAAAGGCAAGCCTTCCGGTAGCTTTCAAGGGCAATCTTACAAAGCTCTGTTTTGGAAAATTTGGAAAAGACGCTGCAGGTATAAACCTTGACATCGCTGGCACAATTGAAAATATCCTTGGCATGAAAAAAGAGGATATTCAAAAACAGATTCAAAGTGGAAAGTCTTTCACAGACATCTTAAAGGATAAAGGTCTGACACTTGACCAGTTCAAATCAAAACTTTTAGAAAGTCTTTATGCAAAGATTGATGATGCTGTTAAAAACAACAAAATAACAAGCGACAAAGCAACGCAGTTAAAACAGAGCTTAAAACAGAAAATAGACAGCTGGGACGGAAAGCTTCCTTTCTTTGGTTTTAAAGTCAAAGCATTCTCAAAAGACTTTTACAACCTTGACATGTTAAGCGATATTGCAACAATCCTTGGTATGACAAAAGATAGCCTTTTAAACGAGCTGAAAAATGGAAAGACCATTGCAGACCTAATCAAGTCCAAGAATATTCTTGAGGCGGACTTCAAAAACAAATTAATCTCAATGCAGACTGCAAAAATTGATAAACTCTTGCAGGAAGGTAAAATAACAAAAGACCAGGCAGACAAAATGAAAGAAGCTGTTAAGACAAAAATCTCAAACTGGGACCTTTCAAAGGGATTTGCTCCACGAGGATTTGGCAGAAAATTCAAAGGTGCAGCAGGAATGGACGGCACCATGATGCGCGGATTTGGTACAAAAATGAGAGGATTTTGGCCAAATCAGGGAACAAACCAGAACACAAATAGCTTTTCAACAAATAATGTAGCATTTTAAAAACATAAGGGGCTTTGAGGGATATTTTCCCAAAAAGCCCCTTTTCTTTTTTTTAGAAGTCATAAAAGCAAGACCCTCCAATGAACTCTCTTATGATAGATTGTGGTGGGATTTCTCTTTCGTCCTCAATTGTGAGGATAAAGCTCAAAAAATGCAAAAGCCTCTGTGCTTCGCTATATTCCTCATCTTCTCTTGTGATTGTCCTAAGTAGCGGTACGGCATATTTTTTCAAAACAGCAAGCTCATAAATTAGTGCTGAATTGAACATGGCATCTGCCATCTCCTGGTATGGAAAAATGTTTTTCTCCTCGCCGTTTCTAACAGACGGCCACATAGAAATTGTTCTTTTAGCAGTTGCACCCCTTGTTCTTGCATCCCTTACAATCCTTCTCAGTATTCTATAATCTGTTGTCTGTATTCTGTTGTGTTTGTCAAGATTTAAATGTGTCAAGGCACTTACATATATTCTGAACTTATTTTCATCAGGTATCATTGGGGTAAGTCTGTTGTTTAGTCCATGTATCCCCTCGATTATTATTATGTCGTTCTTTTCAAGCTTGACAGGTCTTTCAAACGTCCTTTTTCGCTCTATGAAATTAAACCGTGGCAGAACAACCTCCTTGCCATCTATTAAATCTTTCAGCTGTTTGTTAAAAAGCTCAACATCAATAGCTTCAATCGATTCATAGTCAGGCTTGCCGTTTTCGTCAAGTGGAACTTTATCTTCAAAAAAGTAATCGTCAAGACCTATATAAACAGGATTTTTGCCATTTACTTTAAGCTGGATAGAAAGCCTCTGTGCAAAGGTTGTTTTTCCAGATGATGATGGTCCGGATATCAAAACAACTTTTATCAGCGGATTTTGCGAAATCTGGTCAGCTAAGTATGCTATCTTTTTTTCGTGCAGGGCTTCCGAGACTCTTATAAATTCTCTTATCTTTCCGCTTGCTATCACCTCATTGAGCTCACCGATGCTGCTTACCCCAAGTATCTTGCCCCAGTTTTTGTACTCGTGGTATACTGCAAACAGTTTCTTGTTCTCAACAAACTCTTGAAGTTTAAACGGGTCTGACTTGTCTGGGTACAAAAGCACCATACCATCGTGGTATTGAATTAAGTCAAAAATTTTTAGATATCCTGTGGAGGGCACAAGATGACCATAAAAATAATCAACATAATCCCCACAGTAGTAAATGTAAACATAGTCGTTTTCTGAAAACTTTATTGTTCTTGCTTTATCGTAAAAGCCTTTTTCTTCAAAAAGTTTAACTGCATCCTCTTTTGACACCTTTTCTCTTCTAAATTGAAAATCCTGCTCCACTATCCATTTCATCTTTTGTTTTATAAGCTCTATGTCCTGGCTGCTTAGCTTTCTGTTTTCAACCTCACAGTAAAGCCCTTTTGAAAGAGAATGCTGAACATTCACAGCTTCTTTAAAAAGCATCCTTGTTGCAACAATCAAAACAAAAATGAGGCTTCTTCTGTAAATCCTCATACCATCTTCCTGTGTCATGTCAATAAACTTTACTTTGCAATTCTTAGAGATTACATATTTTAACTCTTTTATCTCATTGTCAACCTTTGCAGCAACTATAGGAGATTTAAAATAACTTTCAAACCTTGGAACAAAGCTCAAAAGATTTGTCCCAACCTCTACATCTTCATATACATTTACATCTTCAAAAAATACCCTGACAGTGCTACTGCCTTTCTGCACCAAAGTCGCCCCCTTTGCTTTTTAGTTTTTCGTCGTACATTCTCATATCAGCAATCTTAAGAAGCTCATCAAGGCTGGTTGTATCGTCTGGATACACAGCAACTCCACAGCTTACTCTTATCTTTTTGGGAAGCTGAAGTTCTGATTCCTTTTCTATCAATTGTTTTATATTTTTAATTCTATCTTCTATAGCATCTTTGCTGCAATTTTTGAATATAACTGCAAATTCATCTCCTCCAAGCCTTGCTGGAATATCTGTTTTTCGGATATTGTCTCTTATAATCCTACCAATCATCCTTATAGCTTTGTCTCCCACGCTATGTCCGTAAAAATCGTTCAAAAGCTTTAGATTATCCATATCGAAAAAAGCTACACAAAACTTGTTTTTGTACCTATCTGCAGCTATTGACTCTAAAATCAACTCCTTTATAAAGTACCTTCTGTTGTAAAGACCTGTAAGCTCATCCTCTGTGGATAAATTCCTTATCTTCTCAATTCTCTCAATCTGAGAAAGAAGAGCTTGAGAAAAATTCATAAAGATTGTAAGACCATCTTTGAGTTCATCAGTTATGTTAAAGTTTTTAATCTTCGAATAGCAAATCAGAAAACCTACAAGCCTGTTATATCTGTGAACAGGGACATATACTACACTCTGAAAGGCCTGAGATATTTTATTTTTCAGAACCTTACAATCAAAAAGGTTTTCGAATTCGTTTATATCAAATATACTAATTTGCATTATCTGTGAAAGCTTTTGTGTAATTTTTATTTCTACATCAATACCCTCAAATTCATCTTGTGCACTTTCATCTCTGAATACAACAAGTTTATAATTCTCATCCTCTTGATGGTAATAAAAGCAAATTCTTGGAAACGTCTTTGAATACGCTTCATAGATGAACTCAACAAGAAGTTCAAAGCTCTTTTGTATATCAAGCCTCTCTTTCAAGACTTCTGTGCTGAATTTTGCCAGGCTGTGTAAAAATTTGACTCTTTGCATTGCTATCGCAAGAAAGATTGCAACAAAGAGATAAAGCATAGCTCCATTTTGGACTGCTTCTGAAAAAAGAACCCCTTTCCTCTTAAAGAGTGCCAGAACTATTTCTCCAACTGCAAAAGCTAAGACAAAGACTCTAAAGCTTTTTGTTTGCTTGAAATAAAAGTTAGTAAAGCTCATATATATCAGCACTAAAATACCAAATGCTATAAGAACTTCGCTGAAAATGTACAAACTACTTGCAGAGGTTTGAGAATGTAAAAAAATAGGAAACTTCTGACCCTTTATTTTTTCAAATATCAACAAAACAATAAATATCAGTGTTACATTTATCCACAGTGAGGCTTTTGACAGGAAATCTTTTAATTTTTCTTTGCATAAAACAGAAAACACAAGCGCATATATTATAAGAAGCTTTGAAAAGATGTTCAAAAAGACAATCGCTTGAATACCTTCCAAGCTATTTATTGTTTCTTTCTCCAAATTTAGTACATATAAGAATTTGAAAACCACAAGTGACAAAAAAACTTTTCCAAAGCTATAAATTAGCGTATTTTTTATTTCTTTACCAAGAAATGCTGACACAATAAATATTCCACTTACTGCAACAACTCCAACTATTTCAAACAGTTTGTAAAAGCAAAATTCTAATTGAGCACTCACAATATCTCATTCCTTTATTTTTGTTTTCTATATTCAAACAGCCTATATTTAATATATTCCCGAAAAAGGGGGATTGATTTTTATTATACTCTACTTTGTGAACTACCAACCACCTATAGAGGTGGTGGCTTCGCGAGAAGTTTGGTAGCTTTATGCTACCCTTATTCTCACAGGGTGGTTCACATACCCACTACTGACTATCTGCACCAAAGCAGATTCGCCAGCTACTTTTTTCAATATGTTTATTGCACCGTTTATATCTGCATTTGCTACATATCCACACTCCCTGCATACATATAATCCCCTATACTTTCTGTTGCTTTTCTTTACTATCCCACACTTGCTACACATCTGTGAAGTGTAACTCTCATCTACTTCTACGTACCCTACACCATAGAAACGACATTTTGCTTCAAGCTTTCTCTTAAATTTCTCATGCGGAATACTCACAAAGTTTTGATTACTCACTTTGCCAAGTTCTATCTCTTGTTTTATGTTCTTCATTTCTCCAACTACTACTGTGCCAATTTGATTGTTTAGGCAATGCTTAACTATATGATACACTCTTTCATAAGCAAGTCTCTTATGATTTTCAAAATAATACTGTCGAACGTGATAGAGAGCATAGTTGTACAGATTCTTTGAAAGATGGCATAGGATTCTTAGTAACCTGTACGTTTGTTTATAGCATCTTATATGATTCTTCTGAGTTTTATACACTTAACATCACCTGAAGAATATTGTATCATATTTTCAGCAATTTATCTCCATCTTACAGAAGATGTCTTCTTGCTGGATTTGAATTTTTGATAAAAAATTTAAAAGGGAGACTTTTGAAAATCTCCCTTGGTTTTCGACCAATTCTTTATGATTCTACTCTGAATATCTCATCAGCAATTAAAATAAAGTTGCTCAGGTCAAAGAGTAAACTTCCTTCCGCGAAAAGTTCATAGAGCAAGATTTTTTTGTTTGCATGCAAAGCCTCAATCCAAGCTTTGAAATGTCCTAAATCTACAAAGTGTTTTTTTATAGCAGTAACATCGATAAACACAACTTCAAGAGATTCCTGCCAGAACTCAACGCAAACGTTTGGAAAAAGAAGTTTTTTGAGTCGCTGGTAAACCTTTTCAGAGCCAAAAAAAGAAAACCTCTCAAGTTCAAGAAGGCGTGCAAGAACAAGAATACTTGAGATAAGATGGGCTTCGCCTACATAGGGTTTTAGAACTGTCAGAGCGTGGGAGGTCACAAGTTCATGTCCTTCAAGTACTATCATTTGTATCTTATCCTCCCTTTGTAAACCTCTGTTATACTTTTCTATATTATATTCTAAATCTAAGTACCTGTCAATAAAATTATTTACTTTTAGATTTTTATTCCTGGAAAAAGACGAAAAATAAAATGGCTGTGCGACCAGCTTCGATATAACCCTCCTGGTGAAATAGCAGACCCGACAGGCTCCTGTCATGCACCCCTGCGGCACACGCAAAAAACTGCTTACCGTTGCTTCCTTCCGGACCTGGCGGGGTTCACAGCCCTCGCGTTGCGCAGGACACAACCATCCTCACCCCGGCCTGCCCTCAATGCCAAAAGGGTTATACCTCAGTCTGGCTATTCGACCCCGCTATAGCGGATTGCGGGTTACAGGGCACCGCTACCTCCCCGTCATAGCACAGCCAATTCTATTATACTCTTAAAACCTCCTAAAATCAACTGCCAAAATTTACTTGCCGTTTGCCTGAACAAGCCATACATGAGCAAGTTCAAGTGCCTTGTAAAGATTGTCTGCTTCGGCTTTTTTCACAACTCTTTCTCTGACAGTGAGCTTTGGATTGTTTATCTGAAGTTCAACTGAAATAGGTGATGCTATCTTGTGTCCTTTATATTCTTCAGTCCCCAGCACTACAAACACAGCAACAAATTTGTCGTCTGGATTTCCATAGTGGATGAGATTGTTTCTAATTTTGTATACTTCTCTCCCTCTATATTTAAACACTTGTGGTAAGCCCATAGCAAAATCAACTCCTAATCACCATAAATTTTTAAAACTTCTTATAGTGGATATGATACTAAACTTTATTGTGTTTTTCAAGCATTGTTCACAAAATTCTTCTTCCTTTTTGCCAGTGCCTCTCTTATCTCAAACGTAACATCTCTATTTAAAGGTTCTGGCAGAATGATAAAAACACCATCTCCCTTTTTTGCCTTCTTTATGCCTTCAGACACCATCTCAACCACATCTGAAAACTTTTCTATCTGCTTACATATAATTTTACTTCTGTCCTCTATAAAGTCCAGAATTTGTTCTTGCCTTTTTTCACATACAAAATAAAGATTTTTTATTCCTATTGAGCTGAGGCTCAAAGCAAGAATTTTCATATGTTCCTTCTTATTAAGGCTGTCAATAATTACTTTTACACCATTTATATCAAATATATTAAATTTTCCTGGATTTTGATGTGAATCGTTCTTGTACTCAGTCAAAAATTTATATATAATCTCACTGTCAACACCGTAAAAATACAGTGCTGCAATTGTCTGGAGAATATTGTCAACTGCAAACATAAGCTTGCCTTCGTATGAGTACGGAATTTCCCTGACGTTGCAAAGCGAAAAAACCTGCTGACCATCGAAAATCTTCACAACATCATTCTCAAGATACACACAGGGTCTTTTCATCTCTATATGAGCCTTTAAATCTGGATGATGATTTGAAATAGATGTAAATACAATCTTACATCTGGCTTTTGCACTGTATAGGTATTTATAAGCATCGTTGATGTTCAAAATTAGATATCCATTTTCCTTAATACTTCTGGAAAACAAAAGGTTTCTTTCTATCTGATTTTGAGAAAATGTATTGGTAATAATGCCTACATCGGGTTCTATTTCTATCTCCTCAATACATTTTTCTGGATTGAATTCAACAAGTTTTATGTCCGACAAGTCCCCAAAATTTCTTAGATAGAAATTTTCTATTTCACTATCAATGGATGTTTCCAAACCGCATCTTTGTAAAATGTACCTCATTATTTGCAAAATTGTGCTTTTCCCATACGTCCCTGACACAGCAATTATCGGCACAGTTGGATTTGGCATCTTTTCAAAATACACATCCAAAATAGTATTGAAAATATCGCAGTTGCATGTCTGTGAAAATATACGAAGGTCGCAACTTGTCTCAACATCAACAACATATCCTCCTACAACCGAATATGGCAGGGAAATATCTTCTGTAACAAAGTCTAAGATGGTCACTACATATCCAAACTTTTCTGCAATCTTAATAAAAAGTTGTTGGTTTTCGTATGCTACCTTTTCTGTAACATCTGTGGTTATACATCCTGTTTTAAAACTAGTCGGTTCCTTTAAAAAAACCTTCATTCCCTTGGGCAAAATATCGTCCAAGGTAAATCCCTGTTTTAAAATATTCTTTTGAATATATTTATTATTTCTCTCACCTTGGTCTAAAAGTTCTGAAATTCTTCTCTTACCATCGCCTACAATGTATGGAGAGGTTCTTTCAACAGCTGCCACAACTTTCCCATTTACAACCAGGATTTTATAGCTTTTACCCGGCACGTATCTTTCAACAATCACTCTGCTATCCAGGCTTTTTACCATATCAAATGCTTCCAATGCCTGTTGATTTGTTCTGATATTCCCTATATTTGGAGAGTCTTTTCTGCAGCCTTTTATCGAAATTGGAAATCCCAGCTTTTTTATGCCGTCCATCAGCTGGTCAGAAGTAAAGACCACATCAAACGGCACAACAGGAAAAGAGTTGAGTTTTAAAAACCTTCGCTGGAGTTCTCTGTCGCTTGACAGACTAACTCTGCTAAAGTCATGCTCACTTATAATGGAAGCAAAAAGCTTTGCATACTTTCCCTCTCCCAGCATGAATGTATCTGTATATCCAATCCTTGTAAACCTTATACCTCTTTTCATACAGGCATTTTTCAAAAGTCTTGTATTTGGCGAAAGCTCTGTCTCAATTGTGAGCTTTTTTAACTTTGAAATCTTGTCAGGAAAATGTTCAGGTTCAAACCCTTTTTCTATGCACTCTAAAGCAAACTCTATGACCTTGTGTACAAGCATTTGATTGTCATGTTCAATCAAAACATCAATATGATCTTCCACGCTCAAGCATTCCCAGTATTCAACCAAGTTGTATCCTATAAGGTTTTGAATATGGATGCAAAGCTTTGCAAAGTTTCTTGCCTCTTCAATGTCTCCTTTTACCTTTAATACCACAACTTTTTTGTCTGAGTAAATATTTTTGTGATTGTACACCTTCATACTTTCAATCTTCATGCTAGTAAAAGTTTCTCTCCTTTTTTACTTTTTATTTTGTATTCTTCCCCCTTCAAAAAAGACTAATACCTGCAAAAAAAAATAAGCAGGGAAAATGCTATTTCCCTGCCGCCGTCCTTTCTTCTGTTTTCTTTTGCTCAATCAAGTTTTTTGCTGCGTTTTTGACATGAAGTTTCATGTACTCTTCCGCTTTGTCAGGGTCTCTGCTGACTATTGCCTCAAATATGAGTTTGTGTTCTTCCATGGCTTCCTCAAGCCTGCCAGGTGTCTCAAAAGAGGTTGCTCTTGCCCTTATTATATAGCTGTGGAAGGTGGATAAAACATGTTCAAGCGGTTTGCTCTTCGATGCTTTGTAAATGAGCTGGTGAAACTGCGAATCAGTTTTCATCACCTTTGGAATATCTTTTTTCTTTGTATAGAGCTCCATAAGAGTTATAATTTCAGTAAGCTCATCTTCTTCATCTTTTGTAATCTTCTGGGCAGCCCAGCGCGCAGCAAGCCCATCTAAAAGCATCCTGATTGTGTATATATCCTCTATGTCCTGAGCAGTAACACCTGCAACAAACGCACCTTTGTGAGGAATAGAATATACAAGCCCTTCAAGCTCAAGCTGGCGCAGCGCCTCTCTTATCGGTGTTCGCGAAACACCAAGCTCTTCAGCAAGTTTTACCTCAACAAGAGGGTCTCCTGGCTTTAAAATTCCCATTAAAATCTTTTCTTTTATCACTTCAAAAATCTTCTCATACAAGGGGGAATATCTTGCATCTTTATCATCTGAATGACTATATACCATCAAAAACCACCTTCAAACTCTTTATTTTTTATATCCTTTCCATCTCGCGGATGACTGCATCTGCAAACTCTTTTGTACCTGTTGAGCCTCCAAGGTCGTATGTAACCTCTTTGCCTTCTTTTATAACTTTAGCAACCGCCTTCTCAACTCTATCAGCTGCTTCAAGCTCGCCCAGGTACCTAAGCATCATAACACCAGAAAGTATGGTTGCGGTTGGGTTTGCCAAGTTCTGTCCTGCTCTTTTTGGTGCAGAGCCGTGGATTGGCTCAAATACTGCCCCATCTTCGCCAATGTTAGCACCTGGTGCAATACCAAGTCCTCCCACAAGTCCTGCTGCTAAGTCTGACAGAATATCTCCGTACATGTTTGGCATAACTAAAACGTCGTAGTTTTCTGGACTTTGTACAAGCTTCATGCTCATTGCATCAACAATCATATCTTCAAACTCTATATCTGGATAGTCCTGCGCTACCTTTCTTGCGCATTCTAAAAACAACCCATCAGTAAGCTTTTGAATATTTGCTTTATGAACAGCTGTGACCTTTCTTCTCTTTTCTCTTCTTGCAAGCTCAAATGCGTACCTGACAATCCTTTCGCTTGCCTTTCTTGTTATTATTTTAACACCAACTGCCGCATCATCGCCAGCCATGTATTCAATCCCTGCATAAAGGTCCTCTGTATTTTCTCTTACAATGATCAAATCCACATTTGTGTATCTTGAAGGAACACCTTCGTAAGACTTGACAGGTCTTACATTTGCATAGAGGTTAAGAGCTTGTCTGAGCGCAACATTCACACTTCTAAACCCTGTCCCAACCGGTGTTGTGATAGGACCTTTTAGTGCAACCTTATTTCTCTTTACACTTTCCAAAACATGGTCAGGAAGTGGCGTCCCATACTGCTCCATAACCATTTCGCCAGCTTCCACAACTTCCCACTCTATTTTTACACCCGATGCATCCAAAACTCTTCTTGCCGCCTCTGTAACCTCTGGTCCAATACCATCGCCAGGAATAAGTGTAATTCTGTATGACATCATCTGTCCTCCTCATATCAAGATTTGTGATAACCTCAATAAAGAGGGGATTTAATTCCCCTCTTCATTATTTATTTCACACCCATAGCTTTTGTAAGGTTCAAAAGCCCGCCATGCAAAATCATCTGACGCTGTCTGTCTGTCAGGTTTAAAATCATTTTGTATTTTAATCCTTTTGTGACATTTTCAATTATTAAAACATCACTTTTTTCTATCTGTTCTCTTGCATTTTCAATCTTGAGCTCATCCATCTCTTCAATTGTATCATAATCGCTCGGATTTTCAAACACCATTGGAATAATTCCGTTGTTTATTAAATTTGCCATGTGAATTCGTGCAAAGCTCTTCGCCAAAACCCCTTTTATACCCAAATAAAGCGGCACAAGTGCTGCATGTTCTCTTGAAGAACCCTGTCCATAGTTTACTCCACCTACTATAAACCCGCCGCCATTTTCGCGTGCTCTTTTAGGAAAATCAGGATCGCATGGTGTTAAGCAGTAGTCAGACAAATACGGAATGTTTGATCTGTATGGCAAAAGCTTTGCATTTGAAGGCATAATGTGGTCTGTTGTGATATTGTCTCCAAGCTTTATCAGCACTTTCCCCACAACAACATCCGGCAAAGGCTTTCCTTGCGGGAATGGTTTTATATTCGGTCCTCTTATAACCTCAACCTCGTGGGGATTTTCAGCAGGTGGCACTATTAAATTGTCATTTACCAAAAAGCTCTTTGGCATCTCCACTTTAGGCTCATCACCCAGGGTCCTTGGGTCTGTGAGATACCCTGTAATAGCTGATGCTGCAGCAGTTTCAGGCGATACAAGGTAAACTTGGGCAGAAGGTGTTCCACTTCGTCCTTCAAAATTTCTGTTAAAAGTTCTGAGCGAAATACCATTTGTTCTTGGTGCTTGACCCATTCCTATACAAGGACCGCACGCACACTCTAAAATCCTTGCACCAGCTGCAACCATTGATGCCAGCGCACCGTTTTGAGCAAGCATGCTCAAGACCTGTTTTGAACCTGGAGATATGACAAGCGATACATGCTCTGCAATGGTTTTTCCTTCCAAAATCTTTGCAACCTTCATGAGGTCCTTGTAAGATGAGTTTGTACAGCTTCCAATTGCAACCTGGTCAACCTTTATACCTTTTAGCTCGCTCACAGGCACAACATTGTCAGGGCTGTGCGGGCATGCTGCAAGCGGCACCAAGCTCGATAAATCTATCTCAATCTCCTCATCATACTGTGCATCGGGGTCTGGCAAAATCTCAACAAAGTCAGCCTCTCTTCCCTGTGCCTTCAAAAATTCGTATGTCACTTCATCAGATGGGAATATAGAAGTTGTCGCTCCAAGTTCTGCTCCCATATTTGTAATCGTGGCTCTCTCTGGTATAGATAAAGTCTTTACACCCTCACCTGTGTACTCAAAAATCTTGCCCACGCCACCCTTAACTGTGAGCCTTCTCAAAAGTTCCAAAATAATATCCTTTGCAGAAACCCAAGGTTGGAGCTTGCCTTTGAGGTTTACTTTTACAATCTTTGGCATAATTAAGTAATATTCGCCACCACCCATTGCAACTGCAACATCCAAACCACCTGCACCAATTGCAAGCATGCCTATTCCACCAGCTGTTGGTGTGTGGCTGTCTGAGCCCAAAAGTGTCTGTCCTGGAACTGCAAACCTTTCCAAATGAACCTGGTGGCAGATTCCATTACCAGGTTTGGAAAAGTAAATGCCATATTTTTTAGCAACAGTTTGTATGTATAGATGATCGTCTGCATTCTCTGGACCTGTCTGGAGTGTGTTGTGGTCAATGTATGCAACAGACCTTTTAGTTTTTACCCTGTCAATACCCATTGCTTCAAACTGAAGATATGCCATTGTACCAGTTGAGTCTTGAGTAAGTGTCTGATCAATCCTGATTGCAATCTCTTTTCCGGGTATCATTTCACCTTTTACCAAGTGCTGCTTTATAATCTTTTGCGCAACTGTCAAACCCATTTCGCTTTTAAACCTCCCAAAAAACTTTGATTGTGATTGTTAAAAATACCTTTTATATTATAGCATTAAAGTATACCTGTATACAAGAGCGTGAATTTAAAAATCCCCTTCCTGGCTTTATGCTAGAAAGGGGACAAAATTTTTAAGGATTTAGCTTTTGTTTGAATCTCTGAACACCATTTTTAATCTCGATTATAACCGCAGACTTCTTTGCATTATGTTTTGCATCTATTGAGATAATTCCAGTAACTCCCACAAAGTTCTTGGTGTTTTCAAGTGCCCTGCGCAGTTTTTCTCTGTCTGTTGTAGAGTTTGCTCTTTTTATTGCATCTGCTATGAAATAACCCAAATCATAACCCAGTGCTGAAAGTGCGTTTGGTTCAATCTTATACTTTTGCTGGTACCTTTTTCTAAAATCCTGTACTCTCTTATCTGTGTCCTGGGAGGAATAATGTGTTGAGAAAAAGATATTCGTTGCATATTTGCTTCCTGCTTTCTCAACAACCTTTGGGTCGTCAAACCCATCAGAACCCAAAATTGGTATCCACATTCCAAGCTCTCTTGCCTGTTTGATGATAAGTCCTGCCTCATCATAGTATACAGGGGCAAATATAGCTTGCGGTTTTTTGTCTCTTATCTTTGTTAAGATTCCGTTGAAGTCTTGTTCGCCTTTTACGAAAGCCTCTTCAGCAACTACTTTCCCGCCACCTTTGGTAAATGTTTCTTTGAAGTTCTTGTAAAGTCCTTTGCTGTAGTCTGATGATGCATCATAGATAATTGCTGCTGTTTTTAGCTTTAATGTTTTTAGTGCAAAGTTTGCCATAACGCTTCCTTGGAATGAGTCATTAAAGCAGATTCTAAAAACGTATGCCTTTGTCTTACCTGTTCTTTCATCAATTGTAACCGAATCATCAGTAGCAGTTGCTGATACAAGTGGAACTTTGTATCTTGTAGCGGCAATTGAAGCAGATTTTGTTGCCCCTGATGTCACAGGGCTTAACATTGCTAAAACATTCTCTTTTGTCGCAAGCCTTGTTGCAATATTTAGCGCTTCTGTCTTATCAGACTTGTTATCATATACAACAAGCTCAATTTTTTTGCCCAAAACTCCACCTTTGCTATTGATTTCATCAATTGCCATTCTAAGTCCTTCTAAATTTCTTTGTCCAAACTGTGCAACACTGCCTGATAGCTCAAGATTTACTCCAATTCGTATGGTTTTTGAGCTGGATGATTGAGCATATGACACAAGTAAGAAGAAAAGTACCAAAACTACCATGATACCCAGAATTTTTTGAAATTTTAGTCTTTTCATGCCCTACCGTCCTCCTTGTGCGAAATATTTTTTGATAATCAAAAAAGGCAAAAGGAATACTCTTTTAAAAGGCCCCTTTGCCTTTTTCGCCTTTATTAATTTGGTTCTGTGATATTTTAGCATAATACTTATTACTTATCAATACTTTAATTTCACAATTCCAATCTTTTTACATATTCTTCAAGCTCACAATACGCTTCAAAATTCAGTTTTTTCCCAAGCTCCTCTTTTATCTGAATAAGATCAAGAATCAAGATTTCAAATAAAGCTATGCCTGTTCTCTCACCCACGCCCCTGATACAGCAATTTGCAGTTGATGCTCCAAACAGCCATGCACATACTGCGTTTGCCTGGGCTTTATAAAAATCATTGTGACCGTGCCACTCAAGTCTTTGATGGGAAAGACCGCAATGTAGCCGCAGGACGTTTATAAGCCTTGGAACACCTCGGGGCAAACTTGCATACTCGTAGGGAACACCCAATCCCAATGTGTCACAAAGTTTATAACGAATCTCTATCCCTGTGTTTTTTGTTTTACTTTCAATTAACATAATAAAAGGTATCACAAAGTTTTGGATATCAGCCCTTGTAATATCCTCAATGTGAATTCTTGGTTTTAAGTTTAAAGCCAGAGCTTCTTCAATTATATCTATATACTCTTTTACAACTTCATACCTTGTCTTGCCAAACTTTTTGTAAATATGATAGTCTGATGCTGGCATCAAAATTCCAACCTCATCAAGCCCCAACTCTTTTGCAATCTTTAGCTCTTCCTTTTTAGCTCTCACCCACCCCACCACCCGTGGAAATTTGAATCCTTTCTTTAAACACTTTTCAACGCATCGTCTGTGATAGTTTGTATAAAGGAAAAATTCTGAGTATTCTATTGTTCCGGTTTCGTTATCTATATAATGGAAATATTCAAAAATTCTTTCCACGTTATCTTCTCCTATATACGAAATTGCTTGCTGACCTTCTCTGAATGTGCTATCTGAAATGCAAAGAGTTTCTGGAATATCTAAAGGAACGGGTGTATCTTCAAAAGGTATCTTTGGTATTGAGGTGTACGGAAATATATCTTTAAAATAATTTGGTGCGTTCTTTGATAGAACTTCATATTCCTCATTTTCAATTTTGAGCATTGTTCCCATCTCCTCTAACTTTTTGAACTTTAATAATCAACATTGTTCAAAAGTTTTTTGGTAATATAAAGTAGAAGGTATGAGATGGCTATCATAATAAAGCTTACACAGTAAACTTCATCCTGATTTTGAGCATAAAGTTTATAAATATAAAGAGAAACTGTTTGAGTTTTGCCGTAAACATTCCCCGCAAAAACAACTGTTGCTCCAAACTCACCAAGCGCTCGTGAGAAGGTCCCAAGTATCCCTATCACAATCCCTTTTTTGCAAACAGGCAAATACACTTTAAACAAAAGCCCCAGTTCATCCAATCCTAAGATGTACCCTTCTTCTTTGAGCTGTCTATCCACTGCTAAAAATGAAGTATATGAGACTTTTAAATAATATCCCATCGAAACAAATAGCTGGGCAAGGACAACCGCAGATGTAGTAAATGGAATCTCAAAACCAATTTTGCTCAAATACCTGCCTAAAAACCCCATCCTTCCATAAAGTAAAAGAAGTAAAACTCCTGTTACAATTGGTGGTAGAACATTTGGTAAATCAATTAAAATCTCCAGTAATTCATTTTTCCTTCTCAAAGATGAAAGTAAATAGGCAAATGGTGTGCACAGAAAAAATGCCAAAACAGAGCAAATCATAGCTGTAAAAAATGAAAGACCAAATGCAGTCATGGTCTCTTTTTTTGTTATAGCATTTATTAGTGTAGTATATGGTACAACAAAAATAAGATTTATAAAAGGTAAGAGCAAAAACAGCAAAAACGGTACTGATAAAAAGAATATCTTTTTCATATCAAGCTCACACACTTTTTGCATTATTTAAAAAAGACCAATCATTCATACCCCTTTTCTTTTAAGAGCTTTGCAATGGTTTTGGTCTTAATAAAAGCCATAAAATCTTTTGCAAGCTTTGGATTTTTAGCTTTCTCTATAGCTGCAACATAGTGGCTTGCAACTATATTATACTTTTCTGGAATGTTTATTATCTTGAGCTTTGTAAGTTTTGCATCAGTAAAATAAACAATCCCAGCGTCAGCTTCACCAACCTTTACTTTTTGAATTACATCAGTGAGCTCAAACTCCTGCGAAATAATGTTGGCTATTATACCGCTGTAAAGACTCTTGTTATCATTTTTTATCTTGTCAATTACCATCTTTGTATACATGCCAATGGGAGACACAGGATCAGCTATACAAAGCCTTATCCCCTTTTTTGAAATATCCTCAAACTTTTTTATGCTTGGGGAACTTGATATTACAGATAGTTTTGTTTTGGCAAAAATTTCGTATTTATCTATATATTTGGCCTTTTTTAGGCTATCAATATACCTTCTGTCTGCTGAAAAAAATACATCACACCTTGCTCCATTTTTTAACTGTGTAACAAGCACGTGTGTTCCTGCAACATTGAGAACAACTTTACATGATTTTTGTTTTTCGAACTGTTTAGAAATGTCTTTTACAATACTTTCCAACGTATTAGGTACAAAAACAATCAAACTTTCTTTTTTGGTTTTATCTTTGCTAAAAGATACATTAGAAACTGTTGAGAATAAAAAAGATGCTATTATAAAAAAATAGACACATCGCATCTTAAAAATAAAAAGTTTTTTTATCATTTCCTGCATCTTCCTTTCATCTTGCAAAATGCATGACCAGCTTACTTTACATAAAAAGCTCTACAATCTCTTTTAAAGCATCTTTTATAAACCCTTGTCTTTCCAAGACAATTTTGTCTGAAAGTTTTTCCAAGGCACAAAGCCCAATTCTATTTGCTACAATTACATCACAGTCTTTTAGCATATCCACTCTCTTTTCCATCCTCTGCTCATTAGAACAATCTTCTTTCCAGTCATCAAATTCTCTAACACATATGAGTTCACAGCTCCCATCGCTGAAAAGATCAACTATTAGAAAATTTTCGCTATTCCCAAAATGTCTATTTACAAGTCTTCCATCGCTTGTTGCAATTGCCACTCTCTTTTTCTTCATCTTTTTATCACCACCACTTTTTCACACAAGCAATCCTGCTTCATCCGACCTGCACTGTCTGCAATGGGTCACAAGCTGAATTATTTTACTACACTTTTCTCTTACTTGAGCAAGAACACTACAAGAGGGTTTTTCAATATCAGAAAATTTTGCATATGGTATGATCGGCATTATATTCATCACCTTAGCACCAAGTTCTTTGACTCTTGCAGCAATCTCTTCAATGTGATGGCTATTTATTCCAGGTATCAAAACTGTATTTACCTTCACCACAAGTCCAAGCTTGGATGCTTTGTAGATACCATGTTGCTGTTTATGGACAATAAGCTCAGCCGCCTCTTTGCCAAAATATAGTAGTTCGTTGTACATGGCAAATTCATAAATGTTCTGAGCAATATTGCTATCTACTGCGTTGACTGTGACTGTCACATATTTGACATTATAATTTAAAAGTACTTCCGCCAAATCTTCTAATAAAAGTCCATTTGTGCTTATACAAAACTCTGCTTGAGTATCATAATTTCTTATAAGCTCAAACGTTTCAAATGTTTCTTGATTGAAGAGAGGATCGCCAGGTCCAGAAATTCCTACTATCTTTATAGTTTGGTCTTTGCTTGTGATATCCTTGTACCTTAAAAGCGCCTCTTGAGGAGTTAACACTTTTGAGCATGCGCCAGGGTGAGAATCGTTTATGCATGAGATGTTCCTGTCACAGTAATTACATTTGATATTGCAAGACTTTGCAACAGGAAGATGTATTCTGCCAATTTTATATATAACATCTTTGTTGAAACACGGATGACCCAGCAGTCTACTTTCCATCTCAAATCAACCTCCATACAGGTGAGAGTATTTCTTTGTACAAATCCTCACACATGTTTAAAAAACCTTCAAAACATGCATATGGTTTTGTCTCCTGAGGAAGTACCAAAAAGGGTACTCCAAACTTGTGTGCAAGATACCATTCCCTTGTTCCGCCAATAAATACATCAGGTTTTATCCTCAAGAGAATCTCCTCTATTTCTGCACAGTTAAAATCATCTATAAAAAGTGCAGAAGGAAGCTCAAACCGTGCAGCCTCATAATCGATATTGCATCCAAACTGACTTCCACATACACAAATTTCAAGTCCTGCTTCTTTAAATGCACCAGTCATAAAACCTATCCTTGAACCTCCAAGAAGAATAACCGCTTTTTTGCCAAAAATCTTCTTTTTATACTTCTCAAGCTTATCTTTTATTTTTTCATACTCTTCCGAAATGACCATCTCTACTTTATGTTCAATACCAAAAAATTTAGAAATCCTTTTAAGGCAATTTATAGTATTGCTAAGTCCATAGAAGGAAACATCCACAAAAGGAATAGAGTATTTTTCTCTCATAAACTGAGCAAGTAAAAGTCCAGAGCTTTTACAAACAAGCAAGTTAAGCGCTGCAGATGTGCTTTCTTGCATAAGGTCTGCATCACAATTACCTGTATAGCTACATATAACCTTTATTCCTATCTTTTCTAACAGTTTTTTTACAACTATCGTCTCTCCTGCCACATTGTACTCCCCAATTATGTTTACAGAAAATGGCTGTGTACTTTCTTTTCTGCAATACTCTGAAAGATAACTTATAATAGCCCTCTGGGCTATGTGGTGCCCGTCTGACTGAGAAAACCCTCCAAACCCAGGAACCTCAACAGGAATGATAGGTTTTTGTACTTTTTCTTTTACCCTTTCTACAACCCACTTTATGTCTTCTCCAATCTGAGAAGATGTGCATGTAGAATATACGAATATCATACTGTGTTCAGGAAAGATTTTTGCTGCTTCTTCAATACACCTTTCAAGCTTTTCATGCGCACCAAAAATAACATCCTTTTCATTCATATCAGTTGAGAGTATTAAATAATTCTTCTTCCTTACATTCTGACCATAATATGCACAGTCAGCAGGTGCGTGCACAATGTGAGTTGAATTTCTTACAGGGGCAAGAACCCAGCGCGCCCCATAATAGGTACAAGCGCGCTGGGACATCACACCTGGAATTGTTGGTCTTGAACACTGAGGTATTCCACTCTGTACAATGTGCCCCTGTCTTTGCTCCAAAAAAGCTTTTATAGCCATTTTAATTCACCACTTTTCATCTTGTTTACTGGTGAAGTTTATCATGCGGATAAGAATAGTCCAAGATTGTATTTACAATCAAATCCAAAAGCCAGATACTTCCTTTATACCCTGTTATTCCATATCTGAAATATCCAACCCTGTCGTATACAGGGAAGCCTATTCTCACAACAGGGCATTTTACTGATTTTGCAACTTCAACTGCTTTTGAGTTGCCAAGTATGACTTCAACCCCTGCCTCTTTTGCTAAGTATTCAAATTCATAAAGGTCGCTGTCTACAAGAATTTCACCTTCAATGTTATACTCATCAAAGATTTTCTTTATCTCATCGGCAAAGGTAGGAGAAGGCGTTGCTGTCTCCACCACCTTTACATCCATCCCAAGTTCACACAAAAACCTGGTAACAGCTATTACAATGTCAGGGTCGCCAAACACAGCTGCCCTTCTCATCATTGTATACTGGCAAGTATCTGCCATAGCATCTAAAAGAAGACCTCTTTCAACTTTGACTTCCTCTGGAATTTCAATTCCGCAGACTAAAGCAACATTTTCAATAAACTTATCTGTATTTTCTACTCCAACCGGGAACGGACCAAGGATACTTTTTACACCAAACTCACTTTCCAAATAACTTGCACCAGACCCACCTGCATGAGGACAAAGAGCTAAGACGGCTTTACCGTTTGCACAGTCTTCAAGCTCCTGCCATGGCGTGCCACCTTCTGGATAGAGCGGTTTTGGAGGCATCAGTGGTGAGTTTAAGGTTTTTGAAATATCAAATAAAACTGAGTATTCTATACCCATTAAATTTAGAAGATATTTTACCTCTTCGATGTCGCCGGGATTAATCATTCCTGGAATAATATATAGTTTTTGGTTTGGTTCTTTTGATTTTGCAAAGTACTTAATATACGAAATTGTTGCTGTGTCATAGCCTTTGACATGTGTTCCTGCATAACTTGGTGTATGAATTGGCACAACAAACACGCTTTGTGCAACCTCATCACCCAGTTCTTCTCTCACCTTTTTATATGCCTCTTTTATAAAAGCTTCTATATCGTCTCCTATGGTTTCGCTTGAACATGTTGTAACAACACCTATCACCTTTGGCGCATATCTAAAAATAAGATTTCTTATTCCCTCTATAAGATTTCTTCTTCCGCCAAACACAGCCGCATCTTCGTGGAAAGATGTCACTGCAATGTTCACAGGTTCTTTGAAGTGCCTGTTGAACTGGTATCGAACATAAGTGCAGCATCCTTGAGAACCTTGAACAAGGGGCACTGCCTTGTCAATACCAAGCGTTGCATACATTGCACCAATTGGTTGACACATCTTTGGAGGATTTATGGTAACATGCCTGTTTGCTTTCGTAATTAGCGGACTGCTAAGTTTTGTTGCCATTGTGATGCCCACCTCCTGTCAACAAATTTCCAAACTGGAGCATAGAGTGACTTGTAAAGGTCTCTTGCAAAATTGACCAAACCTTCAAAAGCTACATATGGCCCATTTTCGTAAGAATGTGAGTTCAAAGATGGAACACCAATCTTGTGTGCAAGGTATTTCTCTTTCAATCCTGTGAGGAATATATCGGGTTTGTACTTTTCTATAACCTCTTCAAGCTCAAGCTCGTTAGGATTATCGATCACCAAAACTCCATCGTCTGCTTTTGCGTTTATCTTTTCATAATCATCCTCATGCCCAAATGTTGTAGCACATGCAACAACTTCTATCCCAAGGTCACGCATTAGCGGTATCCAGTGCCAGACTCTCGGTGCTCCAACGTAAATCATTGCACGCTTGCCACGAAGCTTTTCTCTGAAAAACTCAAGCCTTGGCATAATACTTTCGAGCTCTTCTTCAATCACTTCTTCCACCTTTTTCTCAATTCCAAAAAACTTTCCTATCTCCCTAAGGGAATTAATTGTTTCGGTAATTCCAAAAAGTGTTACCCTGATAAATGGCGTGCCGTACTTTTCTTTCATAAGCCTTGCAATGTATGTTGCTGACCTCTGGCAGTGGACAATGTTGAGCTTTGCATAGTGCATCTTGCACAGATTATCATAAGAAGCGTTTCCAGTAAATGCTGTTATAATCCTCAAGCCAATCTTTGTGAATAGCTTCTCAAGCACCCAATAATCTCCATCAATGTTGTACTCGCCTATAATATTAACGTCATACGGTGTTGGGTCTTCAAGTTCTTTTGTCCCAACAATCTTTTCAAAGATTGTGTGATTTGCGATATGATGACCTTTAGACTGCGACACCCCGCAAAAACCCGGTGAATTGAATGCAATGACTGGTTTTCCTATTGCTTTTGAAGCTTTTTTGGCAACAGCTTCTAAATCATCACCAATTAGGGCAGTTGGACATGTTGCATATATAAATACCGCTTTGGCTTCAGGAAACTGCTGGTTTGCTTCAATTATTGCATTGTAAAGCTTCTTTTCCCCACCGAAAACTATGTCTTTTTCTTGCATGTCAGTTGAAAAGCAATACTTTCTATGAAATTCACTATCGGATAGGTGTCTTCGTGATGACCACGTATAATATGCACAGCCAATTGGCCCATGGACTATCTGAATTACATCTTTAACAGGTCCTCCAACAACACCTCTTGCTCCTGCAAATGCACAACCACGCTCTGTCATGTCACCCGGGATGGTTCTTACATTGCACACAGGTACAACAGGATTGTTCCTGTCAGTTATATATGTGTGTTTTCCTCTTTCTTCAATGCACTTGTCACAGTCTAAAGTCACAAATGGCATAACTGTCAACCTCCCTTGTATAATTATTTTTAGCCTTTTGCAAAAACGCTCAAGATGAGCGTTATCAAGCTTTACATAGAATCAAAAAAGACTGGTCACCCTCCTCATAATTGTAGTAAAATATGATTATATAAAACAAATTTTCTACTATGAGGAGGGTTCCAAAATGTTCAACACCAAACCTAAACAACTTTCTTTCATAGACCTATTCTCCCACCTAAAGGCTTCGGCTCTCTACAAGCCTGAAAGCCTCTTGGGCTTGTTCAATAAATTCATTGACTTGTCACATTATATACCTTCTTCTTTCTACAATGCCTACTACAAATATTTCGGTAAGCATAGATACTTCTCTTTAGAATCTATGCTTTGTTGCTTCCTCGTCCAAAAATTGCTCAAACTCAATACTTTAACTCAGCTTCGTGCTGTCTTACTCAACTCATTCGAACTTCGCTCATTTTGTAATCTTCATGGCAATGTCCCTTCTATCTCTACTCTCTCTCGCTTTAGAAAAATATTTGCAAGTGAAATCCATAAACTTTTTCAAAATATCTCTATCCATGCACATAATATTTCCATCCAACAATGCCCTCAAGATTCTTCAATCTTAATCTTCGACACAACAGGTATTGTCCCAAAGGTTCGTGAAAACAATCCTAAATTCATTCATCTACTGCTGAAAAATACCTCAAAAGCTAACCCTGAACTTCCCTCTGAAAAAGTCTACTCTCTCGTTTATTCTTCTTTGCCTAAAACTGCTAACGCTAATTCTAACATCCGTCTTATGTTTGTAAATGGCCATTTCTGCTGGGCTTTAAAATTTGCAGTCATTACCAACGCTCTCGGTATCCCTTTAGCTTTAGTACCTCTGTTTAACTATGATTCCCCTTCCTCTGACCCACAAGAAGCAAAAGCTATCTCCGACTCTAAAGGTTTAATTCCTTCGCTCGAAACTTTATTCTCTTATATCCCCAAAAATTTCTCCACTTTCATCGCCGACAGTGCTTTGGATTCCCACAACATATACTCCACTTTAAAAAATACCTTTAACTTCTCCAAAATCGTTATTCCACTAAATACAAGAGCTTCTAAAAATACTACACCTACATCAGACCCCAATATCGTTATTTCTGAAGATGGTATCCCTATCTGCAAAAAGTTCAACAAACCTTTTAAACCCGAAGGCAAATGTCAGGGTAAAAATCGCTCTTTGCGCCTTAAATGGACTTGCCCTATGTCACAATACAAAGATGGCAAACGCATCTGCTCTTGCCCTCAGCCTTGTACTACCTCTAAATCGGGTAGAATGTTCTATACATACCCAGATAACTTTCGCTCTTTCCCAGGTATCAACAGAAATTCACAAGAGTTTTTTGACCTCTACAAAAAACGTGTCGCTGTAGAGCAGACTATTTACCACCTGAAATCCTACATGGGCTCTGATACTATCTCTACTTATGACCATATTTCTATTTTCTCTGATTTCTTGCTATCTGCCATTACTTTCTCGCTCTTGTTTATTCTCGCTCACAATATCAAACTCTATTGCTCTAAATTGACTATCAAAAAACTTAACAAGCTCAAAAAACTTATCGCTTAATACTACTATTTTTTAAATCTATTTCTTACAAAAAATTTCTGGTTTTGTTTTTACTTAACCTTCTAAAACAAGGAGTTAAGAAGGCTTAGGATATTATTGTCTTTTTTGAAGTTGTTAATTTTTGTCATATGTTTGTTGCTGATTATTTTTGTTGGTATTGATAATATTTGGTTTTCACTTCTCTTTTCTTTTTGTATCTTGATTGTATTTCATGTTAGTATTGGTGCCTTTTACCTTCAATCACCACCTATTTTGCAAACGCCTAATAATTATTTTCGTAAGACACATCAAAAAAATTCCAATAAAATAACAACCAAAGTTTCGGTTAACATAAGATTTTAAGACGCATCGACTAAAATAACATTTCTAATCCATCCTCTTTGAGAGGAAAGCAGCGCAAAATCACTTCTCGCTGCTTGTGGCTTCTAATCTTTAGCCACTTTTTAAAACACTATCTTTAACGCTGGCCTCTTGCCAGCCTTACTAACTTTGATATAATTCTTTCTATCTGGGCATGGAATTTAATGTCCTTACCCCCCTGGGTGCGGATTTTTAAATCCCGCTTACCCGCAAACGAGACTATTATTCCATTCCAGGTAAGTCTAAACTATTTGGCTGGTTGAGGCCAGCTTAAAACCTAATTAAAGCTGGTTCCTCGTATCACTTGCAAGGTTGTATACTTACCTTCGCTCGGAATGGAAAACTCATGCCCTAATTCAATTTTAAAACTACTTACGAGGAGGTCTTACGCCATGAACTTAAAACCTATTGCCGGGATTGATGTCTCTAAATATTTCAGCGAAATGGTGGTTATCTCTCCTACAAATGAAATAATCGCTCGCTTGACTATCCATCACAACAATCCCTCTGACTTTGATAGGGCTATCGAAATCCTTAAAAAAGTTGAAGAGGATTTCGCGGCTCGCCCTACCATCGTCATGGAAGCCACAGGGCATTACCACAAAATCCTCTCCCGCTTCTTTACTTCTAATGGCTGGGATGTTGCAATTATCAACCCCATCCAATCTAATTCTATCAAAAATGCGGGAGTTAGAAAAGTAAAAAATGATAAAATTGATGCCCTGTGGATTGCCTTAACTTTCAGACTTACTAACTCTACTACAGCACAACCTTCATCTGAAATCCTTGACTGCTTGAAAAACCTATGCCGTCAGTATTACAACCTCAGCGATGAGTTAACCTCTTACAAATATAGACTTACTTCTGTCGTCGACCAAATTATGCTCAATTTCAAAGAGGTCTTCCCTGACATTTGCTCTAAAACATCTTTGGCTATACTTGAAAACTACCCCACTCCAAACGATATCTTGGGCGCTGACACCGAAAAACTTATTTCCATCATTCAGCAAACTTCTAAAAAAAGCTACCAATGGGCTAAAGAAAAATACGAACTACTCATTGCAAAAGCTAAAGAATTTAAGTCTTTTTCTATCTCCAACTTGGCAAATGTTACTATGCTTAAAGTCTATATTAACATGGTCTTAACTTTACAGCAAAACATCGACAAAATTTTTGAATCCATAAATCAACTTGTTCAGCAGTCTTCACAGACTCAGCCTTCTATATCCGAAAATATTAACCTTCTTCAATCTATCCCCGGCATAGGTTTTCTATCCGCTGCAACTATCCTTGCTGAAATAGGTGATTTCGAAAAATTTTCAAAACCCAATAAACTTGTTGCCTTCTTTGGCATTGATCCTTCCGTAAATCAATCCGGGCAATTTGTCGGCACAAAAAACAAAATGTCTAAACGTGGCTCTAAAATCTTGCGAAGAATCTTATTTACAATTGCTCTTGCTAATATCAGAACCAAAAGAGATTCTAAGCCTTGTAATCCTGTGCTATTCGAATACTATCAGAAAAAATGCCAACAAAAGCCTAAAAAAGTTGCATTAGGCGCTGTTATGAGAAAAATTATTTGTATCATCTTTGCTGTTATGCGTGATAAAAAACCTTTTGAACTTAGAACTCCTGAGGAACATATTCGAAGATGCTTTAATAACACTGCTGTTTATTGCGTATAAATAGTTGTTTTATTAATGAAACATTAGTTAACCATAATATGTGCTCAGCCTCCATATGTTATGTCAACTTCTAATGGATGGCTTACTTTCTTATACCCTTTTAAAAGAATTTTCTACCATAAAATGTTATCAAAAATTTTTTAAAAAACTCTTGACTTTAATTAGCTGGTCTTTATTTAAAGATAGGATTGATTTTTTATATCAGGGCCTCATAGCCCTTTTCTCTTGTCCTGATTCTTATGCTATCTTCAACAGGAAGAACAAATATCTTTCCATCGCCAATTTGACCTGTGCGATTTACAGCCATAATGATATTGACAACCCTCTCAACATCTCTGTCATCTACAATGATTGTAACCATTCTTTTGGGAATAAACTCCATAGCGGTGGATGAAAGAACCATCTCTGTAGCTTTGTCAACCTCCACTGCCTTTACCTCACCAACCAACCCTCGCTGTTTGCCACGCCCCATGACTTTTTGGAATGTGGCAGCGGGATACCCCGCTGCAGCCAACACATCTTTTGTCACACCCACTTTGTTCATTCGGATAATAGCTACAATCTCTTTCATTTTCAAAAAATACCTCCTTCTTACTACAGACCTTTTTCTCCCGTTCTGATGGTATAAGCCTCTTCAACAGGGCTTATAAATATCTTGCCGTCACCGAAATTGCCGGTATACGCATTTTGCAAGATTATATCAACCACTTTTTGGCAGTCACTATCTTCTACCACCATCATGATCATTGTTTTTGGAAGTTCGTCATAGACGATGTTCCCTGTTTTGATGCCTTTTTGTTTTCCACGCCCAAATACATCAATCTTTGTCATTGAAACAAAACCGTTTGAGTCAAGTGCCCTCACAACCTTTTCTTGCATCTCTGGCCTTATAATAGCTCGTATCATCTTCATAACTATTCAAAACCTCCTTTTTTCTAATCTGCCAGTCCATACTCTTCAATGAGTTTTTCAAGTTCATCCATTGGCATAGGTTTTGGAATGACGAACATGTCATTTTCAATTATCCTTTTTGCCAAGTCCAAATATTCTTTTGCTTGATTGCTCTCTGGGTCATATTCAATAACAGTTTTTCTGTTAATCTCAGCTTTCTGGACAATGTTGTCGCGTGGAATGAACTTTATAAGCTGTGTGCCAAGCTTTTTACAAAACGCCTCTAAAAGTTCTTTTTCGTTTTCCACTCTTCTTGAGTTGCAGATAATTCCGCCAAGTCGAACGCCACTTGTCTCAGCAAATTTCAAGATACCTCTGCAGATATTGTTCGCAGCATAAAGTGCCATCATCTCACCAGATGCAACAATGTATATCTCGTTTGCCTTGCCTTCTCTGATTGGCATTGCAAAACCACCACACACAACGTCGCCCAGAACATCGTAGAACACAAAGTCAAGGTCATCAGTAAATGCACCAAGCTCTTCTAAAAGATTGATGGCAGTAATAACACCACGCCCGGCACAACCAACACCCGGCTCTGGTCCACCAGACTCCACACACCTCACACCGCCAAAACCTGTGAACATCACTTTGTCAAGCTTGACATTGCTTTCACCCACCTCTCGCACAGTGTCCATAACCGTCACCTGAGACTTGACACCTAAAATAAGGCGTGTTGAGTCAGCCTTTGGGTCACATCCAACAATCATTACCTTTTTACCAAGAGTTGCCAGAGCTGCAACTGTGTTTTGAGTTGTTGTTGATTTTCCAATACCGCCTTTTCCATAAATAGCAATCTGTCTCATAATCTAATTGCCTCCTTTCAGCAAGATTAAAATTGTTGAATTATGTGTTTTGATATGGTAAACTTAAAAATGGGACAATAAATCAATTTTTTTGCGAGGCAGGGGGAGATGATTTGTGCAAATCTACTAAGTAGCTACAAGGTAGAGGAAGCACTTTTTATTCTTCTCCCCCTGTATTTTCAACAAGAATGAGCTAAAATCTATGAAAAAGGGCAACAGCAGACATCTAAGCCTTGTCATGACGATAACACATGGCAATGGCAGGCACAAAACACGCTATTCACTTTTTTAAAAAGAGGGGCGCAAGAGGCAAGGCAGAAGCTTTTTATTCAATTTGGGGGTGTTTTGGATGCCTGCTGTTGCCAAATTATAAACTCAAGGCGTAATGGAAAGTTTAAATTGCAGTTTCGCCCTGTTCGCCAGTTCTTATTCTCACTGCATTTTCTACGTTATAAATGAATATCTTGCCGTCGCCTATCTTTCCAGAGCGTGCTACTTTAACAATGGTATCAACAATTCTATCCACTTCTGAGTCCTTTACAATAAGCTCTATCTTGACCTTCGGCAAAAGATTTATATTAATCTCCACACCCCTGTAATATTCAGTTCTTCCTTTTTGAAGACCACAGCCCATAACCTGCGACACTGTCATACCTTTTATCCCAAGTTGATTTAAAGCATCCTTTACCTCTTCAAGCTTTTCAGGTCTAATGATACACTCAATCTTTTTCATTAACCTTCACCCTTTTCAAATAAAATTTGTCTTAAACCCAAAACTTACTTTACTGCCTGAGACTTCATTACAAAGTCACTATACGCTGTTGCACCATGTTCTGCAACGTCAAGACCTTCTATCTCTTCTTCTTCAGAAACTCTGAGTCCAACTGTTATTTTGATGATTGCAAAGAGGATAAACGCTGTCACAGTGGTCCATACAAATGTTGATGCAACACCAGCAAGCTGAACCAAAAACTGCTTTATCCCTCCACCATAGAAAAGTCCGCCATCTAGAGCAAAAAGTCCGACCATCAGTGTTCCAAAAGCTCCACATACGCCATGCACAGAAATTGCACCAACTGGATCGTCTATCTTGAGTTTCTTGTCGATAAACTCAACAGCCACTACAACCAGTATACCTGCAAGCCCGCCTATTATTGCCGCACCCCATGGGTTGACAGACGCACAGCCTGCTGTAATTGCAACAAGACCAGCCAAAGCACCGTTTAGTGTCATACTAACGTCTGGTTTTTTGTACTTTAGCCATGTGTATATCATTGCTAAGTTTGCACCCATCGCAGCTGCCAGGTTGGTGTTGACAGCAATATCGCCAATCTTTTCATTCATACCAGATAAGGTTGAACCTGGGTTAAATCCAAACCAACCAAACCACAATATAAACGTTCCAAGTGCTGCCAAGGTTATACTATGACCAGGTATAGCATTTACTTTACCATCTTTTGTGTATTTACCTATTCTTGGTCCAAGCAATGCAGCACCAATCAGAGCACACCAGCCACCAACAGAATGTACAACAGTTGAACCTGCAAAGTCGATAAATCCAAGTTTGCTCAGCCAACCGCCGCCCCATGCCCAGTGACCTACAACAGGATAGATGATAAACGAAATTACAGCACTGTAAATGCAATACGCAATAAACTTTGTTCTTTCAGCCATAGCACCTGAGACAATTGTTGCAGCTGTTGCAGCAAACACTGTTTGAAACATCAAAAATGATGTAAGCGGAATAGATAGGCCCAAGTGTTTAAATGAATCATTCAGGAAAAAGCCAGATGTACCGATAAACCCACCTGCGTCTTTCCCAAACATGAATGCAAATCCAAATAGCCAGAATATCACAGAACCAATTGCAAAGTCCATTAAGTTTTTCATAACAATATTGCTCGCATTTTTTGCTCTGGTAAAGCCTGCTTCCACCATTGCAAATCCTGCTTGCATAAAGAACACCAAAAATGCTGTAACAAGAACCCAGACATTATCAACGGCAGTTGCCACTTTATCAGGTGTAACCTGGTCTGCTTTTGCTATTGATGTAACAAGCAGCAAAGTTGCAATTGTTCCTACCGGGATTAAAAAGGCCTTGTAGTTTTTAATGAGTCTATTCATCTTTAAAAACCCTCCTTAAACCTAACTTTTTACTGATACAACTTTGTTCACTTGCCCTGCGCCCCCTTTTCAAAGTAAAGATTCTCTGGTATAATGAAAAAGCACACAATTTTTAAAAAGAGAAGATTGAAAAACCAAAGGCATGTGTGGAGACGGATAAAATTGGGTAATTAAAAAAGGCAAAGGCAACCTTCTGAAAGGCGCCTTTGCCTTTCTTTCTTTATTCTCTTTGTTTACTCTCATTATATTCTTCATTTTGCAATTTGTCAATACCAAAATTGCATTTTATTTTATATAAAGTTTTTAAGGTAATTTATAATTGTTTTAGATATAGTATATAAAAAGTAATATATATTTGTATAATTTGTGTTTCGTTAATTAAATCTTACAATACCTTATTAGTCAATTATCGCCTGATAATAAATTTGCAAGATATAATCTCACATAAACTTTTTAGATTCAAATTAAATCAAGTTAAATTTGAGCTAATTAAATTATTTTTTATGGTTATATGTTATAATGGTATAGGCGTTTGCAAAATAGGTGGTGATTGAAGGTAAAAGGCACCAATACTAACATGAAATACAATCAAGATACAAAAAGAAAAGAGAAGTGAAAACCAAATATTATCAATACCAGCAAAAATAATCAGCAACAAACATATGACAAAAATTAACAACTTCAAAAAAGACAATAATATCCTAAGCCTTCTTAACTCCTTGTTTTAGAAGGTTAAGTAAAAACAAAACCAGAAATTTTTTGTAAGAAATAGATTTAAAAAATAGTAGTATTAAGCGATAAGTTTTTTGAGCTTGTTAAGTTTTTTGATAGTCAATTTAGAGCAATAGAGTTTGATATTGTGAGCGAGAATAAACAAGAGCGAGAAAGTAATGGCAGATAGCAAGAAATCAGAGAAAATAGAAATATGGTCATAAGTAGAGATAGTATCAGAGCCCATGTAGGATTTCAGGTGGTAAATAGTCTGCTCTACAGCGACACGTTTTTTGTAGAGGTCAAAAAACTCTTGTGAATTTCTGTTGATACCTGGGAAAGAGCGAAAGTTATCTGGGTATGTATAGAACATTCTACCCGATTTAGAGGTAGTACAAGGCTGAGGGCAAGAGCAGATGCGTTTGCCATCTTTGTATTGTGACATAGGGCAAGTCCATTTAAGGCGCAAAGAGCGATTTTTACCCTGACATTTGCCTTCGGGTTTAAAAGGTTTGTTGAACTTTTTGCAGATAGGGATACCATCTTCAGAAATAACGATATTGGGGTCTGATGTAGGTGTAGTATTTTTAGAAGCTCTTGTATTTAGTGGAATAACGATTTTGGAGAAGTTAAAGGTATTTTTTAAAGTGGAGTATATGTTGTGGGAATCCAAAGCACTGTCGGCGATGAAAGTGGAGAAATTTTTGGGGATATAAGAGAATAAAGTTTCGAGCGAAGGAATTAAACCTTTAGAGTCGGAGATAGCTTTTGCTTCTTGTGGGTCAGAGGAAGGGGAATCATAGTTAAACAGAGGTACTAAAGCTAAAGGGATACCGAGAGCGTTGGTAATGACTGCAAATTTTAAAGCCCAGCAGAAATGGCCATTTACAAACATAAGACGGATGTTAGAATTAGCGTTAGCAGTTTTAGGCAAAGAAGAATAAACGAGAGAGTAGACTTTTTCAGAGGGAAGTTCAGGGTTAGCTTTTGAGGTATTTTTCAGCAGTAGATGAATGAATTTAGGATTGTTTTCACGAACCTTTGGGACAATACCTGTTGTGTCGAAGATTAAGATTGAAGAATCTTGAGGGCATTGTTGGATGGAAATATTATGTGCATGGATAGAGATATTTTGAAAAAGTTTATGGATTTCACTTGCAAATATTTTTCTAAAGCGAGAGAGAGTAGAGATAGAAGGGACATTGCCATGAAGATTACAAAATGAGCGAAGTTCGAATGAGTTGAGTAAGACAGCACGAAGCTGAGTTAAAGTATTGAGTTTGAGCAATTTTTGGACGAGGAAGCAACAAAGCATAGATTCTAAAGAGAAGTATCTATGCTTACCGAAATATTTGTAGTAGGCATTGTAGAAAGAAGAAGGTATATAATGTGACAAGTCAATGAATTTATTGAACAAGCCCAAGAGGCTTTCAGGCTTGTAGAGAGCCGAAGCCTTTAGGTGGGAGAATAGGTCTATGAAAGAAAGTTGTTTAGGTTTGGTGTTGAACATTTTGGAACCCTCCTCATAGTAGAAAATTTGTTTTATATAATCATATTTTACTACAATTATGAGGAGGGTGACCAGTCTTTTTTGATTCTATGTAAAGCTTGATAACGCTCATCTTGAGCGTTTTTGCAAAAGGCTATTATATGTTATAATGGTAAATAAAGAGGAAAATAAAAAAGGAGTCAGCTATGATGGATATGGAAGTATTAGACTCAGTAGGATATGAAATATGTAGAAATATCGCTAAAAGCAATTTGTCAAAAAAATTCTATCTTGCAGGAGGTACTGCATTGGCATTGCAACTTCGCCATAGAAAGTCATATGATTTAGATTTTTTTCAAAAAGAAGTTAGCGAAAAAATAGAATTTGAATATATTTACAATGTCTTAACTCAGTTTTTCTCTAAAAGAGATGTAAATATCGTTGTAAAGCAAGTTGACCAAATGACTTCTACTATATGTGGAGTAAAGGTAAGTTTCATTGCATATCCTTTCCCTTTGATTGAACCATTAGTCCAAGGTGATAAAATAGACATTCGTTTAAAAGGAATCAATTTAGCATCTCCAAAGGAAATAGCTTTGATGAAAGCGTATACCATCGGTAGACGACCAACATATAGAGATTATATTGACTTGTATTTTTTACTCAAAAAAGGTATTGTTAATTTAGAGTATATTTTAGAGAAAGCACCCCAGAAATTTGTAATAGAAGGTGAATCAGTTTTTTCAAAGAAATTGTTCTTAGAACAACTTATGTATACAGAAGATATAATTGATAAAGAAACAGCATTAATCTCTGTAATAGGTGAAGCACCAAAAGTAGGTGAAATAGAAAGGTTTTTAACTCAGCAAGCTAAAATAGCAATTGAAAAGTATATAAAGAAAAGAGGTATGCTACCATGAAACTTCCAGAGGATTTTAAAATCTTATTCAAAAATTATAACTTTGAAATGTTAGATACAGAAAAACACAAAGAATTAATAATAAAGACAGTATTAGCAAATGGCAATTGGGAACATATTGAAAAACTTTTTACTTTTTATAGCTCCAACGAAATAAAAGATGTATTCTTAAAAGACTTCTATGGAGCTAGAGAACTTCCTATACCTACAATTTATCTTTGGGGAAGTATATTTCTTGATGAAAAAGAGTATTGGGAATATAGAAATATGAGAAGTAAGATGAACTTGGTAGAAAAATGGAAACAGACAAGAAAGATACACAAGTAAAAAGCCAGCCCAACTTTTTAGGACTGGCTCTTTTCAAATGCTTGAGAAAAACTATTTTACCCTGCTTTCATGCATCTTGAAAAGCTCTGGCATGACTTCTCGAACAACCATTTCAAGCTCATCGTCTCCAATAACAGTTGTTCTTCCATTTTCGTACTCCTTGTCAACCCACTCTTTGATTTTAGCAACTCTTGGGTCGCGCTTGTCAATCTTCTTGTCACCTTCAAGCCTGAAATATGTGTTAATCCATGCAGCGATACCTGCAAGCCCAGAGTGTGCATCAACTGCAATGACAATTGGCCTGTTTAAAATCTTCTTTGTATCAAAGATGTTGTAGATCTCCTCATCCTTTAAAATACCGTCAGCATGAATTCCTGCTCTTGTTGCATTAAATGCTCTGCCAACAAACGGCGTTCTTGGTGGAATCTCATAGTCAAGCTCTTTTTCAAAGTAATCTGCAATCTCAGTGATTACCTCAAGCCTCATATTCTTTGTTGTACCTCTAAGCTGGGCATATTCAATTACCATAGCCTCTAAGGGTGTATTACCAGTCCTCTCACCAATACCCAAGAGCGAACAGTTGACTGCAGATGCACCGTAAAGCCATGCAGTACCAGAGTTAACAACAGCCTTGTAAAAATCGTTGTGACCATGCCACTCAAGCCACTCAGACGGCACCTCTGCATAGTGTCTAAGCCCGTAAATTATTCCCTGGACACTTCTTGGCAGAGCAACTCCCGGGTAAGACACACCAAGCCCGAGGGTATCGCATGCTCTTATCTTGACCGGCATATTTGCTTGGCGCGCAAGTTTCATAAGTTCATTTGCAAACGGAACAACAAAGCCGTAAAAGTCTGCTCTTGTGATGTCCTCAAAATGGCAGCGCGGAATAATTCCATGTTCAAGAGCGGCTTCAACAATAGAAAGATACATTTCCATTGCCTGTTTTCTTGTCATGTTGAGCTTTTTAAATATATGATAGTCAGAGCATGATACCAAAATTCCTGTCTCTTTGATGCCCATCTCTTTCACAAGTTGAAAATCCTCTTTTCTTGCTCTTATCCATGAGGTAACCTCTGGATACTTATAACCTCTTTCCATGCATTTAATAACAGCTTCTCTATCTTTTTTTGAATATAGAAAAAACTCTGTCTGACGGATCACGCCAGAGTCGTTGTCAAGTTCGTGGAGATAATCAAAAAGCCTTACAATCTGTTCAACTGTATAAGGAGACCTTGCTTGCTGACCATCTCTGAATGTTGTATCTGTTATCCATATCTCATCAGGCACAAACATAGGGACATGCCTGTGGTTGAAGGCTATCTTGGGTATCTCTGTGTACGGGAAAATCTCTCTATAGAGGTTCGGCTCTGGAACATCCTGGAGTGTATATTTATACGCTGCCTGCTCAATCAGGTTTGTCTTGGGATTAAATTCTACTCTTGCCACTTAAACTTCCCTCCACATTGTATATATGTATACAATCAAGTGTTATGAGATATATTATATTCTACTTTTGCATTTTTGACAATAGGACATTGCAAATTGTTCTTTTGCGCAAGTGTATATTTTAAGATATTGAGCGAAATTTTGCAAGATGGGAATTTGAAATCTTCATAAATGAGACTATTTTCCTGAACCTTCTTCAATAGCTTCCTCATCATAAAGAATCTTTTCAGGGTCTTTTTCTGAAGAGAGGACCTCAACACTTTTGAGCTTTCTTTCTATGGTTCTTGTCTTTCTTGTTGCAGTTTCAATTGTATCCTGTGCCTCAGAAAGCTTCTTTTTAACCTTTTCAAGAATCTCAGCAAACCTTGAAAACTCAGTCTTGACCGCAGATAAAAGCTCCCAAACCTCGCTTGTTCTCTTTTCAATGGCAAGGGCTTTAAATCCAAGCGAAATGGTGTTGAGCATTGCAACAACTGTTGTGGGTCCCGCAATGATTACCTTGTATTCCCTTTGCACAGACTCAAACAGCCCGGGTATCCTCAAAACCTCTGCATAAAGTCCTTCAGAAGGCAAAAACATGATAGCAAAATCTGTTGTTTTTGGCGGGTCTATGTACTTTTCCTTTATAGTCTTTGCATTTTGCCTTATACTATTTTCAAGCTCCTTTGAAAATCTTGCAACTTCTTCTGCCTCCGCTTTCTCCTGCGCCTCAATAAGCCGCTGATAACTTTCTATGGGGAATTTAGAGTCTATTGGAAGGTATATAAATTCATTATCTTTTGAATATTTAGAAGGAATCTTTATTGCAAACTCAACTTGCTCTTGAGTGTGCGGTTTTATCCTGACATTTCTTTCGTACTGGGAAGAATCCAAAATCTGGTCTATGATATTGCCAAGCTGAATCTCCCCAAGAGTGCCTCTAACTTTTACATTGCTCAAAATCTTTTTGAGATCTCCCACACTTCCGGCAAGTGCCTGCATCTCACCAAGGCCTCTATGAACAAGCTCAAGCCGCTCTGATACAAGCTTGAAAGACTGCGAAAGTTTTGTCTCTAATGTGCTTTGTAGCTGGCTGTCAACAGTCTCTCGTATTTTCTCAAGCTTGCTATCTATCTCTTTTCGGATACTGTCAAGCCTCTCCTGACTTGATGATGTAAAATTTATTATCTGATTGGATAGATCTGAAAATCTTGTCATTAAAATGCTGCCAAATGAGCTTATCATACTTTGCGTTTCATTTTTATTCTGAGAAAATTGCTGTGAGATAGAATTTTGAATTTGTTCAAGTTCTTTTTCAATCTCTAACAGTTTATTTTGAGTATCCAAAGAAGAATTTATATTATTTTTAAGCCTTATTAACAAAATCAAGTTTGATATGACAAGAACGATAATAACAATTAGCAAAACTACTTCCAATCTTTATCACCTCTGTACAAGAAAAAGAATCTTAAAATTTAAAAAACGGGCTGCTTTTATGTTAACTTTTTAGCAGCCCTTTTGCATTTAATGCTTGGTCTTTTTTTATTCTTCTAAATCCAAAAGCTCTTTTATCTCGTCGTCATCAAGTGCAACAACCGGCTGTTGAATCTTCTTGGTGTCTTTTAGAATCTCAAACTCACCAACAGAGTATTCTTTTACCTCTACATTTTGCATCTCATCTTCAAATCTGACCTTTATCTTTTCTTTTAAGACGCTTACCTCAACAACTTCACCTATACCATCGGCTGTTTTTACAATTGCACCTATCCCTGGAAGTTTGAGCATTGCCTCCTCATAGAATTTTTGCTCGTATGTCAAGCAGCACATGAGCCTTCCGCAAAGGCCGGATATCTTTGCAGGGTTTAAAACAAGCCCCTGCTGTTTTGCCATCTTTATTGAAATTGGTACAAACTCACAAAGATGCACTGCACAGCAAACCTCACGTCCGCACGGACCCAAACCACCACGGAACTTTGTATCGTCTCTGACACCTATTTGTCTTAGCTCAATCCTTGTTCTGAAAACTGCTGCAAGGTCTTTTACAAGTTCTCTGAAATCAACCCTTCCTTCTGCTGTGAAATAGAAAAGAAGCTTGTTGTTGTCAAATGTATATTCGGCATGTAAAAGTTTCATAGGAAGCCCATGCTTTTGTACTTTTTCCTTGCAAATCTCAAGTGCTTTTGCTGCCTTTTCCATGTTCTCTTGAGCTTTTTTGTAATCCTCTTCTGTTGCCTTTCTTACAACCTTTTTGAGAGGCTGGACTATCTCTTCGTCCGGCACCTCTCTTTTTTCTATCATAACTTTTCCCATCTCGATCCCGCGGACTGTCTCAACAATGACGTCATCTCCGGCTTTTAAATCTATGTTATTCGGGTCAAACCAGTATATCTTCCCTGCTTTTTTGAATCTAACTCCAACAACTTCTGCCATCTTTCTTTTAGCCCCCTGATAGTTTTAAAAAAATCATGTCAAGCACATTGTCTGAAATTACATTCGCATCTGGGTATTTTTCTAACATCATGAAATCCTGCAGTAGCCTGTATATATGAGAGATTGTATGCTTGTTTGCAAACTCAACTATCTTTTCTAACTTGTCTGTGTTTGTAATAAGCTCAACGAGGTTTGTTTTTTTGAACATAAGCGCATCTCGTAAAAAGTATATAACTGTTTCAAATAAAAATACAAAGTCGTCTTTAAACTTTTCAAAATCACTTTCAAATTCTTTTATCAAACTAAAACTTGCCCCGTCGTATGAAAGAAGTTTATCAAAAATATAGTCTCTTTTATTTTGAACCTCTTTATCATAAAAATCAAGAGCAATTTTAGGATTCCCTCTGCAAAGTTTTAAAACATAGTCTTTGGGTTCAAGCCCATGATTTTTTAAAATCTCAGAGATTTCGCTTGAGCTGTACCTTTTGAATGAAAGCACTAATGACCTTGAAACCACTGTCGGCAAAAGCCTTTCTAAATTGTTGCATGTGAGAATAAAAAGAGCATACTCTGGAGGCTCTTCTAAAGTCTTTAAAAGTGCATTTTGAGCACTTGTCGACATCTCCTCTGCCTCTTGTATTATATATACCTTTTTACTTGCAAATATGGGTCCTCGTGAAATGTCTTTTATAATCTCTCTAATAGCGTCAACAGATATCTCTTTTCTGTCTTCATCTCTCTTTATTAATTTAAAATCCGGGTGTGTGAGTGCGTCAAAGAGCCTGCAGCTTTTGCAAGCGCCGCACGCAAGCTTTTTTTCACACAAAACTTGCTTTGAAAAGGTCATTGCCAAAAGTTTTTTGCCAAGTCCTTTTTCACCTTCAAAAATGTATGCGTGAAAAGGCTGAATAAGTGCCTTTTTGAGTGTAGCAACAAGCCCATTTTGACCTATGAAAGTATCTAAATTCATATTCATCTCTCACCCTGTGCAAATTTCTAAATAAATAGGTCAACAAGCAGCCCTTTTATTTCTCCTACATATGATAAAACCTTGAGATTGTCTGCCTCTTTTTTCAAAATCTCCTGGGTCAGCATATCCATCTTTTCATCAATCTTCTTGATGATACCAAACACCTTGTGCCTGCCTTTTCTGCCAAAAAGGCTTTCACTAAAATATTCGTGAGAAGAATACACTGTATATCCCAAAAGTTCTTTTATGGCCTTTTTGTACTCTTTGAGCGTTGAAAGGTCCAATCTTTCTGCAAGGCTCTTGCCAAGAGAGTCTATTTTGTTAATAAGCTCTTTTATTCTATTGATAATTTCATCTTTCTCAAGCTGCTTTACATAGTTTGAAAAAGAGTCTTTTGGCCTTTCAACTCTTCGCTGGTCTTGAAAAAATGTTACATTATTTATATTGTTTCTTTTAACATCTTCTACTCTCATTTTGCTTTCCCACTTCTTAAATTTTTTTAAACCTTCTCAAACCTCTCAACATTGAGGACAAATATTGTAGCACCACCAATTGTTATTTCAACAGGATATGGCAGGTATACACCTGCTGACGGATTGTTTGTCACAGGCGATGAGACAATTTGTTTGCGTGTCTTGCACTTTTGAGATATAATGTCAATCACCTCAGCAACTCTTTCATCATCAATGCCTATGAGCAAAGTGGTATTGCCAGAGCGCAAAAATCCACCCGACGTTGAAAGCTTTGTTGCCATTATGCCTTCTTTTTGAAGAGCGTCCAAGAGCCTGCCAATGTCTTCATTTTGTACAACTGCTACAATAAGCTTCATCTTTCCTCTTCTCTCCTCTCTTTGAAAAGCTTTGCCGACTTAGCATTCCTCTATATTCTACCACTTCTCTTTGCTTTCAAATAGCCTTTCTATCTCACGACACACCTTTTCAAAAACCTCTTTTTCTGAACCTTGCGCCTCAATGTTCACACATCTTTCAAACCATTTTGATACCTCTTTAAAGCCGCTGTACACACGCCTGTGAAACTCCAAATCTTCTAAGTCAAGCCTGTCGTTTTTGCCAGCCATTTTAATTCTTTGCAGAGCTATTTCAGGCTCTAAGGTAAGAACAATGTAAAGATCGGGTTTTATCCTATCTTCAAAGATTGAATTTAATCTCAGAATATTTTCAACACCAACCCCTCTTACAATGCCCTGGTAAACTACACTGCTTAGGATGTATCTGTCGCAAAGCACAATGTACCCTTCATCAAGGGCAGGAATGAGTACATTTTTCACATGTTCGTTCCTGTCTGCAGCTAAAAGCAGAGCTTCAGTAAGCCCATCCATCTTATATTGAGGGTCTAAAAGAAGCTTTCTAATTCTGTATCCTACTTCTGTCCCACCTGGCTCTCTTGTTGTGAGAACTTTGTATCCCTTCTCCTTAAGATATTTTTCAACTTTTACAATCTGTGTACTCTTACCAGATCCATCGTTTCCTTCAAATACTATGAGTTTACCCTTCCTCAACCACATCAACCTCATTTTTTTTGATAAATTCAATACCCAAAAGCTCTTGTAAATATTCTATAGTATCCTTTTCTATAACCTCACCCTCAACAACAACCGGAAATCCCGGTGGGTAAGGAATGATTGCCTGCGCACATACAAAGCCTTCTGCCTCACAAATTTTTACCCTTCTTTTTTTCATGCTGTCAACTTCGTATATTTTTAAAACCTTTTTTGGTCTTGGCGGTGATAAAAACTTTTTTTTCAGCACTTCTTTTCCTTTTTCTTTTATTATATCATAAAAAAAGCTTTCCAAGATTTCAAAATTAGAAAGAGCATCCACCAGAGAAAAATAAAACAGAATCCTATTTTGGTCAAAAAGCTCTGGAACAATAGAATACCTCTCCAAAAGACTTTTTACAAAACTTTGATTTTTCCCTGCTTTGCCAAAGTTCAAAAGAAGTTTTAAAACATCTACATCTCTGTAGACATAGTTTGTATACTCCAAGACCGGCTTGCATAGCTTTTCAAGTTTTCTTTCGAGCTCTTCAAAAAGCTGTCTGCCAAACATTTTTGAAAACTCTATGCCATACTCACTCCAAGCAAGCAGCACATACGACGGACTTGTTGTATGAAGATAACCCAATGTTGCAGAAAGTTTCTTATTATCATTATCTGCTAAGTTTGACAAAAGCAGTGCAGACTGGTTTGGGCATGGCAATGTTTTGTGAAGACTTAAAATGCATATGTCAGCTCCGCTATCCAAGGCTGTTTTTTTCCCTACAAATTTATAATAACCTCCGTGAGCTTGGTCAACTATGAGCTTTTTTTGATATTTCTTTGCTATATCTGAGAGCGCTTTTACATTCTGCTCAATGCCATAATATGATGGTGAGGTTATTACAACAATTTGAGATTTTGAAGTTTGAAGGACACTTTCAAAGTGCTTTTCGTCGATATATGTAAGTATTCCTAAAGAATCATCGTACTGTGGATATATATATTCAATGTCAAGTTTTAAAATTTTTGCAATATTATATATGCTTTTGTGAGCATCTTTGTTTATAAGTATACCGTCATACGGATTTGAAAATGCAGCAATTGAGGCTTGCAGAAGGTGCGTTGAACCCTGAAGAGACAAAAAGCAATAATTTGAACCAAAAAACTCATTTATCCCCTCTAAAAATTCCTTTATATAACCTTTTGGGTCTAATAAGTTGTCTGTACAGAAGGTTTCTGTGACATCAAAGCTGGGAAATATATTTTTAATAGCATCTGGGAAAATCTCTTCTTTACCTTTGTGACCTGGCATGTGAAGACGCAAAAAGTTGTAGCTTTTAAGAGCATTGAAAATTTTAAGATTATCTAAAATTCTGCGCATACTTTCTTGGTCCAACTTCATATATATCTTCCCCTTGACCATCTATTGCAACAATGCAAGGCAAATCTTCCACTTCAATCTCACGAATTGCCTCTGCACCAAGGTCCTCAAACATAACTATCCTTTGAGATTTGACACAGCTTTGAATCAAAACTGCAGCACCACCAAATGTGGCAAGATAAATGCTACCGTGTTTTTTAATTGCCTCTTTTACAGCCTCATTTCTTTTACCCTTTCCAATTAAAACCTTTATTCCAAGCTCAAGCATCATGGGAGTAAATACATCCATCCTGCCTGCTGTTGTTGGGCCACATGGTCCTATTACTTCACACGGCTTTTCAGGACAGGGACCCATGTAATATATCGCACCGTTTTTAAAATCTATTGGGATTTTACTTCCTTTTTGAATCATTTCAAAAAGCCTTTTGTGAGCAGCGTCCCTTGCAACAAAAAGTTTGCCACACACTAAAACTTCTTGACCACATTTTAGCTTTTGTATCTCCTCAGGATTTTGAACTGGAACATAAATCCTGTTCAATTTCTTTTTCGCCCTTCCTTTCAACTATACAGATTTTTCTAATTTTGTTTCAATTTATAATTTAAAGACCGGGCACTTGATTTTCTACCCGGTCCTAAGCTATTTTGCAATTTAAGAACTAATCTCTTGGCTTTGGAGCATCAACTGGGCATACATTTGCGCATGCACCGCATGAGATGCATTCTTCTTCGTTGATTACATACTTTCCATCGCCAGGAGATATGCACTGAACAGGGCATTCGCTCTCGCATGCGCCGCATGAAATACAATCATCTGTGATGTAATATGCCATTTTATCTTTGCCTCCCTTTTGAAATTAGATTTACTTCTATAATAATACCACGATTTTGAGGTTTTTAAAATAGATTTTTAATTAGGTTTGTAAAAGGAAAGAATTAAGCAAAAGATTTTTAAGAAAAATAAGATATGAGGAGGTGAAAGCGTAAAGATGAAAAAAATATTTGCATTTTTGAGCATCCTATTTTTTCTGAATTTTTCAAGTGCCTTTGCACAAACAAAGATTTATACAATCCAAACCGGAGACACTCTGTGGAGTATAGCTGTTAAAAATCAGGTTGGTATAAGCGAACTTTTAGCGGCAAATCCACAGATTAAAAATCCAAATTTAATATTTCCCGGACAAAAGATAAACATCCCCAATCACTCCGATTTTAAATTATTTGAAGATGAAGTAATAAGGCTCACAAACCAAGAGCGCGCAAAAGCTGGGCTTGCGGTATTGAAGCCAAATTGGCAGCTTTCACGCGTTGCCAAATACAAATCTCAGGATATGGCAAGCAAAAACTATTTTTCACACTATTCCCCAACTTATGGCTCACCATTTAAGATGATGGAAAGTTTTGGTCTCAAATTTTCTGCAGCAGGGGAAAATATTGCGTACGGGCAAAAATCTCCTCAAGAGGTTGTTCGTTCATGGATGAACTCCCCAGGTCACAGAGCAAATATTCTAAGCCCCTCTTTTACTGAAATTGGTGTTGGGGTTGCCAAAAACAGCAAGGGAGTTTTGTACTGGACCCAGATGTTTATAAGACCGTACTGAGGGTTAATTTTGGATTAGAATAAAATGCTTGAAAAGTAATAACTGGGGACCAAAAAGAGTGTATCTTTTAAAAATAGTCCCCAGTTTTTATTTATACAAGAAAAAAATCTGTAGCTTATTTCAAAGCATTTTTTTCTATATGTTCTGCCTTGCTGTTTGTTTTAAAGTTTCTCAAATCAAACTAAATTTTTGTTATCGTTACCTCTATCCTTTTATTTATGCTATAAATTATTATCTACTCAAAAATCTGCCGTTCATAAATACGACTATTGCCTATTATTTGTATTCATGATAAAATAAAACTATTCTCCAAAAATAAAATATGACAAAGCCTCATTACTTAATTGCTGAAGGAGGTACACCATGAAAAAAAGAAAAGCAACTATAATAAGCTTTATTTTGATTATAATTCTCATAATAGCCTTTGTTACTACATTTATACCAACATTACAACTAAAAACAAAAAATATGAAGGTAAAAAAGGGAAAGTGGGTAGATGTATATTACGAAAAAGAAGAAATAGCTGCTTTAGATTGTTTTAATTTAGCAGAACAGAGAGCAGAATATCTTATGGGCAAATTAGTTATTAAAGAAAAATCTAAAATAAAAATATTTATTTATGACAAACAATCCACGTTCCAAACTAAAAAATACGGATTAATAACTCTTCTTTTTAACCTTGATTGGTATATCGGCGACAACATAGGTTCAACAGTTATATTAACCTCACCTTCAAATCCAGGAAAATTACACAACTATGAAAGTGTTAAACAATCACTTCTGCATGAAATGGTTCATGCCTATGAATATTTAATCAATCCAAAAATTAAAAAATGGCTAAATGAAGGTGTCGCCTTATATTTAACCAACGGCGGACAATTGAAAAAAGGAGAATTAAAAAACATTAAAATTCCTTCATTTGAAGACATCCAAACAGAAAACCCAATCAAATTTGCAAATATAGGCGGATATATTCTTGCAGATACTTACATTGAATACATAGACAGAAAATATGGTTGGCACAAGGTACTACAATTATTAAAGACTAACAACTATAGGAAAATTTTTAAAAAGGCAGATAAAGAAATATATGACGAATGGGTAAATTATATAGTAACAGCTTATCAATAAAAATGAAAAGCCTTACTTAATAATTCATGTTTTGTGATTAAAATGTAACTCTTAGAAAATCAGATGAAGTACTGCTCAATGTGAAATAAAATATTAATTATTATTGCTACTTTTGCTTTATACATTAATATATGTAATTTACTACTTCTGATATAAAAAGCAAGCAGGGGCTGTCAAAAATTATTTTGAGATGGACAGTCCCTGCTTTATATTTATTTCCCCACTTTTTCTTTGCAAAGCTTATACTCCAGTGAGTCAACAAGTGCAATCCAGCTTGCATTTACAATGTCGGTTGAAACACCTACAGTTGTCCATGTGTCTTTGCCGTCTGTTGACTCAATCAGAACTCTTACCTTTGCAGCAGTTGCAGTCTCAGCATTCAGTACCCGTACTTTATAGTCAACAAGATGAACCTCTTTTAGTTCGGGATAGAACTTTTCCAAAGCCTTTCTCAAAGCACTATCTAAAGCATGAACAGGACCATCACCTTCTGCAGCAGTGATTGCTGTAACCCCATCTACTGCAATCTTTACAATTGCAGATGAGCTGTACTCTACTGCCGGTTCATTAATGAGAACTTTAAATTCTTTGAGAGTAAAGAACGGCTGGTAAAGTCCCAGTTTTTTTCTAATTAGCATCTCGAATGAAGCTTCTGCCGACTCAAACTGATATCCTTCATTTTCAAGGCGCTTTAGCTCATCAATAATCTCTTTTGTGACAGGTGAGTCTTTTGTAACTGTCGGGTCAATCTCGCGAATCTTGTCAAGAATTGTAGCCCTTCCTGCAACCTCAGACAGTACTATTCTTCTTGTGTTTCCAACAATCTCAGGGTTAATATGCTCAAACGAAGCTGGATTTTTCTTGACAGCGTCAATGTGCATACCAGCCTTGTGAGTAAACGCATAAGCTCCAACATATGGTGCGCGCTCGTTTGGAATCATATTAGCAATCTCAGCAACATACCTTGAAAGAGATGTAAGGTGCTTGATATTCTCATCAGGGATACACTTAAACCCAAGCTTTAGCTGAAGATTTGGAATGAGCGTGATAAGGTCTGCGTTCCCACACCTCTCACCATATCCGTTTATAGTTCCCTGTACCTGACGAGCTCCTGCCAAAACAGCCATGACCGAGTTTGCAACAGCCATGCCTGTGTCGTTGTGACAGTGAATTCCAATCAATGTCCCAGGAAACATCTCAACAACTTCTTTTGTGATGTTGTAAATATCCATTGGGAAGGTGCCACCGTTTGTATCGCACAGGTCCAAAGAATCTGCTCCTGCTTCCTTTGCAACCTTTAAAGTCTCCAAAGCGTATTTTCTGTTATTCTTGTACCCATCAAAAAAGTGCTCTGCGTCAAATACAACATACTTGCCTAAGGACTTTAAATATTTTATTGTATCATAAATCATCTGAAGATTTTCGTCCTCTGTTGTTTTCAAGACCTCTTTGACATGAAAATCCCACGACTTGCCAAAGATTGCAACAGCTTCGGTGTCAGCTGCAATTAATGACTGGATGTTAGGGTCATCTTTCACGTCAATTCCCACTCGCCTTGTTGAACCAAAGGCGATAAGCTTTGCGTTTTTCAATTTCATCTTTTTAACTCTTGCGAAAAACTCCTGGTCTTTGATGTTAGAACCGGGATTCCCTGCCTCGATGAATTTTACACCAAATTTGTCAAGTCTCTCTACAATCTTGAGCTTATCTTCCAAAGTGTATGAAATTCCACCAGCCTGAGCACCGTCTCTTAAGGTTGAGTCATAAATGATGATGGTCTTATTATCTTCCACTTCATTTTCCCTCCTTTTTGATATCAAAAAAGCCCAGCCTGTGATTTTTAGGCTGGGCTTTTAAAATTCAATCTCAAATTTGATTGCAAATTCTAAAGATGCCCTAAGGGTCTTTTCAAAAACCCTCTTTGCTCATACACAGGCCAAAATGGGTGCAATGCGGCATATGAAATTTTATAAATCCACTTAATTATTCTCTTTCTAATTATTGAAATAATGCTAACTATTGTGATTGCGCCGCATATTCGTATTATCATTTTTTGCACCCCTTTGACCTTTTCGATTTTTATTTGCTAATTATTTTAAACCCAATTTAAAAAATTGTAAAGAGTCAATTTTACTCCTCTGAAATTTTATACAGCATCTTATTTATAGCATTTACATACGCCTTTGCGCTTGCTTCTAAAATATCTGTAGATAAGCCTCTTCCCAAAAACGCTTTGCCATCCTTCTTAATTCTGACTGTTACCTCGCCAAGAGCATCCTTGCCCTGGGTGACAGCCTTTATACTGTAATCATCAAGTTCAACCTGAAGCCCTGTTATTCTGTCAATTGCCTTGAAGATTGCATCAACAGGACCATCACCTGTTGCCGCCTCTTCAAGCTCTTCATCACCTGATTTTATTTTCACAGATGCGGTTGATATAAGACCATTTCCGCTTATTATCTGGAACCTCACAAGCTCATATGTCTCTGGAATATTGAGCGACTTTTGTTCTAAAAGTGCCTCAATGTCTTTGTCAAGCACAACCTTCTTTTTATCTGCCAAAACTTTAAACTTTTCAAACGCAGCGTCAATCTCTTCTCTTGTGAGGTCTGTATATCCAAGCTCTTTGAGCCTTTCTTCAAACGCATGTCGACCTGAATGCTTGCCAAGTACCATCCTGTTTTTCGGAAGACCAATTGACACAGGGTCAATAATCTCATATGTTGTTCGTTCTGACAACACTCCATGCTGATGTATACCAGACTCGTGCGCAAAAGCATTTGCACCCACAATTGCCTTGTTTGGCTGAACAAATACGCCCGTTAAAGAGGATACGAGCTTGCTTGTTCGGTAGATCTGAGTTGTGTCAATTAAAACATCCACATCGTAAAAGTCTTTTCTTGTCTTGAGAGCCATTACAATCTCTTCTAAAGCAGCATTTCCAGCTCTTTCTCCAAGTCCGTTTATTGTACATTCAACCTGATGAACACCTTCTTCTACCGCTGCAAGTGAGTTTGCAACAGCAAGACCAAGGTCGTTGTGGCAATGAACTGAAATCTGGACCTTGTCAATGTCAGGAATGTTTTCTTTTATTGCTCGAATAATTCTTTTCATTTCTTCTGGTGTTGTGTAGCCAACTGTATCAGGAATGTTTATAACTGTTGCACCGGCTTTTATAACAGCATCAAACACCTTTATCAAAAATTCAATCCTTGAACGTGTTGCATCCTCACATGAAAACTCAACATCAGATACATATTTTTTTGCATATTTTACCATGGCAACTGCTCGCTCAAGTACCTCATCTTCTGTCATTTTGAGCTTGTATTTCATATGAATATCACTTGTTGCGATAAATGTATGAATTCTCGGCGCCTGAGCATTTTTTAGTGCTTCATATGCTCTGTCTATGTCTTTTTCAACTGCTCTCGCCAAAGATACTATTACTGCATCTTTTATATTTTCAGATATTACTTTTATTGCCTCAAAATCACCCGGAGAGGCTATTGCAAATCCTGCTTCTATCACATCAACTTTGAGCTTTTCAAGCTGTTTTGCAATCTCAAGTTTTTCATTGACGTTGAGCGACACACCTGGTGTTTGCTCACCGTCTCTGAGCGTGGTATCAAATATCTTTATAACTCTTTTTCCCATTAAAAACCCCTCACCCTTATTCTTTAATCGGTTTTATCCAAGGCATCATCTTTCTGAGCTCTTTACCAACCTGTTCAATTAAAAGATTTTGTTCTCTTCTTCTTATACTATTGAACTCAGGTCTTCCTGCCATGTTTTCTAATATCCATTTCTTTGCAAATGTGCCGTTTTGAATCTCTTCTAATACCTTTTTCATCTCTTTTCTTGTCTCTTCTGTGATAATTCTCTTGCCTGTCATGTAATCGCCATATTCTGCTGTGTCTGAGATTGAGTATCTCATGAGTGACAGTCCGCCCTGCCAAATCAAATCAACTATGAGTTTCATCTCATGCAGGCATTCAAAATACGCAATCTCTGGCTGGTATCCTGCTTCAACCAGTGTATCAAACCCGGCTTTGATAAGCTCTGTAAGACCACCACATAAAACTGCCTGTTCACCAAAAAGGTCTGTCTCTGTCTCTTCTTTAAATGTGGTAAGGATTATTCCAGCCCTTGATGCTCCAATACCTTTGGCATATGCCAAAGCAATATCCAATGCTTTTCCTGTATAGTCCTGATGTACAGCAACTAAAGCTGGTACACCTTTTCCCTCTTCATACTGGCTTCTGACAGTGTGGCCTGGTCCTTTCGGAGCTATCATTATAACATCAACATATGGTGGTGGAACAATCTGACCAAAATGAATATTAAACCCATGTGCAAATGCTATTGCCTTTCCTTCTTTTAAGTTAGGTGCTATACTCTCTTTAAATAGCTTTGGCTGTTTTTCATCATTTACAAGAATCATGATGACATCTGCCACTTTTGTTGCCTCATCAGCTGTCATAACTTTAAGACCATGACTTTCTGCCTTTGCCCAAGACTTGCTGCCATGATATAGACCAACAACTACATTTACTCCAGAATCTCTCAAGTTCAATGCATGTGCATGTCCCTGACTACCAAAACCAATCACTGCAACTGTCTTGTCCTTAAGTAGGTCTAAATTGCAATCACTATCATAGAATATCTTTGCCATCTTTACTCATCCTCCTCAGACTTAGATTTTGATATGACTTTATTCCCTCGCTCTATCGCAATAAGTCCTGTACGGACTACCTCGCGAATACCATATTGCTTCAAAAGCTCAATTAGCGCTTCAATCTTGTCCTCATCACCTGAAATCTCAATTGTAAGCGTTTCTTTCGACACATCAACAATGTTTGCTCTGAAAATCTCTGTTATTTGAATAATGTCTGAACGTGTCTGAGAATTAGCATTAACCTTTATAAGCGCAAGCTCTCTTTCAACAGCCTCTTTCGGGTTTAGTTTTTTGATTTTTATAACATCAATAAGTTTATTCAGTTGTTTTGTCACCTGCTCGACAATGTAGTCATCTCCATTTACAACAATTGTCATGCGGGATATTGTTGGGTCTTCTGTCACGCCAACAGCAAGGCTGTCTATATTAAAACCTCTTCTTGAAAAAAGCCCTGCAACGCGGGACAGTACACCCGGGTGGTTCTCAACCAAAACAGAAAGTGTGTACTTCACCTTCTTACATCCCCCTATCACCAAAAATTTTGGTAAACTCAATTAAACCCTTAAGGTATAGTTGGCTCATCAGGGCTTGTCACAACTTCAAGCAAAAATGGACCCTTGTGGCTTTTCATAATCTCAATAGCCTCTTTTAACTTTTCCTTGCTCTCAAGTCTCATACTCTCAATGCCATATGCTTTTGCTAATATCATAAAGTCAGGGTTACCATCCAAGCATGTTGCAATAAATCTGCCTGTACATCTTTTCTTCTGAAGCTCATATACCATTCCAAGCCTTGTGTTGTTGAAAAGGACAATTTTAATCGGCACCTGTTCTCTTTTAATGGTAGCAAGCTCCTGCAAAAGCATCTGGAAACTTCCATCGCCAGTGATGCTAATCACTTCTTTGTCTGGTCTTCCAAACTTCGCACCAATTGCCGCAGGAACTCCATATCCCATTGTGCCAAGTCCACCCGAAGTTATAAAGGTTCCTGGTTCTTTGATATATAGATTATGAGCCGCCCAAATCTGATGCTGACCAACATCTGTTGTGATTATATAATCTCCGTTGTATGCCCTTGAAATTTCTCTTAGCACATCATAAGGATGAAGCTTGTCATCATCTGGAAGAACTTTCTTCTGAGCTTTTATCTCATAAGCCCAAAAATCTTTTCTTTCTGAAATTCTTTTATTAATCTCTGAAAGCACCTGTTTTGCATCGCCAACAATTGGAATGTTTGTATCAACATTTTTTCCTATCTCAGCAGGGTCAATGTCTATATGAATAATCTTCATATTGTCAGTAATTTTTGTATCACCCAAGGCCCTGTCTGCAAGCCGCGCACCTATCACAATTAAAAGGTCTGCCTGTCTGAGCGCCAAATTTGCCTCTTTTTGTCCATGTGAACCTATCATGCCAAGATAATAAGGATGGTCTGTTGGAATAGAACCAATTCCCATCAAAGTTGAAATTACAGGAATTTTCTGCCTTTCTATCAAAATTTGCAGCTCTTGTGATGCACCTGATGCAATAACTCCACCACCGCTGCATACAACAGGTCTTTTTGAGTTTTCTATCGCTTCTACTGCCCTTTTTATCTGCAGAGGATGCCCTTTTTCTTTCGGCTTGTAGCCAGGAATATCAATTTCTTTCGGAATTTCAAATTCAATCTCCTGCATCTGAACATCTATAGGAACATCTATCAAAACAGGCCCACGTCTTCCTGTTGAGGCTATATAGAATGCTTCTTTCAACACCTTCACAATCTTCTTGGGGTCTTTTATAAGATAGTTATGCTTGGTAAACGGAGCTGTTGCCCCTGTTATATCCACTTCTTGAAACACATCTTTTCCAATTAAACTTGAATTTACCTGACCTGTGATAGCCACAATAGGAACTGAATCCATATATGCAGTTGCAATGCCAGTTATAAGATTTGTAGCACCAGGCCCAGAGGTTGCAACGCACACACCCACTTTGCCTGTTGTGCGCGCATATCCACTTGCCTCATGAACTGCTGCCTGTTCTGTTCTCACAAGGACATGCTTTATATCAGAGTCATAAAGAGCATCATAAAATGGATAGATTGCCGCACCCGGAATGCCAAATATAATCTCTACACCTTCGCTTTTTAAAACCTCTACCATTGCCCGTGCTACCGTCATCTTCGCCATCAACCAAATCCCACCCTTTATATATGAAAAGTCCGACCATGCTACTTTAATTTGTCGGACAATTGCTTTTTTGCTAATAGCTTTTTGTTATTTTCAAATTAAATTTTGAAATATTTTAGCACGTATTTTTATTCGTGTCAAGGAATTTAGGTGCAAAGACTATTACAATCTTTTTAACTTTTTTTAAATGCTTTTTCAACTATAAAATCTGAAAGGTGTGGAAAAAGGCGGGTAAAAAGCACAAATATATAGTCTTTTTTAGATGTGTAGATCTCTTTTCTGTTCATCTCTATACCTCTGATAATTCTTCTTGCAGCAACATCCGGCGAAAGCCTTGAAAGTCGAATTTCATCTTCTGGATATGGCTTTCCTAAAGCTTTTTTTCTAAAGCTTGTTGAAATAGAACCTGGATATGCATTTAAAATGGTTATATTGTATTTTTTTAATTCAATTCTTGCAACATCAGCCATGACCGACAATGCCGCTTTTGAAGCTGTATAGCCGCTTGTGAATGGCACAGGTCTTTTCACACCAAGCGAACAAATATTCACAATTGTACCTCCTCCTTGTTCTTTGAAAAAGGAGATTCCATACTTCATCATGTAAAAAGCACCAAAAAAGTTAGTATCAAATACCTTTTTAAGATCAAGATCATCTATTTCTTCCACTTCACATCTCAAGCCAACTCCTGCGTTGTTAATTAAGAAATCTGCCGTTTTTAGCTCATCTTTTATGATTTTAAAAACATCTTCACAATCTTTTTTAAAACTCACATCAGCCTTTATTAAAAATAGATTCTTCGAAAACATTGTAAGCTCATTCTGAAGCCCTTTTAAAGACTCTTCTGACCTTGAAATGGCAATAACCTTTGCACCTTTTTCAAGTAAAATCTTTGTCATTTCCTTCCCAAGACCAGATGTTGCACCTGTAATGATAACCGTCTTATTTCTCCAGAAATCTTTTTTCATGCTGCACTGCCACCTTTTTGAATGTTGAAATTGTTAAAATATTAAATTGCATTTAGTATACCATATAAAATTTAATTTTTGAAGAAAATCAAAAAAGGTGGGCATTTTGCAGCACCCACCCTACTCATAATGTGTTCACATTCTGTAAATCTTGACAATTTTCTCTTCTTCTAAAACCTGGTAGATTATTCTGTATTGTATGTTTATTCTTCTTGACAGTTTTCCCTCAAGGTCTCCCTTTAGCTTTTCATATGGAGGAAGATTTTGATAGGGACTTTGCTTCAGTATTTTTAAAATTTCCTTTGCTTTTTTGTCAAGCCCACAAGCCTCCAACTTTTTTGCATCTTTCAACACCTGTTTTGAAAACTTTAGCTTATATCCCATCCTAAGTCTTCCTCGTCTTGCCATTCATTTAATGGGACTTTATCTGCCTCTAAAATGCTTTCTCTTAAATTCGGTATTGACAGTAGATATAAAGTTTCTTGAATAGCATTCCAATCTTCCTCAGAGATGAGAACTACATTCCCTTTTTTGGAAGTTATCTGTATAGGTTCACTACTTATTCTTACCTGTTCCAGAATTTTATATATGTTTTGCCTTACTTTTGTCACAGGTATTGTCTTCAACCCAAATCACCTCTTTTAAAATTTATTGTAACGTATGTCAATTATATTTCAAACACATCTCCCACACCACAAACCTTTAGCTTATTTGCTATATTGTTACCAAAATAAATTAATGTCTCTATCCCAGAGCAGTGAAGAGGTACAAGCTTATAGATTCTCTTTTCCTTGAAAAACTGACAAAGCCTTTGCAAATCATCTTGTTGAAAGTCCTTTGAATGAAATCCACCGATAACTGCAAAGATGCTTTGAGAAAAGCATTTTTCCACTTTTTCTACAATATTTTCAATTCCATTATGACTGCAGCCGACAATAAGTATAAGTTTGTCATCTTCCTTAACTACAAGAGATTGTTCTTCAAAAAACAAATCGCTTTGAAACTGACCATCTTTGAGAATATAAAACTCATTAGATTCCTTACCTGAGGTAACATTCACCACAAAAATACCATCAAATATCTCATAGACATCTTCATTAACAACCTTAAACCTTGCCATGTCAAGCGCTTCAAAATTTTCACCTATAAATTTATACTCCCCTTCTCTTTTGGCAAACTTTTTATCAAAAAATCCATTGTGCACCCAAATATCACAACCTGTCCTTTCAACAAGAAATTTAAGTCCACCTGTGTGGTCATAATGTGCATGGCTAAGTACCACAGCATCAAAATCAAAACCTACATCCATTTTCTCAATGTTTTTCACAATGGCATTTGTCTGCCCACAGTCAAACAAAATCTTTTTGTCATCTTTTTCAATCAAAATCGAAAGACCATGTTCTGCTAAATACCTGCCTTTGAACGTCCAGTTGTTGACAAGTATTTTGGCTTTCATTCTAAAAAAGCCTCTCTTTCTAATTTGCCATTTACTAATCTATACACAAAACATCTTAGTTTACCCTATGGACAATTTCGAGACCAAGTAGCTGCTGCGCATTCTTCCAAAAAATCTTTTCTTTCTCTTCTTCAGAAAGTCTTAAGCTATTTACATACTCAACTTCTCTTTTCTGGTCCTTCCATGGAGAGTCTGTTGCAAACAAAATCTTATCTATTCCATGACTTTTAAAAATCTCTTCGGGATTTTGTATATCAACCTCACCCAAGAAAAAGGATGTATCAAAATACACATCTTCACCTATCAAACACTCAAGCGTCTCATCAAAAAACCTATATCCACCCATATGCGCTGCAACAATCTTTGCACCCGAAAAATCTTTTAAAACTCTTTGAAGTCTTTTAGGTGTACAGTGGTAAGGTGGCCTGAAAGCCGGGTCAACTCCGCTGTGAAAAAGCATTATCATGTCGTTTTGGAAAATTGCATCATAGATTGGATACATCTTTTTGTCATCCACAAAAAAATCCTGATAATCAGGGTGAAATTTTATTCCAGCAAACCCGTTTTCTTTTAACCACCTTATCTCTTCTTTCCACTCATCAAACTCAGGATGAACTGTGCCAAAACAAATTATGTCCTTGTTTTCTTCCATTACCGACAAGGCCCATCTGTTAATTGTCCTTGTTTGCTGAGGTTTTGTTGCAATGGGCAAAACCACGCACATGTCAATTCCAGCATTTTTAGAAGAGTCTTTCAGACCTTGCAGGCTGCCGCTATGATAATATGGCATACCGGAATTTTGTGAAAGCTTTGACATTGCTCTTGGTGCAAGTTCATCTGGAAAACAGTGGGTGTGAAAGTCTATAATCATTTTATTTTCTCCCTTCGCTAAGAAATATCTCCTAATAGAATAATTTTACAAAAGTTTTTGTAAAAATCCAAATTAATTTTATTTTCAGTTTTCTAAACGGTGTTTGAAAAAGATTTTTTGGGTATAAATATCTCTGAGAACAAAAATTTTATAAAAGGAGAGACCTTGTGATGAGCAAAAAGATTGAGAACATATTAAAGTTTGGAATGAAGATGGAGAAAAATGCGCAAGACTTTTATTCTTTCTACGCAAATAGCCTACAGGATGAAAATCTAAAAAAACTTTTTGAAGAGTTTGTAAAGATTGAACAGGAACATTACAAGTATCTTGAGAATATTCTAAAAAGTCTGGGTAGTCAAGAACCACCTATATCAATCTCATGGGTTGTAGATGACCAAAACAAGATGGTTGACCCACATATACTTGTCGACAATTCAAAAATCTTGGAAACAGATTTTTCAGACCTTACAATATTGAGGCTTGCATATCTTATTGAGAGCGACTTTGCTGCATTTTACAAACACGCTGCTGAAAAGGTTGAAGACAGCAATGTAAAGGGTTTGCTTTTGCACCTTGCAAAGTGGGAAGAGGAACATGAAAAATTCTTTAAAGATAGGTACCACAGTCTTATGAAAAAGGAGTGGGAAGAACTGGATGTGTTTTAAAACACACTTTGAATAGCTATAAAGGTTTAACACTGGTTTATAAATCTAAGAAAAGCAACAGGGGGCTGTCCAAAAAAGGACAGCTCTTTTTGGTTTTTGTGGTATAATAAATGATAAAAATTAAACAATTTGAAAAGATATAAGGAGAAAATTGTAAAATGTCAAGGATTGAGAAAGACTTTTTGGGAATCGTAGAGCTTTCTGACCTTGAGCTTTATGGCATTCACACAAAACGCGCTTTTGCTAATTTTAACGTCTCTGGAAAGAGCGTTGACAAAGATTTAATAAAAGCGCTTGTCATGGTCAAAAAAGCGTGCGCAATTGCAAATTATGAAGTTGGTCTTTTGGATGAAAAAATTAAAGACGCTATTGTCTTTGCATGTGACGAAATTCTGGCTGGAAAATATGATGACCAGTTCATTGTAGATAGATTCCAGGGCGGTGCGGGAACATCTACAAATATGAATGTAAACGAAGTTATTGCAAACGTAGCCTTAATTCACATTGGAAGAAAACCGGGTGAGTATGACATAATTCATCCAATCAACCATGTTAATATGTCACAGTCAACAAACGATGTGTACCCTACAGCCTTGCGAATTGCCACTATATGGAATGTAAGAGAACTTTCAGAAGAATGTGCAGAGCTTCAAAAAAGTCTTCAGAAAAAAGAGCATGAATTTGAAGATGTAATAAAGGCAGGAAGAACACAGCTGCAGGATGCCCTGCCTGTAACACTTGGTCAGGAGTTTGGTGCATATGCCCAATCCATCTCACGCGACAGATGGAGACTTTACAAAGTGGAAGAGCGGCTCAGAGTGGTCAATCTTGGTGCAACTGCTGTTGGCACAGGAGTAAACGCACCTTTGAAATACATTTTCAAGGTGATAGAAATATTAAGAAACTTAACCAAAATTGGCTTGGCAAGGTCTGACTATCTCATGGATGCGACACAGAACGCAGATGTTTTTGTTGAATGTTCAGGGCTTTTGAAAGCATTAGCAGTGAATCTCTCAAAGATTGCAAATGACCTTCGTCTTCTTTCCTCTGGACCAAACACAGGATTAAATGAGATAAACCTGCCAGCTGTTCAGGCAGGTTCAAGCATTATGCCTGGAAAGGTAAATCCTGTTATACCAGAACTTATAAACACAATAGCTTTTCAAGTGATGGCAAATGACTTTGCGATAACATTGGCAGCCCAAGCAGGTCAGCTTGAATTGAATGCCTTTTTGCCTTTGATAGCAAACAATCTTCTTGAAAGTCTTAAGATTCTCAAAAACGGTATTAAAATTTTCAGGCAGCAGTGTATAGATGGTATAACAGCAAACAAAGAAAAATGTTTAGAGTATGCAAAAAAGACTCCTGCTATTGCAGCAACTTTGATTGACAAGATTGGATATGACAAGGCGGCAGAAATTGCAAAAAAGGCTATTCTTGAGAACAAACAAATAATAGATGTTGTCAAAGAGCTAAATATTATGGATGAAAAAGAGGCTCAAGAGCTTTTGAATCCTTTTGAGTTTATAAAGTTTAAAGAATGAAATATTATGGAAAGGACTGACTTTAAGATGAACACAACACCGCGCAGTGAAAGGCTTCACATAGCTATATTTGGCAAGAGAAACGCTGGTAAGTCAAGCTTAATCAATGCAATCACAAACCAGCCAATTGCGATTGTGTCCGACATGCCGGGCACTACAACCGACCCTGTTTACAAATCAATGGAGATTTTGCCGCTCGGGCCTGTTGTTTTGATTGACACAGCAGGAATTGACGATGAAGGCATACTTGGCAAGCTCAGGGTTGAAAAGACCCTGGAGGTTTTAAACAAAACAGATATTGCAATCTTAGTGGTGTCTGATATAGATGATTTGACGTATGAAAAGCAGCTTGCAGCCCTCTTTGATGAGAAAAAAGTGCCAAGAATTGGTGTTTTGAATAAAATCGACAAAGACCCAAACTATAAAGAAAAACTTTCATTTTTGCAATCAACTTTGGGAATGCCATTTTTAGCTGTGTCATGTGTTACTTTAAAAGGCATTGATGAGCTAAAAAATGCACTTTCAAAGCTTGTTCCAGATGTTGGTGAGGATTTGCGAATAGTAGGAGATTTGATAAACCCCGGTGACTTTGCAGTTTTGGTTGTACCAATTGACAAAGCTGCCCCAAAAGGAAGATTGATTTTGCCCCAGCAGCAGACAATAAGGGATATTTTAGATTCTGATGCAATTGCAATTGTGACAAAGGAGTATGAGTTAAAAGAAACTATTGAAAATCTTGGAAAGAAACCTGCGATTGTAATCACAGACTCACAAGCGTTTTTAAAGGTTGATGCAGACACCCCACCTGACATTCCTCTTACATCTTTTTCAATATTGTTTGCAAGATACAAAGGCGATTTGGTGGAGTTTGTTGAGGGAGTCAGGAAAATTAAAGATTTAAAACCTGGGGATACAGTTTTGATTGCTGAGGCATGTACACACCACAGGCAATCAGATGATATTGGAACTGTTAAAATTCCAAGATGGCTTCGCCAGATAGCTGGATTTGATATAAATTTTGAGTGGGTTTCTGGCTACAATTATCCTAAGGATTTGTCAAAGTATGCACTGATTATCCACTGTGGCGGGTGTATGATAACAAGGCGAGAGATGCTATTTAGAATTGAGCTTGCAAAACAGCAAGGTGTGCCAATCACAAACTATGGTATCATGATTGCATATGTGCATGGAATCCTACCAAGGGCACTAAAGCCTTTTGGAATTGAGTTTGAATATTAAAACCCCTTCCAACTTTCCTAGGAAACTGGAAGGGGCCTTTTGCCACTTATTTTATTATAAACTCACAATTCACAACAGCAGTTATTTCTTTATCTACTGATGTTGTATCATTTATTCCATAGTCACTAACTTCAGTTGAATAAAGCGGAGTTATCTGAAAAACACCCATAGAAGCAGATTTTAATCTTTCAACTTGACTTCCTGTGCTCTTTGCAATCTGTTTTGCTCTTCTTACAGAATCTTCTGTTGCTAAAGAAAGCATCTGTATTTTTAAATCTGCAAGCTTTGTATAATAATACTGAGGTGGCATAGACTCAAACTGAACACCGGAGTTTATAAGCTCTGTTGACTTTCGAGAAAGATCTGTAATCTTGTCTACATCTTTTGATGTAATCTGAATGCTTTGCGAAAGCTTGTAGCTATCAACCTTTGTTGAATATATTCCATTTGGAAGCATCTCGTATATTGTTTGAGTTGAAATTGAAGAAAAAATTAAGTCCTTTTCAGAAAGTCCTTTCGAAAGGAAATAGTCTTTCACCTTCTTTTGACTTTCTTCTAAAAGTTTGTAAGCTTCTTTTAAATCTTTTGCCACAACAGTGTACATACCCGTCCACTTGACAAGGTCAGAGCGAAGCTGTTTTTTTGCAGAACCTGTTACTGTAATGACTTTTCTTTCTGCCCTCAAATTTATAAGCCCATTTGATAAAAAGTAAGAAGAGATTGTAAAAGAAATCCCTATAATTAGAGCAACAAGAACATAGGTAACATTTTTATTATTCAAAATTTTAACCTCCATTTTTTTACTTTATTACATTATATCATTTAATTCTTGAGTCTACAACAAAAAAAATCTTTCTAATAATCTTGTGATTTATGTATTATATTTAAGCATATAAAGCACTCCATTTTTTGCATCGTAGATTGCTAAACAAAAATCATATGAATTAAGGTTGATAAGAGTTTTAGTATCGAGGTTTTCATAATCTATAAACCTTGCTGTGATAACCGACCTGTCACCAATTGCTTTCCAAAATCCCTCAGAAATTTTAGGAAGACCAACTTCTTTTGCAAAGCCTCCAAATCCTGTAACATTACCAGAAAAATCTTTAACTTCTCCGCCATATATTAGTGCTTGATATGCTTGACTTAAAGGGAGCTTTTTCCAGCTTTTTTGTTTTTCGATGTATGAAACAAAACTTTTCATACCTTTGGGAGTAAAAACAAATTTGTAAAGTTTCATACCATCATTGTGAAAACCACCATAATCGTCATATATTTTTTCTGAAACTGTACCTCTTGGAAGTCTTATGTTAAAATTTTCTTCGAATTCTTTTACACCGCTGTCTTGTGAAAATAAAAGACTAAACGAAAAAATTGTAAATAAGATAGGCGCTAAGATTATGCTTAAAAAAACTACTGAAAAGTGAACAAATTTTTTCATGGTTTGCTCACCATTTTTATTTTGCTATATTATATCACTAAATCTATGTAACTGCAACCAAAAATTTAAAAAAATAAAAACCACCTGCAAAGTCACAGGTGGTTAAGTCTGTTTGAAACAAATACTCTATAATCCCAATGTTACCCACGTGCCAATCTGCTGAAAACCAATTTTTCTGTATATATTAGCAGCTTTAGGGTTATCACAAAACAAACAAAGTGACTTTCCTTCTTTTATCAAATCACTGCAAAGTCTTTTCATGCAAATAGTAGCATATCCTCTTGAACGATACTCGTGCATTGTGCAAACACTTAAAACCATTGCCATGTCTGCAATTTCTGAACCTGTCCGCGCAGATGATACAACCATTCCATCTTCTTCTATATAATATATCCTGCTTCTTCCCATCAAAACATCCTGTCTTAGCTGTTCAAATGTTGAAGGATTTAAAAATTCTTCTATAGACTGATATAAGTATACTATCAGTTCAAGCTTGTCAAGGTTTTCTTCTAAATTATCCTTATTTATTACCTTGACCTTTTCAAATTCTTCCTGAGAAAGTGATAATTTATTCTTATCTACACTGCTGTCAAGTTTCATAAAAAGTTGTTCTCTTTTATTAAGCACATTCAATGCTTTCAAAAACGGCATAATAACATCCTTTTTGCCAGAAAGAACTTTGCACTTTGTTGTAAGTATTATGTTACAAAATGAGTCAATGTCCCAGCTGTCAGAATCTGAATAGAAAATCAAATCTCTGCGATAGCGAAGAAGAACTGCTTTTAAATTTCCAGATACTATATCAAATTCTCCCCAAACCTCAACAACCGGTGAGTCAAAACCAAAACTCAAGATATCGCCAATTATAAAAATATTCCACTCTTTTTCCTTTCGGACAAAATCCATAAGAGTTTCAAAATCAGCATTTGAGAGTTTTCTTATCATAAAAATCACACTTTCCTGTTTTTTTACAATTATACTACCAAACCTAAATCTAATCAACTAGTTTTGATAGTGTTAAGCGGTTGTAGGGAAAACTTTTTCTTAAAATAGTTCTAAGTTGTATAAATTATAAGCTTTTTGCTGCTTTAGGATGTCAAAATAAAATTCGATTGCATTTACTTAAGAATTCCTGCAACACCTATAGGTAATCTTGAAATATCAGTGTCAAGAACACGAAGAGGTGATTTCGACTGCATATTGTTCTGTTTAATTAATTTTTTTTTCTTTATCCATCGCTCATATAATTTCCACAAAAAGAATGTCTCAAAATTGAATATTTTCAGAAAAACTAATTTTTTGCATTTGGAGACCTTAGTCTTAAAATAGGATTTAATGCATAAAAAACTGCTATTGCAATTAATGAATCTGCCACATGATGAATCATTGTCCCTATTCCCACAACAACAAATGCTTTGTAAAAGTCAAACCCAAAAGGCATTACAACCACAGCTTCCAAAACAGCATGTATGGGAACTGTTATCGCCAAAGCAATAGGAAAAGAATATCCTTTTTGTATCACTTTCGCCCCAACATATCCAAATACTGCGTGAACTGCCGCTCTGGCCGCTATTACAGGCCCTAACTTAATTAGAAAACCTATTGCAGACCCAATACCTACGAATAGTGCTGTTGCAGGACTTATAAGCATTGCCAACATTACAGGTACATGAGATGCAAGGGTAGCCGAAAAAGGCGGTATAAATACTCCCAATACTCCTCCCAAGGCTAAGGGTATAAGTATTGAGAATGCCGTCAAAAGTCCTCCAATTGTAATCTCTCTTGCTCTCACACTAAAACCTCCTGTCCTTTATTTTTATAGCCATAGTATACACAGGTGTATATACATCTGTCAAAAATAAAATAACCACTTCTTAGATTTGTTAAGTGGCTATATTTATTATTCCATTAAAAAACCTTTTTCTTTTAATATCTTTTGTATCCTATTCAACACCTCTTCACTATCTGCTTCAACAGTGTGAAGATGCACTCCTCCTGTCAGCGAAGACAAAAGTTTCGCTTTGCCTTCTTTTACAAACTCCATGAACTTGCTTACATCATACCTTGAGGAAAGCATTAAAAGGCCTCTTAACTCACCGTACAAAGGATGTTCTACAATTACATCCAGCACCTTCCCTCCATTGTCAACTATGAGATTTAATTCTTCTTCTGTCCTCTCGCATTCATGTTTAACAGCAAAAACTCTCTTTATCGAATTTTCTTTCGTGTGATCTATTATATAACCTTGAGGGGCAGACAATATCTTAATGCCTTTAGCTCTCAAAATAGCTATATCCTGCACTATCACCTGCCTTGTGACACCAAAAAGTTTAGCAAGTTCAGTCCCCGATATAGCTTTTTTTGCATTTTTTAAAATCTCAATTATCTTGTTCCTTCTCTCTTCCGTCCTCATCATTCTCCACCTTTTTCAGTATAGCATTTGCACTATAAGGAAAAACATGGCTGTTACTATTATAAATCTCCTATACTGAAAGCTTCTGGTAGTAAGTATATTGTAGAAGTACTAAAATATGTGCCAAAATTTTCAGTCTTGTAGAATTTGTTAGCACCTGATGTTTCGCAATTTTTTCGTCTGAAGGTCAGCTATTGAGGTTATTCAGACTTGCTTTCTTTAAATCATCAACGAATACAGGTATCTTTTTCCATTTGTAAGTATAACTAAATATAGCAATAAAATTTAAAAGCACTTCAACACTTATTATCCTAAAAATATTTATTATTTTTATTCTACCACAATCCTATGAGAAGCAAAAGATGACCAAAAGGGATGTTAAAAACAAAATTGTGTCTGAGTGACTATCATAGGCTTATCTCTCATTGTGTCAGCACCCTAACTTATGTTTGACAATACGAGGATACGAACGCATAACCTTTTCAACTGGTACAGGAATCCTATATGTCTTACCATAGATGTCTTGGTACCCCTCAACATACTTCGGGTTTAAGCTTGGGCCTCAAAGCCGCTTACCCATCCCCTGAAGAAGAAGGGTTTGCGGAGCCCATTTCTCTGTCAGAGTTTTTTCCGGGGTCGTTCCATCTCATCTGGACCGGCGAGCCGGTAGATTCGTAACTTGCGGCTCCGTGGAAACTCCCTCTTCATTAGGGATTTGAGCAGTTTAGGAAGATCTGATTCTGAAACGCGGAACTCGCCCTTTTCATAGCCTCGCTCGCGCACTAAAAAAGTTTTCTCATCAAGCTTCAGAATAGTAATCCCTCGATTACGCTTATACGAGAGGATCTCCAGACCTTGCGTCGGAGTCAATTTGGCAAGCGTTGTACAGACCCGCTGCAGGGTCGTTTCCAGGTTGATTAAAGCCATTCGGGTTCCCCCTCGTGTGAATTTCTTGTTTTTCCACTTTTTATTTTATTCTTCTCTTTACCAAGAGTAGAAAGCTCTTTTTTTATTTAAAATTTTGTAAATATTTTACCCCAAAATAGCTTTTAAAATCCACATATGTGAATTAAAATCACCCCATGTACGTGGAATCATTATTCCTATGTTCATAAGTTCATCTCCAAACCTAATCTTTTCATCGCCTTCAATAATATACTTTTTATCAGGATCAAGCCCGTCAAGCTTGAGTCTCTTTATTGGCGGATTTGGCTCACCTAATATATTCACATAAAACACAACTGCCTCATTTTTGTCTTCTGTTACAAACATCCAAGCAGCTACATTTTCTTCAAATGGAGAAATTAGCCTGTACAAATCACCTTCAAATATTATATGCCAAATTCTCTTGTAAAGTTCAATCTGTCTCTTTATCTCTTCTTTATCCTCTTGAGATAGTTTTGTCAAATCAAGCTCATATCCAAAACAGCCAGAAAGTGCTACAACCCCTCTTGTCTTCATTGGTGTTATCCTACCAACCTGATGGTTTGGTACAATTGATACATGCGCACCCATAGTTGATGCTGGATACACTATGCTTGTTCCAAACTGGATTTTAAGCCTTTCGATTGCGTCTGTGTCATCGCTTGTCCAAATTTGAGGCATGTAATACAAAATTCCCGGGTCAAACCTTCCACCACCGCCAGAACATCCTTCAAATAAGATGTGTGGAAACTCTGTTGTAAGCTCTTCCATCATTTGATAAAGTCCTAAAACATATCTGTGGAAGACCTCTTTTTGCCTCTCTGGTGGAAGAGCAAGAGAGTAAGCTTCTGTTAAGGGCCTGTTCATGTCCCACTTGATATATTCAATTGGAGCTGTTCTTAAAATCTCTTTCATCATCCTTAAAATCTCTTTTCTCACATCTTCTCTCGTGATGTCCAAAACGTACTGGTTTCTGCATTGTGTCAATGTCCTTCCTCGTACCTGTATGCACCAATCAGGATGCTTTCTGTAAAGCTCACTATCTGGCGAGACCATCTCAGGCTCAAACCACAGTCCAAATTTGAGCCCCATTTCATTTAACTTTTTCCCAAGCCCGTCCAAACCGTTTGGAAGCTTTCTTCTGTCAACAAACCAGTCTCCAAGTGAGCTTGTATCATCGTCTCTTTTACCAAACCAACCATCATCTAAAACAAACAGCTCAATCCCAAGCTCTTTTGCCTCTTTTGCCAATGCCAAAAGCTTTTCTTCATTGAAATTGAAATATGCTGCTTCCCAGCTGTTTATAAGAATCGGTCTTCTCTTGTCTCGATATGCTCCTCTGCAAAGTCTTTTTCTGTAAAGCTTGTGGTATGTGCGAGACATTCCTCCCAAGCCATCTTGTGAATAAACCATTACAACCTCGGGTGTCTGAAACTTCTCGCCTGGATCTAACACCCAGGTGAACTCAAATGGATTTATACCAATTGTCACCCTAACAAGGTTGTACTGGTCTTTTTCAACAATTGCAGCAAAATTACCACTGTAGACAAGAGAAAACCCATAAACATCTCCAAACTTTTCGGTCGCACCCTTTGATAAAAGTGCTATAAACGGATTGTGCTGATGTGAGCTTTCACCTCTTGCACTTTCAATTATCTGAGTTCCGTGGATAAGAGGAGTTCTCTCTATGTATCTTTCTCTTGCCCATGAACCCCACAGGTGCAAAAGTTCAAAATCCCCTTCTGGAAAGTCAACACATGCACTCATTGCACGAAGGATTTTTAGTTTTTGTTTTCCTAAGTTCTCAAATCTTACGCTTCTTGTTATTGCATCATAATCTTTGTAGGCTGTATAAATCAATGTGACTTTCAAATCAATCAAATCATCATAAAGTTCTATCTCCAGTGTTTGAGCTTCATCAGATGACTCGACATATGTTGTTGGAAGACCTTCAAGTTTGGGCTTTCCATCATAGATTCTGTGAGTTTTGTAAACTAAGTTTGTAATGCGAGAGCCATCTTCCTGTTCGATTTGGTATGCAGGATGCCTGAAATCTGAATTTCCATATGCTGGATATTCCTGTGGCATAGTCTCAAAAGAATATGTTTTATCGTTGGGGTCTGGCGTTGCACCAAAGACTCTTCCTGCTGTAATGTCTATATCCATCCATTCAAACTCTTTTATTTTTTTTCCCCAATAAACATGTGCTAAGTATTTGCCTTTGAAAAGCTTTATTACATAGCTTGTATCCTTTGCTTCTATGAAAAACATGGATGTTTGAGGATTGAATTTTATTGGCATTTTGTTGCCCCCTTCTTTATGTTCTTTATAAATTTTTATCCCGCAACTTTAATAATATCATCAAGGTACTTTCTTTTTCTATAGCAATTTAAAATCTTGATATATTTTTTAAATATTTGATATGTCTTTACCATTTAATTACAGTATGCTAACTTTTTATACCTGTCAAAGCAATAGTTTCAATTATATATTTTTGCCCCAGCAAATAAACAACCAAAACAGGAATTATTGCTATCGTAGATGCAGCTATCATAAGTGCCCAGTCTGTAACATATATTCCTTTAAACTGAGCAAACAAAAGTGGTACTGTATACTTTTCTGGAGTATTCAAAAAATTAATGAACCCAAAAAATCATAATAGAAATTGCTTTGAAAAACAAAAAGATGTTGTAAAAATTACAAAAGACTTGCTTGTTAAACTTGAAAATTCTAAAGAAATAATTATTTTTAATGGTGAAGTTTGAATGATCAAGCAAAGAATTATATTAAAGAAATTCTTACAATCGCACTTCAATATGGGAAGATAATTAATTAAAAATGATATATTGTGTATCATGCATTCTTTTGTTATTCATTCCATAAATTTTTATTATTAATGAAGTACTGTAGGATCAGGAGCGATCAGAATATGGATGTAGGAAAAAGAATTAAATAACTAAGAAAAAGATACAAAATTGGCCAATATAAATTAGCAAGATTTAGTAAATATCGGACAATCAAACTTATAGGACATCGAAAGAGGTATAAAACAACCTACTATCTCAACAATTGGAAATTTGTGTAAAGCTTTTAATATAAGTCTGTCAGAATTTTTTAAAGAAGACATTGTTGAAATATCTCCAGAAGTCAGAGAACTTTAGAAACATACATCCAAACTTTCACCTGAATAAATTAAAAAGCTTAGTGAATTTTTGAGTTCTCTTTGAATGAAATAAGAATATTTATGAATGAAAAATAAAAGGAATCCCCCTTGTTATATAAAACTTTTTAAAACAAGGGGGCATAAATCAAATTTTTATTTCATATATTTTTGCGGATATCTTGCCTTGGCCGTATATTTGTACCTTGACAAAATCCATTTTTTCAGCTGGATAAATTCTATAAGTAAAAACTATTTCTCCCTCATTAAGAAAAATCTCTACTGACGAAGTGTCTACTAATAATTTTATCTTTAATAAATCATCTATAGCAATTGAAGGAATACACTCTTGTTGTATTTCCTCACATTCAACAATTTCGACTTCAAATTTTTTTAATATTGAATTATAACTCATCATAAAGAAAGGTTTTTTATTATTTGCTTTGTCATAAAATTCTATATCTATGTTCTTCAATTCATTAAAACTCATACTAAAGTCTACTTCAAATGTATCTAAATTACAACAATCTAACTTTATTTCATCATTATTAATATTCTTTTCCACACTAATCCTTTCCTTTTTATATCTTTCAATCTCATAAATAGGTTTTGTAATTAATTTATTATTTACATACTCCAATTGCCGAGGTAAAGTTAAAGCCCCAGCCCAGTTATGTCCGTGCTGAGTGGGAATTTTTACATTCCAATTATCCATCCATGCTATCATCAGTCTTCTACCATCAGGTGCAACTGTTGTTTGTGGTGCATAAAAATGCCTACCATAATCTAATTTATTGTAATAATCAATCTTAAAATTACCTCTTTCATAATCCATTTTACCAACAAAATATATACTTTCACTTTTAAGAACTTTTTCCCCTTCTTTTTTTTGATATGATAGAATCAAAATATCATGATCACATAGAGAAAATAAATCGGGGCACTCCCAAACATCTCCATCAATTATATTTTCATTTTTCAAAATCGTATTAACATAATTCCATTTTATTAGGTCTTGCGATTTATAAAGTAAAATTTGACCTCTACCTTTTTTATCTTGAGAAGCAATCACCATATAATAATAATCATCCATCTTAAAAATCTTAGGATCTCTAAAATCTTTTTTGTTTGAATCATCTGGTAAATCATTTAAATCAATAATAGGATTATTAGTATATTTCTGGAATGTTATACCATCTTCTGAAAATGCAAGACATTGAGTTTGAATATAATTATTGTGATTCTTATTTATGTGACCAGTATATACTAAATATAGTTTTCCATCCTTTTCAATTGCACTTCCTGAAAAACAACCATCTTTATCATAATCCATATCAGGAGCTAAAGCAATTGGCAAATATTTCCATTTAATCATATCATCGCTTATTGCGTGTCCCCAATAAGTTGAATGCCAAAAAGGTCTAAATGGATTGTACTGAAAAAAGCAGTGATAGACTCCATTATAATAGACAAAACCATTCGGATCATTTATCCATCCGCATTCGCCCATTAAATGAAATTTTAAGCGATATTTTTTATTAACTTTACTCTTATACGTTTGTACATAGTCATTAGCCTTTTTTAGTAGATCTAATTTTTCCATATTTGACACTCCAATTTTGTTATTTATTTTATTGCTCCTTTTAAGATACCGTTAATAATATTTTTCTGTAAAATAAGATACACAATAATTATAGGTGTTATCGTTAAAATTAATGCTGCCATAGCTAATCCATAATCAGCAGTATAGGTACCATAAAAATAAAATGTTGAAAGTTGTAAAGTTCTTTTTTCAGCTGAAATCAGTATGAGACTTGGTAATAAAAAGTCATTCCATATCCAAAGTCCATCTAATATCACAATTGTAGTAGTCACTGGTTTTAAAAGAGGAAATACTACTTTCCAAAAAGTTTGAAATTCCGTTGCACCTTCAACATAAGCTGCTTCTTCCAATTCATAAGGAATACCTTTTATAAACCCATGATACATAAAAACAGCAAAGGCTGCTCCAAATCCCCAATACATGTAAATTAATGTCCACATATTGTTAAGTAAATTGAGAGTTCCATAGATTTTTACCAAGGGAATCATGATAGCTTGAAAAGGTATTATCATAGAAGCTATCATAAGACTAAATACCAATCTATTTAATTTCCATTTCTTTCTTACAAATAAATATGCAGTCATTGCAGAAAACACTACAATACCACCAATACTAAAAAAAGTAATTATTAAAGTATTCAAAAATCCTCTTAAATAGGTCATTTTTTCTGCTGCTTTGATATAGTTTGATACACTAAACTTTGTTGGTAAACTTAATGGATTCGCCATTATATCATTTGTTGTTTTAAATGAATTAATAATAACAGCAATAAATGGTAATATATATAAAAGAGAAATAAGCAAGACAATAAAAAATTTAATATAATCTTTATAAACCTTCTTAGACATTTAAGCTTCCACCTCTGCTTTTTTACTAAGGTATACCTGGATCGAAGTTATAATGGCAACTGTAATAAACAATATTATAGCTTTTGCTTGACCAATTCCATAATTTTGGGATAGAAATGCTTCGCTATAAACGTGCATTGATACAAGTTCAGTACTTCTAAATGGACCTCCTTTTGTAAGAGCAAGATTCAAATCATAAACCATGAAACTTCTTTGTAAAGACAAAAATACAGATACTGTAAAAGAAGGTGCTAATAAGGGCAATATTATTTTAGTAATCCTTGTTAATTGACCTGCTCCATCTATAGTTGATGCCTCAATTATATCTTGAGGTATTCCAACAAGCCCAGCTATATAAATCATCATCATATAGCCAGAATATTGCCACACTGTTACAATCACTAACGCCCAAAAAGCCTTCTGAGGACTTGCTAACCATGAATTACTTATCAATCCAAGTCCTATTTTTTGACCAATATAAGGTAAGGTATTATTAAAAATAAATTGCCATATAAACCCTAATACAATACCACCTATTAAATTTGGAGTAAAAAGTGCAATTCTGAAAACATTTTGTCCCTTTATCCCGCTTGTTAATAAATAAGCTAATAAAAAAGCTATAAGATTAATAAATAAAACACTAAAAAAAACATATTTTAGAGTTAATGTAAAAGAATATAAAAAAGTAGAATCATTTAAAATCGAAATATAATTCCTAATACCTATATACTTTTTTGTAGCTTCAATACCATTCCAATCAGTTAAAGTTAAATAAACCCCGTACAAGAAAGGAATAATCACAACTGTTAAAAATACCATAGTCGTTATACCAGCAAAAATTATATAATTAACTACATTTTTTGCCTTATTCTTCATTATCTGTCCTCCTCATAACAAAGAAGAATTAAAGAAGGACAGCAGACTTTAATCTACTATCCTTCTTTTTGTTTTTAATTATTTTACTGTTAACCAATAATTTTTTATTTCTGTATATAATTGAGAGCGTTTAATTATACCTGCTAAGTATTTTTGCATAGAAGCACCTACTTTAGGCCAATGATCAGAAGGTAAAATAGGAGTTCTAAAAGTTCTACCCTCTTTTAAGTAACTAATAATTGATTTTGCAAGAGGATCATTTGGAGTTAAATTAATATTTTTAAAAGGTGGAATTATGCTTAAAGTATAAACCCATGCTTTTTGTCCATCAGAATTATACACAAGCCAATTCAAAAATTGCTTTGCAGCTAACTGCTGAGCTTTACTATTATTCTTAGCATCAATACAAAGGATTTTAGATGGACCAGCAACAATTGCTTTGTTATAAAAGTCATTTGGATCATTGCTTATTGGTACTGGTAAAAATCCATATTCGCTATTCTGTGGATTTGCATCTTTTATTTGTGGCCATGCCCAGTTACCCATGAACCAAAAAGCAACTTTTCCATTTGCTAATAATTGTGGTCCTTGCTCGTATGTTCCAGCCAAAGGCGAATTCTTTAGATAATTGTACTTTCTAAGCATATCAAATGTATCTAACAAACCGTTAAATACCTTGTTTGTTTGCAAATTTACTTTTCCAGTTTTCAATTTTTTAATAAATTCATAATTCTTTTGCATATCTTTTGACTGAGCACCATAAGCTATACCAAGATAATGGGCCCCCAAAGACCAATCCAAAGGCGATATTAAAATAGGTGTAACTTTCTTTTGTTGAAGTTTTTTAAATAGGTTCTCTAAATCATTTCTTGTTTTTATTGTTGAAGGATTAAATTTCCCTATTGTTTTTTCAATTACTTGTTTATTGTAAATAAGCCCATAGCCTTCAATGGCAAAAGGAAAACCCATAACTTGTCCATTAAATGTAATATCATCTAAAGTGCCATTTATTGCGTCTTTTACCCATTTTTCTTTTGTAAGATTTAAAAAGTAACTTTTAAATTTTGCTACATCTGAAGGATCAATCATAGAAATACTTGGTGCATTACCAGATGCATACATTGTCGAGAGTTTTTCAAAAGGTGACTGACCTGCGCCAACAGGAATAATCTCTAAATTTACATTAGGATAAGTTTTGGAAAAACTTTTTGCTACGTCTTCTAACTGAGAATTAATTTCACCCTTTGTGCTCATCAAAGTTATTTTTACCTTTTTAGATCCTGCTTTTGAAACAGTAATGTTCAATGAATAAATACCAAAAACTAAAATGAAAACTAACACAACACCTATCATCGTTGATAAAAATTTTTTTAAACTCATCAAAAAACCACCCTCCATTGAAATTAAAATTTAATTTAGTTTAAGTATATATCACTTTTGATTATATGTCAAGCGGTTGACATACAAAAATTTTAGTGATTTTTGCATAAACCAGATTTGGTTAATATTGATGAGGTAATTGCTATGCTAACACCGCTGAGCCAACAAAAATTTAATAATAAATTTAAAATTAATGCGAATTAATGATAAAATAAGATATGGAGGTAGATAATAAAAATGGCAAGTTTAAAGGATGTAGCAAAGAGAGCAGGAGTTACTGTAACAACTGTTTCTCGAGTTCTAAATAACAGAGGATATATCAGTGAAGAGACTCGTAAAAAGGTTTACAAAGCCATGGAAGAGCTTAACTATCAACCAAATGAAATTGCAAGAGCTCTATATAAGAAAAGATCTTATTTTATTGGACTTATTATTCCTGATGTCTCCCACCCTTTTTTTGCTGAAGTTACTAAATATATTGAATATTATGCTTCCTTAAACGGCTACAAAATTCTACTTTGTAATTCATATTTAAATCCAGAAAAAGAGAAAGAATATATAAACATGTTAAAAAGACATCAAGTTGATGGGATAATCATGGGAAGTCACACATTAGATATAGAAGATTATAAAAATCTGAATTTTCCAATTGTAGCCTTAGATAGATATCTATCTGATGATATACCTTATATAACCTCAGATAATTTTACAGGAGCAGTTTTAGCAACTAATTTATTAATTCAAAAAGGATGTAAATGTTTAGCACATATTAGTGGTCCCTTGGAATTAAATACACCTGCTAATGATAGATATTATGGCTTTTTGAAAGTTGTATCTGAAAATAATATTGAGCATGTTGTTGTGGAAACCAAATTAAATAAATTTGATATGGAGGAGTATCAAAAAATAATCAATGATCTGTTTGAAAAAAATCCATTTATCGATGGTATTTTTGCAAGTAGTGATATGATAGCAATTACAGCCATCAAAGTTGCAGAGGCTTTTAAAAAACGCGTCCCTGATGATTTAAAAATAATAGGATTTGACGACATTAACATAGCTTCATGGTATAAACCTTCCATAACAACAATAAGGCAAAATAAAGAAGAAATTGCAAAAAAATCTATTGAAATTCTGATAAATTTGATAGAAGGCAAAAAAGTAGAAAATAAAAACATTCTGCCTATTTCTCTTATTGAAAGAGAAACAACATGAGAAAGGGGACTGTTACATTGCGCATTAAAGTAGACTTTGAATCACAAAAACCAATTGAACTTCCTATTCATTACAACTATTTTGTTCAGTCCATGATTTACAATACCATTGATGATAAAATTTATGCAACATTTTTACATGACAAGGGGTATGAGGTTGATTTGAAAAACTTTAAACTGTTTTCATTCTCTCGCTTAGGAGGTCCATTTAAAATTGTGGGAAATGACTCAAATAAAAAGATAGTCTTTGATAAAAAGGTTTCACTTATAATCTCTTCACCTGTTGAGGATTTTATTACAAAGTTTTCAACCGGGCTCTTAAAAAAAGATCAAATCTATCTAAAAGATAATATACTATATGTGACATCTGCAAATATGCTCAGAAAACCGAAATTTTCAAGTTTCCATAAAATAAAAATGCTATCTCCTATGTGTGCATACAAAACAATCAGAAACGAAAATTCAGAATACAAGCACTTTTTTACTCCATATGAGGATGAGTTTTATAATCTCATTTCTCAAAACCTGATGAAAAAATGCAAGCTTTTAATAAAAGACTTTGATGAAAAAAGTTTTAAATTCGAGCTAAAACCACTAAAGATTGAAGAAAAAATACACTTTAAACCCATGCTTTTCAAAAAGACGCCTATAAAAGGCTGGCTTGGTTTTTATACAATTGAAACTGACCCAATAATAATGGAGGTGGCATATTACTGCGGACTTGGCTCAAAAAACTCTCAGGGATTTGGACTTTTTGAAATCATTGAGTAAGTTTTTCAAGGAGATGATTGAATGGGGTATTTGATAAAGCTTGTAAAGATGGCAAGACCATACTGGAAATATCTTGTTGTCTCTGGTATCTCCATGCTTGCTATCACAGCACTAAACCTTCTTGGTCCGTGGCTTGTGAGGGATTTGACGGGAATAATTACAAATATTAGCAAGTACCCAAATGCAAAAAGAATGATAATCAACATTTCTCTTATATTGATTCTATCTTACATTTTAAGGATTGTATTTCAGTTTTTAAATAGTTATCTCTCACATTATGCAGCATGGAATTTAGTTGCACATGTGAGAACTTTGGTTTATAGCAAGCTTCAACAGCTTTCTTTCGGGTACTTTGTAGACAAACAAACAGGGCAGCTTATGTCAAGAGTTGTAAATGATACTGCAAACTTTGAAGTCTTGATTGCTCATGCAGTACCAGACCTGTTTACAAATGCTTTTATTATTGTTGGAGTTGCAATTATTCTTTTTATCATAAATCCTGTGCTTGCTGCGCTATCTTTAATCCCAATTCCGCTTCTTGTTTTAAGTGGAACAGTGTTTGCTAAAAAGATTTTGCCAAATTTTAGAGAAGCACAAAGAGCTCTGGCAGATTTAAACGCTGACTTGCAAGATAATCTCTCAGGTATTCGTGAAATACAGATTTTTAACAAACAGGAAAAAGAACTCAAAAAAATTAAAGAAAAAATCTACAGACACATTCACGCACTTTTGAGTGCGCTCAAACTCTCAGCAATATTTCATCCAACTGTAAGTTTTCTAAGCTCTGTTGGAACAGTGATAGTAGTTTCTGTTGGTGGACTTATGGCCTTGATGGGAAAAGTGCCTGTGCAAGATATCGTTGGATTTATTCTGTATCTTAGCATGTTCTATCAACCAGTGACTCAGCTATCTCAAGTTATTGAAAACGTTCAGCAAGCTTTGGCAGGTGCTGAGAGAGTTTTTGAGATTCTTGAAACAGAGTCACAAATCAAAGAAAAAGAAAACGCTATTGAACTTAAAAATGTCAAAGGAAAAATTAACTTTGAAAATGTGTCATTTTCATACAACCCTGAAATTCAAGTTTTGAAGAATATATCATTTGAAATTCTTCCAGGGCAGATGGTTGCATTTGTTGGTCCAACAGGTGTTGGAAAAACTACAATTATGTACCTTTTGAACCGCTTTTATGACCCAGATTCAGGTGTAATCAAGATTGATGATATTGATATAAGGGATGTTACTTTGAAATCTTTGCATGATAATATAAGTATGGTAATGCAGGATGTATTTTTGTTCAACGGAACAGTTGCTCAAAATATTGCATATGGAAAAGAGGATGCTACCATGGATGAAATAATTCAAGCAGCAAAAATTGCCTGTGCACACGACTTTATCCAAAATCTTCCCCAGGGCTATGACACAGTAATTGGCGAAAGAGGAGTAAAGCTCTCTGGAGGCCAAAAACAGCGACTTGCAATCGCAAGAGCTGTTTTAAAAAATGCACCTATTTTGATTCTGGACGAAGCAACATCATCTGTTGACACAGAGACTGAAAATGAGATTCAAAAAGCAATTAACAATTTAGCAGGAACAAGGACGATATTAATTATTGCACACAGGCTATCTACTGTCAAAAAAGCTGATAAGATTATAGTTTTGAAAGAAGGTGAAATTGTAGAAGTTGGAACACATGAAGAGCTTTTTGCTAAAAAAGGACTTTATTATCATTTGTGTTCTGTGCAGTTAATTGATAAAAATGATAGCTTAATAAGGGAGGTATAAAAATATGAAATACAGAAGGCTTGGTAGGACAAATATTGAGGTTTTCCCAATAGCATTTGGTGGAATACCAATACAAAGAATCGATGAGGAGTCTGCTGTGAAAGTAATAAGAAGAGCCATAGAACTTGGAATAAATCTTATAGACACTGCAAGATCATATACAGACAGTGAAATAAAGATAGGCAAAGCTCTAAAAGGAATCAATAAAAAAGTTTATTTAGCATCTAAATCACAAAATAGAACAAAAGAAGGTATTTTGAAGGATATTGAAATAAGCCTTAAAAATCTTGGTGTTGAACAAATTGACATTTATCAGTTACATGGCATAAATGATTTAGATACATTCAATAGAGTATTTTCTGAAGATGGTGCATACTGGGGATTGGTTGAAGCAAAGGAAAAAGGATTCATTAGATTTATTGGCGCTTCAAGCCATAGTACAGAAATTCTTGAAAAGTTAATAAATACAGATAAATTTGATGTGATCCAGCTTTGCTATAACATAATAGAAACAGACGTAGAAGAAAAAGTTTTCCCATTAGCACTCCAAAAAGATATTGGAATAATTGCAATGAAGCCAGTTGGTGGCGGTGTTATTCCAAACGCTGCTCTATCTTTAAAATACGTCTTGCAAAAAGAATTTGTCGTACCTGACCCTGGAATAGAAACTATTGAGGAATTAGAACAAAACGTAAATGTAGCAATGAACCTTAGCCCTTTGACTGATGATGAAATGAAAGAAATAGAAAGGATACGAAAAGAGCTTGGTAAAGAATTTTGCAGAAGATGCAATTATTGTCAACCATGCCCTCAACAAATTCCTATTTGGGTTATACTCCATGCAGATTCTGCAATGAAAAGACTACCTTTTAATACTCTAAAGTCTGGCTGGTTTTATGATGCATATCAAAAAGCAAAAAATTGCATTAAATGTGGAGTTTGCGTAACAAGATGCCCATACAATTTGCCAATACCTGATATGATTGAGAAAAAGCTTGAGATTATTCGAGCAACAATCGGCGATTAATCTAATCTTCAAGCCTCTTCCCTTGAAAATTTAAGGGATGAGGCTTTTTGTTTTTGGATAAAAGAATTAAGAATTTATGGCAAATTTTAGATTATTGAATGTTCTTCATTTTTTGATAAAATCAATATGAATGAAAAGATTTACGCAGAACTATACCCTATCAAAAGGATGTGAAAAACAATGTCTTTAGAACTTGATTATCAAACAATCGTGCAGTTTCTCTCAGAGCAAAAACTTGCATATTTTGCAAAAAACAGAAAAGCTTTTGAAAAGGGAATTGAGCTTGCTCGAAAAATTAAAAAGGAAAACATTCAATATGACCAAGAAGAAAATGCAATATTTGGCAAAGTAGAAGATGGTAAAAATGAATATTGGGTTTTTGTTGATTTTGATCTGCCTTCATATATGACTCAGGACTTTTTTGGTAACATTAAAATTGAAAATATAATCATAAGTGCTGCATGTACATGCAGTTTGGAAAACATTGATTTAGAATCAGAGGAAGATATTGATATAGAAGATTTTGTTCTGTTCGATGATTTTTGCCGGCATATAATTGCTGTGTTAAAAAGTTTTGCCGATGGTAAATATATTCTCAATAGCATAAATAAAATGCAAGAAACCTTGTTTCACATGTTAGAACAAAAGCTAAATGAGACTATTGAGAAGGAAAAAACAAAAAATTCTCGCGTTTATCAGCTTATTTCAAGCAATTTTGAAGAAAATTATATAAAGTTTTCACTTGATAACTTATCTAAAAAGTCTCCCAATATATTTTTAGAAAAATACTTCGGATCTTCTACCAATGATTTAGTAACTTTAAAATTAAAAGTAAAAACTTCAGATTTAAAAAGAGACTATGTGGTTTCAAATATACCAGAATTTCTTAAAGCATATGAACAAAAACAACCATTTCAGTTTGGTAAGAATTTTGTATACAGTCCTACTTATCATTTTTTTGGTGAAAAAGACAAAAAACTTTTGAATGTACTTTTGAAGTATCTGAACTTTTTAGATTTGGAAACAGAAAAAAATACTCTTTACTTACCTGCAAAAATTGCAAATGAAATAATCGAAATCCTTGACAATGAAGAAATTTTTATATCTTTTGATTATTTTGTAGCAAATTATTATGATGCTCAAAAAGTTAAAGTTGATCTTTGTACTAAAGTAAAACCCAAGATTTCATTTAAACTTGAAGACAATCAGGTAAGATTTTATAGTGATTTAATAGACACTGCTAACAGAAAATTTTTATATAGCGATGGAAGTTATTTTGTCTCAGGTGATACTTTATATAAGCTTTCGCCAGAGCAAAAGATATTTTCTTCAATTATCAAAAAAATGGCTGAAGCAAATAGAGTATTTAACTTTTTTAAAGTTGAATACATTAAATTTTTTACCCTTAATAAAGAAGACTTTTGTGAGTTCATGAACAAATATTACTTATTTTTAAACAAGCACTTTGAATTAGAAATTGACCCAGGACTCAAAAAATTAATATTAGAAGATTATATTATTAAACCCAAACTATATTTAGAATTCGAAAATGAAAGGTTTGTAGCAAGAATCAGTGGAATGAATGAAATATTCGATACAATATCAAAAACAAAAAAAGTTCCATTGTTTGATTATTTTGGATTGTTTGAGATACAAAGTATTTTATTTGCTTATGGGTTTAATGAGACAGGCTCTGACCAAGAGTTCTGCTATGAATGTGTTGACCCTGATTTGTTTATGGAATTTTTAGCAGAAGGTGTTCCGCAAATCCAAAATATAACCGACGTTTATTATTCAGAAGATTTTAAGAAGCTTAAAATCAAAAAAGATGTAAAAATTATTCCCTGCTTAAAATATTCTAAACACTCAATTGACTTCTGGCTTGAAAGTGATGAGCTTGAGAGTTCAGAGCTTAAAAATATTCTTGATGCAATAAAGAAAAAGAAAAAGTATTACAAACTCAAAGATGGTTCAATTTTGATTTTAGATAGTCCAAATATGAAAAAATTAGTTTCATTTATAGATTCTGCATCTGACATAGGCCAGGTTATAAAAGAAAAAGCTGAGCTTTCTTTACAAGAAGCAGTGGCTGTAACAAAACTTTTAGATGAAAGCGGAATTCAGGCAAATGGAGTTGAAAGTATAAAAAATATTATCGAAAAGATAGAAAATATTAAAGAAATTGATATCCAAATCCCGGTAGAGCTTCAAGGTGTGTTAAGAGATTATCAGAAACTTGGAATAAAATGGTTATCTTCTCTATTTGAAAATGAACTTGGTGGAATTTTAGCTGATGATATGGGGCTTGGAAAAACTCTACAGGTACTTGGCTTTATTCTTGCAAATAAGCAAAAAATTAAAAAGCCGGTATTAGCCATTGTGCCAACATCACTTATTTATAACTGGAAACAAGAGATTGAAAAATTTGCACCGGGTCTAAAAACTTTAATTATTGACTCAACACCTGCAAAGCGCAAAAAAGCTATAGAAAAAATACCAGAGTATGATATTGTAATTACATCATATGCACTTTTGAGAAAAGATATAGAACTTTATAAGGATATAGATTTTAGTGTTTGTATCTCAGATGAAGCACAGTACATAAAAAATCCTCACTCACAAATAAAGCTGGCTGTAAAAGAAATCTGTGCAGATACCAAGTTTGCCCTGACAGGTACACCAATCGAAAATAATCTTATAGAGCTGTGGTCAATCTTTGATTTTATACTACCTGGATATTTAGGAGGAGCTGAGAAATTTGTTGAACGTTTTGCGATGCCAATTTATAGCGGAAACAATGATGCTCTGGAAAAATTGAAAAAGCTGATAAAACCGTTTGTTTTAAGAAGAGTAAAACAAGATGTATTAACCGAACTTCCTGAACTAATAGAAACAAATATTCAAGTTGCAATGAGCCCTGAACAGGAAAAAATCTACAAGCAATTTTTAGTCTCAGCTAAAAAAGAGATTGAAAAAGAAATAGATTCAGCTGGGTTTGAAAAAAGTCAAATAAAAATATTTTCTTTGCTGACAAGACTAAGACAGATCTGCTGTCATCCAAAGCTTGTATTTGAAGATTACAAAGGAAGCTCTGGTAAGCTGGAAGCACTGAAAGAAATCTTACAAGACTGTTTAGAAAGCGGGCACAGGGTAATTATATATTCTCAGTGGACTTCAATGTTATCTATTATCAAAAAAATGCTTGACAAGGAAAAAATTTTATACTTTTATTTAGACGGTGCAACAAAGGCTGAAGACAGAGTTGAAATGGTGAACAGTTTCAACAGTGGAGAGAGAAATGTCTTTTTACTTTCACTAAAGGCTGGTGGATTTGGGCTCAATATTACTGGTGCAGACGTTGTCATTCACTTTGATGCATGGTGGAACCCGGCAGTTGAAAACCAGGCAACAGCAAGAGCACACAGACTTGGTCAGAAAAATGTTGTTCAATCATTTAAGATTATAACCAAAAATTCAATAGAAGAGAAAATACTTGCTTTGCAGCAGAAAAAGAAAGACCTATTTGATAGTTTAATCGAAGCAAGTCAATCTTTTATAGGAAAATTTTCAAAAGAGGAAATATTGGAGTTGTTGGAGTAAAGCGATACTTTATGAGCTAAGAATTAACAGAATTTTGTATTTAAACATGGCTTTACTTTTTTAGTTTTAAAAATCTAAAACGTGGGAGGACTGGATTTGACAAAATAAGAACCTCAATTTTTTCACTACATTATTTACTTATACCAGTAAATTCTAAATATTCCTTGTATGTGCTTAGATTTTTGTTGTTTTTAGCTTCTTTACATTCAGTGTCTCTCCAGTTCCTCCTTATGCTTTTTGTCAATTTTGTCTTGTCTTTTAACATTATTTTAATAAAGTCTATCGAATCTATTGTTTCTATTATTTTTTAATGATATATTTATTTACTTTTTTCAAAATATATTTCAATGCCCTCTGTAATAAAAATACAAAAAACATATTATAAATTGTGCTTTTTTCAGAATTTTATTTGTTTGGGCATATTACATACATTAGCTTATATTGAAGCTTTTACAATATTAAAAAACTAAGAACATCTACTCAATGTTAACAATATTTTATCTTTATGTCTTTATACCAAAGATACTTTTCAATTTCTTTTGGTAAAGTTACTGTTGAAAACACAAAACTTATGCTATCAATATCAATACACTTTATAGTACCGTTTTTCTTGAAATTTGTTTCCATAACAGCTAATACAACTTCACTTGCAACCTTTGCCAAGGTCTTTTTTGTACTTGCCACAATTTCATCGTCCTCCGTTACACCTTTTTCTAAGCTAAAACCTGTGCAGCTAATAATTGCTTTGTCTGCTCTCAAACCTTTTACAAATTCCTGTGCTAACATCCCAATATATGAGCCTGTTTTCCTGTCAAGCTTTCCACCTACACAAATTAGCTCAACATTCTTTTCATCCATTAGTTCATTTACAACCTTTACATAATTCGTTATAACAGTTATTCTTATTCCCTTTTCCTTTATCTTCTTTGCTATTTCTAATGAAATTTCACTGTTGTCAAGAACAATTACGCTACCTTCTTCGATTTCCCTTACTATCGCACTTGCCAACCTTTCTACTTCTGTTAAAAACTGGTCATTAACTTCTTCCTCAAAATGATTGAATTTCTTTTCAAATCCCTCTTTCAAAACTGCCCCACCATATGCTTTTATTATTATGCCTTCTCTTTCAAACTTTCTAAGGTCATTTCTAATTGTTTCTGGAGATACATTAAAGATCTTGCTAAGTTCACTTACTTTAATACTTTTTTTGGTAAGTAGTAATGATAATATTTTCTGCTGCCTTTCTAATGCTAACACTAACAGATCCCTTCCTTTAATAAAACTAAACCAAAAATTTAATTTATTAAAAAGGAGCTATCAGCGAAAAGTACAAGATAGCTCCTTACTACAAAACAACTAATATTGCTTAAAAGAATACCGAAATTCATACTTCCCAGAACCTGTTTTTATAACAACACCTTCTTTTTCTTTTCTTATTTCTCTTATTTCGCTGCGAGGTGTAAAACTGATTTCTTTTTCATCTAACTTTTCGCTATAAGGCAAATAAATCGATGCTGAAGTATTAGGCGGTATATGTACTTTCATATAAAATTCATTCTTTTTATTTTCCCAAAACACTTTTATCAATCCATTAATTGAATTATATTGAGCTTCTACAAATTGAAATGCTTGTGGATAAGGTTTGATAAGAATATGTTTGTAACCTGGCTTTTCTTCACTTGTGTCAATTCCCGCAACTACTCTATATAACCAATCTCCTATTGAGCCATAAGCATAATGATTAAATGAATTCATTGCTGGATCCCATAACGAACCATCTTCCTTTATTCCATCCCAATGTTCCCAAATAGTAGTAGCACCTTTTAATATCTGATAAAGCCAGGATGGGTAATCTTTTTGTAATAACAACTTATAAGCTATATCTACATATCCATATTTTGTTAACACATGACATAAATATGGAGTACTCAAAAATCCCGTAGTTAGATGATAGTTATTTTCCTCAATTAACTGGACTAACCTCGTAATTGCTTTTTTCTTGTGTTTTTCCTCTATAAGGTCAAACATTAGGGCTAAAACATATGCTGTTTGTGTATCCGCTATTAATTGTCCGTCTGGCCTTACAAATTCTTTTCTAAAACTTTCTACAATTTTTGAGTATAACTTTGTATATTTCTCGGCGTCCTCATTTTTTCCTAAAACTTTGGCGCTTTTTACTAAAAGAGAAGTAGAATAAGCATAAAAAGCTGTCGCTATAAGATCTCGAGGAGTGGAGCCTGTGTAACTTCCTTCCGAAGCATCCAAAGCTAACCAATCTCCAAAGTGAAATCCTGTATTCCATAAATACTCGTTTTCACCTTGTTTTCTAATATATTCAATCCATGCTTTCATATTTTCGTATAGTTCTTCTAAAATTCTTTTGTCTCCGTAACACAAATAAAGTGTCCATGGACAAATGACAACTGCATCTCCCCATCCTGAGGAAGAATGCTTATTTTCTCTATTGGGTAAAACATATAAAACATCTGGAATTACAAACGGCATCCCTCCGTTTGAGAACTGTTCTACTTTTAAATCATGCAACCATTTAGTAAAAAAGGGGGCAACATTCATATTAAAACATGCTGTCCTCATAAAAACTTGTGCATCTCCAGTCCAACCCAGTCTTTCATCTCTCTGAGGACAATCAGTAGGAATATCCACAAAATTGCCTTTTTGTCCCCAAACTATATTATGTTGAAGTTTGTTTATAAGCTCATCTGAACATCTAAAATACCCAGTTATTTCTAAATCTGTATGTATTACGATACCAGTAAAATTTTCTAAATTCACTTCTCCAGGATAATTCTCAACTAACACATATCGGAAACCTTGATAAGTAAAATGAGGTTCAAAAATTTCTACTTCATTTCCCTTCAAGGTGTACTCAATTGTTTGTTTTGCCTTTCTTAAATTTTCTGTATAGAAATTTCCATCTTTATCAAGAATCTCTGCATGTTTCAAAACTACTTTTTCCCCTTTTTGTCCTGATACTTTAAATCTAACCCATCCCACCATATTTTGTCCCATATCAATTACTAGTTGATTGGCAGGAGTTCTAATAAGAGAAATTAGCTTTAATTCTTCAATTTTTCTCACTGGTAAGGATTCTTGGGCAATTAAAACTTCTTTAGAATACTCTATTTCTTCAACATTTTCCCATTTATTATCATTAAAATTTGGTAAATCCCAGCCCTCCTCCTCTAAATTGGCATCATAGATTTCACCATCGTAGATCTCCGACATCAAAATAGGACCATACGCAAACTTCCAGTTATTATCAGTAATAATTATTTCTTCATCTCCATCTTCATACTGTATATGTAATTGAAGTATTAGAGCCAAACGTTCCCCATAAATATTTTTTACTTTTTCCCATGTTAAATATCCTTTATACCAACCTGGACCGAGGATTACTCCTATTGCATTCTTGCCAACACGTAAAAAGGAAGTAACATCATATGTTTGATATTGTATTCGTTTATGATATGAAGTCCATCCGGGAGTAAAATACCAATCTCCTACTCTCAAACCATTTAAATGAAGTTCATACATTCCCAAACTTGAAACGTATACACGTGCCCATTTTATATTTTTTTTAAGTAGAAATTCTTTTCTTATATAAGGGCAAGCTTCCGGATTTTCTGGATTTTCTCGTGGTGAAATCCATTTAGCTATCCACTCTTTTTTATCTAAAATTCCCATTTCCCAAAAATTTATTGGGCTCCATTCTGACTCATTACCTTTGTTATCCCATACTTTTATTTTGTAATAATATCGTGTTCTTGATTCCAAAGATGGCCCATCATATTCAATATGAACTGATTGGTTTGAGTTAATTTTCCCCGAATCCCAAACAACATTCTCAAACTTAGGGTCTTTCGCCACAAGTATCCTATATGCAGTTTGATAAATATTATATTCTTCTGACATTAATTTCCAACTAAATTTTGGTCTTAGGATATCAATACCAATAGGATTTTCTTTATATTCACATCTGATTTCTTCCACTCTTATACTCATTTTTCTTCCCCCCTTTTTATGGATAAATTATGCCTTTATAGCACCTGCTGTCATTCCAGCCACAATTTTTTTATTAAAGAAAATAAAGAATATTAGTGGTGGTATTGAGATTAGCACTGCATCAGCAAAAACTAAATTCCATGATGTGGAGTATCTGCTTACGAAATTATAAAGTGTAAGCTGAACTGTAGCATTTCTTGCACCTGGTAGGAAATACAAAGGATTTACAAAATCATTAAAAATATGGACTGCATTTAGTATAGTTACAGTTACTGTAACGGGCTTTAGAAGTGGAAAAATAATTTTCCAAAACATCTGAATAGCTCCACAACCATCTATAATTGCACTTTCGTCAATTTCTCTTGGAATAGTATTCATAAAATTAGTATACAACAAAGTAGAAAATGGATATGAAAGAGCTACTTCAATTAATATCATTCCTGTTAGTGTTTTATATAAACCTAATGTTTTAAGTATCCAAATTGTAGGTACAACTGAGGGTGGTATCATTAAACCCATCAAAATCAATGAATTGACTATTGATGATATCTCTTCTTTTCTTCTTTGTAATATATAACCCGTCATCGAAGCGACAAAAATTAAAATTAAGACTGAAACAACAGTAATAATACTGCTATTTAGAAAAGCTCGAAGTACAATATAGTTTTCTGTTGTTAATACTTCTTTGTAATTTTGAAGAAAATGTAATTTTTTAGGTAAAGAAATACTTAACTCTGCTGCTTCCGTTCTACTTTTGAGAGAATTAATTATAGCAAAGAAAAAAGGAATTCCGTATATTACTAAGCACACCACAATAGCAAAAAGCTCAATTACAAACTTTTTTATTCCTTTTCCCATCACAACTCACCTTCTTTTCTGCCTAAAAATCTATACAATGGAAAAGATAATATCGCTACTATCAAAAACAATATAACATTTCCAGCTGTTGATAATCCATAAAAACCCGCTTCATATTGTTTATAAATAATGGAAGCAATTACATCTGTTGAAAAACCAGGTCCACCTTGTGTCATTGTCCATATAAAATCAAATCTTCTAAGACCATCTATAAAGGAAAGAATTATCACGGAATTCATTGCTGGTCTGCTAAGGGGCAAAGTAAGGTATCTTATCTGAGCCCATAAATTTCCTCCATCAATCATTAAAGCCTCATAATATTCTCGAGGTATTGCCATTATCCCTGCAATGTAAATAACTGTTGCTACTCCTACACCCTTCCATACATCTACTAATATTACGGAAAATAATGCTATCTTAGGATTGCCTAACCAATCTAACCCTTTTAAACCAATTACATTGAAAAATTTATTTATCAAACCTTGAGTGGGATGCATTAGACTAGTAAATGTAATACCTACCGCTACTGTACTTAAAATATACGGAAAGAAAATCATTGAACGCAAAAAATTTCTTGTTCGCAGTTCTAAAGAGAGAAAAACGCCCAATAAAAAACCTAAAATTACCTTTAAACTGCATGCTGTTACTGCATAAACTAACGTATTTCGAAATCCAATATTTAAAGAAGGCTCTGTTAGAAAAGTAATATAATTATCAAATCCAACAAATTTCCATTCTGTAAATGTCCACCATGTAAAACTGAAGAAAAAAGCTGCAAGCGTGGGAAGTAAAAACAACGTAAAATAAATCAACATTCCTGGAATCAATAGGAAATATGAATAAACTTTTTTATAAATACTATTCATCTTTTTTCCTCCTTGTAGCTACCCTCTCAACTCGTTTCTAATTATTTTATTATTCCGCTATATAAATATTCTTCAATACGCTCGTAAAAAACATCTCCCCTTTTTAAAATCTTTTGTAGGAGTTACTCTTTCAATATAAGAGTAACTCCTACAAAAGACTTATATTCAAATTTTTTCAGCTATTTTTTAATAGCAAATTACCATCCTGGCAAATTGAGTTGTTTTGCCTGCTTTTCAACATCTTTATCATAAAGCTTTGCTCCATCTACAGGTGTTCTCATTCCACTAGCAACTTCAACACATATTTGAGGAGCATTGGGACCTTTTAGAGGAGACAAAAATTCTAATGCAAGTGTAAATTTACCTTTCTCATAATAAGGAAGAATGTCTCTCACTGCCGGATAAATATAGGTATTTTGTGGTATTTTTATATTTTTTATCATAAATGGTCCCATTACCTTTCCTTTTGTCAACCATGCTTTTAGACCTTCTGCAGAGACGAAGAACGCTACAAATTTTTTTGCTGCTTCTATGTTCTTACTAAACTTATATATAGCCATTGTTTTTGGTAGCCATACAGTAATACCATTCTGAGAAGGATTATTATCAGGTTGCGGAAAAGCACCTATATCATTAATTTTATCGGGGAAATTAGCCTCGATCGCTGTTAAGGCCATTGTCAACATTGGATAATAAACTCCTTCTCCTGTTGCTAACATTTTTAAAGCTGTATCATAGCTGGTTGCAAGAAAATCTTTATTGAGATACCCTTTTTTATAAATTTCCTGTAATTTCTCGAACCCTCTTACCGCCGCTGGGGTATTAGCAAATTTTATTTTGTTAGCTGTAAATTTTTCTGCAAAATCCGGAACTCTTTTCTCAAGCCAGTAATAATCTATTAACCAGATGAGCTGAGCCGTCCATGCATCCCTGTACGAAGCTATAATAGGGACTTTTCCAGCTGCCTTAATTTTTGAGCAATTCGCCAGCAATTCATTCCAGGTCTTGGGAACTGATAATTTCAGTTGATTTGCTACTTTTTTATTGTAAAGCCATACTCCTGCCCAGGCAGGTCCTACTGGTACTCCATATACTCTACCATTTACTGAAACTGCCTTTTTAAATTTTTCTTCAATATTTTTCATATATGTCTCTTTTGTTAAATCTACAAAGTATTTTGAAGGGTTGAAAGATAAAAATATTGAACCTGGCAAAGAAATGCTCAAATCATCCATTTCCCCTGCTGCCAAACGTGTTTTTACAATATTAGGCCCTTCCGTTCCTCCAGGTCGAAGTTCGATTTCCACCCTAATATTATACTTTTTTTCAAAAGCAGCAGCTACAGCTTTAAAGGCTTCTAAATCAATAGTATTGTCAGTTAAAACCGTAAGAACCACTTTCTTCCCTGTAGCAGCTAACACCTTCGAATTTTTGTAATTATGGTTTGGAATATCAAAATAGAACAATGTGCTTAAGATAAACATACACCCTACCATTATGAAGCTAATTACTTTCTTATTTACATACCTCATTGAAATTTAAACCTCCTTTTTTGTTTTTTATTTTTATGTCCTCTGCAGGACATTGAAGCCCTAACAACAAACGAAATGTTTTCAACTTTTTGAAACCCACCTTTTGAAGCTGATCTTTCAACTACCAATTATTTTTACATTCAACTATTTATCTCCTCTCTCATTCCTCTATATTCTTTCATTGCAGCCTCAACTAACCTCATTTCCAGTTCGTTACAGTTACCTACTGGACTACGGGGTATTCCTACTTCTCTTCCTAAAAGATTCAATGCAGCCTTAATACCTCGTGGAAATTTTGTCTTTTTTATTTTTAACCATATCGGAAAAAGCTTTATCTCTATCTTCTTTCCTTCTTCTATCTTCCCTTCTTTTGCAGCTTTCCACATTTTTATAACCTCGTCAGGGAAGACAGTTATAATCGAAGCTATTGCTCCATCTGCTCCCAACGCAAATCCAGTAAAAAGCAATTCATCTGTAGCACAATAAACGTTAATCTCTTTTCCACATCCATTTATCATTTCCACCATAGCTTCAATTCCACCAATACTTTGTTTAATACCTATTATATTTGCACATTCATTAACTAATTTTTCCATCAGTTCAGGTCTTATTTCATTTTGAGCAACCACATTATAGATAATAATTGGCATTTCTGTTTCTTCTGCAATTCTTTTATAATATTCAAAGTTCCCTTTCTCGTCTGTACCACCTAAATAACTAATAGGTGTAACCATCAATGCTGTTGCTCCAGCTTTTTTTGCTAGTAAACCAGCTTTTATAGCATCCCTAGTAGAATGTCTAATAATTCCCGCCACAACAGGAAGATTTCTTTTGTTTTCTTCTTGAGCAATCTCTATCAATCTTGCCAATTCATTATCGCTAATTGCACATCCTTCTCCTGTACTTCCTCCTATGCTTATTCCATTAATTTCTTTTTGTAGCAAGTATCTTACTTCTCTTCTAAAAATTTTCTCATCTATCTCATCTTCTTTGTCAAACGGAGTAACAACTGGAACAATAACTCCCTTTAATCTTTCATCTTTCAAATCTTTTCATCTCCTTTTTTCTTTTACTGGTTTTTATTATTTTTTTCATTCTCAATTATTCGCGTAATATCTTCTAAAGAAATCATCAAATGATTTATCATTTGTTTCTCTGCTTCTGTTGGGTTTTTATTAACTATTGCTTCTAAAATTTTTCGATGAGGTTCTATTGCATTTCGTGCTGTTTCATCCACAGCAAATGATTTAGTTCGATATTCTGCAAAAGCATTAATTATTTGTCTATTTATGCTTATCAATAATTGATTTCTTGTAGCATTAACAATTAAAGTGTGAAATGTCTCATCAAGTTTTGCTGCCCTCAAACTATTACCTTCTTCAATCGCTTTTTCTAAATTCTTACACACTCCTTCCAACGCTTTTATTTCATTTTCAGTGATTCGTTCAATTGCCAATTTTACAGCTAAAGGTTCAATAGCTAATCTTACTTCCATAAAATCTCTTATTTGTGCATTATGGCTTTTAAACCATTCTATTACTTCTTTTTTATCTTCCTCTTTTGTCTTCGCTACATATGCCCCTTTCCCCGGCACAATACTTAAATAACCCATTGCCTGAAGCATTCTAAATGCTTCTCGAACTGTTGATCTACTTACTAAAAATTCCTCACATATTTCTTTTTCTGTCAAAAACCTGTCTCCTTCTCTATATTTACCCGACAATATAACTTCCTTTAATCTTTCCACCACTTTCTCTGTAACAGTAATTCTTTCTATTGGTTTCACTTTTTCTCCCCATTTCTTAATGTAAAAAGTTCTAATTATTATTTTACTTCTTTCTTTATCTACTTTTCAAATTTACCTAATCAATTTTTATTAGTTTCGAACCTTAAATTAGCTCATATTCCTTTAATATACTCAACAATATTTGCCTTTCTTCTTCTTTGATACCATTTAAAGGCCCTCTCGGTTTTCCTATTGTAATACCAGTGACAATTTCTATCGCTTCTCTTAGGACAGGATTAGGATGTACTCTCCCATTTAATGTAAAGTACTTAAAAAGTTTGTATAATTTTCTGTATATACTTAGTGCTTCCTGGATATTTCCTTTTTCATATTCCTCAAACACTTTTCGTATTTTATCACCAACTAAGTGAGCTCCGCCACTTACTATTCCTACGGCCCCTTGTGCAAGGGTAGGCATTAACATTAAGTCATCACCATTGAAAAGTAAAAATTCCGGATTTATATCCTTTGTGGCATAATAATATTCTGTTAACTGGGTGGGATTCATTCCTGCTTCATCTTTTATTCCAATGATTTGCTTATTTTGTGCTAATTTCTTTACCGTTTGTGGTTCAATATTAACGCCTGTAAATAACGGAATATTATAGAGTAAAATTTCTGCTCCTGTATTCTCTACAACCCTTTTGTAATGTATATAAATATCTTCTTGAGTAGGCTTACAATAATAGGGAGCAACGATCATACATGTAGAAATTCCAAGTTTAAATGCTTCATTTGTTAGGGCAATAGTTTCCCTTGTCGAAGCACACCCTGTTCCTGCAATAATTGGTTTTCTATTACCCACCACTTCCACAGTAAATTTAAATAAATCTTTCCTTTCTTCAAAAGTAAGAGTATTAAATTCTCCCGTGGTCCCTGTTACCACTATAGTATCACAATAATTTTTTTCTATTACATATTCCAGTAGTTGTTGATACGCCTCATAATTAATTTTTTCATTCTCATCAAAAGGAGTAACAACTGGTAGTAATATTTTTCCAAATTTGTTCATTGTTTCTCCTCCTTACTTCCTTTATCTTTTATTTTCTATCACCATATTGAACTTTTTTAGCTTTGTTATTTTCTCTACTTTGCCAAACGTTTCAATACACTTTTCTCACCTCCGTCTATTGTACAATCATGCAATATGATAATATGATTGTCTGACAATTTTTATTTTAAGACCCTCTTTACAAATTGTCAATACACTTTTAAATATTCATCATGTTTTATAATACTTTTGCTTATACTTTGTATAAAATATGTAAAGATAATTTGATTGTAAAAAATTTTTCTTATAGGCTCCTAAAAACTTTTATCATTATTAGTTACAATTCTTTATAATAAATACATATATTTGCTTTTTATTAATATTATTACCATCAATATTCTCGTACATTTTTTTCGCTATGGTAAATATCTTTACACCTATTCGAGGATCCCCAGTATATCCTCTTGACAAACTCTGCTAAAATTCATATAATAAAGATTTGCAAAATAAATTAAAAGGCAGATTTTAGGAGTTGAAGTTCATGCCGGAGGCAAAAAAACAAGACGACATAAAAGTCATAGCAACAAACCGCAAAGCTTATCACGACTATTTTATTGAAGAGACAATCGAAGCAGGAATTGAGCTAAAAGGCACAGAAGTAAAGTCGGTGCGGCTTGGTCATGTTAATCTCAAAGACAGTTTTGCCAGGGTTGAAAATGGTGAAGTCTTTCTCTACAACATGCATATAAGCCCCTATGAAAAAGGCAACATCTTTAACGTTGACCCGATGAGAGATAGGAAACTACTTTTGCACAAACACGAAATCAACAGGCTTGCAGGTTATGTACAGCAAAAAGGTTACACTTTAATCCCATTGAAGATTTACATCAAAAGAGGTAAAATAAAAGTAGAGCTTGCAGTTGCAAAAGGTAAAAAACTTTATGACAAGCGTGAGGCAATTGCAAAAAGAGATGCTGAGCTTGAGATTAAAAAGAAAATGAAAGAGTATTTAAGATGAGGGGGCGTGTTTTGGAATTCGACGGGGGCAGTCGGATTCCAAATAGCGGGTAGTGGTTTTCTCGGAACCACTATAAAAAACCGAGAAGAAAAATAACTGCAGACAGAACAGAACTCGCTTTAGCTGCCTAAAGCGCAGCCAACGTCCGCCGGAGGTGCCCACGGCCTCCGAGTCGGGCGCCAACCGTCGTGGGGCACCGAAAGTAAGGTCGCCTGAGCCTTACTTTTGGGTCAAATCTCAGGCTGGGGAAGAAAAAGCCTGTCAGTGGGCGTTTTCTTCCCGAGAGTTTAGTACACTGACTGCACCCGGAGAAGTTTGGGGTTCGATGCCTTCGGACGGGGGTTCAAATCCCCCCGCCTCCACCAATAAAAGGTAATTAAAAAAGTGGTTTAATTACATAAAAACACAACCAATGCTTATTAAATCATGTATAATAGATGCTAAGTCTTTTTCGCCGCTATTTACTTCAGGAACAAAAAAGCGCTTATGTTCATCGTCAAAGGTATCTTTTATACATTTCAAAAAAATCATCTTGGCTTCAAGATTGCCATTAAAATAAGAAGTTAAGTCTCCTATATGTGATTGACCTTTACCTTTTTTCCCCCATAAGTGTATTCCATAGATATAGTCTTTGATTTCTTTAATAATCTGAAATATTTCAGTAATTCTGTTTATATTGTCTGTATTTATATAATGGGCAGTTAATAACTGAGGAATATCTAATGTGATCCTTAATTCAATCTTCCTTTTTTCAATTTCATTTACCAGGTTCATTAACTGCTGGGATGTTGAAACAATAAACTTTCCTTTGCTATATAAACTACCACATCTATTTTCTATCAAAATTAAAGTGTTTTTATATCTTTCTTTTATTTTCACCTCAAATATGGTGTAAATGTCTATAAATTCTTTCAACGAAGTATAGTTGGAAAAAGGTGGATGAATTTCAATTATTGTAGGTTCTCTTTTTCCCCAGGTCAAGCTTAAAATAAACTCAGCAAACTCTTCTGCCCATTGTTTTGAGTACCAAAGCATAGGTATACCTTGATAGATAGCTTCTCTTAACACATTAAACTGTTGAAGTATTCTTGAACTCATATTTCGCTTAGAAAAACTATACTCTGTGTGTAGTGAATACGGCATAACTGGAGAAATTTCCTTCACATCAAAATGTCCAGCAATTTCTTCTATTTTTGGCAATATAGTAGCAGGATATCTGAAGCCATGATATTGGACCGGAATTAAGTACACTTAAAAACCCTCTCCTTTCTTTGGTTATTAATTCTTTTTTACCCCCTCAGCTGCCTCTTTGGTAAAAATTGTTTTTAAGGTCAACAGTAAAATCTTGATGTCCAAAAAAACAGAATAATTCTTTATATATATCAAATCAAGCCTGAGCTTGTCTTCTGGGGTTGTTGCATACTTGCCGTAAACCTGTGCAAGCCCTGTGAGCCCTGCCTTTACATTGTGGCGAAGAGAATACTCAGGATAGAGCTTTTTAAACTGCTCAACAAAATAAGGACGCTCTGGTCTTGGTCCTATAAAACTCATCTCACCCTTTAGAATATTTATAAGCTGCGGAAGTTCATCAAGTCTTGTTGCGCGCAAAAATCTCCCAACCCTTGTTATCCTCGGGTCGTTCTCGGTTGCCAGAACAGGGCCTGTCATCTTCTCGGCATCTTTCACCATTGTCCTAAACTTTAAAACATAAAACTCTCTCTCTCCTTCTGTAATCCTTTTTTGCCTGTAAATCACTGGTCCTTCAGAGTCAAGTTTTATGGCAATTGCAATCAAGATCATTATAGGAAAAGCAATAACCAGCGTAACTGTAGCAAGAAGAATATCGCACACCCTTTTTATGAGCTTTTGTTCAGAAGTTAGCTCTGGCTGTTCAATTGAAAGTGTTGCAACATCATCAAACTGAATCACCCTCGCTCTTGAAACCAATATATCTCTAAAGTCTGGTGCTATGAAAATATGTTTTTTGAATTCTATTGCCTTTCTTACAATCTCACTTTTTAAATTCTCATCCATTTTTGAATAAAGATAAATTGTATCAACAACTTTTATATATGGTATCAACTCTTCAATAGCCTTCGGCTCAAGAACATACTTTACATCAATCCACCCTTTTGAAATATTTTGAAGCTTTTGAGCAAACTCCTGCGCTTTTGGCATCTCTCCAATCACAAGTACATGCTTGACACCTTGAACTCTTTTGAAAACATATAGGACAAGCCCTCTCCAACCCAAAAGCAATAAAAATTGCACAAAAAAGGCAATTATAAATATACTGCGCGGGAAAGCAAAGTGTCTGTAGAAAAATGTTGATACAACTGTTAAAAATTGTAGAAGCATTAGAGCCAGACCCAGCGAAAATGCTATTTCGCTAATGGTTTTCATTGTTATTGTATAAAGTCCGTAAATATTCAAAAGTATAAGAGCAAAGAGAGTTATTTGAGGAATTAATGTATAATAAGGCATGAAATTTTTCTCTGGGAATGTAAAGTTGAATTTTATTATATATGCAAGAATGTAACCTGCGTGTATAAGTAAAATGTCCATAAGAACAACAAAAAATTTGCTAAGCTTGTGATAGCTTTTAATATACGACTTCATTTCCTACCATCTCCGCTTATAATATTTTTTCTAACCTGTCTGCAAGCATCTTTATATCATGGTGCTTTTGAACATACTCTCTTCCCTTTTGTCCAATTCTCTCTCTTTCTTCTTTTGACATAGCATACAAGCTCAATATTGCCTCAGCAAATGCTTTGCTGTCATAACTTTGGCAGGAAATTCCTGCACCCGACTCTTTGACAATATCATTTGCTACATTTCCCGCAAAAACAATCGGCTTTGCAGCACACAAATAGTCAAAAAGCTTATTAAGTGATATTCCAAACCTGTAAACTTTTAGATTGTGCATAGAAACAAGTGTTATGTCAACGCGCTCAAGTAAGCTTGGCACAGAAAGCTTTGAGATAGGAGAATAAAAAAATACATTTTTAAGTCCAAGCTCCTTTGCCATGTTTTCAAGCTTTTCTTTTTCAGGACCGTCACCTATTATCAAAAAATGGATTCTATCACCTACATTTTCCTGGACAATTTTTGCAGCCTCTATTATGGTCTCCATTGCATTTGCTTGTCCAAGCGCACCCAAGTAACAAGCCTTAAAACATCCTCGATGCTCATCTAAAATCTTTTTCGCTTCTTCTGAAAGAATACTTTTAAGACTATCAAACCTTTCTATATCACATCCGTTAGGAATATGAACAACTTTCTTTTTATCAATACCCAAACTTTCTATGTACTGGTCTGCCTTTGGCAATACCGTTACAACATAGTCTGCTTTTGTGTAAATAAACTTTTCAAGACTTCTCAAAAGCTTTACAATTATACTCTCTTCCTTCAACGCACCAAGGTCAATACCACTTTGGGGCCAAAGGTCCCTAACCTCTGCAATGAATCTGCATTTAAATTTTTTTGATAGTAGATACCCTACAATCCATGCAAGAGGATGAAACGAAGATGCCAATATTACATCAGGCCTTTCAAACTTTCTTGCAATGAAATAAAGGTTTTTGGCATATGAAAATATGTTAAAAAGTCTTTTTATATCATTCTTTTTATAAGGAAACGTCTTTATCCACACAAACTTTACTTTCTCATATTCCTCTATTTTAAATTTCTTGCCTTTTTCTAACATCTCAACCCTCTGTTTGTGGTCAAAACTTGAAGCAAAGATGGTAACGCTATAACCTCTTTCTGCAAGCTGCTTAGCAAAATCAAAATGCCTTGTAATTCCTCCAACTTTTGGTGGAATTGCATAGTGATTAAATATCCAAACCTTTTTCAACTTTCTTCTTCCTCTCTGCAAGACTACTTTTCTAAAACTTTGCCTTTGTAACAAATCCGAAACATTGTCCATATTGAGTATATCACAATTCGGACTGATTATTAATATCCAAAATCAAACTGATATAATTGACTGTTTTATGTCAAAATAGTGCAAAATAAAGGCAAAATAATTAAAGTAGGCAGTTTGGCAAAAAAGATATAATTAAGATAAGTTCATTGGCTAACAAAGACTTTCTTTTAGAAAGGAGTTTAATAAAAAATGAAGTTTGGATATTTTGACGATGCCAAAAGAGAGTATGTCATAACAACACCTCTTACACCATATCCTTGGATAAACTATCTTGGAATGAAAGACTTTTTATCTTTAATCTCAAACCACGCTGGAGGTTACTGTTTTTATAAGGATGCAAGGCTTCGAAGAATAACAAGATTCCGTTATAACAATGTTCCACTTGATATGGGCGGAAGATATTTCTATATAAAAGACAATGAGGATTTCTGGTCACCCTCATGGATGCCAACAAGAAAAGATCTTGAGTTTTATGAATGTCGCCATGGTCTTGGATATACAATCATAACAGGAAGAAGAAATGGCGTTGAGGTGGAGCAAACATTTTTTGTGCCAGTTGATGAAAACTGTGAGATACACTATCTTAAGATAACAAACAAATCTACCCAGCCAAAGGATTTGACACTCTTTTCATTGATTGAGTTTTGTCTTTGGAACGCGCTTGACGATATGACAAACTTCCAAAGAAATTTAAGTACAGGTGAGGTTGAAATAGAAGGCTCTGTGATTTACCATAAAACAGAGTACAGAGAGCGTAGAAATCATTATTCTTTTTATTCTGTAAACGTTCCAATCGATGGATTTGACACAGACAGGGACACATTTCTTGGTCTTTACAGAGGGTTTGATGCGCCTGTGGCAGTTGAAAATGGGCAAAGTTTTAATTCAGAAGCTCACGGCTGGTCACCTATTGCATCGCATATGATAAAAATCTCTTTGCAGCCAGGGGAGACAAAAGAGCTTGTATTTGTGCTGGGTTATGTAGAAAATGATGAAGATAAAAAATGGCTCAAAAAAGGCGTCATAAACAAAGAAAAGGCTTACAAAATGATAGAAAAATTCAAAAACCCAGAAGACGTCCAAAGATCATTCGAAAATTTGAGGCTATTTTGGAGCAATCTAGTGAACAAGTTTAACGTTCTAACTGGCATAGACAAGGTAGATAGAATGGTAAATATCTGGAACCAGTATCAGTGTATGGTAACATTCAACCTGTCAAGAAGTGCTTCATACTTTGAGTCTGGAATAGGAAGAGGAATGGGGTTCAGAGATTCTAACCAAGATATTCTTGGTTTTGTTCACCAGATACCAGAACGGGCAAGAGAAAGAATATTGGATTTAGCCGCAACCCAGCTTGAAGATGGCGGTGCTTACCATCAATATCAGCCTCTTACAAAAAGAGGCAACAATGAAATAGGTAGCAATTTCAACGACGACCCGTTGTGGCTCATACTCTCAACTGCACATTACATCAAGGAAACAGGAGACTGGTCCATTCTTGATGAAATTGTTCCTTTTGAAAATGACCCGCAAAAGGCTGCTTCAATGTTTGAACACCTGAGAAGGGCATTTTACCATGTTGTGAACAACTTAGGACCGCATGGACTTCCACTCATAGGCAGGGCTGACTGGAATGACTGTTTGAACCTCAATGCTTTTTCAACAAACCCTGATGAGTCGTTCCAGACATGTGATAACAAGGACGGCAAAACTGCAGAATCTGTTATGATAGCAGGGATGTTTGTCTATGTTGGAAAGGAATTTGTAAAGATTTGTGAAAGGTTGGGTAAAGAAGATATTGCAAAAGATGCACAATACCACATTGAAAAGATGAAAGAGGCAATTTTAAATTATGGTTACGATGGCGAGTGGTTTTTAAGAGCATATGACTACTTTGGAAACAAAGTTGGAAGCAAAGAAAATGATGAGGGTAAGATATTTATTGAAACACAAGGTTTTTGTGTAATGGCAGGAATAGGACTTGATGATGGAAAGGCTATCTCTGCACTTGATTCTGTTAAAAAGTATCTTGATACAGAACATGGAATTGTACTGGTTCAGCCGGCATTTACTGAGTATAAAATTCATTTAGGAGAGATTACAAGCTATCCACCCGGCTATAAGGAAAATGCAGCAGTTTTTTGTCACAACAACCCGTGGATTATAATAGCAGAGTGCATAGTTGGAAGAGGAGACAGAGCATTTGAATACTGGGCAAAGATCGCACCATCGTACAGAGAAGAGATAAGCGATGTGCACAAGCTTGAACCATATGTATACTGCCAGATGATTGCTGGAAAAGATGCATACAAACCGGGAGAAGCAAAAAATTCATGGCTCACTGGATCTGCTGCATGGAATTTTGTTGCAATGACACAGTGGATTTTAGGAATAAGACCTGACTTTGACGGACTTTTAATAGATCCTTGCATACCAAGAGAGTGGAAAGGATTTACTGTAAAGAGGGTGTTCAGAAATGCAGTTTACAATATCCAAGTAAAAAACCCTGATGGCGTTTCAAAAGGTGTCAAAAAAGTGGTTGTTGATGGTAAAGAACTTTCTGGCAATTTAATACCAGCTTTCTCAGATGGCAAAGAGCATTTTGTTGAAGTGACAATGGGATAGAAAAATTTTAAGGAGGGTATTTTTTATGAATTATGGATACTTTGATTCTCAAAACAGAGAGTATGTTATAACAAACCCCAAAACACCAACTTCATGGGTAAATTATTTAGGAACAAGTGACTATTGTCTTATAATCTCAAATAATGCTTCAGGTTATTCTTTTTACAAATCCCCAAAGCTTGGAAGAGTGACACGTTTTAGGTTTAACAGCATTTCAATGGGCAGACCTGGAAGATATGTATATATCAAGGATGAAAAGACAAAAGACTTCTGGTCAATAAGCTGGCAACCTGTTGGAAAGCCTCTTGAAAGTTTTAACAGCATCTGTCGACATGGTCTTGGATATTCAATATTTGAAAGTAAATATAGCAACATAACCTCATCTTTAAAAATCTTTGTGCCAGTAGACAAACCAATTGAAATCTGGGAAGTTAAAATCAAGAATGAGTCAGGTGAGAAAAAGGAACTATCGGTATTTACTTATACAGAGTTCTGTCTTTGGAATTCCATGCTTGACATGATGGATTTTCAGTATATTCTTTACACCTGCAGAATGGGTTACAACAAAGAAGATGAAATTGTAGATTATTCTATCAAGCTCTGGAGTCCTTATGAACCAAAAGCTTTTTTCACATGCACAAATAAAAAGATTGAAAGTTTTGATACAGACAGAGATGTGTTTATTGGTCCATATAACAGTGAGGCTAATCCAGAAGCTATTCAAAATGGCAGGTGTTTTGGGTCAATTGCAATAGGTGGAAACCCATGCGCTGCAACACAGGTAAAAATTGAACTTCAGCCCGGTCAGGAAGAATATTTAGTGTTTGTACTGGGAATAGGAGATGCATACAAGGAAGGAAAAGAATATAAAAAACTATTTGCATCAAAAGAAAATATCCAAAAAGAATTTGAAAAGGTGCAAAAGTACTGGGATGACAGACTTAGCAAGTTCAAATGCTCAACACCAAACGAAAAGATGAATTTGATGTTGAACATATGGAACCAGTATCAGTGCCATACAACATTTAACTGGTCAAGATCTGCATCATTTATAGAGGCTGGCGGAAGAGACGGACTTGGCTTTAGAGATTCTTCACAGGATGTATTAGGCGTTGCACATTCAATCCCTCAAGAGGTAAGAAAAAGACTTATTGAACTTTTGAAGGCTCAGCTTTCTGAAGGATATGCGATGCATCATTTCCAGCCTCTTACATGGGCTCAAGGAGAACATAATATACCACCACGTGAGAGAATTTATTCAGACGACCACTTATGGCTTTTGATTGCTGTGCCACACTATATAAAAGAAACAGGTGATTTTTCTATCTTAGATGAAGTTGTTGAGTATGCGGACAAGTCAAGTGCTTCTGTTTATGAGCATTTAAAACAAGCTTTGGAGTTTTCATGGAGGCATAGGGGAAAACATGGACTTTTGCTTGGTCTTGCTGCTGACTGGAATGACTGTATCAACCTCAAAGACGGTGGCGAGAGTACATGGTCAACCCAGCTTTATTACAAGGCTTTATCTGAGTTTATAGAACTTGCTGAGTATATTGGAAAGACTGATGATGTTGAAAAGTACAAAGCTTATAGAGATGAAATCAAAAAGGCAATGGAAGAGTATACATGGGATGGCGAGTGGTTTGTAAGAGGGTATTTGGCAAGCGGCAAAAAACTTGGATCAAAAGAAAGTGATCAGAGCAAGATTTTCCTAAATTCTCAGTCATGGTCAGTATTCTCTGGCGCTTTTGTTGATGAAAAAGGCAAAATGGCAATGGACAGTGTCAAAAAGTATCTCGCAACAGAACATGGGTGTGTCAAAAACTGGCCAGCTTATGTTGATTATATTATAGAGGTTGGGGCTGTAACCTCTTTCCCGCCGGGATTAAAAGAAAATGCTGCTATTTTCTGTCATGCTAATACATGGGTAATTATTGCAGAGGCTGTACTTGGAAGAGGCGATTATGCTTTTGAATACTATATGTCGTTTCTTCCTGCAAACAAAAATGATATTGCTGAAATCTATACCATAGAACCTTATGTTTATTCCCAGTTTATTACCGGAAAAGAACATCCATATTATTTTGGTCGTTCGCGAAATCCATGGTTGACAGGTACTGCAACATGGGCATTTGTTGCAGCAACACAGTATATCCTTGGAATAAGACCTCACTATAAAGGGCTTATTATTGACCCATGCATACCACAGCAGTGGGACGGTTTTGAAGTTGAGAGAGTTTTCAGAGGAAGAAAACTTTCCATTAAGGTTTCAAATCCAGACCATATTTCAAAAGGTGTTAAAAAGATATTAGTAAATGGAAAAGAGATTGTGAGTAATTTGATTCCAGTAGAATTGCTTGACAATGAGAATGTAATTGAAGTTGTAATGGGAAAATAATATTTAAGACAGGAAAATAAAACTACAAAAAAGAGGAGGCACACCATTGCATATTTAAAGTGGTGTGTCTCTTTTTTTGTTTCTTTTCTAAAACATCTACTGGTGAAAAACATCTAAAAATTTTGCTATATTCACTTAAAATTTTTATTTGCAAACTCAAATTTTATATGGCAATATATTTTGATATGAGTGTAATTGATTTCAAAAGAAACAAAAGCTTTATGTCAAGGAGGTCACAACATGAGTTTTCCAAAAGGATTTCTGTGGGGTGCTGCAACTGCATCATATCAGATTGAAGGTGCATGGAACGAAGATGGAAAAGGCGAGTCTATTTGGGACAGGTTTTCTCACCAGAAAGGAAATATTCTATACGGTCATACAGGCGATGTTGCGTGTGACCATTACCACAGGTTCGAAGAAGATGTTTCTCTTATGAAAGAGCTTGGACTCAAAGCCTACAGGTTTTCCATTGCATGGGCAAGAATCTTTCCAGATGGCTATGGTACTGTGAATCAGAAAGGTCTTGAGTTTTATGATAGACTCATCAACAAGCTTGTTGAAAACGGTATCGAACCTGTTGTCACCATTTATCACTGGGATCTTCCTCAAAAGCTACAAGATATCGGTGGCTGGGCAAACAAGGAAATTGTAAACCATTATTTTGAATATGCAATGCTTCTTATAAACCGCTACAAAGATAAAGTAAAAAAATGGATAACATTTAATGAACCTTATTGTATTGCCTTTTTGGGTCATTGGCATGGAGTTCACGCACCAGGAATAAAAGATTTTAAAGTTGCGATGGATGTCGTGCACAACATTATGCTTTCTCACTTTAAAGTTGTAAAAGCTGTAAAGGAAAACAATATTGATGTTGAGGTAGGAATTACACTAAATTTAACTCCAGTTTACCTTCAAACAGAGCGTCTTGGATATAAGGTAAGCGAAATTGAAAGAGAAATGGTAAACCTCAGCAGCCAGCTTGACAATGAACTTTTCCTTGACCCAGTGCTCAAGGGAAGCTATCCACAAAAGCTCCTAAATTATCTTGTTCAAAAAGATTTGTTAGATAGCCAAAAAGCCGAAAAGATGCAGCAGGAAGTAAAAGAAAATTTCATCTTCCCTGATTTTCTTGGTATCAACTACTACACACGTGCAGTCAGGCTTTACGATGAAAATTCTTCTTGGATATTTCCAATAAGATGGGAACATCCTGCAGGAGAATACACCGAGATGGGCTGGGAAGTGTTCCCGCAAGGACTTTTTGACCTTTTGATGTGGATTAAAGAAAACTATCCACAAATTCTAATTTATATAACAGAAAATGGTGCTGCCTATAACGACAAGGTAGAAGATGGAAGAGTTCATGACCAAAAGAGAGTGGAGTACTTAAAACATCACTTTGAGGCAGCAAGAAAGGCAATTGAAAATGGAGTGGATTTGCGAGGCTATTTTGTGTGGTCTTTGATGGACAATTTTGAATGGGCAATGGGGTATACAAAAAGGTTTGGAATTATATATGTAGATTATGAAACTCAAAAAAGGATTAAAAAAGACAGCTTCTATTTTTATCAGCAGTATATAAAGGAAAATTCGTAATTACAAATAGAAGCGGGCTTTTGGAAAAATCACTTTCTCAAAAGCCCGTTTTCTATTTTCCATCCCTCATGTGAAAGTAGCCAAATCTTTTTTTCAAGCCCACCACTAAAACCGCCCAAGGACAAATCTGACTTGACCACCCGGTGGCATGGAACAATTATCACAGCTGGATTTTTCCCAACAGCATTCCCAACTGCTCTTGCACCCTGGAGCTTTCCAACTTTTTTGGCAAGTTCTCTATAAGAAATTACACTTCCAAAGTGAACTTTTATAAGTTCATTCCAAACTCTTTTTTGAAACTCTGTCCCTTGCAGCTGAAGTTTTAGCTCAAAAGTGGTTCTCTTCCCTTCAAAATACTCTTCAAGTTGCAAAATAGCTTCCCTTACAACAGGGCTTATTACCTCTCCCTCATCTTTGCGTGAAACAAACTCCACTGATACTATGCTATCGTCTTGTCCTACAATCTTTATCAGTCCAATTGGAGATAGCAGATAACCAACAGATTTTTTCAATTTAAATTCCCCCGCTCTTTTAACTAATACTTTTAACAACTTTGTATATAATCGCTCCAATAATTAAGCTCCAAAAAATAATAATAGGAATACCATAATACCATTTCTTTGGCTTTCCTTCTTGCCAAAGATTTTCTGCCTCTTTCTGGCATTCATTTAAAATAGAATCTGGTATAAGCTTTATTGTTATTGTAACCAGAAGTGGAAGAATTATTATATCATCAAGATAACCCAAAATTGGTACAAAATCTGGTACAAAGTCAATTGGCGACAAGGCATATGCAATGGTAATTAAAGCAAATATCTTAGCTAAAAGAGGTGTATCTCTTCTTTTCATAGCTAAAAAAATAGCCGGAATTTGTTTTTTTAACAATTTTGCTTTTTCTCTTATATTTTTTCTCAATGAATCCACCTCTTTTAACTGTAGCCTTTTTTAAACAATGCTACGCACTCTACATGAAATGTCTGTGGAAACATATCAACAGGTTGAACTTCTAAAATCTCATAGCCGCCCGAATAAAGTATGTTAGCATCTCTTGCAAGTGTTGAAGGATTGCAGGATACATAGATTATGTTTGAAATCTTGTGCTCTATCAAGCTTTCTAAGAGCTCTTTTTCACATCCACTTCGCGGAGGGTCAAGAATCACAGCCTGGGGTATAATTCCGCTTTTCAATAACTTTGGAATTTCAATCTCAGCACAGCCGCATATAAATTCAATATTCGAAATGCTGTTATTCTTGCTGCTTTTTTTAGCATCTTCAACTGCATCTTCAACAATCTCTATAGCGTAAACCTTTTTGCAAAAAGGAGCAATGAACATTGAAATGGTGCCTATCCCGGAGTATATGTCAAATACAACTTCTGCTTCAATATTACGCAGATATTTAACTACCTGACTGTAGAGCACCTCTGTTTGTACAGAATTTACCTGAAAAAATGATTTTGGAGAAATTTCAAATGTTAAATTCCCTATCTTATCTTTTATTGTGCTACTGCCCCAGATTAATATGTCTTCATCACCCAGTATTACATTTGTCCTTTTAGGGTTCAAGTTTAAATAGAGTGATTTAATTTTGGGAAACTTGTCTAAAATGTCTTTTTTAATAGCCTCTAAATTCTCTGGTACTTTTGCGCAAACAAGAATGAGCATCATCTCATCAAATGCAAATGAATTTCTAACAACAATGTGCCTCAAAACTCCCTGATGCTTTCTTTCGTCATAAACCTCTATCTTGTGCTTTTTTATCATCTCTTTCATACCTTTTATCACATCATCGCAAAACTCATGCTGAATAAGACAGTAATCTATATCAACAATATCATGTGTCATCTTTTTATAAAATCCTATTTGGGGTTTTTTATAATCTCCTCCTACTGGAAGTGCAGTTTTGTTTCTGTACCTAAAAGGTTTTTCCATTCCAATAACATCATTTATTTTGGGGCTGAGCTTCCCTATTCGCCTAAAAGCATCTTCAACAAGAAGTTTTTTTAGGCTTAGCTGATGCTGGTATTTTGCATGCATTAAATGACATCCACCACATAAGTGGTAATAAGGGCATTCTGGGTCTTTTCTATATGGGCTTTTTTCTAAAAATTCGACCAGTTTTGCTTTGGCATATTCCTTTTTTACCTCTTCTATTTTGATTTTTACAACCTCATCAATAAGAACATTGTCAACAAACACTACAAACCCATCAATTCTTGCAATGCCCTGTGCCTGGTGATTGAGCGTGTCAATCTTGACAATATACTCTTGCGATTTTTTTACCACATCTTTTCCCCCTGATACTTCTTTGTTTTTTTCGCTTTAATATTTTACACCATTTTTTAATAGCAAGAAAATAATAATTTCATAAAGTCTTAGAGAAAATATATATTGAAAATCCAAAAGCTACTGTTCATTCGACATTTAATCTAAAGGAGGTTTGAAAAAATTGTTCAACCCGTTTGAAGAAAAGCCAAAGCCGATTGAGAATTTTCTCATGGACTGGAAAACAATATATCCCAAGTCATACTGCAAAAATGAAGTTGACCCTTACACAAAGACAAGAATAATTCTCATGAACGGGATTGAAGTTGAAGCCTCGATGTTTTCTCATCAGTTCCATCGTCACTGCACTGACAATCAAACAAGGCAAGACTTAGCAATGATGAGAAGAATTGAGCAGATGCAACAAAAGCATATCAACTGGTTAAAACCTATTGATGAAACACCACTTGAAACTACAATTGGATACGAACACGTTGCTGTAGACCTTACCGCCTGGCTTGCTCAAAACGAACCTGACCCTTATGTTAAACAAACTCTTGATTTTATTTTGCTTGAAGATTTTGACCATCTTTATCGCTATGCAAATCTTCTTGACATGGATTCAAACATCCAAGCAAACAATCTGGTAAAAAACTATGTTGAAATCATCCCTGGTCGGCCGACAATTGCACATCACAGACACCCTTATGATACTGTCAGCAGATATGTTGATTTCAAAAAAGCAGATATTAGAACAAAGCTAAACATTTTCATTATAACAGCCGGTGAGCAGCAGACAATGAATTTTTATAATAACATCGGCAACACTTATTATAACGACCTTGGAAGACAGCTCTATTTAGAAATAGCCTTAGTGGAAGAAGAACACGTAACCCAGTATGGTTCGTTGATTGACCCGAGACTCACATGGTTCGAAAGTCTTCTTTTGCATGAATACACAGAATGCTATCTGTATTATTCATTTTACGAATCTGAGGTTGACCCAAATGTAAAATCTATATGGGAGATGCACCTTGATGCTGAAATTGCCCATCTTCACAAAGCTGCAGAACTTTTGCAAAAACATGAGAACAAATCTTGGTACGAGGTCACCCCTGGCGGACAGTTCCCGAATCTTTTAATGTTCCATGACACACGCGAATATGTGCGCAAAGTTCTTTCACAGATGGTTGAAATCACAGCTGACAAAGAGGACCTGAGAAACGTAAATGACTTGCCAGATAGTCACACATTTTTCTGGTTCCAAAACAAAGTAAATCACGATATAAATTCAGTTGCAAGCCATGTGGTAATTGATAAGCACAAAATAATAAAAGGCGAAGATTACAGGTGTGAGATGGCTCCACACCCAGTTGAAAGTTTGAGAAATAGAAAAGAAGACAATTTCTTAATTGGAAGAACAAAGCAGAAAAAGCTTGTTAGCATATAAACAAAAAAGCTGTCTACCCTTGCGGTGGACAGCTTTTTACAATATTTTAAAATCTATTATCTACTTTGATTGCATCTTTTCTTTTAAAAAAGCTCCAAGTTTTCTATCTGTACCAAGGATATGATTTTTGAGCCAGTCAACAACAAGTCTGTTTGTCTTTATAACTGCTGCAACTCCTGCTCCCTCTTTCTCTATCTCCTCTCGAAACTTTTTGTATGTTTCAACAAAGTTATCATGTTCATTTTTGTGAGCAGCATAGTGGGGGTATAAATACTCTTTCATGTACTTTTCTTCTGTGGAGAAATGAAATACTACATAATCACCTAAAAAATCCAAAACCTCTGGCAACACCTTTTTCCCTTCCCCTTGAGAACAAGCATCTAAGAGTTTGTTTATCCTTGCAAATAGTTCTTTGTGCTGATTGTCTATTGACTCAACTCCAACAGAGTACTGGTCAAGCCATTCAATTTGCGGCATTTTTTCACTCCTTTCCACTTCAAATGATTTTTCAAAATATTTTATACCCTTTAGATTAGTACTCTTAACATATCTTCTTACAATCTTTTTTCTTTCTGGCTTTGTCCAATATTTTGCATAATTTAGTTATAAATAAATCAATGAACTTTAAAATTTGAATATTATGTTAACCCTAATGAATTTATCTTCCATTTTAGCATCATTCTAACATTTACTGCCATTTATTTTCAACTCTAAAAAGCAAAAATAAAAAACCCCTTCTTAAACCCTTGCAGGTTTAAAAAAGGGGTTATATGCGAATACTTATGGTGCCGAAGGCGGGAGTCGAACCCGCACGGGGTGTGAGCCCCACTGGATTTTGAGTCCAGCGCGTCTGCCAGTTCCACCACTTCGGCACATTTTCCTTTTGAATTTTCAAGCAAGATTGATTATATCATAAATTTTTGAGGTTGTCAAAGCGGTAGATTTTGATAAAATCCTGCCGGTAGATTGAATTACCAACTTCATTTTACCGTCTTTCAAGGTAAAAAGTCAAGGGTCTAAAAGTGGAAATTTCTAATTTTAATATTCAGACTGTTAGGTTATAATAGAAATAAATTCAAAAAAAACGCGAGGTTATTTGTATGGAAACCTTTTGGCTGTTTATAATATGCTCTTTGTTATTTGCTCTGAACTTTTTTATAACTAAAAAGTTCGGACTCAAAAATGTAGAGTATGAAATCTACTTTGAAGAGAACAAAAAGACTGAAGGTGATGAGATTCACATTGTCGAAAGAATATACAACGGTAAGATCCTGCCACTTCCTTGGGTAAAATCTGAATTTGAAGTGTCAGCATCCTTTTTCATGGAAAATGCAAAAAATTATGTAGTGGGAGATAAGCTAAGGTACATCAGCATTTTCTTTCTTCTGCCTTACCAGCAAATAGTAAGACGGCACAGATTTGTTGCAACAAAAAGAGGATTTTATAAGCTTGACAAAATCTATCTTGTCACAGGAGACCTTTTCGGTCTTTCAATGGATGACAGGTGCTACTATGTAAATTCTAACATTACCATTTACCCTGCATTTTTGGACCTGAAAAAACATCTTCTGCCCCGTTCAAGCCTCTCGGGTGAAGTTGTGGTAAAAAGACATTATTATGAAGATATATTTCACTTTGCAGGAATAAGAGAGTATCAGTCTTTTGATTCTTTCAATAGAATAAACTGGAACGCAACTGCAAAGTATAATACTTTGATGGTAAACAAGTACGAATACACCTCATCAGGTGATGCTTTAATACTTTTGAATGTCCAAAGTTCAGAGTATGAAAGAAAAGAGGTTTTTAACAAAAACGCAATTGAACTTGGAATAAAGATTGCAGCAAGCTTGGCAAAAGAATGCTTGGATGCTCACATTCCAGTTGGTTTTGTTTGCAATGGTATAGATGAAGAAACCTTGCAGCCACTTGAAATTCTTCTTCCATCACAAGATTCAAATCAGCTTCTAAAAATTCTCGAAACCCTTGCACATATTAAGATTCAGGTGAACGATTACTTTGAAGCTTTGCTTTATCAGGTCTTAAGAAGTTACAACTTTCGCGAGCTTTTTATAATTACCTCATTTGTTAACAAGGAGATGGAAGACTCTATTCTTCTTTATTCCTCGCTCGGAGTTAAGTTTACCATTATTCTTCTTGAATATGATGAGAAAGCTTTAAACTTAGAATCAGAAAATGTAAGAATTTTCCTGGCAAAACATCATCTTTTAGAAAGCGCCAGAGTATAAGTAAAAATCGCCGCAGGCAAATTCTATGTTTGTATTCGCACCTGCGGCTTAATATTTTTTGGGATACCAAAAAGATATCATTTCTGATATGCTATGAAAAGACTGCTAGGTGCAATTTCAAAACTACCTATTGCTTCCTGTTCATTTTCTTCTGAAAATATTATGCCATCATTTGCTTTTATTTTCCATACTCCTTCAGGAAGTGTAATTACCTTTTTTTCTTTAAAAGGATTGTAGGCGACAATAATTTTTTTCCATACATCATAGGGATACGAAATCAAAAAAGCCACAATGCCATCAGGTGCTGGCAAGAATTTTAGATATTTTCTTATTTCACCTGATGAGCGCATTCTAAATGCCAAATGTTCTTTTCGCAATTTTATAAGGTCACAATAAAATTTAAAGGTGTCATAGAACTTTTCTTTTAAACTCCAGTCAATCTTGTTTATACTATCCCCTGCGTTGTATGTGTTTGGATGCCCTCCTTTGCTCCTATTGAACTCAACTCCACCGTGCAAAAACGCAATGCCCTGAGATGTTAAAATGATTGCATTTGCCAAGCGGCATGCACGGTCAATCCAGAATATATCTTCACCAACCATTGTCTTTTGTGCCTTGTCAAAGAGGGTCAAGTTGTCATGGCAGGAACAATAATTTACACACTCATCTGGTTCTTTTGCAAAATCGTCAATAGCTGCCTTTATACCTTGTTTTAATCTCTCAACATCAGAAAGGTTTCCATGCATATACCCAGTTTTAAAGCCATCAAGGTCACCTCTTATACTGTCTCTTATTCTATCGTTAAAAAGTCCAATAGAATACCCCTGGTGTACTGTTGACTCAATTGTTGCCATCTCCTCTAACAGGCATAAACTATCACCCATAACCCACCCTTCACCATAAATGAGGGCACGAGGATTTCGCTTCCGCACTTCTCTTGCAATCATTCTCATAGTTAGACCATCAATAAGCCCCATTAAGTCAAATCTAAAGCCATCTATGTGAAATTCTTCTGTCCAGTATATTATGGTATCAAGTATAAATTTTCTTACCATTGGTTTTTCTGTCGCAAGCTCATTACCACAGCCTGTTGCGTTTGAATAATCGCCATAGTCATCTATCCTGTAAAAATATCCTGGAACAATTTTGTCAAAAATAGAAAACTTACCGCCCCTTGTGTGGTACGTGTGGTTGAAAACAACGTCCATCACAACTCCTATGCCGTTTTGGTGTAAAGTTCTAACCATAGTTCTCAGCTCTTTTAAAGCCTCAATTCCTCCACTTTTTGTTGAGTACCAGTACTCCGGGCACTGATACAAAACAGGGTCATACCCCCAGTTGTACTTTTTATCAGGATTTTTATCATCAACACTTCCAAAGTCAGAAATCGGAAGAAGATGGATGTGGGTAATTCCAAGCTCTTTTAGATGCAAAAGACCGGTTGAAAACTTTTCTTTGTAAAAGCTCTGCTGACAAAGCCCCAGGAACTTCCCTCTAAATTTTTCATCTACACATGAGGTTTTATCAATTGTAAAGTCTCGGACGTGCATCTCGTAAATGATAGCATCTTGTTGTTTTTCTATCGTTTTCACAAACTCATCCTGTTGCCAGCCTTCAATAAGCGTATCTGCCGGGTCAAATATGAAAGATTTTTGAGAGTTTGAAGAAGAAGCTTTTGAGTAAGGGTCAGGAACCTCATACACAATAAACCCTTCGTCCTCATCATAATTGTAATGCCAAACCTCATAAAGATAGTAGTGGTTTTTCAAGTCACCTGTAAGGTGTATATTCCATGTACCGTTTTCGGACCGAGCCATCTCTTTTTCAAATCTGAAATTTTCGCTTTCATCAAATATCTTAACCTTTACTTTGTATGCTGTGGGTGCCCATAGTTTAAAGTACGTACAATATGGCTCATATTTTATTCCAAGCTCACCAGGGTAAAAAAACTCAGGTCTTGTTAGAATTTCTCTTGGTCTTGCCCAGATATGCTCTGTTTTGTAGACAATTTTGTATTTCAAATTCGGCAAAAGCCTCTTTGAAGTAAAAATTCTTATCATATTTGTAAAGGCAGCTTCTCTCTCGAAGTATTCTGATATTACAATATCATTACCAAATCCCGGTGGATACCAAAGCTTCTGGCTTGCACCTTCTGCAAATTTAAATTTTTGTCCAATTTTTATTTCTTTTAAGTCCTTTATAAGTTCATATCTTCCACGCAGTTTTGAATATGTCATTTCCCACTCGGGTGAAATCTGCCAGCCATTCATCTCACCAATGACAAACACTGGTTTTCTGAGCGGTTTTCGGTGATAGTCAAAATGCCCTTCCTTTAAAACAAATCTAATTTTTCCTTTTTGATCGCAAATCTCATAGCCTCTTATTTCTGCTTCAAAAGGATTGTCGGAGTGAGGAATTATCTTGTCTATTCTTTCTATGTCTATTTCTTCTTCATTCAAAAATACTTTAAAATCTTCTTTCTTTACAGAGTGAACCATTTGGGATAGTACAACAACTATTTCGTTAAAATCATCTATATATGCTCTCACTATCATTAAAACCACCCGTCTTTTTCTAAAGAATAGGATATGCAATATGCAGAAATTATATATCATTTATACCCTTTTTGAAAGTGAAAAAATTGCAGCTTAAGAATACATATGCAAAAGATGTTTTTAGTCTCTTTTTTCTGGGTATAAATATGAGAAGAAAATTTCCTACAGATTCTGTGGTGATTAACAAAATGTCTGAGAAGAATAAAGATTTAAACTGTAAAGCCAACAATTATGCAGCTAAAATATCAATAATATATGCAGTTGTGAGCGCAGTTTGGATTTTAGTCTCTGACATGCTAACAACAACTCTTTTTGCAAAGAAAGGGCTTTTTACTGTTTTTTCGATCATTAAAGGTTGGCTCTTTGTGCTTATCACTGCAAGCCTTTTGTATTTTATGATTCGCAAAAAAATCTATTCGCTTTACCTTTCTGAAAATAAGCTCCAAAATGCTATCGAGGAACTTCAAAAGACAAATGATGAGCTTTCCAAAACACAGGAAAAGCTTGTTGTCCAGTACAAAAAACTTGCAAAAAACCAGGAAAAGATAAAAGAGCTTGCTTACTTTGACCAGCTAACTAATCTGCCAAATAGAAATCATTTTATGCTGGTACTTGAAAAGGCTATTAAAGATGCACATTTCAAAGGCCAGCAACTTGCCCTGATATGTATCGATATAGATAATTTTGGTAAAATCAACAACACTTTGGGTCATGCAACTGGTGATGTTGTATTAAAAGAAATTGCACAAAGACTCAAAGACACAGTTGGTAATAACGGGTTTGTTGCAAGACTAACAGGAGATGAATTTGGAATAATAATTTATAATTTTCTTGATTTTAACGTCTTGAATTACTTCATCTATAAAATTTTTAATTCATTTTCAATGTCATGGGAGATAATGGAATATGACTTTTACATTACACCAAGTATGGGAGTTGCCATATATCCTTCAGATGGGCAGGATAGTGTATCCCTGTTGAAAAGTGCTGATAAAGCTTTAAACCTCGCAAAAGAAAAAGGTAAAAATACTTTTTGCTTTTACAACTTGGAAATGGATAATATACTTCAACAGAGACTTGAATTCGAATCAGACTTGAGAAAGGCGATTGAAAAAGACCAGTTCGTTTTGTATTATCAGCCTATTGTAGACCTTGAAAAAATGCAGCTATGCGGAGCAGAAGCACTCATTCGCTGGATACATCCACAAAAAGGTATAATACCACCCATGTCTTTTATCCCAATTGCTGAGCAGACAGGGCTTATATCACAAATTGGTCAATGGGTATTGGCAAAGGTCATAGCGGATTTGAAGAGCATCAGAGAAGTAACAAACCACAACTTTTATATTTCTTTCAATGCGTCCTTAAGAGAGTTTTCAAGCGCAAATTTTGTTGATAACGTACTTTATACAATTGAAGCCTTAAAAGGTGACCCAACTTCTTTGGGAATAGAGATTACCGAATCGGTTGCAATGGCAGACCCTCAAAATACCATAAAGTCGCTCAATACCTTTAAAGAAAAAGGTATTAAAGTTTTTCTTGACGACTTTGGCACAGGCTACTCTTCTTTAAACTATCTAAAACAGCTTCCCATTGACGTTGTTAAAATCGACAGAAGTTTCATAGCCAATATGAGCACTGACACTAAAGAACAAAAAATAGCCAAAAGCCTGATTAACCTTTCTCACATCTTAGATTTAAAAGTTGTGGCAGAGGGCATTGAGGATAGTCAGCAGGCTGAGATACTAAAATCTTTTGAGTGTGATTTTGGACAGGGATATTTGTTTGGAAAACCTCTTCCAAAAGACCAATTTATAGAGTTTGCAAAGAGGTTTTGAATAGTATTAAATTCTAAAGCCACAGCCACATAATTATGGCATCATCCGGTGGGTCGGAATAATAATTTTTTCTTATACCCTCCTGGACAAATCCAAAGCTCTTGTAAAGTGAGATAGCAACGTGGTTTTTGCTTCTCACCTCAAGTGTAAGACCAACCAAACCATTTTCTTTTGCATATGAAATGAGGGCAGAAAGTAAAAGTTTTCCTATTCCCTGCCCTCTTTTTTGAGGATGTACAGCAATATTTGTAATGTGCCCTTCATCTACAATATGATGCATTCCTGCAAAACCCCATACTCTGCCATCTTCTTCGTATACATAATATATTGCAGACTCATTTTGAGCCTCATACTCAAAGCTTTCTCTGCTCCATGGAACAGAAAATGATAAAACTTCTATTTCATACACCATATCTATATCCTCTTTTGTCATCCTTCTTATTGTGCCTTTTTTCATGTGTCCTGGTTCCTTTCTGCATACGATTTTTTAAGGTAAACTGGTATAAGGTCAAAATGAGAACAAATCTTGCCTTCCTGGGCAAGCTCGAAAGCCAAAATTCCAACATTTGATGCTTTTTGATACTGTAAAAACTTAGGCGAATTTCTAAACTCGGAAAAATCATAAATGTCTAAACCTTCGCCAAGCAAAACAGGGTTATACTTTTTTGCAAGTTCTTTTGCTTCTTCGATATCAAGTATCGAAGTTGGATGATATGTTTTGAGTTTGCCCTTCTCGAATCTGAAAATTCCAGTAAATACCTTTTGCGACTTTGCATCCAAAATGGGCATCAGAAAATCTGAACAAGCCCAGAAGTTGTAGCAAAGAGCCTTCAGGGTATCAACACCTATACATGGCTTTGAAGTAGCATAGCAAAAACCTTTTATTGTTGAAACACCAATTCTGAGCCCAGTAAAAGAACCAGGTCCTATTGATACCGCAAATAGGTCAACATCTTCTATTTTACTCGAGGCATTTTTTAATACCTGATCAATTAAATCGATTAACATCACAGAGTGAACAAGTTTTGTGTTAAGAACTATCTCAGAAATTACCTTGCAATCTTCCAGCAAAGCAGCGCTTGCAACCTTGCCAGACGTCTCAATCGCCAATATCTTCATCTTTTTCTATCACATCCTCAACATTTTTGTACTTTTCCCCAACACCTGTTATCAATATTTTTCGAACATCTTCATCTATCTTCTGAATCTCAACCTTTAAATATTCCTTGGGATGAAGCCTTTTTAACTTATCAGCCCACTCAATTATCACAATACCATCACCATAAAAATACTCCTCATACCCTATATCCTCAAGCTCTGTCTCTTCAATCCTGTAAATGTCAAAATGATAAACTAAAATGCCATCTTTTCCTTCATACACATGAAATATGGTAAACGTTGGACTCGAAATATCTTCAATTCCAAAAGCCTTGGCAATTCCACGTGTTAGTGCAGTCTTTCCGCTACCAAGATCACCTTCTAAGGTAACAATAGCACCTTTGAAAAGATTTTTCCCAATTTTATAACCAATCGACACTGTCTCATCATACGAATAAGACATTATCTCCTTCATTTTTCATAATTTCCCCTTTTTATTTGCGATGATATACAACTTTACCATCAATCAAGACATATTCAACCTCAGAAAATATGTCAAAAGGATGACCCTTGTATATTACAATATCAGCATCTTTGCCTTCCTTTATACTCCCAACTCTGTTATCAATTCCTAAAATCTTTGCAGGGTTTATGGTAATTGCTTTTAGAGCCTCTATCTCATCCATTCCGCTCTTGCATGCAAGCGCGCTACATAGCACAAGATATTTTTGCGGAATGACAGGATGGTCGGTCATAATAGCAACAAGAATGCCTTCTTTAGAAAGTATACCTGGATTTTTAAAATCAAGGTTTTTAAGCTCAACCTTTGACCTATCAGTAAGGTTTGGTCCAACAATGCATGGGATATTTTCTTGTTTTAGCTCATCCACAATCAAATATCCGTCTGTCACATGGTCAAGGGTGAGATTTACATCAAATTCTTTGGCAATCCTTATTGCCGTGAATATGTCATCTGCCCTGTGAGCATGTGCTTTCAGCGGAATTTCTTTTGTCAAAACCTTTATAAGACTTTCACTTTTCATATCAAACTCTGGCATATCTTTTTCCTCATCCTGCTGAGCCTCAAGTTTTTTATTTAGGTACTCTCTTGCTTTAAAAAGTGCCTCTCTTAAGATTGCAGCAGTTGCCATGCGTGTTTGAGGCATCTGATGTTTTTCGTGGTACACGCTTTTTGGATTTTCACCAAACGCAACCTTCATTGCAGCAGGTTCTTTCACAACCATTTTGTCAACTCTCTTGCCAAACGTCTTGATGACACAAAACTGCCCGCCTATCACGTTAGCGCTTCCCGGTCCTGTTGCAACACATGTAACACCACCTTCAATTGCCTCTTCAAAACTTCTGTCAAACGGATTTATAGCATCAATTGCTCTAAGGTGTGGCGTGACAGGGTCTGAGTCTTCGTTTCCATCGGCACCTTCAAACCCGACAGAGTCTTCCCACATTCCTATGTGTGAGTGCGCATCTATAAACCCTGGAAAGACAAGCCTGCCTGTTGCATCTATTACCATGCTACTATCTTCATTTATGTTTTGGTCAATCATTGCTATCTTGCCATCCTTGATAAGTATATCGCCTTTTTCAATAATTCCTTTTTCATCCATTGTATAAATTTTTGCATTTTTTATTAAGATGTCCATCGCTGCAGCTTTCCTCCTTTGAATATATTGCAAGATTATTTTGTTGCATGCATAAGATATGTCATGTCAAATTTGGGTTTTAGCGCTAAGTGCGCCTCAACAGGTTTCTGGTAAAGATATACTTTCCCATATTCTTTTGTTAAGACATAAACCTCTTCAAATCCACTTGATTTTATGAGATTTATATACTCGGATGGACTTTTTAGAGTTTTCACCTTTTCCATAAACTCTGGTCTTATGCCCAAATCAAAATCAAGTTTTAATACTTCTCCAGAAAGTTTATCAAATGTAATTTCCAGTTTTCCATTTATTATGTAGGCATTACCTATATAGAGCTTGTAACTTACAGTGTGCTGATTGTCATTTTCGAATATATAAGATTTTGCAACAACATATTTTCCAGCAAGCACCTGCATAATCTGTTCGGCTCTATCGTTTAAGACCTTAGAGTCAACCTTTTTTATTTCACCAGATGATTTTAAATCTGCCATGGCTTTTAATATGTTCCCGTACTTGTCGGCAGTTATATTTACAGTGCCAAAAAAACTTTTTTTAGTGTATGAGTATTCACCGCCTGAAGAAACACTGAATTCGGAAGCAGAAAAAGAAATACGTCTTGCCTGAGAAGAAAGGAGATTTAAAATCTTTCCAAATTTCAACTTTACATATTCAACTTGTGCTTTTTTTTGAGCATACTCAACATAGCTATTGTAATCCCGAATATTTAAAGTGTTTGTAGGTAGATTAATCTGTGGATACACCTTACCATCAACAAAGTCATAGTAGACATCCTTTAATCCAAGTATATTGTTCATTGTTGTATATTTTAAAAAAGAATCACTACTCAAAACAGGTACAACCTTTATGCTACTTAAGATTTTACCCTCTTCGTCGCCTTTTTTGCCTGCATTTTTAAAGTTAATATCTTGATGCCAGTTTATACTAAACTCTAAAAGTTCACCATTATCTTTGTTAAGTACAACCGTTGCCCAGTTTCCTAAAACCTTTTTGTCGCCTTCATATCGATTAAAAACACAAATGTAGGCGTTTGGCATTGATGCTACCTCAATCTCAACATTTCCTTTTGTGTAAGGCGCAAACTTGTATAAAGTCTTGAAAGCTTTTGGTTTTACATCGCTAATCGAAAACCTGTTAACTATATCTGAAGGAGTAAATTTTTTAAAATATACTATCGACTGGTCTTCTTTCATGTATATTTCATATTTTGATTTTGAGTCTTCAAAAAGATACTTGAACATAAAGGTATCGTCTGGTAACTTCTCGATGACAATGTTGTCTTCAACAAGCTTTGCATTTTTCAGTTCAAACATATTTTTTATATAGGTTATGTTGTCATTTTGGGTTGGTGTATTTTTGAGCGTAAAATTTCTGATTAAAAGGATTATAAACAAAATTCCAAATACAAATACTGCAATGCTTATCCCAAGCCTTTTTGTATAAATCTTTATTTTCATAACAATCGGTTTTTTAAAAACCTTCCCTCGCTTTTTCAAAGCAGATTGTTACTTTAATTGTATCATTTTGTTATTTCACCTTCAATATACGCAAAGGCATTGTGGTTGTGAATGCTCTCAATTGACTCAACAAAAACCTTATACCATTTTATTCGCCCATCTTCCTTTATTTTCAAAACAACCTCTCTCAAAAGGTCTTCAACAAAGCGAGGGTTCTGGTAAGCTCTCTCTGTTACCCATTTCTCGTCAGGTCTTTTCAAGATAGAATAAAGAGGGCATGATGCAGAAGCTTCTGCAATCTCAACAAGTTCCTCAATCCACATAAACTTCTTCATCCTCACCTCTATCGTCACATAAGCTCTCTGGTTGTGAGCTCCATACTCTGAAATTTCTTTTGAGCATGGGCACAGAGTGTGAACAGGAACAACCACACCCACTTTAAGGTCAAATTTCTGATCTTTTTCAGCTTCAAAATAACAGTCAACTTTAAGTGGTGAGAGGGTCCCTGTCACAGGTGTTCTTTTGTTGATAAAGTAGGGAAAATCAAACCTTATATAGGCTCTATCCGAAAGAAGCTTTTCTTTTATCCTATCCAACAGCTTTTCTATTTCCTTGGGTCCGACAACTTTCAGCTCATCTATCGCTTCAATGAACCTGGACATGTGAGTACCTCTGATATCACCTTTTAGCTCTGCTGCAGCGGTGATCTTTGCAATTGTTGTCTGAGTTTTGTTTTCTCTGTCCATTACAACAATTGGCCAATTTAAGTCTTTTATCCCTACTTTCTGGATGGAGATTCCTCTCTGGTCTTTTTGACTCTGAACATCAATCACTCATCTTCACCTCTGTATATAACGCTACTGTCCTCTGTCTCCCATACTTCAATTTCATAAAGCCTGCAGCCTTGCTCTTCTATCTTTCTGCTAAGTTTTTTCCATATCCATTTTGCAATGTTCTCAGCAGTAGGGTTTTCTATAATATCGTTTATATATGCATGGTCTAAGACGTCAATTACCTCATCCTGTACAATCTTCTTTAAAAGCACAAAGTCTATTACCATGTCCTGGTTATCGGGTTTGCCTTCCACTGTCACAACAAGCTTGTATGTGTGCCCGTGAAGGTTTTCACATTTTCCATTGTACTTTGTGAGATTATGCGCTGCATCAAATTTGAAGATTTTTTTGAGAAGCATAACTAATCTCCCCTTTTATAAAAGTTAACGAAAAAATTTAAGAGGCTGCTCTTCAAGACCCAAAACACAGCCTCTTTTAAAGCTCTAAGTAGAAAAGATGTGAATAAACTCTTTTGGAGTAATCATTTTTATTTCAACACTTTGTATGCCTTCATCACGGGTACCAAAATAATCCGCATGTACTCTTTTTGAACAAACTATTTGCAGGGCATCTTCCAAGTCTTTATACCCGCTCTTTAATGATTTTATTATATCACTTTTTAAAATACTCACAATATCAATTTTTTTAAACATTATGAGTAACAATTTTCTAATTTTCTCCTCTATATTTATCCACATCAGGAATTATCTTTTCTGCATCTATTATCATTACAAACCACCTCATTTATATATCACTTGCTTTCAAAATTTATTATACCACATTCTTTCCCCTATTTTCTCACCGCCTGGACTGACACTGAATTACCTGCCAAGTCCTTCACATTTGGTGATATATTTACAATGCTTCCTGCCGGAAGCGGGTTTGTGAATGTGATTTCAACAACTCTGTTATCAGAAGACTTTACAAAGCTTACAATGCTGCCGCCTGCAACGCATGAGAAGTTTTGAGCAATTAGTGTTGAAGCATCCATAGGTTCAGAAAATGTGAGTTTGACTTTTCTTGTATCCGTCGAAGAAAACTCTGCTGTGACATCAGGGGAAGTCTTTTCTGTCACAGGCTCAACAGTTTGAGCTTTTAACACAACAGAAGAATTTCCATTGCTATCTACTATTAAGTCTGGTCTTTTTATCTCCACAGTTAACTTGCTGTCTACAGTCCCTGGTTTTTTGACCTTCACATAAACTATGCCGTTTTGGATGTAAGCTGTGTAGTCAACATCAGGAATTAAAGTAATACCTCCAACCTTTAGCTCAATTCCTGCAGCCAGCACTGTGGTATTTATACCTGGCAGGGCAAAAACTGGTTCGTCAAATGTAATAGCTATTGTGTCTGATGCTGCAGAACTTCCAACAGACACGCCTGTCTGCTGCGGACAGATTCTGTCTTTGAGTAATATCGAAGGATAAAAGCTAATATCAAGTGTTGGCGGAATTACAAGGCTCTGTTCAAACTGGTCTTTTATATTCGAATTTACTGTAAATATTTTCAGCTGTTCAGCATCTTGACCAGAATCATTTGTATCAGCCATAGCGCTTGAGGTCAAAGAAATTGATGTTTTTAAAGTAATGGTCTTTTTGTCTTGAGAAATTGTATAACTTACAATTCCAAGACTGACCACTTTATCGTTGTCAGGATTTCCATTTAAACTTGAAGTCGAATATGCGTTTCTGAACATTATTGCTGCAGGGTCAAACGATGCAAAGATGTATCCATTCAAGCTTCTTATTTCAATTGTATTTTTGTCCACTGCAACAACTTCTATGTCTTGCGCAGATATCCCTCTAAAGTTTGCCGACACAGAAACTGGCATTGCTATTGTAGCATTTGCTATAAAATTGCCTGCCTTGTCAGTGAGGGTAGGAGCTGCCAATTTGTCTATCACACCACCAGATTGACTCCACTTGCCAGGCAATGTATCGTCTGCCCCTGGAATTAAAAGGGTGATTCTGTCGCCGTTTGGTGAGATATAATCAACTTTTGCACCTTTTACGCTCGAAAGTGGAATTGTTGCACTTGATGCCCCTACAAAATAACTGCTCAAATTCTTTAGTTTTTCAACATCCATAGGTTCTGAGAAAAATATGTCTATTTTGTCCACATCCGAAGAAGAATCATACTTGGCAATTGCAGCAGTTATGGTTGGTGCAAGTGTGTCTTTTGCATCTATTGCATATGTGCTACTGTCCATAACATTTTCCCTCACAGATGTATCACAGATGCCTGAAATCTTCAAAGTATATCTTCCACCATTTATTGCTGCAAGTGTTGAAAACTCAACAGCAAACATTGAGTTATCTTCTTCTTTTAACGGTTTTACTACTTTAGCCTGAGCTTCTGCTATCTGTGTACCATCTGCTGAAAGCAGAGAAAAACTTTGAACCTTACCATCAGCATTCACGTTTTCAGTAAATGTTACCTTAATTATATTCCCATCCAAAACCTCGACACTTTTGACTGCCGGTTTTGTAGTATCATCCTGAGCTTTGGATGTTACTGATACCCAATCTGATACCTTGTTGCCAAGAAGGTCTTCAACGTATCGGAACCTCACTTCAAATGAAACAAGTGCCCTGCTATCAAGCTTCAATTGTGGATTTAACTGAATGTCAATTGTTTTTTCATCTGAAAGAAGTGTTATTTTTGCGCCAATTGCATGGTTGGTACTGTCCTGTGCTTGGTAAACCTCATACTCGCCTGTTGGAATCAAACCATTTAAGCTTCTTATCTCTTCATCAAATACAAGCCTTATTCGATTGTTTGAAACAAGGTCTAAGGACACAAGCTTTGGCGGATTTTTTTCAAGTACTGTTGTAAATGTAGCTTTAAAGTCAGGAGCTTTATATCCTGCAAAGTCTTTCGCTTCTGTTATTTCAATTGTGTGAGTCCCATCAGCAAGAGGATATAAAAGTTCAATGTCAATAGCATTCTCTTGATGTTTTGGTGTAAGCTTGGCATATGCATAATTTGAATCAATTCTAATGTTTGCCCCAACCGAAGACAAATCGCATACCTTGTAAGCATTTGCCGAATCAATGTTCATAGGCTCAGAAAAGACAACCTTAAACCTTTTGCTATTGACTATCTTAAAATCCACAACCTTTGGCTGAGTTGCATCAATGATTGTTAACTCTTTTGTTATGCTTAAGCTCTGGCCTGTTTCTGAAAGAAGGTTTGAAATCTCAACCATCAGTTTGTCAGTTTGATTTAATCTGCTTGGGAAGATTATACTCACAGTTTTAAAATCGCTCGAGAGAACTTTCCTTACATCTGTAATTTCTTTGCTATTTACATAAATTTTTATCGGCAGGTTATCCTGCTGGCTCTTTGAAATCGACTTTGTAAACTTCAAATCCACTTTCTTTAAACTCTCTATTTTGATATCCTCTGCAAAGGAAAAAGGCATTGTCTTTGCCACAAACTTTAAAGTTGTAGCTTGCCCTTTGTAAAAAAGCGTGTACTCTTTCCCTTCTTGCTGTGCAGATGTTTTTATCTCAACAACCTTTTTGCTTGAGTCTGCAAACTTCGCATCCACAACAGAAAGTCCACCATCAAACGAAAAGTCAGATTTAACAATTGAAGAAAGCTCCTTATCAAATGTTACCTTTAAAGTTTGCGGGTCAATTATTTCAAGCCCGACAGGCTTTGCAGCTTTTAAGCTTTCGTTCAAAAACGCATTGTAAAGTATAGCTGCTGTCTGGCCTCTTGTGACAAGCTTTCCTATCTCAATTTCGGATTCTATTCCATAAAAAATATTCATCGAATATGCTTTCTGGATATAGTTTAGTGGCCACTTGCCTTTGAGCTCCGACTCCTTCACACCAAGTGCCCTTACAACTATGGCAGTTAACTCTTCAACTTTTAAATACTGTTCTGGCTTGAAAGTCCCATCTGTATACCCTGAAATCAATCCTATTGCTTTTGCTGCTTCTATGTAGCCAAGTCCCCAGTAATCTGTCTTCACATCTTTAAAAGAAGATTTTTTTTGATTTGCATAAAAATCAGCTAAAGGCTTTTTGCCAAGCAGCATGATAATCATTTTAGAAATCTCTGAACGTTTGAGAGGTTTGTCAAGATTCAAATTTCCTTTTGTGTCACCTGTCATTATTCCTTTTTGCTTTAAAACCTGTGCCGCCTGCTGATAGTAAGAAAGGTTTTGAGAAAATGAAGTATTTACCAAAAAGCTTAACAGAAAACTCAGGAGGCTCAAAAAAACAAAAATTCTCTTACCCCATTTTTTTAACATTGCTGTTCTCTCCTTTGTTCAATATTTGTATTCCTTCACAGCATTTATATAAGATATTATATCATGTTTTTTGGAAAATGTTTAGAAAAAGGAAGATAAAAAAGACTGCCGTGCAGGAAAAAATTGGGTTTTGTCCTCCACGGCAGTCTTGTATGTTTTTTTATTCCTCTTTTTTCTCTTCAATGAAATCCTTTAATTTTTTTAGCACCTTTTTTTCAAGCCGTGAAATGTACATCTGTGAAACGTTCATCTCCTCTGCAATTTCCTTTTGAGTCTTTTCTTCAAAAAACCGCTTTTGAACAAACTCTCTCTCAAAAGGTGAAAGCCTTTCAATTGCCTTCTTTACAGCTTCAACATTTTCTACCTGCAAGATGTTCTCATCGCTCTTGCCAAGAACATCTCCAAGCGTCATCTCTTCATCCTCATACATGGTCTGGTCCAAAGACTGGGGAAGATAGTTGTTAGATGCTTCCATTACCTCTAAGACTTCTTCTGTGCTCATGTTAAGATGACGAGCAATCTCTTCTACCTTCGGCGGTCTTTTTAATTTTGTAGAAAGCACCTCTGTTGCAAGTTTTATCTTGGCAGAGGTTTCATAGATTCTTCTTGGTAGTCTGATTATTGAAGCTCTATCCCTGAAATATCTTTTTATCTCTCCCATTATGGTTGGGGTCGCAAAACTTGTGAATTTATAACCTTTGTTGGGTTCAAATCTCTCAACAGCATTTATAAGTGCAATGCATGCAACCTGATAAAGGTCTTCATAGTCTATTCCTCTTCCAACAAACTTTTTTGCTATAATCTCGGCTATATAAAGGTGCTTGTTTACAAGTTCATTTCTAAGTTCAATAGCCTTGGTTCTCTGATACTCTTCGAAGAGTCTATCTATTTTTTCAACATCAATCTCTAATGTCCTTTTTTCATCAACCATCAAATCAGACCCCTCGATGATATTTTTTTAGTTTCACAATATGACCGTCTTCAGTTTTTTCAAACTCAGCTTCATCAATCAAGGTTTGAAGAATCATCTTTGCAAGTTCGTTGTCTGTTAGCTCACCATTGGGCACATCAATTCTTATGTCCAAATACTCACTTGCAATGTTAAACTCTACAGATATTTTTCCTTTTAGCTTTTCTATCTCAAAAAGGTTAAAAACCTCTGATATGGCCATTTTCAAATCTTCTATTGTCTCAAAATCAAAGCCTGCTCGCGCTGCTATCCCAGATAGTGTTAGCCTTACTACCATAATATATTCAGCTTTGGGCGGAATTGTTAACATAATTTGGTCCATATTTGACTTTTGCCCCCTCATTCAATTCTAAACACCTTGTCAAGCCCGGTGATAGTGAAAACCTTCTTCACGTTGGGTTTTAAGTTCTTAAGAACAATGTTTGTGCCTTTTTGCTTTGATTTTTTCAAAGCGCCTACAAATACACCAAGCCCGGTTGAGTCTATATAGCTTACATCGTTCATATCAATAATAACGTCATTTGATGATGTATCAATCAATGAATAGAGCTTGTCTTTCAAAGTTGGTGAAGAAAATATGTCAAGCTCTCCTTTAAGCTCTATCACAACACCATTTTCAGAAATCCTCTCTTTTAAATCAAGGTTCATAACAAAAACCTCCGTAAACATTTTTGTATATCTTATTATATCATTTTAAACTCTACTTTTCCAACCAGTATATTTTGTTTTCATAAATGTAAATATATACTGGAATAAAAAGTTCTCCTGTTTTCTTATATACAATATCAATATCAGATGGATCTACGTCTTTGAGGTTGTATCTTTTCTCAAACTCTTTTGCCGCCGTTTTTGCATCTATTATTTTCACACTTTTTAATTTTGAAAAGCTTTTAAGATAAATCTTACCACCAATAACATCTGCACTGCTTGAATAATCTATATAACTATCTGCATCAAATATCCTGTATCCGTCAAAGTAAATGGCAATCTCTGCTCTGTAGCCATCCTGCTTAGGAAAGACAGAAATTTTGTAATCCTTTATACCAAGTTTTTGTAAAATAAGGTCGGTCTTATCATAAACGCTCTTAAAAACATTTTCCTGCGCTTTAAGTTCTGAGAATCGGTAAATTGACACTTGAGTATCGCTTTTGGCTAACTCAAAATTAAAATAACCATCATAGACATGAGCCTGAACAATATTTTGTGGAGTAAAATACACTTTTTCATACACATTAGATGACACAACGCTTGATAAAATATCTAAAACATGTTCTTCGTCTATTTTTAGATCTTCTTCTCTCAAAACATAAACACTTTCCAACACATTCTCTTCTTGCGCTTTTACTACCATATCTTGCTTCTCTTTTTCAACTTCTTTACTCTGTTTTGTGACAATTACGGATGTGTCTGAGCTTTCGTTTTTAGAATTTGACTCAGAAGCCTTCTTGATACTCTGTTTTGTTTTATTTTTCACATCACTTTTAACAATTTTTTTGCTCGAAGTATTCGGCAAAGAGCTACTGACAGCTGAAACTTTCTTGCTTGATATATTTTTGTTTCCATTTATAGTAGAACTTGATTTTTTTGTAATGTCAGAAGATTTTTCAGACTCTGACTTTGTTGAAGATGATGTTACAAACGCCCTTTTGTTGCCACTGCTGCTCTTATGAGCATCATTTGAACTTTGTTTTTTCTTTGTGCTCTGCGTCTGACTTTTCTTAGGAACATCACTATCTTGCGAAGTTTTCTGCTGGGTAGAAAGATTGCTATTTTTGCTATTGTTATCATTTTGCTCGGTCTCTTGTCTTGTACTTGTATCCTGCTGCTGGAAAACTCTTTCCATCTCCGTCTTTACAAACGAAGTGTCCTGAACATTTAATCTCATCAAATCAAGTTTTAAAGCCCCAAAAGCAACAATGGCTAAAACTATACATGCTGCAACCACTGTTGATATTCTCAAGAGAAATCTTCCTTTTTTTCTCTTATCATATTCTTTTAATAGCAAATCTTTTAATTCCTGTTTAAACTCTTTCCGATACTCCACTTTAAAAGCCTCTTCAAAAATTCTGTCAAGTTTTTCATCATTCACTTTCATGCACCTCTTTTAAAAGCATTTCTTTGAGCGAATGCATTGCTCTGAAAAATAGGGCTCTTACAGCTACATCCGATTTGTTTTTTACCTTTGCAATCTCGTGAAATTTCATATTCGCGCCATACCGCAGAATCACAACTTCCTGCTGGTCTTTTGTAAGCCTTTTAAGTGCATTTTTAATTATATCTTTCTCAACTTTATCTAAAAGCTCATCCTCCGGATTTTTCAGCCATGAACTGTCCGAAATTTTCTCAATATCAACAAACTCTTTTTTGTTCCTGTAATAGTCATTTACAACATTCTGGGCAATACGGAATATCCATGCTGAAAAAGAACCATTTTCTTTCCATTCAAACCTGTCAAGTGACCTTAGCACTTTTATAAAGGTCTCGCTGGTCAGGTCTTCTGTAATTGGATGGTTGAATGTTCTGTAGTATATGTAAGAGTAAATCTTGTCAAAATACATCTCATATAACTTTTCAAAGTATTTCTTATCCTTCTTTGCCCTTTCCACCAATTCTCTCTCATCCATTGTCTACTTTTAATCCCCTCTTGCTTATTTTTTATCACACACCTAAATTTTACTATATTTATTATAACGCGAAAAGCAAAAATTTCGTTTCGTTACCAAAATAACTTGTTTGCTCGTATAATAATAAAGACCAAAAGATGGTGGGTGCACACATTTTAGAATGAATATATATCAGTTCTTTGTGGTAATTTTGTCACTTAACATCGACGCACTTTTCTTTGGAGTTGCATTTGGTACAAAAGGAATTAAAATCTTGACAAAGTCAAAATTGATAATCTTTTTTACATCTACGATCATTACCACAGTTTCGTTTTTCATGGGAAAATGGTTCGGGAAATTTCTTGAACCACAACTTTCTTCGCACTTGGGTGCTGTTTTTATGATAATAATCGGTATAGCACTTGTAATTAGAACACTGATTGAGAAGAAGAACAACACCCCTCTACCTAAGACACTTGTTAGTTTTTCATTGAAATCGCTCGGACTAACGGTAAAAGTAATAAAAGAACCGCTGCTGTCTGACTTTGACAGCTCAGGCACAATAGAACCGGTAGAAGCATTCCTGGTTGCTCTTGCGCTTTCGTTTGACGGTCTTTCAGCTTCATTCTCATTGGGTCTTTCAAACCTTGCAAATATAGAGCAAATACTTCTCATACCAGTCTTTCAATTTATAGCTATCTCTGCAGGAAATGTCTTTGCCTACTTTTTTAAGACCTTCAGAAAATCCCTTATTGCCAATTACATCCCAGGAATTGTTCTAATTGTTCTTGGAATTTACAATCTATTTTAAAAAAGACAAAGAGGCTGAAAAGTCCTGTGCATACCAAGACTACAGCCTCTTTGCTTTTTACTATTCTTTTGCAAGCCTGTAAATAGCATTTGCATAGATTTTGCTGCACAGTATGAGCCTGTCTATAAGGATATACTCATCTTTTTGGTGGGCAACCTCTTCATCACCCGGCATATTTGGACCAAAAGCAACCACATTTTTTGCCCACCTTGCGTATGTTCCACCGCCAATCACAAGCGGCTGTGTATCGTCATTTGTAAATTCTCTGTAAACCTCAAGCAAGGTCCTGATTAAAAAGTGGTCAGCTTCAAAATAAAGAGGGGGAACGTTTGTCACCAAACGATATTCAATATTATAATCCTGCAGCACTTCCTTTACTTTATTTTCTATCTCCTCATATGAGGTGTCAACTGGATAGCGAACATTTATTGTAAGGACAAGTCTGCCTTTTTCTTTGCGTATCATCCCGACATTTAACACAAGCTTGCCTGACTTTTCATCCTCAAACCCAATTGAAAGTTTCTCGCCAAACACGTCAAACCCAATGTGAGTATTATAAAAGTCAATAAATCTTCTAAACTCATCCTCTTTTGTCCAAAGCTCATCTAAAATATCAAACATGTACGATATAGCATTTTCGCCTTTGAAAGGCAGGCTCCCGTGTGCAGATACTCCCTTTGTAACTATAAAGGTCTTACCAGCTTCTTCAAAAACCTCTGCCTTATCATTCAGCCCTTTTTTTGCAATAATTTCTTTGGCCTTTTGGACATCAAAACTGCCTTCGAACCTGCACCTGTCAGGCACCATGTTGGGTCGCTGTCCGCCCTCAATCTCAAAGGTATCTTTCACATCTTTTGCAAGCTCAAACACCAAAAAACCTTTTTCACCTTGAATGACAGGAAAATCCGCATCTGGGGTAAAACCAACAGTTGGATATTTTGCTCTTTCAAAATAATACTGAAGACACTTAGAGCCACCCTCTTCGTTTGTACCAAAAACAAACCTTAGCTTTCTTTTAAGAGAAATCTTCCCTTCCTGGGCAAGCTTTTTAACCACATACATGCCATAAAGAGCTGCCACAGTTGGACCTTTGTCATCAACCGCACCACGTCCAAAAATCTTACCGTCCTTTACAACGCCTTCATAAGGCGGTACACTCCACCCTTCCCCTTCGGGTACAACATCCAGATGACCTATCACGCACACATCCTCATCCTGATTCCCATATACTGCCTCAAGCGCATATCCGTCATAGTTCTTTGTTTCAAATCCCAAGTTTTTGCAAAGATTTTCACACGTAAGCAGAGCATCGTTTATTCCCTTGCCAAAGGGCATATTAGGTGCAGGCATATCCTCAACGCTCCTGATTTTTATAAGCTGCAAAGTAGTATTTATTATTTCATCTTTTAAACTTTCAATTTCTTTGTCTATCAGCGTCTTTACATCATCCACTTTTTGTCATCTCCTCCCTTTGGTCTAAATAGTTTAAAACTCCTTTCAATATTGAGTATGAAAGCCAGTCCTGATACTCCTGGCTTTGGAGCAAAGATAGTTCCATCTTGTTTGACATAAAACCACATTCCACCAATATGGCAGGAATTTTGAGGTTTTTTAGGATATACACATCTATTGGTTTTGGCTGTCGTCTGTTTACAAGTCCATTTGGCATATATCTTAGCTCATTTTGGACAAACAAAGCAACTTTTTTCGCCTCCTCATTTGATTTATCATAAAACACCTGCGCACCAAAGTACTTGCTCACAGGAAAGCTGTTTAAATGAATGGAGATAAAAACTTGAGGATTGTTTTCTAACACAATCTCTTTTCTCTTTTTCAGGTCATGCGACTTTTTGTCGTGCTCGCTCAAATCATCTTCTGTTGAGCGCGTAAGAACCACTCTAAATCCGAACATCTCAAAATACTCTTTCAGCTTTCTTGCAATCTGAAGGTTTATCACAGACTCTTTTATATTGCCGCTCACTGCCCCCGGGTCAAACCCACCATGCCCAGGGTCAATAACAACAAGATTTTTTGCTTGACAATTATTTTCACTAAATATCTCAGCAACTTTGAACATATTGGTATTTACGAACAAAAAAGCTGTTAAAGCTACAAAAGCTAAAAATGCTGTGCAAACTGAAAATAGCTTTACTTTTTTATTTTTCAAGCCTTTTATTCCTTCCTTTATCTTTATCTCCCATTTCATAATTAAATTTTATGCTTATCCTCTTCTTCTTTATCATTCTGCAAAAATTCTTTTATTGTCTTTGCAAAAAGAACTGGCGTGAGGGATATAACAATTACCAAACACAAGCTTAAATAAAATCCTGTAGAAAACGGTCTTAAGATATTTTCACCAAGATAAGCATACAAAAAACATGCAGGTACTGTTCCAATAAAGGTGGCAAGTATAAAGTCTCTGTACCTTATCTTTGAAAGACCACATATATAGTTTATAGCATCATAAGGAAGGATTGGCACAAGCCTCAAAAGTAGTATGATTAAAAAACCTTTCTCAGCTATCTTCTTGCCCACATTAGAAAACTTTGTGTTTTTTAGCTTTTTTTGTACATAGTCTTTACCAAAATACCTTGCAAACACAAAACCAATGGTAGATGAAAGAAGAGTCCCCACAATTAGAATAAGTGCTCCAAACAATGTGCCAAACGAAAGTCCTGCTGCCAACATAAATACTCCTGCCGGGATAAAGATTATAAACGATTTTACTGAGTATAGTATTAAAAACACAAGCGGTGCCCAAACCCCAAAATGGGAGATATACTGTTTGATATACTTAGGGTTTAGTTGATGCTGTTTCTCAGCATATACAAGAGCAAATATGGAAAGTACCATGATAAAGATGAATATCCACAGTTTTATTTTATCTTTTATCCTTATTTCTTCAACCATTTTACCTCTCTTCACCTTCTTGGCTATCGTTCTCAAACATCATACTTTCAACAAAAAATTGGTTGAAATCTTGAGAGTTTGAAAGCTCAATGTATTTTACTTTCCTGCCAATCTCCTGTGCCTCAAGCGCTATTTTGCGGTTCAGAAGCACAAGCACAGCACCTGCACCTGCACTGTTTCCAACAGGAATTATCTTGTTTTGCAATTTCTTTGGAATGATACCAATTTCAATGGCTGACCATGGATTTATGTAATTTCCAAACCCACCTGCTAAATATATATTTTCGATGTCATCTTCTGTAATTTTTGCATGTTCAATCATTGTCTTTATCCCAGCTGAGATTGCTGCCTTTGCAAGCTGAATCTCTCTTATGTCTTTCTGAGTTATATAGACTGAGTCGGTTATGAAAAAGGCTTGTTGACCGTTTACTTCTTTCATGTATGATTTATAAGCATCATTTTTATCGCAAAACCTGCCAGTTTCATCTATTATACCTTCTTTCAGCATATAAGCAATGGCATCCACTACTCCAGAACCACAAATTCCAACTGGCTGCTTTGCTCCTATTGTGGTAAAATGCACTTTGCCATTTTCTATTTTAACACTGTCAATTGCACCTTCCACCGCGCCCATCCCGCACGAGATGTTAACACCTTCAAATGCAGGCCCTGCGGCAGTTGAGCATGCAAGCATAAAGTTACTGTTGCCAAGCACCATCTCACCGTTTGTCCCAAGGTCCAAAAGAAGAGAAACCTTGGAGCTTTTGTGCATCTGGGTTGAGAGTATTCCCGCAACAATATCTGCTCCAACATATGCTGAGATGCTGTTTAAAATCTCAATGGTACCGGCTGGATTTATTTCAAGCCCCAAGTCATTCGGTTTTGCGCAAATACTTTCAGTAAAAACTGGCACAAAAGGGGAAACTGCAATTGTCTGAGGGTCAACTCCCAAGAGAAGGTGTAGCATTGTTGGGTTCCCAACAAAAACCATGCGATAGATATCATCTTTTGAAATAGAGTTTTTATCAGCAAGAATTTGTATAGCTGTATTTAGCTCTTTTATAATCTCGTTTTGAAGGATAAAAACTCCTTCTTCTTTTTCTCTTGCAAAATCTATTCGGGAAATAACATCGGCACCAAATTTCTTCTGAGGATTTACAAACGAATAAAAATCTACAACCTTACCTTCAGCCAGATCGACAAGGTAGCACACAACGGTGGTTGTCCCAATATCCACAGCAAGGCCAAATGCCAAGGAACAGTTTTTCACATCCACAACCTCATCTGAATATACAACTGCATAAAACTCCTGGTCCTTTAGTCTTGCAAGCTTTTGCAAAGTTCTTGGCAAAACTTTTAGATTGCAATCACCAATTATTTCTTTTAGCCTCAACTCAAAGCTCTTCTGGTCGTCTAAAGAAGGTTTCTGTAAAACCACTTTTTCTACAATTATATTTTCTTCATACTCAAAATCATTCACGGCAAAATGTGAAAGTATATTTGCCCTCTCAGAGGATTTTTCTAAAAACACATCTAAATCTTCGCAAACCTCTACTTTACATGCAAGCCGAACACCTCTTGATATCTCATCTTCTCTCAGGTGTCTTTTTTCTTCTGGCGTAAGATTTTCCAAGTAGGGTTTTTGACCTTTTTTGACTCTCACCTTGCACTTTCCACATACGCCTTTCCCACCACAGCTTGCTTCAATGTCAAATGAGTTTCTTTGTAGGATATCCAGAAGATTTGAGTTTTTTTCTACTTCTATCTCTGCCACAGCTTCATTTTTCGCATAAACTTTTACAACTGGCATTTTATACACTTTCACTCCTTTTTGACAAAAAGAGATTTTCTCTTATCTTTTTAATTGCACCTGTCTCATACACTGCTTTCAAAAACACAACCAAAAGCGGACCTATCACAAATCCCCATGCGCCAAACACTTCAACACCTGCATAGATAGAGACAAGTGTTGTAAAGGTCGAAATTCCCACCTGGCTCGCAACAATCTTGATAGATGCAAACTCACGAATACCTAAAATTATTAGATATACAATCAAAAGTTTTATTCCAAATTTTGTATCTCCAGCTATGAAACTGCCAACTATCCATGGAAGTAAAATAATTCCTGAGCCTACAATTGGAATTATGCTCAAAAGGCCCAAAAGAAGGCTTATTACTAAAAAATAAGGTGCTTTTATTATTGAAAGCCCTATTATGCCTGTTAGGAACATTAAAATTGCCAGAATTATCTGAGACTTTGCATAGTCTACAACAGAGTCTATAACTTTAAAAATAACTGAAGAAAGTTCTCTGTAAAGCTGGACTGAAAAATTTTGAATTAGCCATGCCCTCATTTTGTGTCTGTCGCGCATAAAGAAAAAGGCTGATAGCACAGAAAAAAACCACACTGTGATTCCTTTTAAAGTTGCTGGTATTACTTTTATCACTTTCAAACTCATTGTAGCAATCTGATTGAGGACATTTGTGAGCTCATCAACACCAGATTGAATGAAATTCACAATAGGTCCCGGCAGCCCTGAATATATATTTTTTACGCTTGCAAAGAGCTTGTCTAAAGCCTGGTAAATCTTGTCATAATCAATATTTTGAAGGCTTGTAACTAAACTCATGCACTCATTTACAAGAATATATATGCCCTCTGCAAGCATAAAACCAAGTATTATGTTCAAAACAATCAGTATAAGAATTGCAGAGATTGTCCTGCTTACCTTTCTTTTTTCCAAGTATTTTAAAAGCGGTTCAGACACCTCTGCAATAAAAAGTCCAATAATAACCGGAATGAAAGCTTTTATCACAAACCTCACAAAAAGGTCAAATGTCTTGATTAAATATGCACATGAAAAGATAAATGCGCTAATTAGGATAACATAAATCATAGCAACCACAAACCGGTTTTTTGTAAACTCCCTCATCATGGCAAATAATACCCCTTTGTAATTTTTAGACCAATCTCTTTGTTATCAAAATATCCTTTCAAAGCTTTCTCCATTTCTTTTTTATTCATGCCTGTAAAGTCAAACCTCAACACATCAGCCGGCACATCTTTGTCGTTTATATACAAAAATGCAGGGTTTAAAATTTCATTTTTCCCACACTGAGTTTTTATGAGTTTCAAAAGCTCACCGTTTCTGTCTTGCAAATATTCTCCCTTTTCGAAAAATTTAAGCCTGTTTACCATCAGAGGAATTCTACCAAAGACAATTACTTCTATCTCACTTTCTTGTGCGTTTTTGTAAATTTCTATAATTCTTGTTTTAGATAGCTCAACCGAAAGACAGATTCTTTTACCACCAAGTAGTTCTAAAAATTTTAATGAAACAGAATTTGTAGTGTTTAAGCTAAAATCAAAATAAATTTCAAAGTTGTGCTTGAAAATCTCGTACTGTCCAAGGTTCCTTACCAAAACCTTCTTTATACCCTTTTCTTTTATCTTCTCAACTTCAACCCTTTTCAAATCTTCATCGTGTGTTATTCTGTCAAGATAAGCAACCATGTTGTCATATGGGCTCAAATCGAAAATCATATTGTAAGGCACGTATATTTCATAGTTCGAAAGATTTAGCGCCTCACACCACTTTTTGAGCTTTTCAAGTTGCCAAAGTGAATCTACCATGAAAGAAAACCTGTAACTCTTATTAAATGACCTTACACGACCATCTCCAAGATACCTTGAAATTTCAACATCTTGTTTTAGACTTCTCTTGCAAGAGTTAATTATCTTTTGAGAAAGCTTTTCAATCAATACCTTTCTCAGCCTGTTTAGCTCTGAAACCTTCACAAAACAGCCATCTTCAATATGCGCATCAAAATTTCCCATCTCAAAAATTGTTCCACCCAGTTTTGAAAAGCTGCTGATTACAGCAGCAGATGTAACCTTTTTCTCTTTTGCCTGCTGAACAACTTCCCCCTCTTCTTCTACCTCAAATCCATCACACAGTGCTAAAGCTTTTATCCTTTTCCCTTTTTCTATCCATACCTTGAAATCGACCTTCCTAAACTTTTTCTCCATCTTCGGCTCTTTTTCTATCTCTTTTTCATGTTCTTTACTTCTTACAATAAACACCTGACCCTGTGAAAATTCTTTCAATCTCTTTTTTCTCTCAAAATCAACTTTCACCTCAAATCTTTTGTCATCTTTCTTAATAATATTGTTATTTATTTCAAGAAGAATCTCTTCAAAATTTTTGTTTCTAAAAGAAATTACATCGCCGTTTGAAAGGTTATATGAAGTCTGCAAAAAAAGTTTTTCATTTTCAAAATAAAATTTTCCAATAAAAAGACCTGTATTGTTAGGCGCTTTCTTAAAGATTATGCTGTCTATATCAGCATTTTCTAAATATCCAGTGCTGAAGTTCCCTCTGTTGAAAACAAGCAAGAGTTTTTGCCTATCAGCGCTGTCGATTGTTATTTTGCCTTTCTCGTAATACATATCAATATATTTTCTATAGATTGAGCTCACAGTGTACACATAATATTGGTCCTTTAATCTTCCCTCTATCTTGAAAGAGTCAACTCCTGCTTCGATTAGCTTATCTATGTTTTCCAAAAGACAAATGTCCTTTGGTGAAAGAAGATATCCTTCATCAATTTCTTTTTTCTCCTTATCTAAAAGCTTATAATAAAGCCTGCAAGGCTGGGCACACTGCCCTCTGTTGCCACTTCTTTTGAAAATTATGCTTGAAAAAAGACACTGACCAGAATATGAAATACACAAAGCTCCATGCACAAAAACCTCAAGTTCAATACTGCTTTGCTGTCTTATGTTCTTTATCTCATCCAAAGAAAGCTCTCTTGAGAGTATAACTCTCTTTACTCCTAAGCCTTCCAAAAACTTTACCTGAGCCAAGTTATGAACTGTCATCTGTGTACTTGCATGAACAGGCATACCTGGAAACTCTTTTAAAATAATAAAGAGTAGACCCAAATCCTGCACAATTACAGCATCAATTCCTTCCTTGTATGCATATTCTATAAGATTTACAGCTTTGTGCATCTCATCATTGTAAATCAGGGTGTTTATTGCAAGATATATCTTTTTTCCTCTCTCATGACAAAAATCTATAGCTTTTTTGAGATCATCTTCTGAAAAGTTCTTTGCATATGCTCTTGCTGAAAACTCTTTTGCACCAACATACACACTGTCAGCTCCAGCTTTTATGGCTGCAATGAGCTCTTCAAACCCGCCTGCTGGTGATAATAGCTCTACCTTTTTCATTCTTCTTTGTCATCCCTCTGCGTTCCTATTTTGAAGTATTTTAAAATGCTGCTATAAATCTGTTCAATTGACTCAATAGCAAAGATTTCTTTTTTATTCCCATATGCTAAAAAAGGTACTTTATTTTTTGTATGTGTCTTTGTCGATAAATCTTCTATGTTACCGTGGTCAGATGTCACAACAAGGCAAGCATCCTCTGGAAGATCTTCAATTAAGCTGATTATAAACGCATCTAAAAGTTTTAAAAGCTCTAAAGCTTTTTCCATATCACATGAGTGTCCTATGATGTCCGTTTTAAAATGTTCAAACAGAACAAAATCATTTTTTTGTAGCACATTCAAAAGATTTTCAGCTGCCTTTTCAGGTGAAAAAACTGGTACTTTATATCCACTTTCAATTAAAACGTGGTTTGTGATGTCAAAATATACCCCTTCAGATTTCAAAAGGTCTTCCACTGTTTTGAACCTTATGCCTGCCGTCAAAGCCATATAACTTGTCACAGACATCTTAAAATTCTTGTCATTTAATAGCTTTTGCAAATACTCGTTTCTGTAAACATTTGCAAAGTCTACTTTCAAACCGTGCCGGGAAAGAGTAGTAAAGATATTTTGTTTGTCAATTATTTTCTTGAGGCTTGGTGTAATCTGCCCGTTGATATGAAACCCTACCTCTTTTGCTGCGTTTATGCCTGAATAGATTGTAACCTGGCCTGTGGCACTTTGCGGTAGACCTTCAACGCCAAGCGTTGCGTCCAAAAACAGGACATTGCCTTCTTTTAAAAATATGTCGTATGTTTTTGGATGATAATAAAAAAAGGGGTTAACTTCACTTTTCTCCCCTTTTCCAACACCGTCCAAAAATACAAAAAGCATTTTCATTTTACCTATCACCGTCAAATGCGTTTATGAAATCATCAAGTTCTTTTTTGGTCTTTTCAAGTTCCTGTTTTGTCTTTTCAAGTTCTTGGTTAAGATTTTGAATAATTTCATTTAACTTTTCAATCTCTTGACTTTGCTGCAAGATCTTTTCCTCTGCCTCTTTTAATTTCTCTTTATATTCCTCAACCTCTTTTTGATATTTTTCGCTTTCAACACCTATCTTTGAAAGCTTCTCATCACATTCTAAAAGGTGTTTAAAATACTCATCTGCCACCAAAAAAGCTGTAAGCATTGCAGAAAGAGATGTTGAAAGCTGAGGCTCATTTGCTACAACTTCAGACATCTTTTTGTTTATATAATTTGCAATCTTCATTATGTATTCTTCATCTTCGTCAGTCTTTAATACATAATTCATACCCGCAATTTTCACTTCAATTCTCTTCAAATTATCTTCTCTCCTGATATTTTCATCCATCGGCATACATCCTTAAAAAGCTTTGAAAGTGTTGTTATCTATATTATAGATTTTTTTAGCACTCTTTGCAATTGAGATTTGGGAAAGTACTTGTATTATTGAATTCAAAAGGATAAAATCAAATTATTAAAAATACTTTAAAAGGGGATAACTTAGCATGTATGTAGCAGATTCGAACAGATACAATAACATGCTATACCTGCGCTGTGGAAATAGCGGGTTAAAACTTTCTGCAATCTCTCTTGGTTTTTGGCACAATTTTGGAGACAGTGACCCATTTGATAACATGCGAAAAATTGTGCAAAGAGCTTTTGACCTTGGAATAACATACTTTGACCTTGCAAACAATTATGGTCCCCCTCCAGGTGCGGCTGAAGAAAATTTTGGAAGGATTTTGAAGTTTGATTTAAAGCCTTACAGAGATGAGATAATCATAGCAACAAAGGCGGGCTACAAGATGTGGGAAGGTCCTTACGGCGACTGGGGCTCAAAGAAATACCTTCTTGCAAGCTTGGACCAGAGCCTTAAAAGAATGAACCTTGACTATGTTGATATCTTCTACTCTCACAGACCAGACCCTCAAACGCCAATTGAAGAGACAATGGAGGCTTTGTACAAGGCAGTCCATAGTGGAAAAGCCTTATACGCTGGGATATCAAATTATAATCCTGAACAAACCAAATTGGCATATTCAGCTGCCAAGCAAATGGGATTAAAACTCATTGTAAATCAAGTTCGATACAATATGTTTGCAAGAGATGTTGAAAATGGTCTTTTTAATACATTAAATGAGCTTGGCATGGGAGCTGTGATATATTCTCCTCTTGCTCAAGGGCTTTTAACTGAGCGTTACTTAGATGGAATTCCTGAGGATTCAAGAGTAAGAAAATCGGGAGTGTTTTTAAAAGAAAGTGATATAACTCCTGAGAGAATTGAAAAGGTTAAAAAGTTATCTGAGATTGCAAAAAGGCGTGGCCAGACAGTTTCACAGCTTGCACTTTCGTGGATTTTGCGCAACAAAGTTGTGGCTTCAGTAATTGTCGGTGCAAGCAAAGTGTCTCAGATTGAAGATAATGTGGGTTGTATTAATAATCTTGAGTTTTCAGAAGAAGAATTGAAAGAAATTGAGGAGATTTTGAAAGGGTAATATAAAAGGGGCTGTTTTGCAAAAATTTGGATAACAGCCCCTTTTTAATTTGTATTCAAAACTTTTTATACATCTCTCTTTTTGTGCCACATATTGGGCAAAATTCAGGAGCTTCGTCTAAGACTGTGTGTCCGCAAACAGGGCAGATATAAACATTTTTAATCTCTATATCCTTTCCTCCTTTTGCGCTATCTTGAGCCATTTTAAAAAGCTGAGCATGAATCTTTTCTGCCTCAATTGCAAAATGAAAGCTTCTTTCTGCATCTTTTTCGTTTTGATATCTTGCCGCATTTAAGTAAACATCATACATCTGGTTTACCTCAAAAAGCTCACCGTCAATTGCACCTTGAAGATTTTCCACTGTTGTGCCAACTCCAAACACTGCATCAGATGCAACCATATGCCCACCTTTGATGTTGCCAAGTACTTTAAAATGGTTGTTTGCATGGACCTGCTCAGCATATGAGATTGCTCTAAAAAGTCTTGCAATGTTTGGAAAACCTTCTTTTTCAGCAATGTCACCCCATAGCAAATACCTCATGTGAGCCATGCTCTCCCCACCATATGCAGACCTCAAAAATCCTATTGTCATATCATTCTTTACGCTCATCTTTATTCCTCCTTTTATTTTAAATTTTATTAGCCTTTTGCAAAAACGCTCAAGATGAGCGTTATCAAGCTTTACATAGAATCAAAAAAGACTGGTCACCCTCCTCATAATTGTAGTAAAATATGATTATATAAAACAAATTTTCTACTATGAGGAGGGTTCCAAAATGTTCAACACCAAACCTAAACAACTTTCTTTCATAGACCTATTCTCCCACCTAAAGGCTTCGGCTCTCTACAAGCCTGAAAGCCTCTTGGGCTTGTTCAATAAATTCATTGACTTGTCACATTATATACCTTCTTCTTTCTACAATGCCTACTACAAATATTTCGGTAAGCATAGATACTTCTCTTTAGAATCTATGCTTTGTTGCTTCCTCGTCCAAAAATTGCTCAAACTCAATACTTTAACTCAGCTTCGTGCTGTCTTACTCAACTCATTCGAACTTCGCTCATTTTGTAATCTTCATGGCAATGTCCCTTCTATCTCTACTCTCTCTCGCTTTAGAAAAATATTTGCAAGTGAAATCCATAAACTTTTTCAAAATATCTCTATCCATGCACATAATATTTCCATCCAACAATGCCCTCAAGATTCTTCAATCTTAATCTTCGACACAACAGGTATTGTCCCAAAGGTTCGTGAAAACAATCCTAAATTCATTCATCTACTGCTGAAAAATACCTCAAAAGCTAACCCTGAACTTCCCTCTGAAAAAGTCTACTCTCTCGTTTATTCTTCTTTGCCTAAAACTGCTAACGCTAATTCTAACATCCGTCTTATGTTTGTAAATGGCCATTTCTGCTGGGCTTTAAAATTTGCAGTCATTACCAACGCTCTCGGTATCCCTTTAGCTTTAGTACCTCTGTTTAACTATGATTCCCCTTCCTCTGACCCACAAGAAGCAAAAGCTATCTCCGACTCTAAAGGTTTAATTCCTTCGCTCGAAACTTTATTCTCTTATATCCCCAAAAATTTCTCCACTTTCATCGCCGACAGTGCTTTGGATTCCCACAACATATACTCCACTTTAAAAAATACCTTTAACTTCTCCAAAATCGTTATTCCACTAAATACAAGAGCTTCTAAAAATACTACACCTACATCAGACCCCAATATCGTTATTTCTGAAGATGGTATCCCTATCTGCAAAAAGTTCAACAAACCTTTTAAACCCGAAGGCAAATGTCAGGGTAAAAATCGCTCTTTGCGCCTTAAATGGACTTGCCCTATGTCACAATACAAAGATGGCAAACGCATCTGCTCTTGCCCTCAGCCTTGTACTACCTCTAAATCGGGTAGAATGTTCTATACATACCCAGATAACTTTCGCTCTTTCCCAGGTATCAACAGAAATTCACAAGAGTTTTTTGACCTCTACAAAAAACGTGTCGCTGTAGAGCAGACTATTTACCACCTGAAATCCTACATGGGCTCTGATACTATCTCTACTTATGACCATATTTCTATTTTCTCTGATTTCTTGCTATCTGCCATTACTTTCTCGCTCTTGTTTATTCTCGCTCACAATATCAAACTCTATTGCTCTAAATTGACTATCAAAAAACTTAACAAGCTCAAAAAACTTATCGCTTAATACTACTATTTTTTAAATCTATTTCTTACAAAAAATTTCTGGTTTTGTTTTTACTTAACCTTCTAAAACAAGGAGTTAAGAAGGCTTAGGATATTATTGTCTTTTTTGAAGTTGTTAATTTTTGTCATATGTTTGTTGCTGATTATTTTTGTTGGTATTGATAATATTTGGTTTTCACTTCTCTTTTCTTTTTGTATCTTGATTGTATTTCATGTTAGTATTGGTGCCTTTTACCTTCAATCACCACCTATTTTGCAAACGCCTATTTTAAATTTTATTCAAATATTACAATAGAATCCTTGTTTTTAATACGAAGTACAATTGTTTCTATAATTCTAAACTCATGGTCAAGCTTGTCATTTCCCATATATGTTACAACCATATCTTGCCCTATCGTTAAATCGATGTTAGAAAACTCCGCACAAATTAAGACTGCTTTTCCTTCACCAAGTACTGGTGTTTTAAAAATGTTATTATCTACCAGCTTTGAAATTCTTTCAAGTTCCAACACTCCAGCCATTGGATTTATTCTTGAAAGCTGAACATAAATGTCTGGACTTAACACAAGAACAAGTTTACCTATATATCCTTTTCTTAGCAGCAGTTCTATTCCTTTTACTATCTCAGAATATGCAGTCTCTCCCTCGTTCCAATTTCCTTTTTTAAGTCTGTTTGTGCCAGTTGCAGTTAAAATTCCTTCCAGCCCAAGTTCTTTACAACCCCAGAATATAAATTCATCTTCTTTTTTTGCACATTCCAAAGTAGCTCTTGCAACTTGAGAAAAATCATAAGGTCCTGTCCCAGAGAGAATATATTCCAAATCATTCCAGCTAAGTTTAAAGTCTTCGTAAATTTGTTTTAAAGGGTAATATCTTCTTACTGCTTTTTTGCTTTCTGCTTCTTCAACAACATCGGCAAAAATAGTCTGTGTTTGTGGTCCTAAAGGACCAAAAAGATGCAAAAAACGTCTACCAACTAATATTTTTTTGCGGTATTAATCACAATCTCATCTATTACTTTCCAATGTTCACTTTTCAAAGGTGATTGGTCTCGCCCCAAGAAATACATCTTAATCTTTCTCCTTTCCTTCTTCAACTAAACTTCCAATTGTAAACCCACCCTGCTTTGCTTCAGTTTCAATTCCAAGTTCCTTGAGCATACTTTTCACTTCTTCCTCACCTTCTAAAAAGTGTTCAGCTTCCTCAGGGTCAAGTATCCTCAGGAGTGTCATTAGCTCTCCCACATGTGCTTTTTCTTCATCTCTGATATCTGCAATTACTCTTTTTGCTACTTCGTTATCTGTTGCCTGCACATGAGCATCATAGATAAAAATAGCTTCAAGCTCTGATGCAATGTCAAGCCTTATTGCCTGGATGAGCTCCTGTTTTGTCATTTTCCTGTTCACATTTCCCTGAAAAGGGTTTGCAAAACTTGGCATTTTGTATCTACCCCCATAAAATTGAATTTGACTTCTTTTATTTTTTACCCATCAAATTTACAATTAAACACAAAATTATACCGAAAATATTTCGGTAACATTCCCAAAACATATTTAAAAAGTAACTTCCAGCCATTGACTGTAAAATTATAATAAGGTATGATTACGTAAAAAAGATTTTGCTGCGAAAGGAGAATACAGCTTGAGAAAGCTCCCCAAAAAGCAATCTATACTATTGCCAGATGATTGGAACATAATAGAAGAAGGATTTCATCCTCAGCACAATTTTATGCTTGAGACCATATTCACAGTTGCAAATGGATATTTGGGTCTGAGGGGAAACTTGGATGAAGATTTTCCTGACAAATGCCAGAGCTTTAAAGCAACATATATCAATGGCTTTTATGAAGAGTATGATATAACTTATCCAGAGGGTGGATATGGATTTGCAAAGCGTGGCGAGGCAATGGTAAATGTGGCTGATGTAAAGACATTTGAAATAACAATTGAGGGTGAAAAATTCAATTTGTTCAGTGGGAAAATTTATAAACATATCAGAAAACTAGACATGAAGAGCGGAACGGTAGTACGCGAAATACTCTGGGAATCTGAACGTGGCAGAAAAATTTTTATATCTTTTGAGCGGCTTGCATGTTTTAAAAGGCAGCATTTAGGAGCAATTAATATTAGAATAAAACCTCTCAATTTTTCTGGCAGAATAAAGATTGTAAGTAAAATAGATGGAAACTCTTCAAATCTGCTTGAGACAGAAGATGTGAGGGTTGGATCTGGAATAGAAAAATTTCCTTTTGAGACATCTAAGGCTCATTGTTCTGAGCTCAAGGGTTTTCTGATGCAAAAAACTAAGAAGAGCAGGCTCTCATATGGCTGCATGGCAGAACACATCTTGAGCTTTGGTGATTTTCAACATAAATCTTTTGCTGACAAAGAAAAAAACCTTGTCATATTTGAAATTGAATTTGATGCTGAAAAAGATATGGAATATAATTTGACAAAATATTTTTCATATTTTACACAAAGAGATGTTGAAGAAGATTTGATTGAAGAGCGCTGTGCTGCTGAAATACTTGAGGCAAAAAAGATGGGGTTTGAAAACCTTTTGAAAGAACAAAGAGAATTTTTAGAAACTTTCTGGGAAAATGCTGATGTTGTGGTAAAAGGGGATCCTAAGATTCAGCAAGCTATAAGATTTAGCCTATTTTCGCTACTTCAATCAACAGGTAGAAACGGTATTTCAAACATTGCTGCAAAAGGCTTGACCGGTGAAGGTTACGGTGGACATTATTTCTGGGACTCTGAAATTTATATAATGCCGTTTTTTATATATTCCCAGCCAGAAATTGCAAAAATGCTTCTTTTATATAGATACAACATTTTAGATGCAGCAAGAAAGCGGGCAAGAGAGCTTCACCACAGAGGAGCACTATATCCCTGGCGAACCATTGCAGGAAAAGAGTGTTCAGCATATTTCCCCGCAGGGACTGCCCAATACCACATAAACGCTGATATTGTGTATGCCATAAAAAAGTATTTTGAAGCAACAGATGATTTGGAATTCATAAAAAACTATGGTGCAGAGATTGTATTTGAAGTTGCAAGATTCTTTTCAGAACTTGGCCATTTCAGTGAAGCAAAGGGCGGAAAGTTCTGCATATTCTGTGTCACCGGCCCTGATGAGTATACTGCACTTGTTGACAACAACGCTTATACAAACTACATGGTAAAGATGACCCTTGAGTTTGCTACAGAGCTTTATAATCTATTGAAAGAAAAAGATAGTAATGCTCTTGAGAAACTTTGTAGAAAAATTGAGCTCTTAAAAGATGAGGTTTTACTGTGGAAAAACATTGCTGATAACATGTATTTGCCGTACAATCCAGAGCTGAAAATTATTTCTCAGGACGATTCATTCATCTATAAAAAGAGGCTTGATTTGTCAAAAATCCCAGAGAATCAGTTTCCTCTTCTTTTGAACTGGCATTATTTAGACATCTATAGATATCAAGTTTGCAAACAGCCAGATGTTCTTTTGCTCATTTACCTTTTGAGAGAAAACTTTACATTTGAGGATCTAAAAAATAACTATGAATACTATGAGCCAATTACAACACATGACTCATCACTCTCACCTGCAATCTTTAGTATCCTTGCAGCAGAGCTTGGGTACTTAGACAAAGCATACGAATACTTTGTATATACAGCAAGAATGGACCTTGACGATTTAAATGACAACACAAAAGATGGAATTCACGCTGCTTGTATGGGCGGTGCTTGGCAAGCTTTGGTATTTGGTTTTGGTGGAATGAGAACAAACAAAGACCGACTTTCCTTTGCACCAAAGCTTCCTCAAAGGCTTGAATGTTTATCGTTTAAAGTAAGATACAAGGGAAAAGTTTTGAAAGTGGAAATCACAAAAGACAAAGCTTCCTATACACTTTTGGAAGGTGAAAGTGTTCAGCTTTCACATTATGGTAGCAGTTTTGAATTGAAAAGAGGGCAGGCTAAAGAATTTATACTTGCCAATTAAAATTTTAAAGGCTGTGAGAAGATTTGCGTTTTCTTCTCACAGCCGTTTTTGTTGAGCTTACAAAAATATATTTAGCGCAGTCTTGCTGTTGATTCTCTTTTTACAAGCTCTGGCTCTAAAATAATGTGGTTTATGGGCTGCTTTGAAATCAGGTTCAAAAGCAGATAAAAAGCTGATTTGCCCATTTCACTCTTGTTCTGTCTTATTGTTGTAAGAGTAGGGGTGATGTAACGTGCCAAGGATATATCGTCAAATCCAACAACCGAAACTTTTTTGGGTACATCAACCCCAAGTTCCTTTAATCTTTTTATAAGACCGATTGCCATCATGTCTGATGCAGCAAAAACTGCTGTGACACCTTTTTGGACAAAATAGTCTGCTGCTTTAAATCCACTTTCTTCTGTGAAATCACCTTCATAAATAAGTTCACTGTCAACCTGAAGTCCGTTTTTGCTAAGTGCCAATATATAACCGTTTAATCTTTCTTGGCTGACATATGCTTTTTTGTGACCATTCAAAAACCCTATTTTTTTGTGTCCAAGGTTAATCAAGTGTTCTGTTGCAAGCTGCGCACCTTTTAGATTGTTTGTTGTCACATAACCTACATTTGAGTTCTTTATTGGAATGTCAAGCAAAACAACAGGATAGCTGCTTTTTTGTATTTCATTCAGATACTCATCATCCATCTTAAGTCCCATGATAAATGCACCTTCAAGCCCTTTTTCCTGCATAACCGCATCAAAAGAGACTCTCTTTTGCTCCTCTGAAGACGTTGATAGCAAAACAACCTCATAACCATTGTCCATTGCAGCTTTCCTGAAACTTATAAGTATTTCATAATAGAAAACACCGTATATGCCTTCCTTCTCCATGTCTTCAATGAACAGTCCAACTCTTTTTGTCTTGTTTGTGACAAGGCTTTTTGCAAAGATGTTTGGTGTGTAATTTAGCTTTTTGGCCATCTCTATTACCTTGTCTCTTGTTTCAGGGTTTATATCTGAGTAATTATTGAGCGCTCTTGAAACAGTGCTTGGGGACAGTCCCAAAGCTTTTGCAATATCTTTTATGGTCACATTCTTGTTCTTTCTCATTCTTTCTTTTCTCCCTCTGTTTTTTGAAATGTTTCACTAAAACCTTGAAATTAATTATACACTTTCTTTGCCTTCTGTTTCAACATTTTTATTACTCTTTAAGTCCTGTTGTGACTATTCCTCTGACGAAATATTTCTGAAATGCCACGAAAACTATTATGGTTGGCAAAGAAAGAAGTATTGCCCCTGCTAAAACCTGGTTCCAAAATTGATAATACTGACCGTAAAATGAGTTGAGTCCTACTGGCAGGGTATACAGCTCTTCAGACGAAGCTATGATGCTTGGCCACATGAAACTATTCCAGTTGCCCACAAATATGAATATTGCTTGAGTTGCCAAAGCCGGCAATGATAGCGGCAAAAATATCTTGAAGAATATACCAAACCGCGACAGTCCATCAATCAATGCAGCTTCTTCTAAATCCTTAGGAATTGTCAAAAAGTACTGACGCATAAAAAATATATAGAATGCACTCACAAGCCATGGAATGATTAGTCCTTTGTACGAATCAATCCAGCCAAGTTTGTTTAGAATAAGGTAAATAGGAATCAAGAGTACCTGTCCAGGTATCATCATTGTGCCTATGATAATATAAAAAATAACCTTCTTGAATGGGAAGTTAAGCCTTGCAAGAGCATAGGCTGCCATGGAATTAAAAAGCAGATTACCAGCTGTCACAGCCACTGCAACTACAAAGCTGTTAAAAAGCCACCTCATAAACGGAAACTCTGTTGTGATATATTTATAGCTATCTAAGCTGAGTTTTCTAAAATCAATTGAAAATTTTGTTACATCTTCTACAGGTTTTAAAGAGGTTATAATAGCAATAAAGTATGGTACTAATGTTACTATTGTCCATAATATGCAGATTGTGTATAGCGCTATTTTAATTCCAATCCCATAGGTATTTTCCTTCTTCCACACCTTTTTCTCATCTCCTTTTTCGATAATCCAGAAAAATCATTACTTAATATGACATTTCCTCGCCAAATAATTTTCGCTGAATTAATGTTAATAGAAAGATAATCCCAAACACAACAAACGCCATAGCTGAGGCAACTCCCATGTTGAACTCTTTAAAAGCTGTTCTGTATATCATCACAACCATTGTCATTGCTTTTCCCATAGGACCACCATCAGAACCACCTATAATGTATGACAAATCAAACATCTGGAGAGTGCTAATAAAAGATACAACTGTGTTGAAAAATATCATCGGTTTTAAAAGAGGTACTGTGATTTTAATAAGCTTTGTAAGCTCTCCTGCACCTTCAACTTCTGCAGCTTCATAAAGCTGGTCTGGAATTGTTGAAAGCCCAGACAAAAATGTAACCATATAAAACCCTACAGACCCCCAAACAGCAACACTCACAATTGCGGGCATCACAAAAGAAGGTTCATTGAACCAGTTTCGGGGAGTAATCCCAATATGCCTTAAAATCTGATTCACAAGCCCATCTGTTTTGTACAAAAACAGAAATATAATTGATACTGCTACAGGTGATGTAACTGTGGGAAGATAATATGTTGTCCTGAAAAACTCCTTGAATTTCACCTTGTCATTTACTATCACAGCTAAAATGAGAGCAATAATAAGCTGAGTAGGAACAACTAAAACCGAATAATAAAGCGTGTTAAGAATAGAATCTAAAAACATCTTGTTTGTCAGCGCTTCTTTATAGTTAGCAAGGCCTACAAATTTAGGTGGAGCATCTCCTAAGAATGAAAAGTTCTGAAAACTTATCACAAAAGCCTTTACAAGCGGGTAAGCAAAAAATACACAAAAAGACAGTATATAAGGAAGCAGCATGACAAAAGCTGTCAAGTATTCTTGGGCTTTTGTTCTATTTCTCATTTTTTATTCACATCCCCCTATAACTTACAGTTATATTCTTATAAATCAAGGCAGGCTTTTTTACCTGCCTTGATTATTTTCCAGGTAGTATCTTCTATTTTACTTCATGATTTGCTTTACTCTTTCCTCAATGTTCTTCTTAAGATCATACTTTTTGCCAATTACATAATCTTCAAATGCTTTGTTGAAGACATCCACAACTTTTGTACCATCCAGACCATAGAAGTAGACCTGTGCATATTTTGCACCATCAACAAGCGCTTTTCTCTCTGGATAAGTTTTTGCAAAGTTTACACCTGCACTCTTTAATGAAGGAAGTGCTAGACCTGCTTCAACCACATACTTTTGACCACCTTCTCCAGTTAAGAATCTTATAAGTTTGAACGCTTCAGGTTTGTGCTTTGAATTTTTGCTCATTACATATGCAACGGTGAATGCCATTGTTGACTTGCCAGCTGGTCCTGCAGGAAGTTCTGCAATTCCATATGAGTCTTTTGGTATCTTTCTGTCGTTTAAGAATGGAATCATCCAGCCACCTTCAATTGTCATAGCAGCTTTCTTGTCAGCAAATGCATCCCCAACCCAGCCAGCACCTAAATCCTTCGGAGTCTTGCATATTCCTTCTTTGAAAAGGTCAAGTGCAAATTTTAAGCCTTCCAAGGCTTTCGGGTCGGTAAAGACTGGCTTTGTGCCATCAAATACTTTACCACCATTTTGATATGCAAAAGGTTGAATTCTTGCAAGCTCAAGATTCATTGTAAGACCTACAACCTTGCCTGTTGTAAGTTTCTTAGCATAATCTTTCAGTTCCTGCCAAGTCCTTGGTGGACGAGTTAGACCAGCTTGTTTGAACATCTCTTTGTTGTAGAACAAAACTAATGTATTATAATCCTTTGGAAGTCCATACACTTTTCCTTTGTATATGAATGGCTGGAGAAGTGATGACTCATAACCAATTGTTTTGACATTGTACTTTTTCATCCAGCTGTCAAGCGGCTCTAAAACACCTTTTGCAATATACTGCCATGCTGGCATTGAATCCATGTAAAAGATATCAGGCTCTGTTTTAGATGCCATGAGAAGCTGCATCTTTTGGTTGTAGTCACCGACAATTTCAGTAATTTTCACATCAACATTTGGATACAGCTTTTTGAATGCTGCAATTTGGTTTTGAACAATCTTCTTCTCAGCAGGGGAAGATGCCCACGCACCCAGTTTTAAAGTTATCTTGGAAGTGGCAAAAACTCCTTTTTGCGCAGCACCCATTCCTGCAATCAAGGAAAGTAGGAAAATTAGCGTTAATAAAATTGTTAGAAATTTTTTCATAAAACAAACCTCCTTTTTGAATTAAATATTTCGGAAATGTTTTCGATAATTTTATTATACAACAAGTTAGTAATTTTGTCTATAGGTTTTTTAATTAATTTTTGAATTTTGTTTATTAAGCATAAGTAAAGGATGCTTCATGTTCTCCTTACTATCAAACTTTTTCGAAATCTTTTCGTAAAATAAAACTCGCTGTGAAGATTTTCCTCACAGCGAAGTTTAAAAACTACAGGACTATTTCCTTGCCCTTAACTCTGACTTTTACTTTGCTTTTCTCCACTCTTTTTTTAATTTCAACATTTTCTTTAGTGACGACAAAATCCAGCAAGTTTCCTTTCCACCAGATGCTAAATTTCAAAGCTTCCCATTTTTCAGGAAGCCACGGATTGACAGATAGAACATCATTCTTTTCAACTTTTAAACCTCCAAAACCAAATATCAAAACTTGCCATGTGCCGCCCAAAGATGCAGCATGTATCCCCAAAGCTGTGTTGCCCTGATTGTCTTCAAGGTCTGTCAAAGCGGTACGCATAAAGTTTATATATGCTCTTTTTGTCTCACCCACTCTTACTCCCATCAAAGCATAGATGCTCGGACTCAAAGATGATTTGTGCATTGTCCTTTTCTCATAGTAATCATAGTTTATTTTCATAACCTCTTCATCAAACTGGTCGCCGAGCAAATACAAAAGCATCACAACGTCTGCCTGTTTAATGAGCTGATAGCTATTTAGCTTGTCAAGCTCAACACCTTTCGGCCAGACTGGCATATTATTGCTGTCGTATTCTTCAATAATAAAATCTTTAAGATTAAAATATCCCTCAAACTGTTCAATCAGCTTTGTTTCAGAATGGTATGGAATATAAATCTTTGATGCAACTTTTAGCCAGTTCAAAGGTTCATCTTCTGATAAGTTTATTTTTTTTACTAACCTTTCAAAATGGCTGGGGTAATTTTCCTTCAAGAATGTCAAAAGCTCAGAAGCCTTTTCTAAGTTCCACTTTGCAAGATAATTGGTGTAAGCATTGTTGTTGCAATGTTCATGGAACTCGTCCGGACCTATCACATCATTTATTTCATACCTATCCTTTTCTTCATTGTATTTACAAATTGAAGCCCAAAACCTTGCTGTTTCAATCACAATTTCCACACCATAGTTTAAAAGAAACTCTATGTCATCTGTTGCACGCACATACTCTAAAACTGCAAAAGCTATGTCTGCTGAAATATGATATTCTATATCCCCTGTCCATATTCGAACAGGATTGCCAAGATAATCGTACCCCCACTTTGGTGTCTCCTCTTGTCCGGTGTCTGCAGACTCCCAGGGGAACTGCGCACCTTTGTATCCATTTTTCCTTGCGTTCTCCCTTGCAGCGTCCAAAAGATTGTACCTGTACATCAGCATTGACCTTGCAGCTTTTGGATTTGTGTAAATGTAAAACGGGAGCATAAATATCTCTGTATCCCAAAAAACATGGCCTTTGTAGCCTTCTCCGTGAAGGCCTTTTGCACCAAGACTTACATGTTCATCTTCTGGATTTGCCATACTAAGTAGATGGAAAACGTTAAATTTGAGACTTCTATCTGCAACCTCATCACCAATTACTTCAAGTTTACTAACATCCCAGAGCTTGTCATACTCTTCTATATGCTCAGAAAACAGCCTCTCAACACCTAATTCTTTTGCTCTCTCAAGCTTGCTTATAGAACTTTTAAAAATATCCTCAACGTTTTCTCTCGAGGACACCAATACACTCAGCTTTACAATCTCATAACTTTTTCCCTCTTTTGCCTCAACCTCAAGGTTTTCGGTAATAATGCTTCCTAAATCTTTTACAAATCTATTAAAATAACATATCTGACCATCTAATAAAACCTCTGTAGAACTCGCTATTCCCACTTTGTATCTTTTATCCTTTGTTTTAATACCAAGGAATATACAGCTTTTGCAGTCCTTTTTATCTTCTACTTCATAATGTTTTACCCTATCGTTTGGAGTATCCTTGGAGTTCATGGTGTTCGCATCAATAAAACTTTCTACATTTAAGACTGCTGAGTAGTTCTCACAAACCACATTGTACTTTTGAACAATAAGATTTTTATTTTTCATGCTGACAAATCGGAATCCTTCTATTGATGTAATTCTACCTTTTTCATCTTTTAGTCTCAATTTTCTGAAAAGCAGTCCCTGTTTTAAGTCTAAAACTCTTTTAAACTCAAGAATTTCACATTTCAAAGGATTTAAGTATTCTCTATTTATATATATCCTAAGACCTATTGGATTTGGCAAATTTACAAGCTCTGTAACTTGAGCTGTGTCTTTGTCAAATATACCCGCTATAAAAGTGCCTGGCGTCTCATCACAAAAACACTCTTCGTTGATTCCCCTTATTCCTATATACCCATTTGTAAGAGCAAAACATGTTTCATATCTATGTGAAACTCCAAAACTTTCCTGCTCAATCAGCCAGTTTTTTTCTGAAAGTTTCATTGTCGAGAACCTCCCAAACCTTTTTGAAAAGTTTTTCATTAAGATTTTCAAGAAGTTCTAAACTAATCTTATCTAATCTATCAACCACGTAATGAGCTTCTTTTAGCCTATCAAATTGACCATCTCTACAGACACCAATTGTAAGCATCCCCGCACAAATGCCTGCTTTAATCCCATCTATGGCATCTTCAAACACTACGCAGTCTTTTGGATTTACATTTAGTTTTTTTGCCGCAGTAAGAAATATTTCAGGGTCAGGTTTCCCTTTTTTGAAATCATACCCTGTTACAACTGTATCAAACATATTGTAAATTCCTATCTTGGTCAAAATTTTAGTGGTATTTTTGCTTGAAGATGCAACAGCAAGTTTTATATTATTTTGCTTCAAATGATTTAAAAGCCATATGCTATCTTCAAAAGCTTCTAAATTTTCTTGTTCAACAAATTCCAAAAAAATCTTTTGTTTTTCCTCAGCCATCTCTATTAGCTTGTCTTCTGGCACATCACAAGCAATGCTTCTTATGCCATCAAGCCTTGGTTTCCCATCAACCTTCAATTTGTAATCTTCATATTCAAATTTATAACCGTGGCTTTCAAACATCTTCTTCCATGCTCTGAAATGTAGCTTTACGGTGTCTGTTAAAACCCCATCCATGTCAAAAATGGCTGCCTTGATTTTTCCCATGAAAAGCAAACCCCTTTGCTGAGATTGTGATATAAGATTATTATAAAAGTTTTTCGAATTGTTTTCAATATCGTTTTCGATTATTTTCGATTTTTCTTTAATAACTATTTAAAATATCGCAATATACCATGGCCGACGGAAAATTTACAGGAGAATTAAATTTTGTTGTACGCAGGATATGAAGAGTTCAAAAAAAGTGAGAGTGTGGAAGAATCAAAAATTTAGATGTGATGACTCATTAAAGAATTTACTTTATAAAAAATAAAAGAGATTAAAGCAAACACATGATCAATTTTAAATTTTGCCCAGTTTGTTATTTTTTAACACACATACAAAAATAAAAAATCCGGCAGCCACCTACTTTCCCGTGCCGTCTCCAGCACAGTATCATCGGCGTTGCGAGGCTTAACTTCCGTGTTCGGAATGGGAACGGGTGTTTCCCTCGCTCTTTCGCCACCGGATTTGTTACCTATATTCATTTTTTTCAGCAGCTTTTTAAGCAGCCTCGCAAGTGAATAGGGAGAAAGCTTATCTTGCGGTCAAGCTCCTCGGGCCATTAGTACCGCCTTGCTCAACGCCTCACAGCGCTTACACATGCGGCCTATCTACCTGGTAGTCTACCAGGACCCTTACCACCTTTTACGGTGTGGGGTATCTCATCTTGGGGTGGGCTTCACGCTTAGATGCTTTCAGCGTTTATCCCATCCGGACTTGGCTTCCCAGCCGTGCACCTGGCGGTACAACTGGTAAACCAGCGGTCCGTCCAACCCGGTCCTCTCGTACTAGGGTCAGCTCCCCTCAAATACCCTGCGCCCGCGGCGGATAAGGACCGAACTGTCTCACGACGTTCTGAACCCAGCTCACGTACCGCTTTAATGGGCGAACAGCCCAACCCTTGGGACCTACTTCAGCCCCAGGATGCGATGAGCCGACATCGAGGTGCCAAACCTCCCCGTCGATGTGGACTCTCGGGGGAGATCAGCCTGTTATCCCCGGGGTAACTTTTATCCGTTGAGCGACGGCTCTCCCACTTGAAACCGCCGGATCACTAAGCCCGACTTTCGTCCCTGCTCGGCTTGTCAGCCTCACAGTCAAGCCACCTTACCGCCTTTGCACTCCTACCGCACGATTTCCATCCGTGCTGAGGTGACCTTTGGGCGCCTCCGTTACCTTTTAGGAGGCGACCGCCCCAGTCAAACTGCCCACCTGACAGTGTCCCATCACTCGGTTCAGAGTGTCTGGTTAGTGCTCCAGTGCACCCAGAGTGGTATCCCACCGTCGGCTCCATGGAGGCTGGCGCCCCCACTTCTCAGCCTCCCACCTATCCTGTACAAGGCACACCAAAACACAGTGCCAGGCTGCAGTAAAGCTCCACGGGGTCTTTCTGTCCAACCGCGGGTAACCAGCGTCTTCACTGGTACCACAATTTCGCCGGGCACACCGCCAAGACAGCGCCCAAGTCGTTACGCCATTCGTGCGGGTCGGAACTTACCCGACAAGGAATTTCGCTACCTTAGGACCGTTATAGTTACGGCCGCCGTTCACTGGGGCTTCGGTTCGGAGCTTTTAACCCCTCCCCTTAACCTTCCAGCACCGGGCAGGCGTCAGCCCCTATACCTCGCCTTTCGGCTTGGCAGAGACCTGTGTTTTTGATAAACAGTCGCTTGGGCCTATTCCCTGCGACCTAAGGCTTTCACCTTAGGCACCCCTTCTCCCGAAGTTACGGGGTCAGTTTGCCGAGTTCCTTAGCGGTGCTTCACCCGTCCGTCTGTGGATACTCTCCTCGCCCACCTGTGTCGGTTTCCAGTACGGGCACCTGCCTTCGCCTACGCGACGCTTTTCTTGGCAGTGTGAAGCTCAGCACTTCGCCTACTTTAATTTCGGCTCCCCATCACGGCTCATGGTTACCGCGCGCGCGGATTTGCCTACGCACGCCCACTCGCCGCTTGGCCGGGGTATACCAACTCCCCGGTTGCCTGCTCCTCCTGCGTCCCGCCTCGTAGGGTATCCTCCGGCAGGTGGCTCAGGATTATCAACCTGATACCCATCAGCTACGCCTTTCGGCCTCGCCTTAGGCCCCGGCTAACTCTGGGCGGATTCGCCTTCCCCAGAAACCCTTGGGCTTCCGACGGGCAGGCTTCCCACCTGCCTCGCGCTACTTATTCCGGCATTCTCACTTCTGCCTCGTCCACCCTGGCTTTCGCCTTGGGCTTCACCCTACCGCAGAACGCTCCCCTACCGCTTAAGCTGGATATATTCCCAGCTTAAACCCGATGCTTCGGTGTGTGGCTTCAGCCCCGAGTATTTTCGGCGCCCAGCCGCTCGACCAGTGAGCTGTTACGCACTCTTTAAAGGAATGGCTGCTTCTAAGCCAACCTCCTGGTTGTCTTCGCGGCTGAACATCCTTTGCACACTTAGCCACATCTTTGGGACCTTAGCAGTCGGTCTGGGCTGTTCCCCTCTCGACCACGGACCTTATCGCTCGTGGTCTGACTCCCAAGCTTCACGCCGCCAGCATTCGGAGTTTGATAGGGTTCGGTAACGTTTTTGCGCCCCTAGCCCAATCAGTGCTCTACCTCCAGCGGCCATCACTTGAGGCTAGCCCTAAAGCTATTTCGGGGAGAACCAGCTATCTCCGGGTTCGATTGGAATTTCTCCACTACCCTCAGCTCATCCGACGCCTTTTCAACGACGACCGGTTCGGGCCTCCATGTGGTCTCACCCACACTTCACCCTGGC